>NZ_CP068419.1:325000-925000 GCF_016757795.1 Gluconobacter sphaericus | reverse complement strand
TTCGGTGAGGCAGCGCTCTGCCGGCTAAGCGTTTCAAGTTCTGAGGCGGCCTTGGCGCCCTCGGTGTGGAGGGCCAGCGCAGCGCGGGCACCGGTGACCTCGGAATGCCTGTCCAGCTTTGCAGGCACCTGCGCGGAAGCGTCCTGGGCGGCTTCGGGTTCGTTCAGGGCAATGAGCGCCCGGATCATGCCGCCCCAGGCTTCAGGGTTTTCAGGCTCGGATTCCAGAAGCTGCGAGAACAGAGCGGCGGCCTGATCCGCGTGTCCGTCTGCCAACGCCTGACGGGCTGCTGCCAGGATTTCCGTTGCTGGCATGACGTCACCGGCCAGTTTCAGAAGGGATTCCACGAAACGGCGGACTTCGCTTTCCGGCTGGGCACCCTGGAAAAGATCCAGCACCTGACCTTTCCAGAAAGCCACGACAAGCGGAATGGACTGGAGCGGTAGACCCAGTTGGCCGAGCTGTGCGGCGAGGGCCTGATTGGCTTCCACATCGACCTTGACGAGTCTGACGCGCCCTCCAGCCGCCTGGACGACCTTTTCGAGTACAGGGGTGAGCTGTTTGCAAGGACCGCACCAGGGAGCCCAGAAATCGACCAGAACCGGGATTTCCCGGCTGGCTTCCACGACATCTGTCATGAAATTCGTCTGATCGGCGTCAATGATGGTAGCGGCTGCGCCTGCCGGTGCTTTGCTGGAAGACTGACCAATCAGGTGTTCGTCGAATGTGCTGCTCATGGGGGCGGAAACCGTTCGCTGGAAAGACAAGTTCCCTGAAAGATCGGATGTGCGTCTCCGGTGTGCAAGTCCCGGGTGCTGTCCTGTGACTTGGGGTGTTGTGTCTGAAAAAGAATATTGCTTCTGAATCGAAAAATTCCTCTTGCGCTGTGATATTGATTCGGTCATAAGCCCCTCCACGGAGTGCGGGCGTAGCTCAGGGGTAGAGCACAACCTTGCCAAGGTTGGGGTCGTGGGTTCGAATCCCATCGCCCGCTCCATCGAAAAAGGCACCTTCGGGTGCCTTTTTTCGTTTCAGATTTCCCCTCCTGGCCGATATCAGTTTTCATGTCTGAGCACTGTTGGCGGAAGGTGCATGTTGCCTCTTGCACGATGTTCGGGATTCGGCCATAAGCCCCTCCACGGAGTGCGGGCGTAGCTCAGGGGTAGAGCACAACCTTGCCAAGGTTGGGGTCGTGGGTTCGAATCCCATCGCCCGCTCCAGAAGGTTTCCAGAATATTGAAAATTACGGACTATTGCCTTCTGGGGCAGGTTTTCTGATGTTCTGTTGAGCGGTTTTCGAGAACGTCTGTTACGAAACGTCCTGCTCAGTTTCCGTTGTTTTAGTCATGCTCCGCTTTGCAGACGATTCAGTGGAGAAAAACGGCAGCATGTCCCCTTCAGACCGCCCTCTCATTGTTATCATAGGAGGCGGGGCCAGCGGAACGCTGCTGGCCTGGAACCTACGCAGGATGCATGTTCAGGCGCGGATCATCGTGATCGATCCTGCGGAACGCCCTGCGGTCGGGCTGGCCTATTCCACGCTGTCTCCCTGCCATTTTCTCAATGTTCCAGCGGGCGGCATGAGTGCTGATCCCGATGATCCGGAGCATTTCCTGCGCTGGCTCCGTGTGCATCACGATGCGGAAGTCACGCCCGGCCAGTTCATGCCGAGGGCTGTGTTCGGGCAGTATCTGTCCAGTCTCTGGGCGGAGGGGTGTCCTGAGTGGCGGCAGATCAGCGTGCTGTCCTGCCATCGCGTCGCGGGGCGGCTGGAACTGGCGCTCGGTGATGGAGAGAGGCTTCAGGCAGATCAGGTTGTGCTCGCGACCGGCAATTTCGGCCCCGCGCCTGTTGCCAAGGTAGACCCGGACTTGGTTTTGAGGAGGCAGTATCATCCCTCGGGCTGGGACAACGGATTCTATGACCGGATCGCGCCTGATGCGGCTGTTGTTCTGATCGGAACGGGGCTGACCTCCCTCGACGTGCTGATGCGCCTGCGCGAAAACGGTCATCGGGGGCGGGTTGTGGCCCTGTCCCGTCATGGCTGGTGTCCCGAGCGTCATGCGTCTTCTGCCCCCGCAAAAACGGACATCATTCCTGCCGGAACACCTGCGACGGCGCGGGCATATTTCCGGGCGTTCCGGGCGAGTCTGGCCAAAGGGAGTGGCTGGCGCAGTGCGGTCGATGCGCTGCGTCCGCGGATCAATCCGCTGTGGCAGGCTCTGGATCTGGCGGAAAAACAGCGCTTCCGGCGGCATCTTCAGCGACGCTGGGACATCGTGCGGCATCGTGTCGCGCCGGAGGTGGCGGATTTCATGATGGCGGAACTGGAAAACGGCACGCTGGACTGTCGGCGCGGGCAGGTAACCCATCTGGGTGCGGAGGCCGGGCAGGTGCTGGTCCGGGCACGTGACAGGGTGGGCCTGTTCACGCTGTCCGCCGATCATGTTGTGAATTGTACGGGACCAAGCCGGGCTTACCGGCAGATGGCAGACACTCTTCCCCATGAGCTTCTGGAAGCCGGAATGGTGCGGGAGACCGCTCTGGGTGGATTGCACTGTCGCGACGATGGCGCGCTGACAGATGCGGCCGGGCGCTGTTCTGGAGATTTGTTCGCGCTTGGGCCGATGCGCTGGGGAACATTGTTCGAGACGACGGCCATTCCGGAAATTCGCAGGCAGGCAGCAGATCTGGCCGCTTTGCTGACAGAACGGTGTGGGCGGAACGTACAGGAAGCATCGTGGGAAACGATGCTTCCTGGATAGGGGATCAGAAGAACTGGACGTGGCTTTTGAAGCCGAGCATTGCTGCGTCCTTGAGGGCCTTCTGGGCGCCTGGGTGGAAATAGTACTGGAAGTCGGGCGCGAAGGTGATGCCGCGCATGACATGAATGCGGTAGGTTGCTTCGAACACTTCACCAAAGGTCTGTGGCGTCAGAGAGCTGGCCATGAGGGGTAGTCCGGACATGGCCTGCAGACGCTCCGTTGCTGTCGCGTATTTGGAGACGCGCACATAGGAGAAGTTGATGCCGATCGTATCCAGCGGACGGGCTGCCCAGAATCCGCTGTCGATAAGGCCGGCGGAATATTGCTGCGCTCTGAGCTGCGTGCGGGGGCTGTTGGCATACATGCCGCCCAGCAGAATCAGACCCGCATCCGCATTGCCTTTGACGTGATGGCGCAGGATCATCTGATCCGCGAGTACCCAGGCCGACCATGAGTAGTTCAGGGTGCGGGCTGACTTTCCGGTCAGGACATACGGCTGCCCGTTTACATCGTAATAGTTGTCCTTATGCGGTGCATTGTCGATCGTATAGCCAACCTTGTAATGGCCGGGCAGCTTGTCTTTGCCGAACAGGGGCTCCCAGCCAGCTTCGACCGGAATGGCCTCGCCGTGGATGTCCGCACCGTTAAATTTGAAGCCCGTACGATACTGCGTGTTGGCGTAAATGCCGGCCTGGGAAAAATAGACGCCCGTCTGGATGTAGGTGCTGGTGGTGGGGCGTGTCCGCACTCGGAACGCCCAGCTTGCATCCGGATAGGATGAATGGGTGATATTGTCGGAAGATGCTTTGGGGTTTCCGCAGAACGCGTTGTTCTGGAAAGTGCAGTACAGCGGGCTGGCGGAGAAATCGTTCAGGAATGGAATACGGCCGCCCGCAAGGTCCACACGGCCCTTGGCGATCGTCTCTTCCGCGTAGGCGTAGACGAGATGGACGACCACGTTGCCGCCTGCACCGTAAATTTCGGAGCTCGGGTTGAGGTTGTCACCGAACATACGGCTACCAGGGATGCCGTACCGGCCCACGACGAGCGCATGGGTCGAGAAGCCGCGTACATTGGCAAGCTTTTCCCAGTCGATATCGTTTTCAAGGCTGTACTGGCCGGCATTGCTGCTGCCCTGACGCAGGCCATAGCCCTTGGTGGGGCTGGTGATGGCGCCCGAAAACTCGTTGGTCGTATCCATCATGATGGCCACGCCCCGGTCCCGCAACCAGGTGTTCCAGCCGAATGGATCGACGAGAATGGCTTCGGGATGCGGCAGGGGCGGGACCCATTCATTGCCGAAATAGATCTGGTTCAACGGCGTGCTGACGCGCTCGCTGGGCAGTTCGGAGTTTTCGGAGGGCCAGACGACTGGTGTCTCGGGTTGCAAGGGCGCCGTGACCTGGATCTGGGTCACTTTTGCATTGGGGGTGTAGCTCTGGACGGTTAATGGCGCTGAGCTGGAAGCAAACGTGGTTCTGGAGACGGGAGATGTCTGTGCGGTGCCATCCTGAGCTGTGGTGCTTGTGGCTCCAAGGCTCTGGGCGATTGCGCAGGAGGGAAGAAATGTGGCCAGGCAGAAAACTGCGTGGATATGGACTCGAGACAAGCCGCTGATTCCTTGGAAAGCAGATTAGCAACGGCAATATAACACATATTTAGCGATAAAGTTTATGAAATAGTGTTACTTAAGTCGTAAATAATCACAAAACGATGTTATGTCAGGTGAGAAAAAACCCTGTCTCCCGAGGAGAGACAGGGTTTTTGCAAAAGTATCGGGCGGGCTCGTGCACGGAGCTGATACGCCCGGCTTGAGCCTGATCGGTCTTATTTGGCGGCGGCGAGCGCTTCCATGATGACCTTGCCGGCTTCTGTCTTGTCAGCCCAGCCCGTGACCTTGACCCACTTGTTGGGCTCCAGATCCTTGTAGCGCTCGAAGAAATGCGTGATCGCCTTCTTCGTGATTTCAGGCAGGTCGTCCACTGAATGCACGTTGGAGAACTGCGGATGCACCTTGTCGTGCGGGACGCAGATGATCTTCTCGTCCTGGCCGCTTTCGTCTTCCATCTTCAGCATGCCGATCGGACGGGCGCGGATCACGGAGCCCGGAACAACGGCTGCTGGCGTCAGGACAAGGGCGTCGGCCGGATCGCCATCGGCTGCCAGCGTGCCCGGAATGAAGCCGTAGGCAGCCGGATAGGCCATCGGCGTGAAGAGGAAACGGTCAACGATGAGGGCGCCGCTGTCCTTGTCCACTTCGTACTTCACCTGCGATCCCTGCGGGATTTCGATGACGACGTTGATGTCGTTGGGCAGGTCCTTGCCGGGCGAGATTTTGGAAATGTCCATGATGTTCATGTCCTGAACTGTTTGGAGAGGCGGGGATATTACCGGCGCCTGTGGTCCCTGCCCAGAGCGGAAAGGGGCGAAGCCCGGCCCAGCGGCGGGAAGTGTGCATAAAAAAACTCCCCGTGCCGTGGGGCAGGGGAGTTTTTGCGAAATCCGAGTCCTGCGGGCAGGGCTCAGAGCATCGGCTGTGCGGCCTTGACGGCGGCGTGGCAGGCGGCGCGGCGGTCATCTTCGTTCGTGTAGGCCACGAGGTAGAAGCGCTTGCCGTTGCTGTCGAAGTAGCCAGCGGTGCCTAGCGCGTAGTCGAAATTGCCGACCGTCTGTTCGGTGGCCTTGTACTTCTCGCTCAGCCCGTAGAGAACCGGGTTGCCTTCGTCATAGGAGACGTACTGCTGCTCGACGCAGTAGTTCATGATGCCGGCGAGATTGGCGGGCGAAACGCCCGTGAAGTCCTTGCTTGGCGTGCCCTGAACGGCTGGCGGGGGCGGGGGGGACTGTTCCTGTGCCATGGCGGCCTGGGAAGCCAGACCGAGCCCGAGGGCGAGGCCGAGGACGGGCACGATACGACGAAACATCACGGTATCCTTAGTTCTGAAACCCAGTAGGTCTTAAACCTGTCGTCCGCGGTATCCCGCGGCTGAAAACGAACAATTCCTCCGTTTCCCGGAAAAGGGAAGTGTGTTTCAGAACATTTCTTCGTGATCGGTTCGTGAGGATTGTGTCAGCCCGGATTCAGTCAGGGGGCAGCCAGCGTTCAGCCGGTCGATTCTAGTTCTTCAGAGCGGACGGAGGGGTCAAGATACGGGCTGTTTGCATCGAAGAAAACGCGGTTCGTGTCCAGCTCCGTGGCGATGACGTCCAGACTGGTCAGGGCAGCGATCAGGATGAAACGCTCGCGGGGGCGGGATTCGGTGCGTTCGCAGGTCCGCAGATTCAGGATCGCGAGTTTCGTTGCCCGCAGGGTGCGGCCGTAATGGCCGTGATAGCGGCCGCTGAAATGGCTCATGCGCCCCATAACGAGGGCGAGCGCCTTTGTGGCGTTCCGATTGAGCCGTTTATCGCGACGGATGGCCTGAAGACGCAGCAGGTTGAGCATGACGCGCATGCCTGACAGGATTCCCGTCAGATAGGCTTGTATGATTGGGGATGGCGTCGAGCCCGAATTGGTCATGAGCCGGACGAAACGGTCCACGTTGCGTGACACCACGCTATCCACCGTTTCCTGCATCCGGCCATTGGCGATGCGGTGCAGGTCCCGCAGGATGTGTCCGCGCATGGTCCAGCGCTGGTGTGCGGGATCATAAGGCAGGAAGACCCGGTACATCCAGGAGGCGTAGAGCAGGCCCAGAACGAGCGGCAGAGCCGTGTTGAAATAGACGATTTCGTCGGTCTTTGCCTGATTGGACGGCCCGATGAGGATCGGCAGGAAGAGGTTGTACGACACGGCGGGAAGGGCCAGGGGCGGGTAAGCGAAGGCTAGGCCGCCGATCATCATGGCAAGGCCTGACCACATGCCCAGCATTTCGAACGTCGTGGATTTGCCCATCAGGGCGAGATTGAGCACGCCGGCGGCCACGACCGCACAGCACGCGCCGCGCAAGAACGCCTGCGTGGCCAGCGCGGGGCGCTCCAGCGTGGAGAACAGGCTGCAGATGATGCAGACGAACATAATGAAGGTCAGGCCGCTGGGCCAGGCGGTGCAGATCCAGATCAGCCCCGCCCCGAAGACCGTGACGGACGAGCGCAGGCTGTTGGTGATGGCCTGCTGCCAGTCGCGATAGGAGAGGATCGGGGCGTGGAAATGGTCGTGCGCTTCGGGGTGCCGGCTGGCTTCGAACTGGCTCAGCGCCATGCGGAGCGCATCGATCAGTTCAACGAGGGCCTGCTGGAGCATCCCGTGGCGCAGGACGGCTTCGCGCGCGGCACCATCCGGCTGAACGGTGTTGAAATCGATTACAACCTTCTGGCGACACTGACGGCGCAGGTCTAGCAGATCCGCCAGAATGGCGTTCATGTTCTCCGTCCCTTCCAGCCGGGTGGGGAGTTTAAGAAACACATCCCGGATGGTCTCGGCTTCCTGATGGAACATGTCGTCCTGACTGAGCGGCAAGCGCATGAGGGTCGCCAGATCGAGCGCGCGCGCGAGAAGGACTGCGATATCCGCCAGTGCCGCGCGGGCATGGTCGCCGGCATGGTCGCGGCGGCCGAGCTCAACTTCCGCGAACTCTACCTGATCGCCGAGCGTCGTGATCTGGGTGAAGATACCCTGCACGTTCTGCATGGCCCCTTCTTTGCCGATCAGGATGTCTGCGATGGCGGTCAGGGCGGGTTTGAGCGTGTCCTCGAACGTGCTGGCGAGCTGTCGGCGTGTCCGTTTGGTCAGGCCGAGCTGGAATAGTCCGGAAATCGAGGCTTCGAGTACAATCCCCAGCAGAATATAGGTGGCGCGCGCCATGGCGATGGCGAAGATGTGGTGCGGGTCCGCGATTCCGTCGAGGGAGATAATCGCGTAGGTGAAGCCCGAGGCCCGCATACCGTGGATACGGTAGTTCGTCATGGACGCCGGACCGGGCATGAAGGTGCCGATCATGCAGAACGCGCCGATTCCGCCTGCCAGCAGAAGGATGAACATCAGTGGCGCCTGAGGGCAGGAGGCGACCAGAACGATTCCGCTGATGACGCCGACCACCATGCCGAATAGATGCCATTTGGCTTTCGCAAGACTGCGTCCGCGTGTGCCCTGTGCGACCATCCAGACGGTCAGCGCCGCCCATTGCGGGCTGCCGAGCTCCATCCACAGCGCGATGCCGAGCGCGAGGAGAGAGGTGAAGGTCGTTCGCAGCGCATATCCGGCCATGACCGGGTCGGGGGCGTAAAGCCATCGCAGTCGGCGAATGAGCGCGACCGGTCCGGCCTGTATCATGTCTGTGAGGTACTACTGGGTATTTTCGCGATATTTGCAGGCATCGGACATCCCTTCGGGCAATACGGACCAGTGAGGCCATCTCGCAACGGCAGCAAAGGTCGCCTGAACGGCCTTTAGGGAACGGGAAGGCGTGACACACTAACTTAAAAAGACACATTCCACCATGTCAGCCCTTGCAAAAAGACCCGAGTTGGGCGATTGCGGACTGCACCCGCGCGCCTGTAGCTCAATTGGTTAGAGCCGGCCGCTCATAACGGCTTGGTTGGGGGTTCGAGTCCCTCCGGGCGCACGGTGTGCCAACCTGATTTCTGCGGGACATCTGTTCCGCTTCTTCCCCGCCCATCCACCGATCAAGGAGACCTCCCATGGCCGCCTACCAGTACGTCTATGTCATGAAGGACCTTACGAAGGCCTATCCGGGTGGGCGCGAAGTCTTCAAGGGCATCACGCTGTCCTTCCTGCCGGGCGTCAAGATCGGTGTGCTGGGTGTGAACGGCGCGGGTAAGTCCACGCTGCTCAAGGTCATGGCAGGCATTGAGAAAGAATATGGCGGTGAGGCCTGGGCCGCTGAGGGTGTCCGCATCGGCTATCTCGAACAGGAGCCCAAGCTCGACGAGAGCATGACGGTCGGTGAGAACGTCGCGCAGGGTTTCGGTGAACTGAAAAAGGCCGTGGACCGCTTCAACGAGATTTCGATGAAGTTTGCCGAGCCGATGTCGGACGATGAAATGACCGCGCTGCTCGCCGAGCAGGCCGATCTTCAGGAAAAGATCGACGCCGGTGATGGCTGGGAACTGGATCGTAAACTGGAAATCGCGCTCGATGCGCTTCGTTGCCCGCCGGCTGACAGCCCGGTCACGAAGCTTTCGGGTGGTGAACGCCGCCGCGTGGCACTGTGCCGCCTGCTGCTCGAAAAGCCCGATATCCTGCTGCTTGACGAACCGACCAACCATCTCGACGCCGAGAGCGTGAGCTGGCTCGAAAAAACGCTGCGGGACTATCAGGGCACCGTCATGGTCATCACCCATGACCGTTACTTCCTCGATAACGTCACCAATTGGATTCTCGAGCTCGAGCGTGGTCGTGGCTATCCGTTCGAAGGCAACTACTCCTCCTGGCTCGTTCAGAAGCGCAAGCGTCTGGCGCAGGAAGAGAAGGAAGAAAGCTCCCGCCAGCGCGCTCTTGCCGCCGAGCAGGAGTGGATTTCCAGCTCGCCCAAGGCCCGTCAGGCCAAGAGCAAGGCGCGTATCACGAAGTATGAGGAAATGCTGGCGGCAAATGCCGAAAAGGCAGGCGGCACGGCAGATATTGTGATTACGCCCGGCCCGCGTCTGGGTGGCACGGTCATTGAGGCGGAAAATCTCAGCAAGGGCTTTGGCGATCGTCTGTTGATCGACAATCTCAGCTTCAAGCTGCCGCCGGGCGGCATCGTGGGCGTGATCGGGCCGAACGGTGCGGGTAAGTCCACGCTGTTCAAAATGATCACGGGCGATGATGCGCCGGATGGCGGTTCGCTCAAGATCGGCGAGACGGTGAAGCTGGGTTATGTGGACCAGTCCCGCAACACGCTCGATGACAACAAGACCGTCTGGGAAGAAATTTCCGGCGGTACGGACGTCATCCAGCTTGGCAAGCGCACGGTGCCGTCCCGCGCTTATGTGGGCGCGTTCAACTTCAAGGGCGCGGACCAGCAGAAGCGTGTGGGTATCCTGTCGGGTGGTGAGCGCAACCGCGTGCATCTGGCGAAGATGCTCAAGCAGGACAGCAACGTCATCCTGCTCGACGAACCGACCAATGATCTTGACGTCGATACGCTGCGTGCTCTCGAAGACGCTCTGGCAGAATTTGCCGGTTGCGCCGTGATCATCACCCATGACCGCTGGTTCCTCGACCGTCTGGCCACGCATATCCTGGCGTTTGAGGGTGACAGCCATGTCGAATGGTTCGAGGGCAACTTCCAGGATTACGAAGCTGACAAGCGCCGTCGTCTGGGCCCGGACGCCACCGAACCCGGCCGCATCAAGTACCGCCCGCTGGCCCGCTGATCCGGCGTTTTCCGTTCAGCGGACGGGGTAATCCTGTCTGTTGAAGGTTTCTGCTGATGGTCTGGGGAGAGCTGCGTGCTGGGGCGTGAAATCCGAACCGCCCGGCTTGTTCTGACTCCGGTCAACTGGCCGGACCTCGAAGATATGGTGGCGCTTAAGGGCGATGCCGGTGCCTTCGCCAAGATGCTCGGTGGTGTTCGTAACCGGACCGCGACCGAAGAGGAAATGGCGGAGGACGTCAGTTTTTGGGCCAGGCGCGGCGTGGGGATTTTTGCCATCCGCGAAAATGGCCGCTTCGTTGGCATCACGGGCGTTCATGAACGCCCTGACGGGCGCGGTCTCGGGCTGCGTTTCGCCCTCTTTCCCTGGGCTGCCGGGCGTGGCATCGCCCGCGAAGCTGCTGCGGTCGCTCTGCGCTATGTGCTCGACTGTGGTGAGAAACGGATCGTAGCCGTTGCGCGGGAAGACAATCTCGCGTCCCGCACGGTTCTGGGCAGTCTCGGCTTGCACCATACCCAGACCTTCGATCGTAACGGCGACACCATGCTTCTGTACGAAATCGCAGTGGACTGATGTGCGGGGGCCCTATCGAGGGCGCAGTACGTGTAGGGACGGAAAGCCCTCGACCGGCATGTACAGGCTGTTCAGTCTTTCCCTGACACATGCGAAAAATGGCCGGACAGTAAGCGACGTAGGATCGCTCTCTGGTGTGTAGACGATCAGGGGCGGCGGGTCTTTCAGCAGTCTCTGGCACAGATCATGCGGATAGCCCGGGATGGAATGTTGGGCATAAACCCAGTCCCAGGGCAGATACTCGTAATAGCCATAAGGCGGCCGCCGGTCGGCCATCCAATAGAACTCGGGCATGTAGGGAAGCATCAGGATGGGCTGTCCCGGCGGAACGAGGGCTCGGACTTTCTTGCTTAGGGCGTCATTGAGTGGCTGGTAGAGCGTATAGGGTGGTCTGTGGGTGGTGTCCCGGTAGGTCCAGCCGAAGGGGGTGTTGGTGGCCAGATGGCTGCTGCCCCAGAGCGCCATGACTGTCAGTATGGCGCAGGGCAAAGCCTTGCCGGCCGTCTTGCCCGGTTTTCCTTGCTGCTCAAAAAATGTCATGAGCGCCAGTCCTGCCAGCGCAAACGCCACGATCAGGGTCTGCCCGTCTTTGAAGCCCACGGCGGCACGGGCGTTGAGAAGGATAATGCCTGCGAACCCGATCAGGATGGCGATTCTGTTCCGCTTCGGTCGCCGATAGAGCAGCAGAGGAAGCGAGCCGACGAGCAGGATATGGGCGAGAGTGGGGTAAAACGCCTCACCCTGAAAAGAGGGCAGAAGCGAGAGCAGGAAGGTACCTGGCCCGAAATGGATGAACGGAGCGTAGGCGATCTGATTGAAGAGGATATGGAAGACTACGAAACTTCCGAGGTCTGCATATCTCAGGAACCATAGAGCAAGCAGTAACACGCCAACGAGGACGCCTCCCGCGAAGGCCCTGATGGCACGGTAGTTCTTCTGCCCAGCCAGAAGCCAGATGGCTGATGCTACGATCAGGAGCGCCCCAGGTCCATAGGCATAGGCGCATGCAAGAATCAGGATCAGGCACAATCCCGCAAGTGCTGAAGGCAGGGCAGATGGGGTTTTGTCGAGCCAGGCCGGGACTACGAACAGGGCTAGCAATCCCACGGTCAGAAATCCGGCCACAGCGTAGAAACTGACCATGTAGAACGCGTCCATCAGCCAGTAGGACGCAAGTCCTCCCACGAAGATCAGGCTGGCGAGAAGGCGCTGTCGGCGTCCGGGAAGGGCGGATGTGGTGTAGAGGGATGCGGCGGACATGAGTGCCAGAAGCGGCAGGAACAGCCGTGCGCCTTGTGGGAAATGCCAGCCAAATAGGGCGCCGTAGAGCTGGGACAGCATGAAGATGAGCGGTCCGTGTGTGTCCACATAGGACACATAGAGCTTGCCGCCCTCGTTCAGCATCCTGCCGCCCAGAAGATGTTCGCCCTCGTCGCAGAACGAGAGGAACCAGAGGCCTTTCCAGCATGTCCAACCGAAGAATGTCAGGCAGGCGAGGGTGAAGACCGCCAGAAGTCCGCCCTGACGCCCAAGGTCAGGAAAACCCTTGCTCCGTGCTGTCTGTCCGGCTTTTGGCAATGTCGGGCTTGTCATCCGGTCTTGTCTCACGGCGCTGGATAGCAGAACGGACGGCTCTCCGCTGGAAAGCCGTCCGTTTCAGGAACTCATAACCGCAGAAGCGGTAGTTTGTAGCAGTATCTTACTGGTGGTGGTTTAGCTGGCGCTCAAGGGCAGCGTTCAGCGCATCGACGTCGCCGTTATGGCGGGCCAGATAAGAGCTGTAATCGCTGCGCTGGTTCATGCGCAGGCTGGCACCTTCGCCATACATGTCCACGACCTTGGGTGGGTTGCCGCCGATGATGAGCTGCATGTTGACCTCCGGTTGGCCCGGACGGTCGATCAGCGCATTGACGCGCTCGCCATCCGGGGTCGTCGTCGTCGTCGTGACGCGGAAACTCACGCCCTTGTAGTTGCCGATCTGGTCCGTGATGGTGTTGACCAGCACCTGATCGAACAGGGAGATGTACTTGTCACGCTGGGCCGGTGTTGCGGTACGCCAGTACTTGCCGAGGCAGTAGCGGCCAATCCCGGTAATATCGACGTTCTCCTTGAGCAGTGGGAGAACCTCTTTCTTCTTTTCGTCCAGCGACTTGCCCGAGTTGACCACAGCAGCCAGACGGCTCCCGAAGGAGTTCACGAAATCTGTCGCTGTACTGGCGTGAGCTGCCCCTGTTGCAACGGCGAGGGAGACGACGGCCCCAAGAGCAGCGCGGCGCGAAAATACGTTGAACATGTCGTTCTCCTCAGTTGTACCAGTCAGGGGTTGTTGCGCGATCGTCGCTCTTGATGGTGTCGATCTGGCTCTGACGGTTCTGCTGCCAAGCACTCCGGATATAGGAGTACGGGTCCAGGCTGTCCTGTTCGAGATGGTCGATCTGGTCGATGGAGCTGGCATAGCCTTCCATGGTCCCGGCCACGTTGTAAGCCCAGTTGAAGGTTAGCAGATCATAGCCGCGAGGCACATAGTTGATCGGCGTCAGGCCCTGGCTGATGCCGTAGCCGATGCCGTCACGGATGTTGGTCGGGCCAATAAAAGGCACGAACAGGTACGGGCCGCCCGCCACGCCCCAGGTCCCCAGCGTCAGGCCGGGATCGGTTTCGTGCTGCTTGTACCCGACGAGGCCGGCAACATCGAAAAAGCCAGCCACGCCAGCACTCATATTGATGGCGAAGCGCATGAAAGCATCTCCGGCACGACGCGGCTTGCCTGCGCCCACATCCGAGAAAAACACGGCAGGCTCGCGCCAGGTTTCATTTACGTTTGCAATGGAATGACGCACGGGTTTGGGAACCGCCCAGATCCAGGCCTTGCCTACCGGGCGCAGGACCTTGTGATAGGCCCACATCTGGAGGTTGTACATCTTGCGGTTCATGGGTTCGTAAGGATCGTTGGCGGCCTTGTAGTCCGCCAGGTCGTCCGGATCCTTCGGCGGTGGGTTACGCAGCGAGCCACAGGCTCCGAGAGTCAGCAGGGCGAGGGCCCCTGCGAGAGCCCTGCTGCGGCGTGACACACGGCGTGAGCGCGTCTCCCGGATTTCGTTTTCGTCCTGCCGAAAGTCCATAACCATCCCCAAAATGCCCTTCCCAGCCCTGTGCTCACGAAGAAGTCACAGGGAAACGGAAATTTTCATAATCCGTTCCCTGCAGGACTCCATGAACCCCGATGGGCCACACGCCATCCGTCGCAGAAAACTGCGGAGGGGCGTAGTCATAACGTATCCTCCGATAGCGTGCATCCCTGTATGTCTGCAAATGCTGGTCGTTTGAAGAGGGCATCTGCTTTAACGATCCAGATACTCTTCCGTCACTTTCGAGGCTTTGACCCCTCAAGGTTTTTGGGATCACTGTGGCCCCAACTCAACACCCGGGAGGTTTTCAATGTCCAGATTCTTCGGCTCCAGAAGTGCGCTTTTTGCGACTGTCGCGGTTCTCTCCGTGGGGGCTGGTGTGGCACAGGCGCATCCTACCGTGGTCAGTCAGCCCTGGGGCAGCACGCCGGATGGCAAGCCCGTGCGGATCGTGACCCTGAAGAACGACCTCGGCACGACGGCCCGTATCATCACCTATGGCGGCATCATCCAGTCCGTCGAGACGCCGGACCGTGAAGGGCATGTCCAGGACGTGGTTCTCGGCTTTGACAACCTGAAGGGTTACACGGTCGACAGCGCGAAGGACGGCCTGTTTTTCGGCGCCATCATCGGCCGCTACGCCAACCGTCTCGCAGGCGGTAATTTTCCCGTTGAAGGCAAGATTTATCACACTGACGTGACGGCACCGCCGAACGCTCTGCATGGCGGCAAGAAGGGCTTCGATAAGAACGTCTGGACGATCGAAAAGACCGGCACCAATGCCAACAGTGCGTATCTGACGCTCAAGCTGGTCAGCCCGAACGGCGATCAGGGCTTCCCTGGCAAGCTGACGACACATGTGACCTATACGCTGGGCACCGACAATGCCCTGTCGTTGCATTATGTCGCCACGACCGATGCGCCGACGGTTCTGAACCTGACGAACCACAGTTACTGGAACCTGAATGGCGAGGGTTCGGGCTCCATCGAGCCGGAAATCCTGCAGATCAACGCCGAGGGCTTCACGCCGACCGATGCCACGTCCATCCCGACTGGCCAGATCGCGCCTGTTGCCGGGACGCCGCTTGATTTCAGCAAGCCGACCGTCATCGGGGACCGTCTGCGCAGCAACGACCAGCAGATGATGTATGCGCGTGGCTATGACATGAACTGGGTCGTCAATGGTGCTTACGGTCAGGCACCGCGTCTGGCGGGCAAGGTCTACGATCCGCGTTCGGGCCGCAGCATGGAAATCCTGACGAACCAGCCGGGGCTTCAGGTCTACACGTCCAACTCGCTGGATGGCGGTTATGCCGGGGTATCCGGTCATGCCTATCGTCAGGGTGATGCGATTGCGTTCGAGGCCGAGCATTATCCTGACAGCCCGAACCACCCGTCTTTCCCAACGACTGAACTCAAGCCGGGCCAGACGTTCGATTACACGACGATTTTCAAGTTCTCGAACAAGTAAGAGACATCAGGGGCCGGGGCGCAGGCTCCGGGCCCTGATTTTTCTTTAAGCCCGGCTTTCAGGCTGGCCGGGGTGTAGTGCCCACGATCCGCGCCGGGTTGCCGACTGCTGTAGAATAGGCCGGGATGTCTTCCAGCACGACTGAGGCCGCGCCGATCCGGGCATATTCCCCGATGACGAGGCGTCCGAGGATTCTGGCGCCCGCGCCGATCATGGCACCGCGGCGCACGATGGGGTGACGGTTGCCGCTCAGTTTGCCCGTACCGCCCAGCGTGACATCCTGAAATAGCGAGACGTCATCTTCGACGATACAGGTCTCGCCGATAACAATCCCCGTTCCGTGGTCGATGCTCAGCCGGCGCCCGAGACGGGCCGCAGGGTGAATGTCGATGGCGAAAAGCTCGTTGATCCGGCTCTGGAAATGATGGGCCAGATGCTGGCGGCCCTTCGTCCAGAGATGATGCGAGATCCGGTAAGCCTGAAGCGCCTGCCATCCCTTGAAGAACAGGAAGGGCGTGACGAGGTCGGGGCATGCCGGGTCGCGGTCATAGGTCGCGAGAATATCTGCTGCCGCGGCTTCGGCGATATCGGGATCGGCGCTCAGGATCGAGGCGACGAGCCGGGTGATGCTCGTCGCTGGAATGGAGCGGTCCGCAAGTTTCGTGCCCAGCAGGGAGGCCAGCGCGGACGCAAAATCCGGATGGTCTCCGATATTGGTGGAAAACACATCCTGGATCAGCGGATCATGGCAACTGCAGGCCTGGGACTGCATGTCCTGCCAGAAGGCCGTGAGGTCCGATGTTCTTTCGGGGGGCGTTTCGGTAGCGGCTCGCGTCATACGCCCATGGCCTTTCTGACGAAGGCCCGGCGGAGGGCGGGAAAGCGCTGGACGCCCGCGATGCCCATATCGCGCAGACGGCGCAGGACGGGATTGTCGTTCCCGAACAGTCGCTCAAGCGCGTCCGTTGCGGCGAGCATGGCCATGTTGCCGGGGCGGGTGTTGCGCTGATAGCGGACCAGAAGCTCGCGGCTTCCCATGTCCTTGCGATTGCGATGCGCCTCGATCAGCAGCTCCGCGAGTGAGATCACGTCCCGGAAGCCGATGTTCAGGCCTTGCCCTGCAATCGGATGAATGCCGTGCGCTGCATCGCCAGCCAGAGCGAGGCGCGGGCCGATATAGCTGTGGGCATATTGGGCCGAGAGTGGATAGATCCAACGACGACCGGTCGGGGTGATCTCGCCCAGATCTTCGTCCGCCATGCGGGCCTTGATTTCACGGGCGAAAATCTCGTCCGGCAAGTCATGGAAGCGCTGGGCGCGGCCTTCGCCCTCGGCCCAGACGATGGCGGAGCGGTGTGGGTGTTCGGCTGTGCCGGGCATGGGCAGCCGCGCAAACGGGCCTTCCGGCAGAAAATGTTCGAGCGCCACGCCATGATGCGGCTTTTCATGCGCGATGGTCGCAACGATGCCGTATTCATTATAGGGAATTTTCGTCAAGCCGATCCGCGCCTGACGGCGGAGCGGGGATCGACGGCCTTCCGCTGCTACGGCAAGTTTCGCCGTTACGGTGTTGCCGGAGGCCAGACGGATGGAGACATGATCCGGATGGAACGTGAAGTTTCCCAGATCCGGCGCCAGCACATCAAGGCTGTCATACTGCTGCAATGTCCGGTTGATAGCCAGCCGAAGGTCCCGTGCCTCGACCATCCAGCCAAAGCTCTGGCCTTCGGGCGCATCTTCCGGGCCGAAATGCAGCGTTAGCGGGGAAGGGGCCTCGTGAGGGCGTCCGTCCGCCACGAGGATTTCATGGATCGGCTGGGCCACATTGGGCAGATTGTCCCAGATGCCCGCCTCCGCGAGCATCCGGCGGGAGCCTTCCGCGATGGCATAGGCCCGACCATCCAGAGCCGGATCTTCCATGCCGGGCAGGGCATTGCGGTCGATGAGCAGGACGCGAACGCCCTCTGCCGCCAGACGACACGCCAGCGTAGCGCCTACAGGGCCGGCGCCGTTGATGCAGAGGTCGTAATGGGTTTTTTTCATCGTACTCATCTCCCTGCCCCTGTCCTACTCCTGCGGCGGTTTGAGCGGAAGGGGGCGTGCGCGTGACAGACGTGCCTGCGGCCCGATGAAATGTCTGCGCCAGCGTGCCAGTGACAGTATCGGTGTGAACTGTGTTGAATAATCCGGATGTGCCGCAGATATACCGTTAAAGAAATGCGACTTTCGAACTGTATTTTTGAAGTCGATTCCCGAAAATTCGGGATGCATAATCAGAAAATTAGATGCGGAATGCGGCTTTGGTGTTCCTGTTTCCTGTTCGGGGCGGCATGGTAGGACCGTAATCCTGAATGAATGTCTGGCGGCGTCGGAGAAATCAGGGAACATTTCGTTTCAGACGGTGTTCTGTTCTCCATCGCTATGAGCGCCAGACGACAATGGCAGCGGAAGACGGCCCTGCGCCTTTTCCGTACCAGACCGGCTTTCCGGCTCCATGGAGCCGTCCGGAGCCGCATCGGTTAGACTATGCAGGGGATAAGGGAACCGCACAGCGTATGATTGAACATTCCTACGTCAATTCCATGAGCCGGGTCGGGAATCTTCTGAGCTGGCTTCCCGCTCCGCTGGGTTCGATCCTGCTGCTGCTTCTGGCGGCGGGCATTGCGCTGCTGTTCAGTCGGGTCATTACGGACGCCCTGCCGCGCCTGCCGGGTCTGCGCCGCATTCAGTTCATTCACGCCATCATTGCACGCCTGCGGACGATCATCCGCAATTTCCTGATCATTATTGCCGTCAGTGCCGCCCTTCAGGCCACGACGGGCTTTACCGATGCGACGACCGCCTTTTTGGAGCAGGCTTTTCTGTGTCTGTTCATCCTTAATCTCGGTTTCGGCATCATCAGGACGTTTCGCCTGCTGACGGACCAGTATCTTAACCGTATCACAGCCAAAGAGCACACGGACGATATCACCGCGCGCTCGCACCAGACGCAGATCCGCGTTCTGCGTCGCCTGACCGAGATTTCATTCGGTGTGCTGACGGTCGCATCCTCGCTGATGGTGTTCCATTCGGTGCAGAAATTTGGCGTCTCGCTGTTTGCGTCTGCCGGTGCGGCCTCCCTGATCGTTGGTCTGTCAGCCCGTCCGGCTTTGACGAATTTGCTCGCGGGCATCCAGATTGCCGTGACCCAGCCCATCCGCATGGAAGACATGCTGATCCTGAATGGGGACTGGGCCTGGGTTGAGGAAATCAACGCGACCTATGTTGTCCTGCGCACCTGGGACCGGCGTCGCTATATCGTGCCGATCTCTTACTTCCTTGAAAATCCGTTCCAGAACTGGACGCACAGTTCGCCGTCTCTGATCTGTTCGCTGTTTCTGTGGCTGGACTATCAGACGCCGGTCGAGCGTCTGCGGGAGATCTATTTCGAGGAACTCGCCAAGTGCCCGGACTGGGATCTGGACAAGACCTCCATTGGTTGCCAGATCGCGGATACCAATGCCCAGGTCATTTCCATCCGGTTGATCGCGGGGGCTGCCGATGCGAACGGGATGTGGAATCTGGGCTGCGACATCCGTGAACGTATGCTGCGGCGTTTGCGGACTGAGATGCCGGAATGTCTGCCGCGTGGTCGGACCGCCATTGTCTCCGGGACGCCGGACCAGAATCCGTGGCCGGACAACCTGGTCTCGCCGACGGTCAATCGCCCGCAGGATGGTCCATATCGCGGCCCGGATATGCCTGCGACCCCACCTGCTGTCCCTCCCGGTGGGATGCCCGGACGTCCCTGAGACGAAGCGTTTGGGCAACAGCATCCGGGGTTCAGGAAAATTTCGGCGAAAACGACATGGGCGGTCTGCCAATATCATTATGAGACTGGCATGATCTGGGGCATACTCTGATACAGATTGCCAGACCGCAACGAGGATATGCCGTTCGTGAAGCTCGTTACTGCCATCATCAAACCGTTCAAGCTCGATGACGTCCGCGAGGCCCTGACCCCGCTTGGGGTGCAGGGCCTGACTGTTACCGAGGTCAAGGGTTTTGGCCGCCAGAAAGGCCAGACGGAAATCTATCGCGGCGCTGAGTATCACGTCAGCTTCTTGCCCAAGCTCAAGATCGAGGTCGCCGTTTCCGACACGATTGCCGAGGACGTGATCGAGGCCATCATGACTGCAGCCCGCACCGGCAAGATCGGTGACGGCAAGATTATGGTCTCCAGCCTCGATCAGCTCATCCGCATCCGCACGGGAGAAACCGGCGAGGGCGCTCTGTGATGTCCGCCCATGCGCTGAGGCGCTCCGTACTTTCCCTCGCAGCCGGTGTCGTCGCGCTGCCCGCCATCGCCCAGGCCGCTCCGGCAGCCGCGCCTATCGATACGGGTGATACGGCCTGGATGCTTGTCAGTACGGCCTTTGTCCTGATGATGACCATACCTGGTCTGGCGCTGTTCTATGGTGGCATGGTCCGTAAGAAGAACGTGCTGGCGACGCTGATCCAGTCCTTCATGATCTGTTGCATCGGAAGTCTGGTCTGGATGGTGGCCGGGTACAGTCTGGCGTTCTCGACGGGTTCGCCCTGGATCGGGGATCTGTCGCGCGTCTTGCTTCGGGGCGTTGCGGACAATTTCCATGAGGGGATTGATTCCGCCTTCACGCTTGGCGCGGGCACACCTGCGGCCGTGCCGATGACAATTCCCGAGAGCGTCTACATGATGTTCCAGATGACGTTCGCCGTCATCACTCCAGCCCTTATCACGGGTGCCTATGCCGAGCGCATGAAGTTCTCTTCTATGTGCCTCTTTACGGTGGCCTGGTTGCTGCTGGTCTACGCGCCGGTTGCGCACTGGGTTTGGAGCCCGACCGGCTGGGTTGCAGGGCTTGGTGCGGTGGACTTCGCCGGCGGCACGGTTGTGCACATCAATTCCGGTGTGGCGGGTCTGGTCTGTGCGATCATTCTGGGACGCCGCAAGGGAATTGGCACGGAAGACCTGTCTCCGTTCAACCTGACCTACGCCATTATCGGCGCGTCGCTGCTCTGGGTCGGTTGGTTCGGCTTCAATGCCGGTTCTGCGTTGGGGGCCAATGGTCGGGCGGGTATGGCTATGTTGACGACTCAGGTTGCTGCCGCAGCGGGCGGCGTGGCCTGGATGGTCGTCGAATGGATGCGCACGGGCAAGCCAACGGCGCTGGGGATTATTTCGGGTGCGGTGGCTGGTCTGGTCGCCATTACGCCGGCTGCAGGGTTCGTTCTACCGGGCAGCGCTGTTCTCATTGGTCTGATTGCTGGTGCGGGATGTTTCTGGAGCGCCACCTGGCTCAAGCACCGCTTTAATTATGACGATAGCCTCGATGCGTTCGGCGTCCACGGCACCGGCGGTATCATTGGCGCTATTCTGACCGGCGCATTTGCCTATGGCCCGCTTTCGGCCACGGCGTCCAACCCGGAGGGGACGGTTGCTAGTGTCCATCAGGTCGTGGCGCAGGCCGAGGCCGTGGGTGTGACGGTGGTCTGGTGTGTTATCATGACGACCTTGATCCTTAAGGTTCTGGATCTGGTGATGGGCCTGCGGGTCTCGCCGGAAGAGGAGCTTGAAGGTCTCGACATGATTTTGCATGGTGAGCGCATCAACTGATTGCGCTCATTCGGCGGTTATGCTTGCGGGGGCTGTTTTCTCCCGCCGGTTTCAGAATGAAGGTTCTTTCTGTATGACGTTTACAAAAGCCTTTTCCGGCCTCTCCCTCGCAGCGCTTCTGGTCGCCGGTCTGAGCGTTGCCCCCGCGCATGCCATGACCGCCAAGGAATGCCACGCCGCATTCAAGACGGCCAAGCAGAACGGTTCCCTGAACGGCCAGTCCTACAAGGCCTTCAAGGCGGCCAACTGTGGTGCAACGACCAAGGCTGCGGCTGCTGAAGCCGCACCGACTGCCGTAGCAGCCCCCGCCGCCCCGGCCGCGGCTGCAACTTCGGCCAGCACGGCCGCGCCGGTTGCTACGAAGGCTCCGGTTGCCTCATCGGGCAATGTTGTGTTCCCGACCGTCATTTCTCCCGAGTTCAGTAAGCTCTCGGCTGGCCGCGCCCGCCAGAAGACCTGCGTGGCCCAGTACAACGCCAACAAGGCGAACGGTGGGAACGGTGCTCTAAAATGGATCCAGAAGGGCGGCGGCTACTGGTCGCAGTGCAATTCGCGCCTCAAGGGTGAATGAGCACAGCCTTTCAAATAAGGCCCCTTCCTTTGGGAAGGGGCTTTTTTTTTATGCAGATATTATTCCCACTAGGCTCAGGCTCAGGCTCAGGCTCAGGCTCAGGCTCAGGCTCAGGCTCAGGCTCAGGCTCTGCGAGGAGACTGAAGGTGAGCGACCGGTGTTTGGTTGACGGACAAACAGATGGATCGTCTGTGGCCGCTCTTTCCGAAAAGCCAAGACAGACTCCGAGTTGATAGCCGCCGCGTGTTGAGCTGCATCATTTTTGTGCACCGCAATGGGATGCGCTGGGGCGCATGAGGATTTTCGCCCGGATGATGGATGGCCTGTCTGTTGCAAAGGCCGAGCCCCGAACCATTATGATTGATGCGACCCTGCGGCTAAAAAAGGCGGCATGAACACGAAGCTACATGCCGGTCACCGATCGGAACAGACGACCGCTGAGCCTCTTCATGACGACGGGTCAGGTCAGTAATTATACCGGTGCCTCTGTACTGCAGGACAGTCTTCCTGCCGCACAATGGATGCTGGGAGATCGCGGGTATGACGCCGACTGGTTCAGGGACCCCCTGGAAGAGAAAGGGATAAAGTCCTGCATTCCAGGACGGAAATCTCGCGGGAACCGGTCAAATACGACAGGCGGAAATACAAACGCCGCAATCGCATCGAGACCATGTTTGGAAGGCTCAAGAACTGGCGGCGGGTCGCAACCCGCTACGACAGATGCCTTGCGCCTATCGAAAAAAAAGCTGTTGCGTGGCGTAAGACAGCCAGATCTCGTGATGGGCGAACCAGTCGGAGCCCAGCAGCATGTCTGCCTGATCGTGAACCGGGGCGACTGTCAGGACCGGTCGTGTCCAGACGGTGCTTCCCAGTTCAAGACGCCCGAAATGGTGCCAGTGGTATTCGCGTTCCTTCATGTCCACGCCCGCTGTCAGGCCACCGGGATCGAGGGCGAGCTGGTCGTCGGTCAGGCCCAGGCGATGGGCGAAATCCGTGCTCACGATATGTGAGCGCGCGCCGCTGTCCAGCAGGGCCGTGCCCCTCAGGCCGTCCAGCGTGAAGGCTACGGTCAGACGCCCAGATTGCCGGTGTATGGGTGTGGTCGTCCAGTGTCCGGTCCAGACGGGAGGCTGCTTACACAGGCGGGAGCCCAGACGGATAGTCCATAAAGTCAGGCGCTGGTGTGGGACATCGAATTCCAAATCGTAATCCGCCAGAACATCCGCGCCGAGCAGGCCCAGAACGGGGGGCGTGATCATGGGCGAACCCGGGAGCATCCCGACGGCCATTGTTCCGGGGCCAAGGGGAAGTTCGGCCGCAGGGTGCGTGCCAAGCCGGAGATCCTGAATCCGGACGTTCGGCACCAGGCGTGGGCTACCATTGGGGCCCTGCATCATGGTGCGGTGTTCGGGGTCGGTCGGCAGGCGCAGGGCGGAGACTCCAGCCGGCGTTATGAGGCTGCCTTCTGAGCCTGTATCCACGATCATGGAGGCCGCCCGTCCGTTCACCGTCACGGACACGCTCAGATATCCTCCGTCATCGCGCAGCGGCAACACGATGGCGCGGCTCATTTCGCAGACGGGGGCGGCGTGAACCGTTGTTGCGTACAGTGCCATGCCCAGGATCAGGGCGGCCGGTAGAAGGCGTCTCATGACTCTTGCGCCGCCCGTGGGTGGGCTTTGCGCCAGACATCAAGCAGGTGTTTTTCATCTGCCAGCGTATAGGCCTGCGTGGTGGAGAGGCTGGCATGACCCATCAGTTCCTGAATGGTGCGCAGGTCGGCCCCGCCTTCCATCAGATGCGTCGCAAAGGAATGGCGCAGGGCATGGGGCGTTGCGGAATCAGGCAGACCTTCGCCCTTGCGCCAGGTCCGCATGGCGCGCTGGGCTACGCCGGGATTGAGCCGCCCACCGCGCACCCCGCAGAACAGGGGCGCATCGGGCGTCGGAGACGGATGGGCAGCTTTCCAGCTTTCCAGCACCTTGATCACGGCCGGAAGTAAAGGCACGAGCCGTTCCTTGCCACCCTTACCGACGACCCGGAGCATGTTTTGTCCTGCGTTGGTCAGATCGCGGATATTGAGCGCCAGTGCCTCGCCGATCCGCATCCCGGTGCCATAAAGCAGCATGAACAGTGCGCGGTCCCGAAATGCCGCCAGGCTGGTTTCCGCATCATCGGAAATACCTTCTGCCGCTGCCCGTGCGGCGTCTTCTCCAAGAGGGCGCGGCAGGCGCTTTTTCGTGCGCGGCGTGGCGAGTAGTGAGGGTGCAGGATTGGAGAGATCGTGCCGTAGACCCAGATACCGGAAGAACGACCGCAGCGCGGAGACATGCCTCGCCCGCGAGCGTGCCCGCGAGTCGGCGCTGGTGATGCGGCGTGTTGGTTGTTCGCTACGGGCCGTTTCATGGGCAAGCCAGGCGCGCAGGTCCGCAAGCGAGAGTTTTCTCAGGTCCGCCAATGTCACCTCGGCGCCCAGATGCTGCTGAAAAAACGTCAGTGCCAGCAGAATGTCGTGTCGGTAGGCTTCGACCGTGCGTGGGCTCGAACGCCTCTCGTGAGTCAGCCATTCGGTCCAGTCCCGCAGGGCATCGAGCGCCATTAATGTGGCCGTCATGGCATTTCGGAGCGTGGGAGGTTAGATACGATCATGGCATCCAGCAGCCTATCCAAGCCTGATCTCCGGCGAAAGCCACCTTCCACCGGAACGCGTGTTTCGGTGCTCGTGCCGCTGCCGTTTCCGGGGCCACTCGACTACCTCGCGCCTATGCCGCTTCAGCCCGGAGATCTTGTCTCTGTTCCGTTGGGTCGACGTGAAACCGTGGGGTGTGTCTGGGAAACCGACCGCACTCTGCCAGCTGATTTCGCCTTGCCGGTCGGCCGTGAGGTCCCGCTTGCGCGTCTGCGTCCCGTGGCGGGAAAGCTGGATGTTCGGCCCCTTCCCCAGAGCCTGCGCCGCTTCATAGACTGGGTTGCTGCCTATACGCTGACCCCGCCGGGTCTGGTGCTGGCGATGGCGATGCGTATCCATCTGAAAGATGCGCCCAAGCCCACTTTGGGCTGGGTGCGGACTGATGCACTGGAAGGCGATCTGCGCATCACGCCGGCTCGCCGTTCGGTGCTCAATTTTGTTTCGTCTACGCCCATGACAACTGCCGAGCTGGGTTCCCGAAGCGGGGCGAGTGCTGCCGTGATCCGTGGTCTGGCCAGTGCTGGTTTGCTGCGCGAGGCTGTTATTGACGTGGCCGCCCCGTTCGCAACGCCGGACCCGAGCCACGGTGCGCCGAAACTCTCCGAAGAACAGGCTGAAGTCGCGCAGGAACTCTGTAGGCCGGTCGAAGCCGGTCGGTTTCAGGTCACCCTGCTGGAAGGCGTGACCGGTTCAGGGAAGACCGAGGTCTATTTCGAGGCTGTGGCGGCTTGTCTGGCCAAGGGAAAACAGGCCTTGGTCTTGCTGCCGGAAATCGCGCTTTCCGCTCAGTGGACGGATCGTTTCATCCGGCGTTTTGGGGTCGAACCTGCCATCTGGCACTCCGATCTCGGGGCCAAGCGCCGGCGTGAGACATGGCGGGCCGTGGCGGAAGGCAGTGCCCGCGTTGTGGTGGGGGCCCGTTCGGCACTCTTCCTGCCGTTTGCTGATCTGGGCCTCGTCGTGGTGGACGAGGAGCATGAGAGCGCTTTTAAGCAGGAAGAGGGCGTCATGTATCATGGGCGGGACATGGCGGTTGTTCGCGCCCGTCTGGCGGATGCACCGGCCATTCTCGTCTCCGCCACGCCATCGCTCGAAACGCTTGCGAATGTGGAGAGCGGACGCTACCGGCACGAACTTCTGACCGCACGGCATGGTGGGGCGACCCTACCGGATGTGTCGTTGGTGGATATGCGGGCAGACCCGCCCGAACGCGGCCTGTTTCTGTCGCCCAAGCTCTGCACTGCTATTGATGAAACGCTGGAGAAGGGGGAGCAGGCCATGCTGTTTCTCAACCGGCGCGGCTATGCGCCCCTGACGCTGTGCCGGGCCTGCGGGCACCGGATGCAGTGTCCGAACTGTTCAGCCTGGCTGGTGGAGCATAGGGCGCGGGGCATTCTGACCTGCCATCATTGCGGGCATAACGAGCGGATTCCGAAGGACTGCCCGGAATGTCACGCCGAGAATTCGCTCGTGCCCATCGGGCCGGGAATTGAGCGTATCACGGAAGAGGCCAAGCTGCGCTTTCCGGAAGCGAAACTGCTGGTGATGTCCTCCGATACGCTCGGTTCTCCCGCCGCTACGGCGGAGGCGGTTCGGAAGATTTCGGACGGAGAGGTCAATCTTATCATCGGCACGCAGATTGTGGCCAAGGGCTGGCATTTTCCGAAACTGACGCTCGTGGGCGTTGTTGATGCCGATCTGGGCCTGGGGGGCGGAGATTTACGCGCTGCGGAGCGGACCGTGCAGCTTCTGCATCAGGTCGCGGGCCGTGCGGGCCGTGCGGAGCACCGCGGGCGCGTGCTGCTCCAGAGTTATGTCGGCGAGCATCCGGTCATGACGGCTCTGGTCTCCAATGATTTCCAGACCTTCATGGAGCAGGAGGCCGAGCAGAGACGCCCGTCATTCTGGCCGCCTTACGGACGATTGGCTGCGCTGATCGTAAGTGCGCCCAGTGCGGAAGCGGCAGATGCGCTGGCGCGGGAAATTGCACTCTCTGCGCCAGAGCGGGAAGGGGTGCAGGTCTTGGGGCCAGCTCCGGCCCCGCTTGCTGTTCTGCGCGGAAGGCATCGCCGCAGACTGTTGTTGCGGACGATGCGAGGCATCGCCGTGCAGCCGATTCTGCGTCAATGGCTTGGAGATATCAAACCGACCGGCGGAGCAAAGGTCGATATCGATATCGACCCTATTTCCTTCCTTTAGGGCTGGAAAATCAGCCCTTGCGCTTGCGGAAAAACTCGACCGAAGCGGTCACGACCGCGATTACTGCCAGAATCTGCTGGAAATACGGGCGGAAGCGCTTGGGTCCAAATGTGGCCATGGCGGTCATGCCGGCGAGGCCGATTTCACGGGCGCGCGTGGCTTTCTGACAGCAGGTCTTCATCTTGGAGCAGCAGCTTTTCTTCGCGTTCGGCTCTGTAATGATGGTTTCGGGGGCGGGGGAATGCTTGGTCATAAAAATCTCCTGAAAAAAAGAATCAGGGGATGAACACCCGGCAATACAAGGGGTTGCCAGAGCAAGGGACGCCGAAGCGTCAGTCCTGCTGGCCGTCCCGGGCCTGCTCCAGCGTTTTGAGCTGCTTGTCAGAATCGGGTGTTTTCGGATTCAGCAGCAGCATTTGATGGAAGGCCTTGAGAGCGGCCTCGGGCTCATGCCGTTCATGTTCTGCTTCCGCAAGCATGCCCCAGGCCGTCGGATCACCGGGATCAACCTGAAGCTCAACGCCCAGATCGGCGATGGCTCCGTTGCTGTCACCCGCAGCCAGCCGGATGGCGGCACGCTGACGGTAAAGCACGAACTGGTCAGGCTGGATCGTGATTGCGGCTGTCAGATCGTCCTGTGCCTGCTGGAAATCATGTTTTTCCAGCGCATTATGCGAATCGCTGATGAGCATCTGTACGCTGCCGGTCAGGGCGCGGCTGCGGAGGGCTTCGGCACGTTCGGAGATTTCGCTAGCTTGCTTTTCATTCCCCGCCATGGCGAGAGCCTTTTCTGCATCCATAAGGCGGTTATGGAGCGTTTTGCGCGGCGGATGGGGCGATGAAGCAGGGGGTGTGGCCTTTGCCTTTGCCGCCTGAGAGGCGGGAAGGGCAGGCTGTGCAGTAGAAGGCGCTGCGGAGCCGTACGTAGCAGGATCTGCGGCGCATGCAGCCAGAACTGGCAGAAAAGTCAGGGCCGGGCTACAAAGCAGAACGGCGCCAGCCATTAGCCAGCGCCGCCTGTCCGTCATCCGGCAGACCAAGGGGTTCAGCCCTGGCGAGCCTTCATGCGCGGGTTCTTCTTGTTGATGATGTAAATGCGGCCGCGGCGGCGGACAACACGGCAGTCCTTGTCGCGGACCTTGGCAGACTTCAGGCTGTTGCGGATCTTCATGGTTGCAGGCTCTCGACGGGTAAGGCCCTTGCGGACCGGACAGCGGGCCGGAACGCCCGCGAAAGAATGGCCCCGATTACCCACCCCACCCTGCAGAGTCAAGCTGGTAAGCCATGCAGACGGCGGAATTCCTTGCTGCGGCCTGTTTGCAACAACCTGCAACAGCCTCGTTCAGGGTCTTTGTCCAGTTCGGATTTTCTCCTAACGTAAGAGTCATGATCAAGCGCCATTCCCGTCCCGCCCTTCTGCTGGCCCTTCTTCCTCTCACCTTCGCCCTCGCCAGCCCTGTCGCGGTTCGGGCTGATGATGGCGAGGCCAAGACTAATGACGACGATCCCACGATTAACCAGCAGGGTTTTGCCATCAACAAGATCCTTCGGGTGCTGCAGACCAACCCTGACGCGGCGGGTGACACTTGCATCAACGCGCTAAAGGAGATGCATCAGGCGCAGACGGCGCTGAGCAAGGAAGAAGGCATCGATCCTGAACACAATCAGGACATTGGTGTTGCGCGTGACGTTCTTTCCTCAGAAATGGAGGATGTCACGAATATGTGTGGTGCTGATGCCCGAACCTATTGTCGTACGTCTACATCCCATCCGGACCCCAAGCTGACTGCGGCCTGCAACGCTCTCCCACCCGAAGAAGAGTAGCCTCCTGGACGGTGAAAATTCGAAGCACCATCTGTCAAAACGTGTCCAGAGAATTCGAGGGCTAACTTTTTCGGGCAAGCGCTCCTAAGGTTGGAAGTCTACTTCTGGTAATGAGGGCCGTGGGGCTGATTCTGATAAAGTCTGTGCCGGTTAGGGGGTATCTCTCTTGACTGAGGCACTACAGTCAGTTCTTCGTCCAGGGTGGCTCCAATTCAGTCTCAGGACCTGGTTTGCACTTGTCCTGGCGCTTGGAACGGCTTTCTGGTCGCAGCTTGACTCTCCGGCCAGTGCTGGCGTGACCGTCATGATCCTGGCGCAGCCTCTACGTGGTCAGGCGTTGTCCAAGGCGTTCTACCGCCTTGCCGGCACCGTGCTCGGTGTCAGTGTCTCCATTATCCTTGTTGCGATGTTCAATGAGGAGCGTGCTCTTTCTCTTGGTGGCGCAGCCCTCTGGATTTCAGCCTGTGCGTTTGTAGGGTCGCTGGAGCGTGACTTTCGGTCGTATGGGGCACTTCTGGCAGGCTATACGGTCGCGCTGGTGGCCATCCCCACTATGGATGACCCGCAGAACATCTACCCTGTCAGCATTGCGCGCGCCTCGGATATCGCCATTGGCGTTGCATCCATCGCTGTAGTGAACATTCTTTCGGGCTCTCCGGAAGCCTGGCGCAGACTGTCCACGGCCATGGAGACGCTGTCCCATCGTGTGCGGCAGACCGGAAAGTCCGCCATCATGGGCGAGCCGATCGCAACGCCGGAAGAGATGATCGGGCTAAGCGGCGAGATCCTCGCGCTCATGACCCAGATTTCCTACGCCCGGACCGAAGTCGAACGCGGACGTCTGCGGATGGCGGGCGCGCGCCTGGGCATCATCGGCATGCTAACGGTCCTGACCACGAGTCGTGCGATTGCATTGCTTCTGGAAACGGGCGGCATTTCCGACATTCTGATCCGTCACGTTCGGGCCTGGCATGAGCGCTCCGAAGACGGCACAACCCGCCTTGAGACAATGGATACGATTCTGGACGGCATCCGCAAGGAAGACCCGGGTTTCGTCCCTTCAGCACGGGAAGCCTGGTTTTTCGAGCGCTGCTCGACGTTGCTTAGTAACCGTCTGCATATCCGCACCGGTATGAACACGCTCCTGCGCGCTACCCCGGCGGGCGATGCACTCAAGCTGGCCCATCTCGAGAGCAATCCGGACTATGTGACGGCGTTCATCAACGCGATGCGTGTCCTGCTGGGCTTTAGTGTGGCCGCCGCGCTTTGTCTCGCCTCCAGTATTCCGGCTTCCGTTACGGCCCTGGCGCAGACGGCGCTGGTTCTGACGCTGGCGTCTACCGCCATTGACACCGCTCAGTTCGGCAAGGGCGCGATTATCGGCATGCCTGCAGGCATTCTCGTGGCGGCATGGCTGGACTTTATGATTCTGCCCCATATTGAGAGCATGTTGGGGCTGGCGCTGGTGCTTTTGCCGCAGACCGTCATTTCCTGCCTGTTGCTGATGAATCCGAAAACAAGCGCCATCGGCTTCAATTACGGCGTGTTCTTTCTGGTGTTTATCGGACTCGGCAATCATCACAATTACGACCCCCTGGCCTTCATCACCCGCAATACCTTCTATGCGATGGCGGCCGTACTCTCTTTCGTGCTGCTGGTCCTGCTCTGGCCCCCCACGGCGCGAAGGCATCGCTTCCGGCTGGCGGTTTCCATCGCCTATGATCTGGAGAGGCAGCTTGCTGGACATGGCGAGCGGATGGGGCCGCCGCTTCTTAGCCGGAAATACGAACGCCTGAGCCAGTTCCTGATGTGGACGGGCCGGATGCACGATCCCGGCCTGTGCTCCCGGCGTGTCTTCAACCGTTTCGTGGCCCTTGAGGATTTTTCCAGCACGATCGCCCGTGTTCGGCACTATCTGGATCAGGCGGGGCATCTTCATGGCCTCAGGCCCATGGTTCGTCATGTCCGCCGCTTGTTGGCCCACGATAGGCTCGGCCTTCTGGAAGCCGAAATTCCCGAACTTCAGGCCATGTTTTTCGAGCGTTTGTCTGACGGTATTCGCGAAGAGCAGTCGATGATCATCAACTGTATTGGTGGTCTTGAAGCTGTACGGACGATGGTGCGCCTGAACCGCTCCGCCGTGCATCATTATGGAATAGGACGCAAACGATGGTGATGACACAGGTTGTCGATCTCGATGGCGTGCTGGTTTCGGCGTTCGTGATCAATCTGGCGCTGGCGCTCCTGACGTTGGCTATCCTGCGTTGGATCATGGGCTGGTTCGATCTGTGGCGTTTCGTCTGGGATCCGCCACTGGCCCAGTTCGGTATCCTGATCTGCCTGATCGGTCTCTACACACTGATCCTTTGATCCCCCTTCGAACTTCTTCTTCCGAAACCAAGGTGACCTTCCCGTGCTTGCCAATGCCCATCGCCTGATCCGCTTGACCATCACGCTCTGTATTCTCGTGGTGGCGGCTCTCGTGGTCGTCATTCTGTGGGATTACTATACGGCCTCTCCCTGGACCCGGAACGGACAGGTCCGTGCGCAGGTCGCCAATATCGCGCCGCGCGTCTCGGGACAGATCATCGAAGTGCGAGTGAAGGACAACCAGTTCGTTCACAAGGGGGACGTGCTCTATGTCATTGACCCGTTCGACTTCAAGGTGGCGCTCGATACCGCCAAAGCCCGTGTGGTCGAGCGCAAGGCCGACCTTGAATTTCGTGTCGTTCAGGCCCAGTGGCGCAAGGCCATCCCCGGCACTGCCGTTTCAGTCGAGGAAAAACGGCAGTACGAAGCGCTTTCGCAGCAGATGCAGGCCCAGTACGCCGCAGCCGAAGCCGCGGAGCATCAGGCCGAAATCAACCTTGAGCGAACGCAGGTCCGCAGTTCCATCGACGGCATCGTGACCAATCTCATCATGCGGCCCGGTGATTTCGCAACCGCTGGTGTGGTCAACATCCACATCATCGACACCAGTTCCTACTGGGTGGACGGCTATTTCGAGGAAACCAAGGTTCATGATCTTGACGAAGGTGATCTCGTCCGCATGGATCTGATGGGCTATCATGACCCGCTCTTCGGCCATGTCGAAAGTATTACCCGCGGTATCGCCAGCAACAACGCGCTGGTGAACAAGCAGGGCCTTCCGGAAGTGGATCCGGTCTATACTTGGGTGCGTCTGGCGCAGCGTATCCCGGTCCGCGTGAAGATCGACAAGATCCCCGATGACCTGACGCTCGCCGCTGGTATGACGGCCACCGTGACTGTCGTGTCAGAAGAGGGCAACCGCCGTCACCGCTCCACTCATGCTGCCTTCCAGCACTTCGGCGACGATATCCGCCATCTGTTCGGTCACAGATGAAATCACCCGCATCGGGCGACAGTTTCATGGAGAGGATCTTGTCGACCATGCCGTTGAAAAAACAGCTCGACGAGTACCTGAAATATCTCGGAGAGTTTCGGTGGGTGCCACCAGCCTATGGAGTACTTTGTTGTGCCATGCGGGGCATGAGGGTGTAGGGGAGCATCCCGCCCGGGAAATCCTTCGCCCGGCGTTGCGGCGCATGGTCGTCTTGGGGGACTAGAACAGTCCAGGCTGAAGCAGAGTGCGTAGTATCATGTTTTTCGTTTAAATATGGATTACCCCCACCCACAGATCCGGGCGGGGGTAACGTCATATTACAGGGCGACTTTAGGCTGTAACCGCGATTTCTGCCTTTGCAGTTTCATTCAGGACGTACGGTCCCGCATTTTTGATCTGAAGAGCTAGAAGGGCAATGCTGTTGGGGTGACGCTCGCCGAGGGGCAGCATGGCGTTGCCAGCCGTCCAGCGCGTACCTGCCTGTTCGAGTGTATTCCAGCCATCCAGCTCACCTTCGGTCAGATGTGCCGTGATGTTGTGAGTGCAATTGCTCTCGAACATCAGGACTTCGCCAACCTCAACGCCGAAGTAGCGGCGGTCATCGACGAACGGGCCAATGACATCGCTGGGGCGGCTTGCGTTGGAGACGATGCGCACACTCTTCACGCCCGTCGGGATCATGAAAACAACGCGGTCATCTGCCGCGCGGGCAGCGTGGATAACCATGCCATTGCTCGTCTCGAGACGCAGATCGGATTCTTGGGTCAGAACCGGAGCCGAGTTCTGGCTTGCAATTGCAGCCTGCTTTGCGCGGGCTTCGATCTGGCTGAACAGCGGCTCGACGAACTCGCGGCTGACACCAAGGGGGGCTGCTGCGTCGTCGTTCCAGGACAGGGCACGTGACGGCGTGAGGGAAACGACCTTGCCATCCTGGCGGAAAGAGCGGCGGTTTCCGGTGTCGAGATAGGATTCGGTCAGCATGCCGTCGGCGGTGATGACAGAGTGCTGCTCGGTCTCGACGTGGTAGTAATCGTAGGACGTGATGGACTTGTCGTAGAAGATCGAGCTGCCGTTCACCAGCATACGGGCGGGTACGAACTTTCCGTCAAGGAACAGGCAATGCTCGGCGGTGATCAGCATGTCCTTGTAGGGTACGCCATCAGCGATTGCGTTCTTGAGAATGCGCACCGGCCAGCCAGCTTCGTCATCCGGCAGGTGGGCGCTGACCACAGCATGCGCTTTTCCAGCCCATACGACAGAGCGGCTGACATCTTTGTTGGCTGCCCAGTCAAGGGCAATAACATTGTCTCCGATCTGGAGATCTTCGACAGCAACTTCGCCTTTGGACGTACGGATCATGCTGCCCGGTAGGAAGCAGACGATTGTTACCGTGTCTCCGGAGAAGCTGTAGTTGTCCTTGCTGTAGCCTTTAGCAAATGTCACATTTGCCAGAACTGTATTATTTTGATCTAAAATTTCAGATCCGTCGTTGCTCCAATGAAGAGACGTGGTCGCGCCATTGTTGAAAACAATTTTGTCACGCGGAGACAGGTTGTTCAGGGTGAGGACACCGCTGGCAGCATTGTTTGTGACTGTGAGAGTGTTGTATGCAGAAGAATCTGCAGGGGACGCACCGAACGTCACAGCAGTCTTGAGCGTGCCAACAGTCAGGGCGCTGCCATTGGCAATGGTTATAGCGCTTCCAGTTAATGTTCCAAGAACCGTTAAATGGGCAGATTCAACAGCCAGGGCGCCGTCGTTGGTAACGCTTCCGTCAATTGTAAGGTAACCATTTCCCGTAAGAGTTACATTGCCCTTTGTTGTAAGGGAACTGGACGTGAAAGGTGAGGATGCGCTTCCCTCGTCTCCCCAAGAGTATTGTGTTGGAGAAATATTTACACTGATTGCGCTTTTTGTTCCGTCGAGAACAATATCTTTATAATTGTAATTTTCTCCGCTCCAGTTTCCACTTGATGTAACGGTAATAGTTGTCACTTCTTAATTCCCAATTTCCGCAAACAAATCTTTACAGCCCTTTAAGCTGAGGCGTTTATCACCGAAAGGTGAAGTGAGGGCAAGGGGAGAGTTAATAAAAAACAAAACATTAAAAAAATATGAAGAAAGCTTCTGGCAATCACGTTGTGAGAGCTCGGGAGCAGATGGGCGAGCATGCGCGCTTCAGATAAAAGCGAAGTGGATTCGGGGTCTTCTGGTGAGGCCTGATCGATCAGTATGCTGATCCTGTCTCACCAGACGTTGCGTCTGCGTTCTGCGCTTTTGCGAAGATGGCCTTGAGTTTGGAGAAGGCCTTCTCAATGGAGTTGCAGTCCGGGCTGTAAGGCAGGAAATAGCTCGATCAGCATCTGCTGCTTCGCGCGGCCTGAACGCTAGGACCTTTGTGAGAGCCAAGATTGTCCGTGATGATAATGTCGCCTGGCGGCAGATCGGCCATCAGCACGCGATCGACATAGCGCTGAAAGCTGTGGCCATTGATCGGAGCATCCAGCGCCATGGGCGTTACGATATTGCTTGGTCGTAACCCGGCGACGACTATCGCCGTTTTCCAGTGACGATGTAGCGTTGAAGCGTTCAGCTTCTGGCTGCGCAGACACCGCCCATAATGGCGCGCCATATTGGTGGAAGCTCAGGTTAAATCAATGAAGACCAGCCCTGCCGGATTGAGATCGGGCAGGGTATCGAGCCACTCCCGGTGTCGTGTCCGGATGTTCGAGTTCCGCCGCTTGAGCGGTATTTTTTTATCTGATCTTATGGCGTGCGAAAAAGCGCTACAGCGTGCCGATGGCACAGTGATGGTCATCCTCAGCCAGTTGAGCGCGAATCTCGGCCAAGGTCAGATTGCCCTTCTCTGCTGTCATGGACATTGGCGCCAGGTGGCGGGGCGGTTAGGGGAAGGCTCTATTGATCCGTGAGGGTCGAGCCAGTCGTTCCCCCTTTTTTGCTACGAAGGATGCGCTATCCATGTAGATCTGGCTCAATACCGCTATTTATTAGGTGCGATAAGTGCGATCTATCGCCCAAATCGCGAAGGCCTGAACGAGCGCGACTTCTTCCAGTCTTTTGAAGCGGCCCGACGAGCCACCGTGGCCGGCTTCCATGTTGATGCGGCACAGGAACGGGCCGCCGGACGTGACTTCGCGCAGCTTGGCGATCCATTTCGCGGGCTCCCAATAGGTTACGCGCGGATCGGATAGTCCGCCCATTGCCAGAACGGGCGGATACGCTTTGGGTGCGATGTTGTCATAAGGCGAATAACTGGCGATCAGGTCGTAGGCGGCAGGGTCTTCCAGCGGATTGCCCCATTCTGGCCATTCCGGCGGCGTGAGCGGCAGGGAGACGTCGGACATGGTGTTAAGCATGTCCACGAACGGCACTTGGGCGGCGATGCCGGCAAACAGTTCGGGCGCCATGTTTGTGATCGCCCCCATAAGCAATCCGCCAGCCGAGCCACCCTGCGCGACGATGCGCCCGGCCGAGCCATAACCTTCCGAGACGAGGTGGCGGGCGCAGGCGATGAAATCGATGAATGTGTTGGGCTTTTTCGCCCCGCGTCCGTCCAGGAACCAGTTCCAGCCCTTTTCAGAGCCACCGCGTACATGGGCGATGGCATGGATCCAGCCCCGGTCTACCAGGCTGAATACGGTTGTGGAGAAATCGGCGTCCATGGCAATGCCGTAGGAGCCATATCCATACAGAAGAAGGGGTGCCGATCCGTCCAGAACCTGTCCTTTGCGCATCAGGACCGTGATGGGAACCTGCGCGCCATCTGGGGATGTCGCAAACAGGCGGCGCGTCTCGTACCGGCTTGCATCATGGCCGGACGGGACTTCGCGGATCTTGCGCAGCACACGCTCGCCGCTCGCCATGTCGTAATCGTACCAGTGCGCCGGGTTGGTCGGCGACTGGTAGATGTAGCGCAGAATGGGGAGGTCATATTCCAGCGTGCCCAGCATTGTCAGGTCATAGGCGGGCTCGTCCATGCCGATGGCCTTAGCCTGCGTGCGGATATCGCCTTCCGTGCCTTCGGGCACGACGAGAATATGGATGTTGCCATCCCGACGCTCGGCCCAGGCGAGATGCCCGCGCGAGGCGCTGGCCCCCAGGAGATAATGCCCTTCGCGATACGGAACGAAGGGCGCCCAGTTCTCGCGTTCCGTTGCCGTGTCGGGCGTCTGCATGAATTGGAAGTCCACGGCTCCGCCTGCGTTGGTCAGGATGATGAAGCGGTCGTTCCAGTGCGTCAGGGAATAGCGCTCGCCCCGTACCAGAGGGGCCGCCACGACGGGCGGGATCGTCGGATCGGACGCCGGGATGAGTAATGTCTCATTGGTGTCATGGTCGCCGCGCTCGATGACGATCCATTTGCGCGATGCGCTGACGCCGATGCTGAGGAAGAACCCCGGATCGGTTTCATCAAAGACCAGAACATCCTCGCCTCCCGTCAGCGGGCGGCGATAGATCTTCGACGGACGGCCATTGTCATCCCGGTAGATCCAGAACAGCCACTCGCTGTCCGGTGAAATGGCGAAGCTGCCTGTCGTGCTCGGTACGGGCGGGGCGCAGAGCTTTCCGGTTTCCAGATCCTCGACCTGAATTCGATAGACCTCGGAACCCTGAATGTCCTCTGCGTAGACGAAATATCGGTGATCGGGAGAATGGTCGGTCTGCGAGAGCGCGTAATAGTCGTGCTGCTTCGCGAGAGCATCGGCATCGAGCAGGACCTGTTCCGTGCCACCGCCGCGCGGGCAACGAACCCGCAGCGGATGCTGGGCTCCGTCCTCGAAGCGGGCATAATATTCCCATGGACCATCCGGGACCGGCACGGAGGCCTCTGCTGGCGGGATGCGGCCGATCATTTCCTGAAGAAGTGTCTCGCGCAACGGCTCCATGCCCGTCAGTACGGCTTCCGCGTAGGCGTTCTCCGCTTTCAGATGTGCGGCGATGTCCTCGCGCAGAACGGATGGGTCCCGCAAGACCTGCTGCCAGTTCTCATCTTTCATCCAGGCATAGGAATCCGTGCGTGTCCGGCCAAGCTGTGTAGTGCTCAGTGGTTCACGGCGGGCAACGGGAGGAACGGGGGCGGCGGAGGGAGCATCGGGGAGCTTTGACATGGGTAAACTGTGAAGCAGAAACCGTCGCCATTCAATGCGCTCCTGCTGGGGAAGCGAAGGTCCACGATGTGTTCAACAAATCGTAATCATCCAAAAGTTCTTGCATGATTGTCATGAAGAAAAAGGGTATCCTTCAAGAAACCACATCCGGTCTTGAGTGTTAATTAAGGCAATGGATCATCTTTTATGATGTCCCAGGTTGGATGATTTCTGTATCTCCTTCTCGGCGCGCGCAGGTCATCCTGTATATGGAAAGAATAGTGCCATGATCTCGAATAAATATTTCGTTGTTCTTGCCGCTGCCGGACTGGCCATTTCGGGTGCTGCTGTTGCCCAGACGATCCCGCCTATCCCGCAGAGCAGCCCCGTCCGGACGATCCCGGCTGGAACCCAGGCAACCCTGCCTTCCGCCAATTTTCAGGCAGTTGCTGCTGGTAAGAGCATCCTAACTGCCGCATCGCCGGGCACGCTGGGCGCGGATGGTCTTCCGTCCATCGAGAATGCACAGGCTGGTAACGTTGCGGGACTGAGCTATTACTGTGTGCAGAAGAAACTGGTGCTCGGCACGTCGCCGATCGTGGCCGCTCGAACAATTGCGAAGCGCCCAGATGTTCAGAGTGACCAGTTCTATTCGCTCGGTGGCAAGGGCCTGCTCCAGACGGCTGGCGGCAATGTCTTCGACATCAGTACCCTGCCCAAGGACAAGCGCGTCATGACGTGTAACGACATCATCAAGAAGGCTCAGTCCTTTGGGAGTTCTTCTGTCGTCGGACATTAAGGCGTCATCACCTCAATGCAAAACGCCCCGGCCTGTTATGGTCGGGGCGTTTTTTTATGCCGTAAAGCGCTGCGGGTTCAGGTCTTGAGCTGTTCCATGAGCTGGATGCCTTCGGGATTTCCCAGCACGGCGGCCTTCTCCTGACGTGAAAGGCGTTCCAGCGCGATCTGAAGGGATGGTGCCTCTCTCAGCTTGACCAATCCCACGAGCAGATTGGCATCGATTGGGCCGCCCGGCTTGCGGGGAGGGGGCAGGGCGCCTTCATGGGCGGCTAAAAGTGTGGCGTTCTGGCGGAGGGCGGCAAAGGCTTCTTCCGGCGGCGCATCGGGAGCATGGTCTGCGCGTTCACGCGCGGTGTCGTTTGCGGCGGCGAGCTGAAGGATCGGCGGAGGGGCGGTTTCCTCCTCAATCAACAGAAGCCCGGCACGACGCAGGCCCAGCCCGACGTCCCGGCTCGCCGTCAGCGCGGCCAGCGGGATGGCGAGCACCAGTCCGAGCAGCACTGGCGTCATCCATAAGAACAGCGCCTGCGAGACGGACCATGCCGCAACGGCTAGAAGCAGGCCGAACACGGTGTAGATCCAGTAACCGTGCGCCACCTCCTTCAGCGAGACCCGGCCATCGTCACGGTTCTGGGCATTCCAGCCGGAATCCCGCCCTAGCAAGATCGAAATGACGCCGGAGGTCTGGATCAGCATGGCAATCGGTGCGATCAGGCCGCCAATCAGGGTTTCCAGTACGATCGAGATCGCAAGCCGGAACATGCCGCCCGATCCGCGCAGGGCTGCGCGGTCGAATATCATGGCGATGAATGCGAGGGCCTTCGGTGCTAGCAGAATTCCCATTGTTCCGATGAAGACGAGCTTTGCCTGAACCGGATCGACCCGCGGCCAGTGCGGATAAAGCGTGGGTTTGGTGCCGAAATATTCGGGATGATAGAAATGGGACTGGAGCGAGATAAGGATGCCGAAGAGCAGGAACAGCAGCCAGAGCGGGGACATGATGTAGGAGCCGATGCCGGTTAGCATGTGGACGCGGCTGACCCAGTGCATGCCCTTCGTGCCAAGGATCTTACTGTGCTGCAGATTACCCTGGCACCAGCGACGGTCGCGGATGGCGACATCCGTCAGGGACGGCGGGCTTTCTTCATAGGAGCCGAACAGGCCCGGAACCATGTGAATGGCCCAGCCTCCACGGCGCATGAGTGCGGCTTCCACAAAGTCATGGCTGAGGATATGCCCGCCAAAGGGGGCCTTACCCTTCAGATGCGGCAGACCGGCCTGTTCGGCGAAGGCCTGCGTACGGATGACGGCGTTATGACCCCAGTAATTACCTTCCGATCCGTGCCACCACGCGATGCCATGAGCGATCAGCGGTCCATAAACTCGGCCTGCAAACTGCTGCATCCGGGCAAAAAGTGTGCGGCCGCCCACAATGACTGGCAGGGTCTGGATCAGGCCTACACCGTTATGCTGCTCCATGGCCGCCGTAATGCGCACGATCAGGCTGCCATCCATGACGCTGTCCGCATCGAGTGTGAGCATCTGCTGATAGGATGAGCCAAACCGCGTGACCCAGTCGCCCAGATTGCCGGCCTTGCGGTCGATATTCTTGTGACGGCGGCGGTAGAAGATCCGCCTGTCGCCGTTCGCGGCCTTGCGGAATTCCAGAAAAGCCCGCTCTTCCTGCACCCAGACATCCGGATTGGTGGTGTCGGACAGGATGAAGAAATCGAAGGCGTCGATCTGCCCGGTCGCGAGAATGCTGTCGTGAATGGCTCGCAGACCGGCGAGGACCCGCATCGGGTCCTCGTTATAGGTCGGCATCAGGACAGCGGTGCGGCTTTTCAGTTCCGGGAGCGGTCCTGTGCGATGAATGCCGAGCCCCAGTCCGCCCCGCCTGATCAGCGAGACGAAGCCTCCCAGGCAGGACGTAAAAGACAGGGCAATCCAGAATGCGAGAATGGCGAACAGGAGCAGAATGATGACGCCCAGTGCCGAGACACCGAGCGAGTTGAAGACCTGGTTGATCCTGTACATGCCGTAGCCCGTCAGCAGCAGCGCACCACCAAAAACGAACAGGCGGCGCAGCCACAGGAAGGAGGGCGTGGTCGGCAGGATACGGAAAGGTCTGCCGTGACGGTCGGGCTGCTGGTGAAGGTTCTGCTCCTTCATGACCAGCGGCGCTTCCGGCGGCAGGAACGGGGCTGTGGCCGGCCCGGCGGAAGGGGAAAATTCGGTCACGGCGTCCAACGATACATCCATTTTTCTGAAATCGGACCCTGATCGCTGGCGAGCTGGGCCTGAAGTTCACACATTTTCGCATCGCCGGGCACGAACTCAAAGGTTGCGCGCCAGCCCTGGATTTCGGGGTTGGGCTCGACCACGACGTTGCGGATCGTGCCGGGTGTGGCCTGCGAGATTAGATGGAAATTCGTGCCCTGCGGCACGTTCTGGAACGGTGCGCCGGTAAAGTCGATCACGAAGAACCGTGCATCGGCATGGTCGGTCACACTACCAATCCGCGTTGCAGCAACCCGGGCCATCTGGGTCGGCCATGGCGTGTCCCAGCCCCAGTACATCCGGTAGATGTAGCTGTATTCCTGTCCGCCCTTTAAGGGCTGCTTGGGGCGCCAGAAGGAGACGATGTTGTCGTTCACTTCGTTTGGTGTCGGGATTTCCACGAGATCGATGGCACCGTCGCCCCAATTGCCGATGGGCTCGATCCACAGTGACGGACGCTTCTGGTAGTTAAGCGCCAGATCTTCGTAGTCGTGGAAGGAACGTTTACGCTGCATCAGACCGAAACCGTGCGGGCTGCTGTCCTCGAAAGCCGAGAACTGGAGATCGGTTGGGTTGATGAGCGGCCGGTAAAGCTGCTGCCCCGCACCTGTCCAGATCTGGAGGGCTTCGCTGTCATGAGCAGCCGGACGCCAGTCATCGACGTGATTGCGTTCGTTGGCGTCGAAATAGAACATGCCTGTGAGTGGCGCGATCCCTGATTCCGTGATGTCCTGACGCGGGAACAGCGAGGACTGCACGTCGAAAACGGTCGTATCACCTGGGCGTATGGTGAAGCGGAACGCACCGGTCAGTGACGGGCTATCGAGCAGCGCATGAATGACGATGGACTCCACGCCAGGTTCGGGCTTTTCAAGCCAGAACTCGCGGAACAGGGCGAATTCTTCGCCCTTTGGATTGCCGGTGCCATTCGCGAACGCACGGGCGGACAGACCGTAATTCTGTCCCTTGGCTACGGCACGGAAATAGGATGCGCCAAGAAAGACGGCACATTCTTCCATGACGCCCGGCGTGTTGATCGCATAGCGCAGACGCAGGCCCGAAAAGCCGAGATCATCTGTGACGCGCAGGACGGGGTTGGAATAGGTGAAGAGATCGGGGTCGTAGGGGATGGGCGTGGACTGCCCGCCCGTGACCTCGTTCATGCCGATCCGCGGTTTGTACAGGAAGCCGCGCGGGAAGAATTCCACGTCGAACGCCAGGTTCTGACCATGCCACAGCGCCTTCTCTGGATTGAAGGCAATGCTGCGGAACTGGTCGAAATCCATGTTCGCGATGGCATTTGGCAACGTCGGAGACGGCGGGGAATAGGGCTTTTTCGACAGGCGCTGCGCCAGAAGGCGGACCGTGCCATCGTCAAAGGGCGTCGATTCCGGTGCGGCGGTTCCGGCTGATGGAGAAGCCGCTGTGGCTGTGGACTGGGCATGGGCCATACGGGAGGCTGTTCCCAGAAGGGTCAGTCCGGCCCCAAGCTTGACCAGATCACGGCGCAGGATACTCATACTCTTCCCAATATCCCAGTTTCTGTCGGCATCTCCGAAACGAGGCCCGATTTTCCAGCGATACGCCGGAAGCCTTGCGTTGCGAAGAGCCCTTCTATGACGAGGACGTTATTTCACAAGGGTTGACGCGGCCTTTTTATGGCATGCGTCAAGATGACACATTATTGTGAAATCTGTTGCTGCAAGACATCAAGTAACGGAACGTGGCCTGATAATCCAGAGACGACCGTTTCCGTTATCGCGTCAAGCTGCGGAATTCTGAACAGGATATTCGTTTTTCCGAAGTGTGCAATATCGTATTCATTTCCGGGGTTGGACGGTCCGACCGGAACCACACCCAGAACCGGAATACCGCGTCGCCGCAAAGCCTCAAGGCTCAGAAGTGTGTGATTGATCGTCCCCAGTCCGCTGCGTGTGACCAGCACGACCGGTAGGTCAAGGCTGTTGATCAGGTCTACGATCATCATGTCTTCACGCACCGGCACCATCAGGCCGCCCGCGCCTTCCACAACCAGCGGTCCCTGCACCTGCGGCAGAACAAGCCGTCCCGGATTGACGGTCACGTTTTCCAGATAGCCCGCTGCAAGCGGGGCCAGCGGGGCCTGAAAGGCATAGGCGGGGGGAATGATCCGCGCAGGAGACATCCCTGCAAGCTCCCGCACTGTTGGCGTATCGCCTTCCTCATCCGCAAGACCGGTCTGAAGCGGCTTCCAGTAGGTGGCGTTCCAGGCGCGGCACAGAATGGCGCTGACCAGCGTCTTGCCGATCCCGGTATCCGTTCCCGTGACGAAAACCCCGCGTTGAAAGTTCATGGCTCTGTCCTTTCCGTTTTTTCGACGGATTTCACGAATGTCCCGATGCCGATCTGATAGGTCACGCTGGAACTTGTACGATCAAAATGCCGCATGGCCCGGCGCAGGGTCGCAATGCTGGCGGGAGAGCTGCCGATGCGAGGAATTGACGCGCCGATTTGCCGCAGACCTCGCAGGAACATACGCGCGCTGTCCACAGGGTCATGCAGGGTCAGCACTTCCCATGTTCCTGTGCCACCGGCGGGCCACTCGGCTTGCACCGTCTGTGCAGATGGATAATCCGGTACCCCACAGGGCGCGCATTCAGCCAGGCAGGCCTGCTTCCATTCGTCCAGACTACCCTGTAGCAGTGTCGTGACCATCAGCTGCCCTTGTGGCGCCAGCAGGTTGCAAAGCCTCTGCAAACCGTCACTGCGGTTCGAAAACCATTGCAGGCACAGGCTGGAGGCAATCAGATCGAACGGACCGGACGTATCCGGGTGTTCTGCGTCCATGACGTGAAAGCGGGTGGCTTCTCCCGAAAGTCGCTGACGTGCCCGTGCGATCATGCCAGGCGCCAGATCGGTCGCGAGCAGGCTGGCCTGCGGAAATTGATCCGCTAGCTGGGCTGTCAGGAAGCCGGTACCACAGCCGAATTCCAGAATGGACGCGGGAGCATCATCTGCTGTAGCGGCCCGGATGCGATCCATCAGTGCCATGGCGCAGCGACGCTGAAGATGGGCAGCGGCGTCATAGTCCTGCGCCGCGTCAAATCGTGCGGCGATGTTGTTTCGGCGCAGGAGGTTTTCGGGAGTATCAGCGTGGGTCATCGAGCCACCGCCGCACGAAGTTTGCGCAGAATTCAGGGTGAGTGAGGGGCAGAAGATGCTTGCCTTCAACCCGTTCGCCCGGTGTTGCAAAACCGGCCTTGGCGGCACCGAACGGATCGTCGGTTCCCGTCATCCAGTGTAGTTTGTTCTTCCAATTCGCAGCCTGTGAGCGACAGTCCAGGGACTGGAGCTCTTCCAGTCCCTGCGCCAGTGCATCCACATCCGGTGTGCCGGGAAGTGGCGCATCCGTTCCACAAAGCGCACGGAAATCGTGCAGAACGCTGGCCGGATCACGCTTCAGGCGCGCGCGCATCCGGATTAGGACTCTCTCGGGTGTGCCGTCCGGGAAATCTGGTGCGGCTGTGAAACGCGGAAAGCCGTTGAAAAACACTAGTCCCTCACACCCTGACAGGTCTTGTCCCAGCAGGGCCAGCGATCCTGCCGAATGCCCGACAGCCAGATAGGGCGTTTGCGGCAGGGGCGGGCGATGTTCTGAGCCGAAATATCCGCAATCCACGATCTGTGTGCTCACATCCGGCAGATGCGCCAGCATCGCTGCCCAGAAGGACGCGTCAAACCCCCAGCCATGTATAAGATACAGCGCCCGTGTCATGCGATGTCTCTTGTCAGAGCGATGATGGCCTGCCCCAGACGGTCGATTTCCGAATCGTTTAGCCCGGCGTGGAGCGCCAGCCGTAGTCGCGCGGTTCCGGCTGGAACGGTCGGTGGGCGGATCGCTACCGTCAGGAACCCGGCCTCCTCAAGTCCGGCTGCGACCTGCATTGCGCGTTCGGACTCTCCGATCAGGACAGGAACAATCTGTGTCGTGGAGTCCGCTGTGGACAGTCCAGCCCCGTGCAGCATGGTCCGAAGCCGTTCTGCCTGTCCAAGCAACTGGGCGCGTTCCACATTCAGGCCCGGTACGACATCCAGTGCTGCGTCAATTGCGCCCAGAACCGCAGGGGGTAGGGCCGTGCTGTAAATAAAGCCTGACGCATGATTCACCAGATAGTCGCAGAGCGGTTTCGAGCCCGTGATATATGCGCCCATGCCGCCCAGCGCCTTGCTGCACGTTCCCATCGTTAGATCGGCCATTCCGCAGGACAATCCGCGACCCTTTGGCCCCAGCACGCCGGTCGCATGGGCTTCGTCCACATAAAGGAATGCCCCGGCCCGGTCCGCCAGTGCGCGCAGGGCCGGAATATCGGCGCGGTCTCCGTCCATGGAGAATACGCTCTCCGTCACGATCATCCGTAAGCCGGGTTTTTCGGCCTCGCGGGCCAGCAAGGTTTCCAGATGGGACAGGTCGTTATGTCGGAAGCGAATCTGTCGCACGCCGGCCGCTGCGCAGCCATGATGCAGGCTGGCATGGTTCAATCGGTCCGAAAACACCAGCATCGGCGCGCCTGTTCGGGCCACGGATAGCGCACAGAGTGCAGGCATGACGGAGGCGTTGGCCTGCCAGCCCGAGGCGAACAGGATCGCATCTTCGCAGCCCTTGAAGGTGGCCATTTTCGTCTCGACCCGCCGGTGCAGGTCCAGCGTTCCGCTGACCAGCCGGGAGGCGCGCGCGCCTGTCCCGAAGCGCAGCGCCCAGTCGGCAGCGCGTTCGCGCAGCAGCGGATGATCCGCTAGCCCGAGATAGTCGTTGGACGACACATCCAGCATCTGTCGCCCGTCACGGACGATCATGCCGTCCTGCCGGAGCACTGGACGCAGGGTCCGGCGCGTTCCGGCGACTTCGCGTTCAGTCAGGGTGGCTGTGAAATGGTTGTCGAACAGGCTCATGCGGCCTCCCGCAACACGTCCACGATGGCTGTCGTCAGGCGCGTGAGCTCTTCGGGCTTGATTGTGAAGGCGGGCGTCAGATAGACGATGTTGCGGAAAGGCCGGATCCAAACACCGCGCTCCACAAAGGCGCGGCGCAGGGCATCCGGATTGTCCAGCGTCTCAAGCTCCACCACGCCGATTGCACCAAGGACGCGCACATCCCTTACGCCGGGCAGCGTGCGGCATGGCTCCAACTCCCGCGACAGCTGGGCCGCGATAGCCGCGACCTGCTCCAGTCGCGGCTCGGTCTCGAACAGGTCGAGCGACGCATTGGCAACTGCGCAGGCCAGTGGATTGGCCATGAATGTTGGCCCGTGCATCAGGGCGTGTCCCGCGTTGTCGGACAGGAACGCTTCGAAGACACCCTGTCGCGCCACTGTGGCCGCCAGCGCCATGGTTCCGCCTGTCAGGGCTTTCGAGAGCGCCACGATATCCGGCACGACCCCTGCCTGTTCGCAGGCGAACATCGTCCCGGTGCGTCCGAAACCGGTGAAGATCTCATCCAGGATCAGCAAAGTCCCGTGCCGATCGCACAGTTTGCGCAGACGGCGCAGGACCTCGGGGTCATGAAACAGCATGCCGCCCGCCCCCTGAACGAGAGGCTCTGTGACTATTGCTGCGATGCTGTCGCCACGTTCTGCCAGCAGCGCTTCAAGCTGCGCCAGACTGGCCGCGTCTACGGGCAGATCGGCCAGAACCTGTTCGGGCAGAACGCCGGCGAACAGGCTGTGCATGCCTTCCTCGGGGTCGCAGATGGACATCATACCCAGCGTGTCCCCGTGATACCCGCCGCGGAAAGACAGAATTTTCTGCCGTCCTTCTGTGCCTTGGTTGATGTGGTACTGCACGGCCATCTTAATCGCGACTTCCATCGCGACCGACCCGGAATCGGTGAAGAACACGCGCTCCAGATCCCCCGGCAGCATTGCCGCCAGTCGTGCGGCCAGACGGATGGCGGGTTCATGCACCATCCCGCCGAACATCACATGCGGCATCCGCTCCGCCTGCCGGACCAGCGCCGCATGAATATGTGGATGGCTGTAGCCATGACAGGCCGTCCACCATGCCGCCACGCCATCCACAAGCTCGCGTCCATCCGCAAGTGTGATCCGGCTTGCCGAAGTGCTGACGGCTTCCACAGGGAAAGGCGCGGTTTGCATCTGGGTATAAGGCAGCCACAGATTCGGCTGGTCAGCGGCGGTCAGGTGATGGGCGGAAGGAGCTTTGCGAGACATGGTGTGCGTTTTCCCGCATGGCTCGGGGTGAGTCCATCCCTTGCCTTCCATGAGGTTCCGGGAAAGGAGCAAGATTGTTCCGTAGCCGGCACACCGTATCATAAAAAGGTCACGTTCCTTTAAGCAACGATATGGCATGAGCCTCGTTAGTGACGCGTTCCAGATCGGTGGAGCCCTGAGGAGGGGCTCGTGTGGAACGTGGAAACATTTTGTGCTCCCGACGTGGGAGTCATGACGAGGTTGAAGGCCAATGCTGAGTTCCAAGGTCATTCATGTCGATGGTGTCTTTCTGGGGACGGCCATCATGAGTGGAAGCCTGAGCACCCTGCGTTTCTATGCCACGCATGAGAGCGTGCGCGCGCTTCACAACGCCTGCATGCCGGATTTCGGAGTACTGTATGCTCAGGTCAAAAGCCTGTTCAACCGCAGCCGCCTGCTGACGCCGCAAGTCGCCTGATCCGGCTGTTCTGATCCGGCTGTTCTGATCCTTTTCCCTGCGGTGCGTCAGGTGCCGCAGAATGTATTCATGACCTTCTCATGAGGTGCCGGGGGTACCTCAAACCCGTCTGCCGCATCATCAAACGGGTGTGACAGCGTCTCAACCAGACGGTGGAACGGCGCGTAATCGCCCGCTACCGCTGACTGGATCGTCTCTTCGATCCTGTGATTGCGTGGAATGATGCGGGGATTGGTCGTCTGCATGTCCGTGTAACTGGCTTCGACCGGACGCTCTTCCCGGCCCAGTCGCGCCAGCCAGTCTCCGATCCAGTCTTCAATCCCCGAACCTGGTCCGAACAGCGTCACGAGACTGTCCGTCTGTTCGGTACGCACCATGTCGCCAAGCCGTCGGAATGTTAGCGTGAAATCTGCGTCGCCCCGATGCATGGCCGTCAGCAGGCGTCCCGTGAGCCTGGCATCTCCGTTTTCTTCCCGCGCCAGACCCAGCTTCCGCCGCCAGCCGACCAGATAGGTGTCGTTGAAGACGTCATCAAAGCGCATCAGCGCGTCTTTGGCCTGTTCGATCGCCTTCTCGCGATTGCTGTCCAGCAGGGGCAGCAGCGCTTCTGCCAGTCGTCCAAGGTTCCACAGCGCCATGTCCGGCTGGTTGCCGTAGGCATAGCGCCCGTTCTGGTCGATGAAGCTGAAGACTTTCTCTGGATCATAGGCGTCCAGAAACGCGCAGGGGCCGAAATCGATGGTTTCGCCTGCGATGGACATGTTGTCCGTGTTCATGACGCCATGAATGAACCCGACCAGCATCCAGCGCGCCACTAGATCCGCCTGCCGTGCCGTCACGGCTTCCAGAAGCGCCAGATAGGGATTTTCTGCCCCCGCCAGTTCCGGATACAGACGTCCGATTACATGGTCCGCAAGAATGCGCACTCCTTCGATATCGCCCTGCGCTGCGAAATACTGGAACGTCCCGACCCGCACATGGCTGGAGGCGACTCGCACGATAACGCCGCCGGGCTGCATCGTCTCGCGGGCAACGCTCTCGCCCGTCGTCAGGGCGGCAAGAGCGCGTGTCGTGGGAATGCCGAGCGCATGCATGGCTTCACTGACCATATATTCGCGCAGAACCGGCCCCAGAGCCGCCCGTCCGTCCCCACGTCGGGAAAACGGTGTCGGCCCGGAGCCCTTGAGATGAATGTCCCGCAGGCGCCCGGACCGGTCCGTCACTTCACCGACCAGCATGGCTCGCCCGTCCCCGAGGCTCGGGACGAAATGTCCGAACTGATGTCCGGCATAAGCCATGGCGACCGGTGCGCCTCCGTCCGGTCGCAAGCCCTGGCTCAGAAAGGCGATCCCCGCCGGGCTACGCAGCCAGTCCGGGTTCATCCCGAGTTCGTGCGCCAGAGGCTCGTTCAGCGTCACGATCTGTGGATTGCGAAACGGCGCCGGGGAGAGGGGGGCGGAAAAACGCTCGGGCAGGGAGGCATAGATGCGGGAGAGCTGCATCAGAAATCCAATCGGGACTTGTGGAGTCTGTCTTCAGATGGGACAGAGAGCCGCAAAAGGGAAGGGCCGTAGCCGGTTCCCAGGTTCAGCTTTCGGTATCTTTGGGAAAACAGTGCGCGTTCAGAAGTCCGCTTAGCCATTCAGTAAAGACTTACAGTCTTCGATACGACCCGTGGTAGGCGAGGTGTAGAGAACGGCTTGATGCGCGGACAGATCGGCGGGACGCTGCGGGGTGCCATGCTGTGCCAGATAGGACGGGCTTGCGACCTTGAAGACTGGCAGTAGCCCCAGTTTCCGGCCGATCAGGCTAGAATCCTGCAAAGGCCCGACCGTAGTACACAGTTCGTCCCATCTTCAGCCAGGTTGATACTGCGATCCGTCATGTCCAATTCAATGTCCAACCCCGGATAACGGTCCAGAAACTCAGGAAGGGCGGGTGCGACGATCAGCCGTTCGATACGGCTGGCAAGGTTCTCAAGAAGTCGATCCTGGAGACGTCCGAGGACGTTGTACCCATCGTCCGTTGCCTGGTTTCGGATGGCTGGTGGATGACCGGGCAGACCATTCTCGTTAACGGAGGGTACACGACAAAGTAACGGTCTCGGAAAGGGCGGAGAGGAAAGCCAACACTTTCCGAAAATCCTAAACCCCGTGACGAAAAGGGAAAAGATCAAAACGTCCGATTGGGAATAACAGGACACTGGATATGGTTTTCTCTGATCATATCACGTGTTTTCAATAAAACGTCCTCATGACGCGTGTGTTTATGCTTGAAGGAGGTAATGAGTTTTTGATCTGTCTGGACTATGCTGGCATCAGGTATTTTTCATTTCCTGCCTGCAGGGGTGGTGACGGAAAAGAGAGTCTTCTCTATTCATGAGAGGATAAACTGGCGTTCCTGCCTGTGGTGCCGCCCTTTGGTCCGCCTTGGCGCGACAACAGCATAGAGGACATTTCGTGGAGCATACCCAGAGCTTGTCAGGACCCGGCGGAAGGGTCAGTCCGACCGTCATCCGGCTTTACGCTGTCCTGGCCGCCGCCCGCTATCACGGCCTGGAACTGGATATCCGCGATTTTGCGGCGGAACCAGGTGAGGATTCGCCCTCTCCCGCCACCCTCGCGCGCTGGTTGAACGAACAGGGCGCCGTTGCCAAAGGCATGCGCCTGCGGTGGCGTTATCTCGTCAAGATCCGCAATTCTCCGCCTGTCGTCCTAATGTTTAAGGATGGTTCGGCGGGTCTGATGGTCCGTGCCGATGCTGAAAAAGGCGTGGTATGGCTCCGTGATCCGATGGGCGGCGAGGGTGACGCCCCGGTCCCCGTCGATGAACTGCGCCTCATGCAGGTCTGGACCGGCGATGTGCTGCTGGTCAAACGTCGACGTGATGAATCCGAGGCTGATGCCAGATTCGATCTGCTCTGGTTCGCGAAGATGGTACTTCGCGAAAAGCAGGTGATGCGGGACATCGCCTTTGCTTCGCTGACTTTGAGTATTCTGCAGGTCTTTCCTGCTCTGATCGTCATGCAGGTCGTCGATCGGGTGGTGAACTACCACTCCATGGCGACGCTGGTTTCCCTGACCGGCTTTGTCGTCATTCTCTCGTTCTACGAAATTCTGCTGACCTACGCCCGGCGCGAGCTGTCCCTCATCCTGTCCACCCGGCTGGATGCCCGTATCTCGTTGCATGCTTTCAACAGGCTTCTCGCCCTTCCGCTCGAGTTCTATGAGCGCGAACAGACGGGTGAAATCCTGGGTCGGTTCATGGCTGTCTTTAAAGTCCGGGACTTCTTGACCGGGCAGCTGATGAGCACCTTGCTCGACCTCTTCACCCTTATCGTGATTCTGCCCATCCTGTTCGTGATGAGCCCTACTCTCGCATGGATGACGCTGGCCGCCGCAGGTTGTATCGGTCTCATCGTGGTAATCTTCCTGCCTTTGGTTACCCGCGTGATGGGGCGCCAGGTGCTTGCTGAGATGAAGCGTGGCTCCGTCCTCTACGAGACGGTCGCTGGTATCCGGACGGTCAAGACCCTGGCTCTGGAAACGACGCGGCGTGAACTGTGGGATGAGCGCACGGCAGATGTGGTGCGCTGGAAGCTTGCGGCCGGTCGCATGGCCAGTTGGCCGCAGACCCTGGTTATGCCGTTCGAGATCTTCATCAACCGCGGTATCATCCTGGTTGGGGCCTATCTGATCCTGACGAATTCCAGTTCCATGCAGTCCGGCGCTCTCATGGGCTTCATGATGCTCGGTGGCCGTGTCGCCAGCCCGCTTGTCAATCTTGCCAAGCTGATGGAAGCCTTCAATGAAGTTAGTGTTTCCTTAAGTGAAGCGGGAATGGTTCTGAACCAGCCGACGGAAACCAAGGCGCTGACAACGGGCATGCGCCCTGTCATCAAGGGCGCGCTCTCGTTCAGTCATGTTGACTTCTCCTACCCCGGGTCGACAGCAAAAGCCCTCAATAATGTCACGTTCGACATTCCTGCCGGCACGATGCTGGGTCTCGTCGGACGGTCGGGCTCCGGTAAATCGACGATCACGCGCCTTCTGCAGGGTGTGAGCCGGAACTACACCGGTTATCTGCGTCTCGACGGTGTAGATCTGCGTGAAATCAATCTGACCCATCTGCGTCGCTCCTTTGGCGTGGTGCTTCAGGACAACTTCCTGTTCCGTGGAACGATCCGTGATAACATCACGGCGGGTCGTCCGGGGCTGACGATCGACGACGCGATCCGTGCCGCGCGCCTTGCCGGTGCCGAAGAGTTCATCGAGCGCATGCCAGCTGGCTATGATACCTGGATTGAAGAAGGCTCGACCAATATCTCAGGTGGCCAGCGGCAGCGGCTTGCTATTGCTCGTGCGGTCATCAGTGATCCGAAGCTGATGATTCTGGATGAGGCCACATCAGCGCTGGACCCGGAATCTGAAGCGCTTGTGAACGCTAATCTGCAACGGATTGGCAAGGGCCGCACGATGGTGATCGTTTCCCATCGTCTGTCGTCTCTTGTAAACTGCCACCAGATCGCTGTTATGGATCAGGGCAAACTGATCGATATTGCACCTCACCGTGTCTTGCTGGAGCGCTGTGAAATCTACCGTATGCTCTGGCTGCAGCAGAACCGGCACATGACAGATAACGATGGTCCCGGTTCTGCCGGGCAACTGACGGAAGGAGAGTAATAATGAGCTCTTCCGACATGATCCCCAATGGTGACCAGTCTTCCGGCCAGTCCGACGAAGAATTCAACCAGCACGTTCCGCGTCCGGCCACCGATCCTTTTGCGCCCAATGACATGCCATTGGCGCTGCTTGAGTTTCATTCGCCAACAGCAGGGCTGGTCAATCTTCCGGCTACCCCGGCTGCGCGCTACATCATTCTGCTGATCGGTGGTCTGTTCCTGGCCTGTCTTGCAGTTATGGCCTTGTTCCCGATCAATCGTGTCGTCTCCACACCGGGTCGACTGATTTCAACGCAGCCGACCATCGTTGTGCAGCCGCTTGAAACCTCCATCATTCGTTCCATCGATGTCCATGTTGGCGATTTCGTGAAAAAGGGCGACGTGCTCGCCCATCTTGATCCCACCATCACCGAGGCTGACATCACGAACATGCATCTGCAGCGTGATGCCTATCAGGCGGAATATGACCGCCTGAAAGCGGAGGCTGCGGGGCAGGACTACCATGTCAATTTGAACGATCCTGCTTCGGTCGAGCAGGGCGCTGCCTTCATGCGCCGCAAGACCGAATACCAAGCGCATGTCGAGAACTATACCCAGCAGATTGCCAGCCTTGAAAGCGATATTCAGGGCTACAGGGCCAATGCGGCCATGTATGGCAGCAAGATGCGCGTTGCGTCCGAGGTCCTGCAGATGCGACAGCGGGAACAGGCCGATCAGGTCGGCTCCCGTCTTTCGACTCTTGGCGCGCAGACCGAACTGATGGAAGCCGAGCGTGCGGAGATCGCTGCCCAGCAGAGCGCTAATTCCGCGGAAAAGAAGCTGGCCGCCATGAAGGCCGAGCGTGACGGATATATTGGGAACTGGCAGGCCACAATCTATTCGGACCTGACCGAAGCCGGGCATCATCTGGCGGAATACCGCAGTTCCTATGAAAAGGCGCGTCTTCGTCAGGATCTCGTTCTGCTGCGCGCTCCGGAAGATGGTATTGTCCTGACCATCGCACAGGGCTCTGTCGGCTCTGTTCTTCAGTCCGCCGGACAGTTCATCACCCTCGTTCCCACGGGCTACGGCCTTGAAATGGAAGCTGTCCTGCGTTCACAGGATGTGGGTTTCGTGCAGGTCGGCGATCATGCGTTGTTGAAATTTGCGACATTCCCATACGATCAGTACGGCGGCGCAGAAGCTACGGTTCGTGTCATCAGTGCGGATGCTTTCACATCGTCCTCGCAGAACGGCGGTGGTGGCAGTAATGGAAATACACCGTCTGATGATGCCACTGCTTTAGGGGTCTATCGTGTCCGTCTGCGAATCGACCGTTATACCCTTCATGGCCAGCCCTCATTCTTTCATCCGATGCCGGGCATGTCCGTGACAGCCGAGATCGATGTCGGAAAACGGACCGTGCTGCAGTATCTGTTCAACAAAATTACACCAGCACTTACCAATGGTATGAGAGAGCCATAATAAAAGCATGGAGCGTCCCTCGAAGCGCTCAAAGGAACGCCCGGCGTAGACCGGGCGTTCTTGTATGGCAGTTATTCAGGACCTGTGTCGCTCATGTCGTTCAAACGTCGCCTTTCCGCTCTTCTTTCCTCCCGGGGAAAGTTGGAATATGCGATCCATCTCACGGAAACCGGTCAACCTGTTCAGGGGTTTGCGCTTCTCAGTCGCCTCGCCGCCACAGGAGACGCAGAGGCCGCGTTCCGGGTCGGGCGTGCCTATCTGGACGGGCTTGGAGTTCCGCCCAGTCTCGAAGATGGGGCACGGTGGATCTATCAGGCCGCCGAGGCAGGGCATATCGAAGCGGCTTTTGTGCTGGCCACACTTTATACGATCGGCCTGCCCGAAGGATTTGAAATCCGCACGGCCAGCGAGGGGCTGGATCTCTCGCATGTGCCGCAGGTAGGCCCGAGGCATCCGGATTTTCACCTTGGTCTGCGATGGGCCAAAATCGCTGCGGATGCCGACTCCCCCGATGCACAGGCCCTTCTGGGGTATATTCTGACTAATGGACCGGAAGATCTGCGCGACCTGACGCAGGCCCGGTCCTGGTACGGTCGTTCCGCGGCTGCAGGGTGTTCGCAGGGCCATCTTGGCGTGGCGCTCTCCATTCTCCATGAGGCCCATTCAGAGGAGGATCTGTCTTCCGCGGCTCGACATCTGACCGAAGCGACGAAGGGTGGCCTCGGCACGGCTTTCGATATTCTGGGCAGGATGTATGAGGCAGGTTCGGGTGTCCCCCGGGATATCGGAAAAGCCGCTAGTTATTTCCATCAGGCGGCGGAGCGTAACATCGTAACGGCCCAGGCGCGCTACGGGCTGATGCTGCTGGAAGGAACAGGCACGCCCCGGCATTACGGCCGGGCTGAAACATGGCTGAAGCGCGCCGCGATGAATGGCGATACGCAGTCTGCGGCCCTGCTTGGTGATCTGTGCGCCAATGGCGGCGATCTGCCTCCAAATCTTATGGAAGCCGCCAAATGGTACCGTCTGGCTGCCGAGCAGAAACATGCCGGCGCCGCACGTGCCCTCGGGTTGCTCTATCTGACAGGCAATGGTGTTCATCAGGACCCCGATGTCGCGGCGCACTGGTTCAAGGTCGCGTCGGAGGCAGGGGATGCCCACGCGGATGCGGATTTCGGGAACCTGATTCTCGCTGGGGCATCTGCGACCCCTGATGAAAAACAGGCCCTCCACACCCGTTTCGAAAAAGCCGCCGAAAAGGGGGATCTGGTTGGGGCTTATAATCTGGGTGTGTGCTTTGCCGAAGGCGTGACTGGCACGAAGGATGGACGTGAAGCGGCCCGCTGGATGCAGAAAGCCGCGGATGGTGTCGTCAACGCGCAGTACTGGTACGGCAGGATGCTGTTGGAAGGACGCGGCGTACAGCCCGATCCCACGCAGGCGCTTTACTGGATGGAAAAGGCCGCCGATGCGGGTATGGCCGACGCACAGGTCACTGTGGCGGGACTGCTCGTGGCCGGGAGCATCAACAGTCGGCAGGATCATGAGAAAGCCCTGACATTGTATCGGAAGGCTGCCGAGAGCGGCAATGTGGACGCCATGTTCTCTCTGGCCGCGATGTATGGCGGCGGTCATGATGTCCCTGAGAATCGTCCGCAGGCGCAACTGTGGTTTCGCAAGGCTGCCCAGCGTGGAAACGGCCTCGCCCAGATGATGCTCGGCCGTTATCTCGTGCGCGGACTGGCCGGTGTGACGGACCCGGTGGAAGGTCGTATCTGGTTGGAGCGGGCAAAGGCACAGAATATCAGGGACGCTGAAATTGAACTCGCTCTTCTGGACGACGCGCAGCCGGACGACGATGACTGATCTCCGTGTCTGCTGATCGTTCTCCTGCCGGTCCGAAGCCCTCCGTCGCGACGTTCGCAGGGTTTGGACGGATCGTTAGCGACGAGGACCGCGCCCTGTGGCGTGAGGCCATGAGCCGTAGAGCGCAGGAAGCCTTTGCCCGGGGGCAGGCCGCCTTTCAGGCCGGCAACACATCGCTTGGCCTGTTCTGGCTGGAGCGGGCCGAACGGATGTCGCGCCATAACCCCAATTTGAAATGGTCTGTCGGGTTGGCCTGCCTTTCTGCGGGCAGGTTTGTGGACTGTCTGGTCCGCATGGAAGATCTGCGCCAGGATTTCGGGCTGAGGGAAGCCGCGTTTCTGGAAGTTGTCTGCCTGGTGCGACTGCAGCGCATGGAAGAGGCCACCCTCCGGATGCAGGCGGCCCTGTCCGCCTTTCATGCGACCCCGGAAACCTATCCTTTGGCGGAACAGATCGCAGTTTCTGCGGGGCTGCCGGGATGGATGACGGTGTCCAATGCGGGTAGCGTCTATATCGGGACGTCCCGCCCAGTCCGTCTGTTTCTTGATGGACGGGAAATCGCACGAGGCGCCACGGGCGGCCGATATGACCTTCCGGAAGGCTGGCGCTTAGCACGGCATTTGGCGGTCTGCGTCGGGCGTCGGCATGTTCTCGGCAGCCCGCTGGATATCGCAGCCCTGACCCGGTGCGAGTCCTTTGTGCAAGCGACGGCGGATGGCCTGAGGGGCTGGATCTGGACGCCGGCCGAACCCGAGCATGTACCGGTAATCACACTTTGGAACGGATCCACCCTCCGGGCTGAGGACTTCGCGCAGGATGTGGACAGCGACGTCCCTCTGGCGCGCTACCGGGTTTTTCACGTCCCGGCCAAAGAGTGCCCCGGACGCGATAAGAGTTCCCTCGATCTGTGGAACGAGAATGGCCGTCTTTTGACGGGGGCACCCGTTGATCCTTTGGTGGGGAAACTGGTTTCGGGACAGACACGGGGTCTGCCGGCATGCTTATGTCCTGTGAAGATCCAGCCGGGCAGGATGCGTCCGTATCTTCCGCGTCAGAGCCCAGGCTGTGCGGTCGTGATCCCGGTCTATGCCGACCGGGTCCGGACCATGGCCTGCCTGCGGAGCGTTCTTGCGACCTGCCCGGCAGATGTGCCGGTGATCGTCGTGGACGATGCTACTCCGGAACCATCTCTCGCACGGGCGCTCGAACAACTGGCGGAGGACGGACGGATTACCCTGATCCGTCACGACCGGAACCGGGGCTTTCCGATATCCGCCAATGATGGAATGCGCGCAGCAGCAGGGCGGGATATTCTGCTGCTTAACAGCGACACCCTTGTTCCCGCAGGCTGGGTCGAGCGGTTGCGGGCAAGGCTTGCAGGATCGGATGTCGGCACGGTCACGCCATTTTCCAACGATGCAACCATCCTCTCTTACCCGTCTACGGACCGTCCCAATCCGGTTCCGTCTCTTGCGGCAATGCGCGCGATGGACCGGCTGTGCCAGAAGAATGCCGCCGTCTTTACGGAAATCGATCTGCCCACTGCCCACGGGTTCTGCATGGCGATTTCGGCGGAGTGTCTGGCCGAAACGGGTCTGTTCCGCGAAGACCTGTTCGCCCAAGGCTATGGCGAGGAAAATGATTTCTGCCTCCGTGCGACGGCCCGAGGCTTTCGGCATCTGGCCGCGCCGGAGCTTTACGTCGCCCATGTTGGCTCTGTGTCATTCGGAACAGCCAGAAACGCGCTTGGCGCGCGGAATTTGGACATCCTCAATGCCCTTCACCCCGGCTATCATGCCCTTGTGGCGCGTTTTATTGCCGCTGATCCCTTGCACGAAACGCGGCGCAGACTTGATGTCGCGCGGCTGCTCCAGCAGGGAGCAGGTCGCTCTGCCATTTTAATGCTCCAGCACGATGCGGGCGGCGGCGTCGGGCGGGTCGTGCGTGAGCGATCGGAGGCTTTCGAGGCAGACGGTGTTCTGGCTCTCGCCCTTCGCCCACATGAAAATGGCTGCGTGCTCGAATATGCTCTTGATGGAAAACGCTTTCCCAGCCTGAAATATCGTCTCCCGGACGAGCTGCCGTCCTTGCTGGACCTGCTCGCTGCCCTGCGTGTCCGAGCAGTGGAGTGGCACCATCTGATCGGTCACGCGCCGTGCGTCCGGACCCTGCATGAGGCGCTCGGTGTTCCGTATGACGTCTTCATCCATGATCATGTCTGGTTTTGCCCGCGAATCTCGCTCTGTGACGGGGCAGGGCGCTACTGCGGCGAACCGGACCCGGCGGGATGTGAGCTGTGTGTGGCACGATGGGGAAGCTATCTCGGCGAAGACCTCTCAATTGCTGACCTTCTGGCCCGCTCTACCCGCGAACTATCCGGGGCGCGTAGGCTCATGGCACCTTCCGAGGATACGGTCCGGCGCATCTGCCGCCATTTCCCCAGTCTGAGTATCGAAGCCATACCGTTAGAAGACGATGCGGCGCTTCACCAAGGTATCATGCCCCATCGTCGAGTGACCCGGGGGCAGCCGCTCAGGGTATGTGTTGTGGGGGGAATCAGTCAGTGGAAAGGTTATGACCTTCTGTTGGCGCTGGCGACCGAGATCCAGACCCATCGCCTGCCCATCGTGCTGTCCCTGGTGGGTCATACGCATGATGACGATGCCTTGATCTCGCGGGGGGTGCTGGTGACGGGGGAATATCGCGAAGACGAGGTCCAGTCTCTGATCCGCCAGCAGCAGCCGGATGTGGGGCTGATTCCTTCCATCGCGCCCGAAACATGGTGCTACGCTCTCGGGCAGGTCTGGCGCAGTGGGGTGGAAGCGGTCTGCTTTGATCTGGGCGCGCAGGGCGAACGGGTCAGAAAAAGTGCAACCGGTCTTGCGGTGCCACTTGGTGTTGCACCCTACCAGCTCGCCATGATTCTGTTGGGGCGATGGGGGCCAGTATGATGGCGGGTGATTTACCGTTTTTATTGAAACAAGCCACTATAATGCCGAAAGAGAAGCCGGTATTTGTAAAAACTGGTGCAACGCATCGTCGGTCTGCTGCTTGTAACTGTCATGACCACTCGTGACAGTTTATGAAACATGCCAGTATTGTTGCCCGCAAGAACGGACGCAATTGGGAGTAGGGAATGTCTAACGCCGCCGAAGCACCACGACAGAACCGGGTCATCGACCTCAAGGCCGGTGCACATATGATGGTTCTGGATGCAGGTATTTTCTGCATCTTCCATGTTGCCGGCCAGGCGCCCGCAGGTCCGGCCGGACTGCCGGGAGTCCGGATTTCGCGTGCTCCGGGGACGCCGCCCGGGATCGTTACGGTCAGCACCTTCGAGGAGGATGGCTGGATCGGCGGTTCGAACGGTGCTGCGCTGGTTCGTGTGATGCGCGGCCCGGCTGCTGTTCTCGTGACGACCTATCAGGAACCGGGTACTACGCATGCTGCACCGCGTCTGCAGGTTGCCCAGCTTGCCGGCCCCGCGACCTCGGCTCCCGTACAGTCTGTGCCCCAGTCGGCTGCGGCCCCTGTGGCCGCATCGGCTGCCGCTGAAGCAACAGCCGATGCGGAAAAGATCTCGAAGGATATTTCCGCTCATATCCAGCGCCGTGGCGATGTTACGAGTGGCATCGGACACTGGATGGGTGTGCCCGGCAGCCAGAGTTGGATCGAAGGTTTCAGTGTCGCTCCTGAAGAGGGCGTCCCAGCGTCGGACATCGAATACCAGGCCGTTCTCGGCAAGGGCTGGCTGTCTCCGTGGGCTGAAGGTGGCCAGTACTGTGGTTCACGGGGTATGGCGCTCCCGATTCTTGGCCTGCGTGTCCGCCTGAAAGGCAAGTCCGCCGAGATGCACCGGGTCCGTTTGACGGCAACGTTCACGGACGGAACGCGTCTTGGGCCCGTGGATGGTTCTGAAGCGCTGGAAGCCGAAAGCCTGGCGCCGCTGGAAGCCTTCCTGCTGGAAATCCTGCCCGAGGGCGAGGAAACCGCAGCACCTAAGGCCGCCCCCAAAGCGCCCCATGCCAAAGCCCCTGCGAAGCCTCGTGCTCCGAAAGCCGCCGCAGCATCTGTCAAAACGGCATCCCCCAGAAAGCGTAAGCCTACTCCGGCATCTTGATCCGTCGCTGATGCCCGAACAAATGACCGGCGAGGGAACTTTCCTTCTCCGGTCGCCTTTGAAAACTGCTGTCATCTGCTGTCCTCTCCGTGTGCGAACAGGAAACCGCAGAGGCGTTCTGTCGCTCTGGAGAAGACGTGCGTTATCTATTCGTCCATCAGAATTTTCCAGGACAGTTCCTGCATTTTGTCCGCCATCTTCTGGCGCAGGGACATGAGATTGTCTTCATCTCCGAAGCGAACAGCAATCATATTCCCGGTGTCCGCCGTGCCATTTACCGAGTGCCGCGCCTGCCTTCGATGGAAACCCATCGCAGCCTGAGGGAATTCGAATACGGTCTGCTCAGGGCCGAAGCCGTCGCCACGGCAGCCCGGACGCTGAAGGGGCTGGGGTATGAGCCCGATATCATCATCGGTCATCACGGCTGGGGTGAGCTGCTTAATCTGGTCGATGTTTTTCCGGCCTGCCCAATTCTCGGATATTTCGAGTTCTTTTATCATGCCGACCAGAACGACGTGGGGTTCGACCCGGAATTTCCGCCTTCATCGGAGCTTGCCGCGTCCGTGCGGGTCAAGAACGCGATCAATCTGCAGGCGCTCTGCCTGGCGAACGGATATGGCCAGTGCCCCACGCAGTTCCAGCTCGGAACCTATCCCATTTGGGCGCAGGAAAAGATTTCCCTGTTGCGCGAAGGCGTCAATCTGGAACTCTGCGCCCCCGAACCGCAGGCCAGACGGCGCAACTTTGTTATCAAAGACGTCCGGATCACGCCCAAAACCCCGCTCGTCACCTATGTGGCCCGTGATCTCGAGCCCTATCGCGGCTTTCACGTCGTCATGCGTGCGCTTCCACGTATTCTTTCCGAACGCAAAGACGCGCATGTCATTCTCGTTGGTGGCGACAAGGTCAGCTATGGCACGCTACCGCCAGATGCGAGAAGCTGGCGCGAGGTCATGCTCCGCGAGTTGGGAGACAGGCTGGATCTCGATCGCGTACATTTTGTAGGAAAGGTCGAATATGACGATTTTCGTGCTCTCTTGCGGCGTTCAGATGCCCATCTGTATCTGACCTACCCGTTCGTCGCTTCCTGGTCTCTGCGCGAAGCCATGGCCACAGGCTGTCCGATCATCGGAAGCAACACGGCACCGGTGCGGGAGTTCATCACGGATGACGTCACGGGTCGGCTGGTGCCGTTTCTGGAGCCCGAGAAGATCGCCGAAACCACGCTTGCGCTTCTGGACGATCGCAGGACGGCCCGTCGTCTAGGACAGGAAGCCCGGCGTTACGCTGAGGCCGAACTCTGTCTGAACGATTATCTGCAGCGTTACGACGATCTGGTCGAGCAGATTGCGAGAGTGCACCGCTCCTGATGGTCGCAAAATAGTCTGTGGCCCTGCAGCGCATTGTAAGATCGCGCGGCTGACAGCTTTGTTGAGGGCGCGCCGTATAGCCCGCAAAGTTCAGATGTGTTGACCAGCGCATCATGGCGCTGTTGGAAATGATGCCACATCCTTGATGCTGCCGGTCGTGAGCTTCTTCTCGACCTCGCGTGAACGGATCCGCAGATTGGCGCCTTCTGCAGGATGGCGGACCTTGCGAAAGATCTTGGAAATCTCCTTTCCGTAATAATCATAAAGCCATTTCATGGCTGTCTCGTGATTGAAGATCGTAAACCAGGGTTCTTGACGGTAGTGGATGTTGTCCCTGATTTCTGCCGGTGGGTCGTAATTCCAGTACATGCAAAGATGGGAGGAGGTCGGGTTCGGGCGGGTAATATTTTCCCTGCTCTTGAGGCCACCAGGCGGGTACCGTAGGGCTAGTTCCAGATAAGGCCTGTCCGACTTTCCCATCCTGCCAGGTGATCTGGATATCCTGAATGTAATTGGCGAGCGCAGGTGAATATGTTGCCAGATTTTCAAATTCCTCCGGTAGCGGCATATTGGAGGATTTTAGGGGGAATAGCAGTCTGATCTGAAGAAGATACTGGATTAAAGGAAATTCCGACTGTCATTTGTTGTGTGTATCGAAAAATAACCTGTAAAAATTAGGGATATTTGATAACTATTCTGATATAATTTCAAGATGATGAGATTGGGTATTATGGATTTATAAATCACATATATCATTTTTCATCATTATATAAAACATTCAAGAAGTCTTTTTTTATTCTATTGATCAATAATTTCATTATGGCTTTGGGTATTTCTCGTCTTTTTCATGATTTTTCTGTATTTCGGAGCTCCGATCGACTGACGTCCGGACAGGGAATCGGGCAGGATGAGGTGGGGAGAAATTACAATGGTGAATGACATCGTAGTATCGGTTTTGAAAAGCGCTCTGGGCCGTTGGGTGTGCAAAAAAGATCTGTCATCCCATCCGTCCTTGCTTTCGGAACCGGATCTTCATGCTCTTGCCGTGGCGACACAGGCAGGGATGTTGAGCTCATCTTCACTGGAGGGAGAACCGGAATGGGGCAATCTGAGGGAGTTAACGAAGGACTGGATTGTTCAGCAGAAACCAGGCGTGGCACCAGGCCCGTTGCAGTTCAATGATTTCGAACATTTGGCCGCTTTGATCTCACCGGTACTTTCAAAGGGGCTCGCACCTCAGTCGGTCTCGGAGTTAGCCGTATCACAACATGAGCTGTCGCAGGACGATATTCAGCCGCAGGTGGTGGATCGTTGGGTGCGCGAGGCTCCGGAACTGGCGTTTGCCCGCGAGCATCTCGAGCGCTGTCTCTGAACAGTAAAACGCCCCACAGGAGATCTGTGGAGCGTCGGAAGGCTTAGTTGGTGCCCGGAGTTGATCAGCTCCGGCTTCCCTTGTGGTCGCCGTCGCGCATCTGGCCCGTCGGCTCCTGTACATGTGCTTCCAGGAACCAGAGATGCTTGTCGAGACCACGGGACACTTCCGTAAAGATGTCGGCCGTATCGTCGTCGCCAGCCTCGTCCGTCACCTTGATGGACTCACGCATGTTGTTGGCAACCGTCGCGTAACGATCGATCAACGCCGCCAGATGGTCGGCCACGCGGTAGATGTTGTTCGGATAAGGCTTACAGGCGCTGTTTTTGGTAACATCCTGTACGGTCCCCAATGCTGTACCGCCAAGCTGGACAGCACGTTCGGCGACAGTATCGGAGAAGCCGTCGATGCTGGAACGGAAGCCGTCGAGCATTTCATGAACGCCGATGAACTGCGGTCCCTTGAGGTTCCAGTGAGCCTGCTTGGTGATCAGCGCCAGATCAATCAGGTCGGAAAGACGGGCGTTCAGCGTCTCGATGGAAACATTCTTGGTGTTGTCTGCCGTGTTGTTCTGAGTCACGTGGCGGTCGGTTCTGGAAACCATGAGAATACTCCTGAATATCGGAATGTGACCCGAAGACGGGATTCAGGTCGTGAAAATTTTCTTGTGCCCCCTTACTGTTTCAGGGCCTCGCTCATCTAAACGTGTCATCTATGCCACGGTTGCGTCGCGAATTTTAGGTGAGGGTTGGCAATCTCATGGTTTGCTGCCGGGTGAGGTGTTCGGAGCTGCTACCCGAGCCTTCTATTGGCCGTTCACGGCGGTTTGTAACGGCCATGACCTGTGGAGATGACATAAATCTTTCATCCCGTGTTGTTCCTGTTCTGGTTGTTCTTCCATGACAGGACGGCTAATGCACTGGTGTGGTGGCTGTAGCTGCCGGATAATGCCCGTTTTTCAAGTCAGAGCTCCTCACGCATGACCCTTGCCACAGCCACGCAGCCCGACGAGGCCCGCGACAAGGCCGGTGTTTCTCACAGTGGAAGCCGCCGCAGCGGGCCCGATACCGCATTTCATCTTCTGGTCGCCGCTTCGGCGCTTCTGGTTCTGGTGGTGCTGGGCGGTCTTGTGCTCCTTATGGGCGTGGGGGGCAGTCAGGCTTTCCGGACGTTTGGTCTTGGGTTTGCCTTCCATGATGTCTGGAACCCGGTCGCTGATCAGTACGGGGCCTGGGCGCCGCTGTTCGGTACGATCGTCAGCACGCTGATTGGTGTGGCGATTGCCCTGCCGCTGGCGTTTGGAACTGCATTCTGGCTGACGGCAATGGCCCCCCCCCGGATTGCTGCAATTGTCGGAACAGCCGTGCAACTTCTGGCTGCCGTGCCCTCCATCATCTTCGGTATGTGGGGCTTTTTCACGATTGTTCCCTTCATGGCGCGGACGGTTCAGCCTTTCCTGACCCACCACTTCAGGCATGTTCCGGGGTTAAGATTCATTATTCATGGTGCGCCCTTCGGTACGGGGCTCATGACGGCCGGTCTGGTGCTGGCGGTCATGATCGCACCTTTCATGACCGCCGTGATGCGCGACGTGTTTGCCGCCATGCCTGCCATGCTGCGTGAAAGCGCCTATGGCCTGGGCGCCACGCGCTGGGACGTGATGTGGAAGGTGGTGGTGCCCTGGTCCCGGACGGGCATGATCGGTGCGATTGTTCTCGGGATGGGGCGTGCCTTGGGTGAAACCATGGCCGTGACCTTTGTGATCGGAAATGTGACGGCTGTTGGCTGGTCGCTGTTTGCGCCCCGCAGTACGGTGGCCTCTCTGATCGCCCTTCAGTTCCCGGAAAGCCCGGCCGGGTCGCTGCGTCTGTCCGCGTTGCTGGCGCTGGGCTTCATCCTGATGCTGTTGTCCTTTGCCAGTCTGGCGCTTGCGCGGATGTTGCGGGGAGATACGAAATGAGCGAAACCTTCGTCTCCACGACCGGCTGGAAGCCCAACCCGCGGGCTGCTCGTCGGCGCCGCGCCGATCATTTGGCGACCGCTTTTGGTATGTTGATGGCTGGCATCCTTGTGCTGGTGTTGGCATCCATCCTGTGGACGCTGCTGTCACGCGGACTTTCCGGTCTGTCTGCCGCCGCGATCATGAAGCCGATGGGACCGCCCGGATCGTCTTCTGGGCTGGCGAACGCGATCGTGGGTAGTCTGGTCCAGACCTTCATGGCGCTGCTGATGGCGACGCCTCTTGGCCTTGGATGCGGGATCTATCTTTCCGAATACGGGACAGAAACCAACAAGTTCGCGTCTTGTGTCCGCTTTGTGTCCGACGTGCTGATGTCAGTGCCGTCCATTCTGGTGGGCCTGTTCGTCTATCAAGTGTTGGTGGCACCGTTCGGCCATTTTTCTGCGCTTGCTGGCTCTGTTGCGCTGGCGATCCTGGCGGTGCCGATCATTGTGCGTACGACCGAGGACATGCTGCGGCTTGTTCCGACGTCCATGCGCGAAGCTGGGGCTGCTCTTGGTGCGACACGCTGGCGGGTGACTCTTTCGCTGTGTCTGCGTTCTGCCAAGACGGGCGTTCTGACGGGTATTCTGCTGGCTTTGGCCCGGGTGAGCGGTGAGACGGCGCCGCTGCTGTTTACGTCGCTCGGCAACCAGAATTGGTCTTTCAGCCTCAATCGGCCGATGGCGAGCCTGCCGGTGACGATCTATCAGTATGCCGGTGCATCCTATGAAGACTGGGTACAACTGGCCTGGGCCGGCGCGCTTCTGGTGACGATGGGTGTGCTGGCCATCAACATTGCTGTCCGCGTTTCGGCGCGACGCGGATGACCCCGGGAACAAGGCAGGGGATGATACAGGATTCCATGATGACCGAGATTGATCTGCAGGTAGCGAAAAGCCCTGAAGTGGCGCTGGCTGTCCGCAACCTGAACTTCTACTATGGTGAAAACCACGCCCTGCACGATATTTCGATCGACTTCCCGGCCCGCCGTGTTACGGCCATGATCGGGCCGAGCGGATGTGGTAAATCCACACTGCTGCGGATTTTTAACCGCATGTACGACCTGTATCCCGGCCAGCGCGCGACGGGCGAGGTGATTTTCGACGGGCGCAATGTTCTGGAACGTGATCTGGATCTGAACATCCTGCGTGCCCGTGTGGGTATGGTGTTCCAGAAGCCGACGCCATTCCCGATGTCGATCTACGACAACATCGCCTTTGGTGTGCGTCTGCATGAGAAGCTGAACAAGGCTGACATGGACGCTCGTGTCCAGGACGTGCTGACCCGTGTCGCACTGTGGAACGAAGTCCGGGACCGTCTGAATGCACCTGCTTCCGGTCTTTCGGGTGGTCAGCAGCAGCGTCTGTGTATCGCCCGTTCGATTGCAACGCGCCCGGAAGTGCTGCTCCTCGATGAGCCGACCTCGGCGCTGGATCCGATTTCCACGGCGCGCATTGAGGAACTTCTCGACGAACTCAAGGAAGAGTTCACGATCGCGATTGTGACCCACAACATGCAGCAGGCTGCACGCTGCGCTGATCAGGTGGCTTTCTTTTATATGGGGCGGCTGATCGAAGTGGACAGTGCTGATCGGATGTTTACCAATCCGAAGCAGCAGCAGACCCAGGACTACATCACCGGCAGGTTTGGATAACGCGTCATGGCTGACAGATCTCACATCGTCAAAAGCTACGAACAGGAGCTGGGTCAACTCCGGTCTATGATGGCGCAGATGGGCGGCATCGTGGAAAATCAGGTGGCTCTCGCGCTTTCCGCTATTGCGGATCGTAACGAGGAAGCTGCGGATGCGGCCGCCCGTCAGGACCCGGAAGTCGATCAGCTTGAACGCGAGGTCGAAGGCCTTGCGATTCGCCTTCTGGCCCTGCGCAGCCCCATGGCAGGCGATCTGCGCGAGATTGTGGCCGCCCTGAAGATCACCGGTGATCTGGAACGTATTGGTGATTACGCCTCGTCCATCGCTCGGCGTTCCCTGCGGATCCGGATGCCGGAAAACCAAATTTCGCTTTCGGGCCTGCGCAGCATGGGCCGTCTGGTGCAGGAAAATCTGCGTCGGTCGATCGATGCTATTACGCAGCAGGATTCCAACCGCGCCATGGAAGTCTGGCATTCGGACCGCGCCGTGGACGAGTATTATACGGCGCTGTTCCGCGAACTCGTGACGTACATGATGGAAGATGCCCGCAATATACGGGCTTGCACGGAACTGCTGTTCATCGCCAAGAACCTCGAGCGAATCGGCGATCATGCGACCAACGTCGCTGAGCGCGTCTTCTATGCCGTGACGGGTGATAACCTGCCGTCCCTGCGTCCGCGCGGGGCTCCGGCGTCGGCCCTGACGGCGACAGAGACGATGCAGGAGCCTGACGTCCGGTGAAGGTCCCTTCACCGGCACGTGCCAAGGGCCTCGTTCTGCTGGTCGAGGACGATCCGGCCCTTCTCCTGATGACTCGCTATAATCTCGAGCAGCGCGGATATCGTGTTGAGACGGCAGAGGACGGAGAAGCGGCCCTTCTGGCGCTTGAGACGGCCCGTCCGGATGCTGTGGTGCTGGACTGGATGCTCCCGGGCTTGTCCGGGCTGGATGTGTGTCGCCGGATCCGCGCCAATCCCGCATTGCGCGACGTTCCGGTTCTGCTTCTGACGGCGCGTTCGGCTGAGCAGGATGCGATCCGTGGGCTGGATACGGGCGCGGACGACTATCTGATGAAGCCGTGCAGTATTGATACGCTTGATGCGCGTCTGCGGGCGCTTCTGCGTCGGCATCAGTCCTCTTATGACCGCCTGTCCTTTGCGGACGTCACGCTGGACCCGGAAACGCACCGCGTGGAGCGGGCTGGGCGGATGCTTGCGCTCGGACCGACAGAATACCGTCTGCTGGATTTGCTGATTCGCAATCCGCGCAAGGTGTTTTCCCGTGAAGATCTGCTGCGTCGGATCTGGGGTCAGAACATCCATGTCGAGATCCGGACGATCGACGTCCATATCCGGCGTCTGCGCAAGGCCATCAATGGGCCGGACGAGGTCGATCTGGTGCGGACCGTGCGGGCGGCCGGTTATGCCTTGGATGACGGCCCGACGACGGATGGCGGCTGACTGGTGCCGCCGGGAGGATTGCCGCCTGCAGCGGATATGCTGCCACTGCAGGTGGGCATGGTCCTCGTATGCGTTGCCTTGGCAGGATGGGTTCTGGCGGTTTGGCTCCTGTTGCGACAGCCCCGGGTTCCGACGTCTCCGCCTGATGATTATCTAAGACCGGTTTCTCCGGCTGATTTGCCAGTCGATCCTCTTCCCGCCTGTGTGCTGGTGCTGGATGGGCTGGGAGCGGTCGTGCAGGTCAATGAGGAAGCCGCCTCCCAGTTCGGGGAAACGGTTGGTGCCATTCTGCGTCATCCTGCAGCGCGCGCCGCCCTTTCTGCGGCGTTGCGTGCTCCGGTTCCGGCTAGTCCATCAGGTAACAGTAACCGGGGGGATCTGCCGCCGGTCTGCTCCACGACCTTTACGCTCGATGTGCCGGTTCCGCGCACGCTTCACCTGATGCTGCGCCGACTTCCCGGCGGGAAGGGGCAGGACAGGCGTGTTCTGGTGGTGCTGACCGACCGGAGCGAGGCGCAAGCTGCGGACAGAATGCGCATGGATTTCGTGGCTCATGCCAGTCACGAACTGCGCACGCCGCTTGCTTCGCTGAGCGGGTTCATCGACGCGTTGCAGGGGGCTGCCGGGGAAAACCCGGTCATGCGGCATCAGTTCCTCGACATCATGCGGCAGCAGTCCGAGCGACTGAAACGGCTGATCGACCGTCTATTATACCTGTCACGCGTGCAGGCGCATGAGCATCAGCGTCCCCGGGACGTGGTGGATGTGGCTGATCTCATGGCGGTGGTGCTCGGGGAAGTTGCGCCGCGTTTCGAGCAGGAAGGGCGCACCCTGAAGCTGGAGATCCAGGACGATCTGTTGGTCCGCGCTGACGAAGATGAGATGGTGCAGGTTCTGCTTAACCTGATCGAAAATGCCCTGCGTTATGGTGCACAGGAGGGCGATCCGTTGACCATCACCCTGTTCGCACGGCGTGCGGCTAGTCCGGATGATCGCTGGCCTGCGGATGGTGGCGTCATTCTTGGGATCGAGGACAATGGCTGCGGGATGGAAGCGTATCATCTGCCGCGCCTGACCGAGCGTTTCTACCGTGTGGGCGCGCCGACGGACGGGGCCGGGCAGGGAACGGGGCTCGGTCTGTCCATCGTACGGCACATCCTGGACCGGCATGGCGGGCGACTGCGGATTGCGAGTGCGCCGGGAAAAGGAACGACCTGTCTGGTCTGGTTGCCGCCTGCGGGGGCGGCACTTTCTGTTTCTGCAATGGAATGAAATCTTCCTTCTGAAATCATCAAAAGGTGTTGTGACAGTGAGAGCTCTTCGTAGTTTCCGCCATGTCGGACTGGCTGCTCTGCTGGCGAGCTGCATGTTCACGCAGCTTCATGCGGCCGATATAGATTGACGGGATGATCTACAATTTCTAGTGCGATGATCGGCATTTGCGCGACATCCTGCTCCGGATAATATCGGATTTCTACGCGACCGAGCCTCCGGAATGGACGGTCGCGTAGGATCTTGACGTGCTGGCGGTGAAAGAAAAGCGCAACTGGGTCTATGAGGGCGTGGACTGCCTGCGCAGCCAGTAGAATCTTTACGTAATCAACCTTTCCGACGGCAGCGAGGACGCCATGACCGTCCAGATTCAGGACCTGAGCTATGCCTATCTGGAGTTCGAGCCGGGTCGGAGGACGCACTGAGGCTTTGTATCATGTGGACACAAAAAGGGCGCTCCTAAGAGGGCCCTTTTTGTGTCGGAAAAGAAAATCAACCGTGGCGGCGACCGCGATCCAGCAGGCACCAGCCGCCAATCAGGATGGCGCCGATCAGGGGGATGGCACCGATCGTGATCGTGCCGTCCGGGTAGTCGAAAGCCATCATGATCAAGACGAAACCCAGAAAGCCCAGAGTGGCCCAAGTCGTATAGGGGGCGCCGGGCATATTGAAGCCTGTCGACGTGATGTCACCGCGGTTGATTGCAGCCCGCAGGCGGAGCTGGCACAGCAGGATGAAGCCCCAGGTGCTGATGATGCCCAGCGCCGAGAAGTTCAGGACGATTTCGAACACGCGCGACGGGATGAGGTAGTTCAGCATCACGCCCACCAGATAAACACCCAGCGTGGTGAGGATGCCGACATAGGGCACGGAACTGCGGTTCAGCTTACTCAGAGCTTTAGGGCCGGAGCCACCAAGGGCGAGGGCGCGCAGGACGCGACCCGTGGAATACAGTCCGGAATTGAGGCTGGAAAGCGCGGCGGTTAGCACTACAATGTTCATGATGGTGCCGATGCCCGGAATGCCAAGCGCCTGAAAGAACGTTACGAATGGGCTCGTGCCAGCATGATATTCCGTCCAGGGTAGCAGGCAGACCAGCAGAATCACGGAGCCTACATAGAACAGGGCAATGCGCCAGATGACGCTGTTGATGGCGCGCGGAAGAATTTCACGCGCGTCCTCGCACTCGCCTGCGGCTGTGCCCAGCAGTTCAATGCCTGAATAGGCGAACACCACGCCCTGAAGCAGCATGAGGGCCGAGAAGAGACCATGCGGGAAGATTCCGCCGTTTTCGGTAATCAGGTGAAAGCCGGTCGTATGGCCCGCCACCGGCATGCGTGTCCCGAGAATGATGGCTCCGGCAATAAGAAAGAGTGCAAGTGCCACGACCTTGATCAGGGAAAACCAGAATTCCATCTCGCCGAAATAGCGCACGCCGATCATGTTCATTGTGCCGACGATCGCCAGCGCCACAAGGGCGAAAACCCATTGCGGGACCGGCAGGAAGACCGCCCAGTAATGCATGTACAGGGCTACAGCCGTGATATCGACGATGCCGGTCATGGCCCAGTTCAGGAAGGACAGCCAGCCAGCCATATAGGCAGCACGTTCGCCAAGAAATTCCCGCGCATAGGTCACGAAGCTGCCGCTGGTCGGGCGGTACATGACCAGTTCGCCCAGTGCACGCAGGATCAGGAACGAAAAGACGCCGCAAATTGCATAGATGATAGCAAGGGACGGCCCAGCCACCTGAAGCCGTGAGCCCGCGCCCAGAAACAGTCCTGTTCCGATAGCGCCACCAATGGCGATCATCTGCACATGACGGCGTCCGAGGTCTTTGTGGTAGCCTTCCTCACTGATGGCCCCTGCATGGGTCGGGGTGTGATCGGGAGCCGGGCTTGTCGTCATCTGCGCGTCCTGGGAAGTCGTCGTAAAAGGTGTGGGTCAAGCTGTATGAGGCATGACGAGAGGCCAGGCCGTGAGGGCCTACGCTTCATGCGCGTCAGCTATGTGTGGCATGCATGGGAACATAGGCGAAAGTGACCGCATTGCCAACGCGGATTGCTTCTGAGGCTGAAACTGCTCTCCGGACTGTGCCTTCAATGTCCTGGCGGGACAGCCATGCAGGCCATTCCCTGCCTGGAAAGAGTCGAGCAGGCCTGAGCTGCTCCGACACGGCTGATCCCCGTCAGACGGGCACGCCAGACCGTGGTTCCATGGCTGGGAGTAGGATGAACTTCGATTCGGGCCGATTGCAGCGATGTGAACGCGGCCTGTCGCGCCATGGTGGCAGCGAACTTTGCCTGCCCGATACTGCCGAAGGCCCCCACCTGAACTGCCCAGGGGCCATAGCTTCCGGGACGCCTGTAGCCGACGACCATGGTGGTCGATTCTGTTGGCTGTGTCGGCAGAGTATGGGGTGTTGGAATAGCAGGGGCGGGCGGGAGCGGGTGTGAAGAGACTGGCTCCTGAATGGTCAGCGTATCGCCAGCAGGTCTGGAAACAAAGGTCGGGGACGGTGCTGCGAGGGGTGGTGTGTTGACGGGCTGGATGGCACACGGCACGTCGGGATCGTAGGCATCGTTCGGGTTGCACGGAATGGCGCTGGGTGCTGTGATGGGCGTCTGGGCGGCGGAACTCGTGACATGCCGGCTGGCCCAGACCTGCCCTACACTGCGTGCTGATGCCGTCATGACCGGCGCAGGGGTTGTTGGGGCCACGCCTGCGAGGGCTGTGCCGGACTGCGAGGCGTTCAGCTGATCGGCGGTGGCATAAGCCGCCAGCGGACCGGTCATGGCGATCTGCGTGCCGAGGTGTGGCGTGATGCTCGCAACGTAATTGACGGTTTCGTTGGGCAGTTGCCGCCCCTCGTAGAGATAGTCCTCAAGCCGCTGCGGACCGGCATTGTAAGCGGCCAGAAAGGCCGGAGCCCCGTATTTTCGCGCGAGAATGCTGATATAGCCCGTGCCCGCCATGATGTTGTCATGCGGCTCGTAAGGATCTGAACGTAGACTGTAGCGCGAGCGCATGTCGGCATAGGTCTGGGGCATGAGCTGCATCAGGCCCATTGCCCCGGAATGGGACGTGATGGGCCGTCCGTCCAGAAACTGGTGCCCCCCCGATTCCTGATGGATCACGGCACGGATCCAGTCCTGGGGAATCGAAAAGCGGTTTGCGGCCTGGATGATATACGGACCCCACGGATCGCTGGCCGGACCGGGGGCGCGATATGCGCCGCTTGAGGAATAGTACCGGTTGTACGGAGAATGCTGGGACGCGCAGCCTGCAAGGGCCGCAAGGCTCAGGATGATGGTTCCCGTCTGAAGGAAGACTCGCCTTTTCCTGAGCATCATAAACCCACTGTTAATCTTTTATGCCGATGATGAGCGCTGTCCGAAAGAGAAGGCAGACAAACGGTGACGACGGAGACTCCGGAAAACGAAACCCCGGTCAAGAAAGGGGGTAAGCGCAAGATCATCATCCTTGCAGTGCTGGCATGCCTGCTTCTGGCTGGTGGTGGAGCCTTTGCATGGAAGCATTTTCATCACGCGGCAACCCCGGTCGCCAATAATGCCCCGCAGCCGGTGAAGTGGACCACCATCACCATTCCGACCATTCTGTCCAATCTTGATTCCGGTACGGACCGCACGCGATACGTCCGGATCGGTGCCCGACTTGAGGTCGAGGACGGTAAGGATGCCGCCAATATCGCGGCCCTGATGCCGCAGATCCAGGATGCGTTCCAGACCTGTCTGCACGGAATGCAGTCTTCGGAGCTTTCTGGTAGCGGTATTTACCGGTTGCGCGAAACAATGCTGGCACAGATCACCAATATCGTTGCGCCTCTGCGTGTGAGGGATCTCTTTTTCGTAGAGGTGCTGGTGCAGTGAGTGACGACCGACAGCCTGATACTGCTTTCGCGGACCAGGGCACGGACATACCCGCCGCCTTTCCCTTGGCTGGACATGACATAGCAGGGCTGGGCCATGACAGCGCCGAAGACCATGTTCTCAGCCAGGCCGAGATCGACAGCTTTTTCGGTAAGGATTCTGTGGTTACGGGCGCTGCTGACAGCAGTGGTATCGAGCGTGTGGTTAGCACATCGGGTGTCTCGTCCGAGCGATTGCCGATGCTTGAAGTTGTCTTCGACCGTTTTACCAGAGTCCTGACGACAAGCCTGCGTAATTTTACCAGTGATAATGTCGAGGCGTCCATGGACCGCCTGGGATCCCAGCGCTTTGGAGATTATCTTGAGAACGTGCCGGGACAGGCCATGTTTGCGGTCTTCAAGGCGGAAGAGTGGGATAATTACGGCGTTGTCGTGCTGAGTTCTTCACTGATCTACAGCATTGTCGATGCCCTTCTCGGGGGGCATGTCCGTGGTGATAGCGCTCTCACCGCTCCGGCCAGCCGCCAGACCGGACGGCATCATACTGCCATTGAGCGCGCACTTATCGAGCCGATGGTCAGGATTATTCTGGATGATCTGGAAACGAGTTTCAGCCCGCTCTGCGCCGTTAATTTTCACTTCGAACGTCTGGAAATGAATTCACGTTTCGCGATGATTTGCCGGGCCGGAAACGGGGTGATTACTGCACGGTTCGGCATCGATATGGAAGGCCGGGGCGGAGACGTGGATATCGTACTGCCACACGCCACGCTCGAGCCTGTCAGAGACATTCTGCTGCAGCAGTTCATGGGCGAAAAATTCGGTCATGACGGCATCTGGGAGAATCATCTTGCCCGAGAGCTCTGGCAGACGGATTTGACCCTAGATGCCGTTCTGGAAGAGCAGACCATGAATCTGAAAGATATCATGAGGCTCGCTCCGGGGGATCAGCTTGTCCTGCGTCGCAAACCGGATGCTTCCGTCAGCCTGCGGTGTGGGGAACATGTTCTTTTTACAGGGCGTGTCGGGCGAAAGCAGGGGCAGGTTGCCGTCAAGATTGAAGACGTTCTCAACCAGAAATCCGGCACGGATCGTGCCGTATCCTATAGCTGATCGGAGCATATTTCATGGACAGATTTCAGCTTGGGATCGAGATCGCTCTGTCAGTGCTGCTGCTGGTGACGATTTTCTACAGTCTCTATCTGGGGCGTGCCCTCTCCGTCCTGCGACGTGACCGCGGCCAGCTCGATGCCCTGATTGCCAGTCTCCAGTCCAGCAGTGCGCAGGCCCAGTCCGGTATTGATCATCTTCGTCAGACGACGGAACTCGTCGGGCGTGCCCTGGGGAAAACCGTTGAGTCTGGAAAGAGTCTGAAGCGGGATCTGGCCATGCTGTGCGAACGTTCTGAGACGCTGGCCCAGCAACTGGAATCTCTTCTTCCCGCCGGACGTGTCGCCACTGCAGGCATGAAGGCTGCTTCCAGTGTTCAGGAACGGTCGGAAGAAGCTTCGTTCCGCTCTGCGCTTCGTCTGAAGCCGGACGAAGTGCGGACCATGAAGCCCAGTGGCAGCAAAAGTGCTGCCGAGCGTGAACTTCTGCGCGCTCTTCGTCAGAAGCAGGGATAAGGCGTCATGTTTTTCCGTATCCTGCATCTTGCCTGCGGTCTGATGATCGTTCTTCTTGGGGTCAAGATATACGCTATCGCGGGTGATCTGATGGGCGGCGCGGATTCTCCCTCTTCGTCTCTGACAACTGTTGCAATGGCGCAGCCGCAGCCCCCGCCCGCTGCGCCGATAGAAGTCTCACCGGTGGCCCCCAAGCCCGCGGGAGCCCCCCCCACCCTGGCGACAGCTGTTCCGAAAACGGATGATCTGTGCGCACACGGGGGCTGCAAGGGGGGCGTGCCAATTGCGCCAACATCAACGGTGCAGTCAGCGGATCCTGCACTCGTGGAACAGCTCGCTGCTCGTGAGAAGGAACTGGATCGGCGAGATGCAGCACTGAATGATCGTCAGCGCCTTGTTGACGCGGCTGAGGAAGAGCTGCAGCGACGGATGACAGCGCTGGAAAATTCCCGGACTGCCCTTGAGAACAGCGAACAGCATACGGACCAGCTGCGCAATGATGATGCTGACAGACTGGTCAAAATCTATCAGGCGATGAAACCCGAAGATGCCGCAGCAATCTTCAATATTCTTGATCTGCGTGTTGGCGTAGCGCTGCTCAACAGGATGAATCCGCGCAAGGCGTCCGCAATCATGGAGGCCATGTCCCCCCAGCGCGCCATTCTCGCCACGCAACTCCTTGTAAACTCTCATGCACGGCCTGCCACTCGGATCGGTGGTAACGGATGAAACGGGCGTTTTTGGCCGCTGCACTGAGCTTGTCGCTGCTCGAAACGGCTGTGGGCGCGCCTAAAACCGCTGGCGTCAAGCCGGGAAAAGTAGAAACTGGGCCTACAAAAGCTGCTGATGAGAAGTTGTTGCCTGCTGGCTGGGCTTTTCTGAACGATCCGTCGCCACTTTTTCCGCATCCTGAAAAAGCAGTACAGGAAAAACGGATTTCTGCAGGGCTGGCCTCAGTCACCGGAACCCGGTCACAGGCGACGGCAGCTCCTATTTATGGAACGTCCGTGCAGGTCCCTGATGCAACCGGATTGTGGCTGCCTCTGGGTGAACTGACGCCCGTTGCAGCGTTCCGTAATGGGCGGAATGTTGTGCTCGTGGCGGCGGGACAGCATGTCTTGGATACGGCGGGCCTGACGGGGATCGGGCCTTTCAAATCTGTTTCCAGCCGGATCCTGTCAGATGTGACGGTCATTACCGTAACGTTATTCGACGAGCGAGATCCTGTTCTTCGTCCTGTTGGGGCAGGGTGGACGCTATCAGTCGCGGTTGATGTAAAGCCTCAGGCCGATATGTTGCTTGGGCAGGATGCCAACGCCTTGACGTTCATGCCGCCGGTGGCAGAAGGATTGCCGCAGGTTGTTGCGCTGGATGATCCTGATTCAGGACGAAGGCTTCTGTTGGGAATGACGCGCTCAGGCCGCATTCAGCAGCCCATGCGGCGTCTGGGAACCGGGTTCGCGGTCCGGAGCAGTCTGGTCGGTGTCGTGGTTGCGGCTGATTCTGACACCATAGAGATGCGTCAGGCGGGTGGAAAACTGATGCTGGATACGGTGGGGCCGGACAGTTTTCCGCTGATGGCATCCAACCGGCTTCAACCTTATGGCTCGTCCCTGAGCGGTGTCAGTCTGGGGAGGGGAACTCCAGAAGAACTGCGGGAAGCGCTCAGGCGGAGTGTGACCTCTGCTGCCATGGCGTCCTCAGGTGATCGCTTTGCTGCCCGGATGCGGGTTGCGCAGGCGGCAGCTCGGGCTGGCAATGGCCCTCTTCTGGGCGAGGTTATTGACGTGGCTTTGCAGGACTGGCCCGAGGGTGTGGAAAAGCCCGAAGCACGTCGGCTGCAACAGATATCGGCAGTGCTCAATGCCCGGTCGGGCTCTTCCTCGCTGACAGAAGATGGGGGGAGTACGCCGGAAGACCAGCTCTGGCGCGGAATGATGCGGATGCTTATACCATCTTCATGTCGGGTTAGACAAAGCGCATCAGGATCTCCGGAAAGCGACCGTCTTCAGACGGCGGATCTGATCGCGACAGGGCTTCCTGTTCTTCAAACTTACGCAGCTCCGCTGAAGGAGCGGCTGTTGCCTTCGGCGACCCAGTGGATCGCGCGTTATGGCAGTGATGGTGCCACGAAAGTGCTTGATCAGCTCCCGGACGGACCGCAGGTAGCTCTGGCGAAGGCCCTGCTGGCGGCGCGGCGGAATACGTCGGATGCAGAAGCGAAGCTCTCTGTTCTTGCACATGACCCGTCGCCGCTGATCTGGCCGGTGGCGCGGGAAGCTTCGCTCCGACTGGCATTGAAAAAAAAGACTCTTTCCCCGCAGGCTGTTGCGGATCAGGTGGACGGCATCCTTCCTGCTCTTCGGATTGCGGCACGCGAGAAAGATGGGCGCCTTCTACAAATCAAAGCTTTGATGGAAGGCGGAAATCTCGAAGGTGCCGCTGCGGCGGTGCAGGAATGGGGGCGTCTATATCCGGAGGAGACTCCTAAGGTTGCGGTGCAGGAAGCGGACATTATCCGGCAAATGGCCCGGTCTGCGCCTTCAGGGGCGTGGCAGAACATGAACGCGGTTGTCTTTCTGCAAGGTGCACTGCTTAAAGCGTCAAACAGTGCCTTGCGCGGTGACATTCTCGACGGTCTGGCTCGTCGTTACGAGGCACTTGGCCTGCCGGATCAGGAGCGTAAGGCCCTGCGGGATCTTCTGACGTCCGGGAGTAATGCTCAAGGGATGAATACCCGCATCCGGCTGGCGACGCTTGAACTCAATCTGGGAGACCCTAAGGCGGCACGGCAGGATCTTGGAGTTTCTGCCGAGGGATCTCCGGATGCTGCTCTGGCGCTTCCGGGTGGAAGCAGCAGCCAGTCCGTGGAGGTGGCGCTTCTGAAAGCGCGTATTGCACTGGCGGATCATCATCCGGAGGAAGTGGTGTCAGAGCTAGCGAGCATTAACGATCCGCGTGCCTGGACCTTGCGGGCGCAGATGGCTGAAAGGGCCGGGGACTGGTCTCATGCGGTTGAGGCACTTGCGCCCATGCTGGATAGTCTCCCCGGAGCCGGTGGTGCTTCGAAAGAAGTGCTTTCGCCTGAACAGCAAGCGCTCGTTCTGCGAATTGGGGGGGATGCGTCGAGGGCGCAGGATCAGCAGATGCTTAAAAATTTGCAGACCCGGTTTGGGGCACTGATGAACGGGACGTCGTCTGAAGGTGTTTTCCGCCTGCTGATCGGGAGTGGTGAAGCTGCTTCAGCGCCGGCCTCTGCAGGGGGGTAGGTCTTCTTCAGGCCTGAGTGACCGGACGATGGCCTTCGAGGAAGACCCTAATGCCATACGCCATGAATTCTTCGAGGTTTTCTTTTTCACGATGGGGTTTGCAGTGGGTGAGCCGTCCCAGCATGGGGCCGCCAAGGGTCATGCCGAAAAGCAGGTCCGAAGCTTCGGTGATGTCGGGAATATCCAGTCTGCCGGCTTCGGACTGGGTCTCCAGCCAGTTCTGGATTGGCAGAACCCGGCCTGAAAGCTGGAAAAGATCTGCAACCAGTTGCCGGATTGCTGGATTGCGGTTGGTCTCCGTGATGACGGAGCGGAGCAGACTCAGTCGCTCGTCGCAGAACATGCAGGCTGCGATGCAGGTCATCAGGCCCAGGAGCTGCTTTTCCAGCGGGTCTGTAGGGAGTGGTGTGTAGGTTATGGGCGCGAAAAGCCGCTCAAGGATAAGGGTTTCGAAAAGGATCTGCTTGGAGTCGAAAAATTGGTAGAGAGTTTTCTTGGACATTCCGGAGCATGATGCAATGCTGTCCATTGATGCGGCATGATAGCCGTGTGTGGTCAGGACCGAGCTGGCAGCATCAAGTATCCGGATGCGTCTTTCCGCTTCGTCGAGCTGCGCGGGACGGCCACAGCAGGGCTGTTTCCGGTCTTCGAACTGGCTGCTCAAGATCAACTCCGATATTATTTCACAGACTGAATTGACGTTTGTTAAAGAAACCCGCTAGTTTCCGTCTTCGCAGGAAACTAGCAGGTTTCTGTATCACAGGATAGCGGCCGTATCATGCCTTCTTTTCAGAAAATGTCTTTGAATTCTTCTGCCGCCCTGTCTCCGGTCGGTCCTTGGGGTGGGAAGGGTGCTTTTCTGGTACCGTTTCTGGCACTCCCGCTGCTGGTGGCGGGTTGTCAGAAAAAAGCTGCCGCTCCGCAGATGCCGCCCCAGCCTGTTGATGTGGTGACGTTGAAGACGCAGCCTGTCACGCTTGAGACGTCCCTTCCGGGGCGGACGGATGCCTATGAGCAGGCGCAGATCCGGCCGCAGGTGAATGGTGTCATTGTTTCGCGTGACTTCGAACAGGGTGCGGACGTCAAGGCCGGGCAGCAGCTTTTCCAGATCTATATCGCGCCGTATCAGGCGGCTTACGATCAGGCGAAGGCGCAGCTCCTGAACGCACAGGCCGTTGCAGCACGGGCGAATGGGCAGCTCAAGCGGTATCGTCCGTTGGTGGCGGCTCATGCCGTGAGTTCGCAGGATTTCGACAATACACTGGCGACAGCGCGAGAGGCTGAGGCTCAGGTGGCGCAGGCGACGGCAGCCGTGGAAGCTGCGGCCGTCAACCTGAACTACACGCATGTTCGTGCGCCAATCACTGGTCGGATCGGCCGTACGCTGTATACGCCGGGTGCGCTGTTGACGGCGGGTCAGACACAGGCGATTGCGGTCGTGACCCGGCTCGATCCGATTTATGTCGATGTCAATCTGGCCGCCACCGACATGCTGCGTCTGAAGCGTGAGCTGGCGGACGGGCAGCTGGAACGGAACGGAACGGATGCGGCGGCGGTAGGCCTGCGTCTTGAAGACAACACCGAATATCCGACGCGCGGCAAGCTTCAGCTTTCCGAAGTTACGGTTGATCCGTCGACCGGAACGCTTGTCATGCGTGCGGTTTTCCCAAACCCCGATCATCTGCTGCTGCCGGGCATGTTTGTGCACGCACACATTCAGGAAGGCATTGATCCGAACGGTCTTCTGGTGCCGCAGGTCGCGGTCGCCCGGGATGCCAAGGGTAATCCCTACGTCATGATCGTGGATGGTGAAAACAAGGTCGCTCAGCGTTCCATTCAGGTTTCGCGGACGGTCGGTGAGTCCTGGCTTGTTTCTGATGGCCTGAAAGCGGGCGACAGGGTGATCGTGAATGGCCTGCAGAAGGTCCATCCAGGTGTGAAGGTGGCACCGCATGATGTGCCTGCCGAACCCCCTGCGGGAAAGGCGGAGTAACCCCGCATGTCACTGTCCCGCTTCTTTATTGACCGGCCCATCTTTGCGTGGGTGATCGGTCTGATCATCATGCTCGTCGGTGCTGTTGCGATTACGCGCATGCCCATTGCGCAGTATCCGAGTATTGCCCCGCCGCAGATTGCCATTTCGGTCATGTATCCGGGTGCATCTGCCGAGACGGTGAACAACACGGTTGTCCGTCCGATCCTTCAGCAGATGTATGGTCTGGATCATCTCGAATATCTGTCGGCTTCGTCTTACGCGAGCGGACAGATGGAGATCGACCTCACGTTCGAGCAGGGTACAAACCCTGACATCGCGCAGGTTCAGGTCCAGAATAAGCTCCAGCTCGCGCAGCCGCGCCTGCCGACCGAAGTGACGGCTCAGGGTCTGAGCGTGACGAAGGCCACCAAGAACTTCATGATGGTTCTGGCCTTCATTTCCGAAGACGGCAGCATGTCCGGGCAGGATATTGCAGATTATGTGGCGTCCAACATTTCCGATCCGCTGTCGCGTGTGTCGGGTGTGGGCGATCATACCTTGTTCGGCTCCGAATATGCGATGCGCGTCTGGTTGGATCCGTCGAAGCTGTACAATTTCGGCCTGACGGTCGGGGATGTGCAGTCTGCCATTCAGGCGCAGAACATCCAGGTTTCTTCGGGTGAACTGGGTGGCCTCCCGGCCAAGAAGGGCATCAGTTTTGATGCGACCATTATTGGTCCGACGCGACTGAGCACGCCGGAGCAGTTCAAGGAAATCCTGCTCAAGGTGCAGCAGGATGGCAGTCAGGTGCGTCTGAAGGACGTGGCGCGCGTTGAGCTTGGAGCGCAGAGCTACGCACTTGGGTCTGTCTATAACAACCATCCCGCATCCGCGATGGCGCTCAAGCTTGCGCCGGGCGCGAACCAGCTCAAGACTGAAGCGGCTGTCCGTGCGCGTCTGAACGAGCTGAGCCGCTATTTCCCACAGGGTCTGAAGCTCGTCTATCCGCTGGATACCGAGCCGTTCATCACGCTCTCCATCCATGAAGTGGTTGAGACGCTGATCGAGGCGATCGTCCTTGTGTTCATCGTGATGCTGATCTTCCTGCAGAACTTCCGCGCGACGTTGATCCCGACGATCGCTGTGCCGGTGGTGCTGCTGGGAACGTTCGGGCTGATGTCCATGCTGGGCTACAGCATCAACACGCTGACCATGCTGGCCATGGTTCTGGCTGTCGGTCTGCTGGTCGATGACGCGATCGTGGTGGTCGAGAATGTCGAGCGTGTCATGACGGACAAAGGGCTGTCACCGAAAGAAGCGGCCCGTGTCTCGATGGACGAGATTTCGGGCGCGCTTGTGGGCATCGTGCTGGTGCTGACGGCGGTGTTCCTTCCGATGGCGGCCTTTGGCGGTTCCACGGGTGTGATCTATCGCCAGTTCTCCATCACCATTGTCGCAGCCATGTGGCTGTCGGTTCTGGTGGCGATGGTCATGACGCCGGCGCTGTGTGCCACCATGCTCAAGCCGACCCATAAGAGCCATGAACGTGGTCCCGCGGCCTGGTTTAACCGGACGTTCGATCGTCTGACCAACGGCTATATTGGCGGTGTGAAGTGGCTGATCCGGGTGCCGGTGGTCAGCATGCTCGGGTTCGCGCTGTTGACCGGTCTGGTCGCATTCCTGTTCATACGGGTGCCGGGCGGCTTCCTGCCGGATGAGGATCAGGGAATCATTTTCGGTCAGGTCACGATGCGCAACGGTGCGACCGAGGCGCAGACGGCGGCCGTGAACCGCAAGATTACCGACTATGTTCTCAAAACCTATGGCCAGTATGTTGAATCCGTCTTCACTATGTCGGGCTTCAGCTTCGCGGGTCAGGGGCAGAGTGCGGGTGCGTTCTTCATTCGTATGAAGCCGTGGGATCAGCGTCCAGGCTCGAAACATACGACCATGACCATATCGCGCGAGATCATGATGCATTTCTGGATGGATCCGGAAGCGCAGATCTTCGCCGTCAATCCTCCGGCCGTGATGGAGTTGGGCAATGCGACCGGCTTCGATCTGGAGCTGGAAGATACTGGGCATCTGGGTCATGACGCCCTGCTGGCCGCGCGAAACCAGATCCTGCGCGAAGCGGCGAAAAATCCGCTCCTTCAGGCAGTTCGTCCGTTGGGTATGGAGGACGCGCCGCAGTTCAGTCTGGACATCAACCGTGAGCGCGCCAATGCGCTGGGTCTGACTAATGCAGACATCAACACGACGCTCGAAGGCGCTCTGGGCTCCATTTACGTCAATCAGTTCATGCGCAATGACCGCGTCAAGCAGGTCTATATCCAGGGTGAGGCCTGGGCGCGTATGACGCCGGAGGATCTGAACCGCTGGTATGTCCGCAATTCGATCGGGACGATGGTGCCGTTCAATGCGTTTGCGTCGGGGCACTGGGTCAACGGTCCGCAGAAGGTCGAGGACTATAACGGTCTGAACTCCTACGAAATCCAGGGGCAGCCGGCCGTGGGCGCAAGCTCGGGGCAGGCCATGGCGGAAATGGAGAAACTTCTGGCCAAGCTGCCGCGCGGCATCGGTTACGAATGGACTGGTCTGTCCTTCGAACAGCTTGCTTCGGGTGGCTCGACCGCACCGCTCTATGGACTGGCCGTGATCGTGATCATGTTCTGTCTGGCCGCGCTTTATGAAAGCTGGGCGGTTCCGTTCGCCGTGCTACTCGTGCTCCCGCTCGGTGTGTTGGGGGCTATTGCGGCAACGTTGGGACGTGGGCTGTCCAATGACGTCTACTTCCAGGTGGGTCTGCTGACGACGGTGGGTTTGTCCGTGAAGAACGCGATCCTGATCGTGGAATTCGCCAAGGCCTTCTTTGAAAGTGGCGAAAGCCTTGAAGATTCCGTTCTGGAAGCAGGGCGCGAGCGTCTGCGTCCGATCCTCATGACTTCGATCGCGTTCGTCTGCGGTGTGTTTCCGCTGGCGATTGCAACAGGTGCGGGATCGGCGGCGCGTGTAGCGATCGGTACTTGCGTGGTGGGCGGAATGCTCTCCGCCACGCTGCTGGCGATCTACTTCGTGCCGGTGTTCTTCGTAGTGGTGCTGCGTCTGTTCCGGGTCAGCCGGATCAAGGACCGTAAGGACCCGTATGCCCATCTGGACAATAAGGCGGCACTTGTCGCTGAAGGGGAGCACGGCGCATGAAGGCCCGTCTCGGACTGACTTCCGGATTTGCCGGAATGCTGATGCTTTCGGCCTGTAACATGGCGCCGGTTTACCACCGGCCCACGCAGGCCATCCAGAACAGTTACCCCGCGGATACGGCATCAAAGAACACGCCTGCGGCTCAGGCTGCTTCCAATCTCGGATGGGAGGATTTCTTCACTGACCCGCGGTTGAAGGCGCTCGTGGCACTGGCTCTGAAAAACAACCGCGACATTGCAGCGCAGCTTGATGCTGTGGGCGTTGCGCGCGGCCAGTATGAGATCCAGAATGCGTCGCTGTTCCCGATCATCTCGGCTGGTGGACAGGGAATGTTCGTGGCGCCATCCGACACGGCAGGTTTTTCGTTTGCACCTGGCGTTGGCGAACATATTTCGACTCTGCGTCTGTATCAGACGTCGATCGGGTTTTCGTCTTATGAAATCGATCTCTGGGGCCGTATTCGCAACCTGACGCGTCAGCAGAAGGAAACGGTGCTGAATAACGTCGAGAACGCGCGGAATGTGCTCATCACGACGGTCTCACAGATCGGGACGACCTACATCCAGTGGCTGGCTGATCGCGAGCAGCTCCGGGTGACGCGTGCCACGCTGGCGTCCGAGCGCGATACCCTGCGGCTGACCCAGCTGTCTTATGACAATGGTGAAACGGATGCGCTGACGTTGGCGCAGGTCAAGACACAGGTCGAGCAGGCTTCTGCCTACGAGGCGCAGTATACGCGCGCTCTGGCGGATGACGAGCATGCGCTTCAGCTTCTCGTCGGCTCGCCGTTGCCGTCGACTCTGCCGAAACCTGCGCCTTTCGGGTCGCAGACCATGATCGCGGATCTGCCTGAGGGTCTTCCTTCGGACCTGCTGGAGCAGCGGCCGGACGTTCGTGCGGCAGAGCATACCTTTCTGGGGGCCAATGCAAATGTGGGTGCAGCGCGCGCGGCGTTCTTCCCCCGCTTTACGCTGACGGCTTCGGAAGGCACCAGTTCGCTTCAGTTCCGCAAGCTGTTCACGCCGGGTGCCGAAACCTGGAGCATCTCCCCATCCATCAGCATTCCACTGCTGACATGGGGGCAGAGCGAAGGCAACCTGATGATGGCCAAGGCGCAGTCCCGTCAGAATGCGGCACAGTATGAAAAGACCGTACAGTCAGCGTTCCGTGAAGTTTCAGATGCGTTGACGGCACGGGAAACTTATACGAGCCAGCAGCGCCACATGGACGAACTGGTGGCGCAGTCGCAGCAGGCGTTCGATCTGGCCAACATGCGCTACAAGGCAGGTATCGACAGCTATCTGACGACCCTGACACAGCAGCGCACCCTCTATCAGGCGCAGCAGAACGCCATCACGGTCAAGGCCGCACGCTTCCAGAACCTTGTGACATTGTATCGCGCGCTCGGAGGTGGCTGGAGCCAGAAGACCGTTTCGCCTAAGGTGCCCGCACAAACGCACTGACCGGAGAGCCTCATGCGCAGGTTGATTGTCCCAATACTGGCCGCTTTTGCCGTTTACGGCGCGGCCCTTGGCACGGCTGTGGCGCAGGATGCGGATGACGGTCCCAAGAAGCCGAGCATGCACGACCTGTATCACAACTCGTCGTTGCCCAAGAGCCATGCTGATTTCAGCCGGTATCGGTATCGTCCGCCAGGGGATAAAGTGATCGAGCAGCCGGATGCCTTCCGGCTGCTGTTCCAGACGAAGGACGGACAGCCGGACGGTTATGCCGAACGTCGCGGGACTTCGGTTTTTTATTATGACCGCTACGGAAAGCTGCGTCAGATCCAGCCCCTGCCGGAAGATGCGACGACAGACTGATGCCCCGCTGCCGTGACCTGACATCCGGCATGGGGTGTCTGCGCGGAAGGTGGCTTTTTTCATCTGCTACTGTCAGGTATGCGCCATGAGTCTCGCTTCGATGCGGGATCTTTTGGAGCAGCGTCAGATTGTGCTGTATTTTTTTGCAGTACTTCTAGGGGCAGCGGCTGCGCTGGTGATGGTGGGAACCGCGTCCTGGGACGTGGTCATCAATCCTGTTCTGGGGCTGATGCTGTTTGTGACCTTTCTTCAGATACCGCTTACGGAACTGGGGCATGCTTTCCGCAGGGTCCGGTTCCTCGCAGCGCTTCTGGTCACGAATTTCGTGGCTGTCCCCGCTCTGGTGGCCCTGCTGCTTCCGTTTGCACCGGCGGACGGAATGATCCGGCTAGGCATCCTGATGGTGCTTCTCTGCCCCTGTATTGACTGGGTGGTGACGTTCGCCCAGATGGGGCGGGCGGATGCGGCACTCCTTCTCGCGTCCACGCCCGTCCTTCTGGTGGTGCAGATGGCGATGCTCCCGCTCTGGCTCCGTCTCTTTCTGGACGATGGCGTGTCACGGTTGGTGCAGGTCGGGCCCTTCCTGCATGCGTTTCTGTGGCTGATCGTCATTCCGCTGTGTCTGGCATGGTTCGTTCAGTTTGGGGCACAGCGAAGCTCGGTAGTCGAATGGGGCGCATCAGTACTGGGCCTGCTGCCTGTGCCGGTGACGGCGCTCGTTCTGTTCATCGTTATCGCGGCCATGCTCCCGCAGCTGGTCCATGAGACCAGCATTGCGCTGCATGTCGTGCCGATCTATGCGGCTTTTGTTGTGTTTGCGCCTTTTCTGGGTTGGGGTATTTCGAAGCTATTCAGGCTGGAGGCACCCGCAGGTCGCGCGCTTGCCTTTAGTGGAGCCACACGTAACTCGCTGGTCGTGTTGCCGCTTGCGCTCGCAGTGTCTGGTGCGGCGCCTTTACTGCCCGCCGTGATCGTGACCCAGACGTTGGTCGAACTGGCTTCGGCACTACTCTTCATCCGGGTAATGCCCCGGCTGGGAGCTAGCCGCTCCTAGGTGTTTAGTCCCGTGCTTTGGTAGTTTGGATTGGTGATGAATTTTTCTGGCTCTGAAGTCCAGATTTTGCAGACGTATTCATAAGGGGTGAGGCCGTTCAGGGTCTTGAGTCTTCGCCCGAAGTTATAGGCTGCCATGAAGTCATTGAGGCGTGTCCTCAACTGCTCATGGCTGTCGTAATGGAAGCGTTTAACGGCCGCTTCCCTGATCGTCCGGTTCATCCGTTCAACCTGACCGTTCGTCCAGGGATGATTGGGTTTCGTCAGACGGTGTTTGATCCCGTGAGCTTTGCAGATCACCTCGAAGCGCATGGGACGCGACAGGGCCGTATTTCGACTACGGCGCTGTTTGGCGAACTGGATGCCGTTATCGGTCAGGATGGTATGGATCCGGTAAGGAATGACACTCAGGAGATATTCAAGGAATTCCCATGCTGTATTCCGGTCGGCTTTTTCGACCAGTTGTGTGACAGCGAATTTGCTTGTCTGGTCGATGGCAACGAAGAGGTACAGCTTGCCTTCAGCGGTCTGGACTTCGGCAATATCGATATGAAAGAATCCAATCGGATAGCGTTTGAAACGCTGTCGCTTGGGCTTGTCTCCTTCGATGTCCGGCAGCCGTGAGATCTCGTGACGCTGAAAGCAGCGATGCAGGGCGGAGCGTGTCAGATGGGGGATACCGGCCTGCAGGGCAGAAAGGCAGTCATCAAGCGGTAGCAACGTATGCCGGCGAAAGGCCACGATCATCGCTTCGTCCGTCTCGGACAGGACCGTTGAGCGCGGATCTTTAGGGCCTGTCTTCTGATCTTCGACACTCTGTCGCTTCCGCCACTTTGCAACTGTTTTCGGGTTGATCCCGAACTCCTTGCTCAGCGACGCGAGCGAAGCCTGCGATCGCTGTATTGTTGCTCGCACGGCGTACGTAGTCGTGGCGCTCCCATGACGTCTCTGTCCCATAAGGCTTCCTTCTACTCTCGTGAAAATAGCACACCATCAAACCACGAGATCAAACACCTAGGAGTGTCCGCTGGAGTTTTTCAGTCCTGCTGGAGGCGGCGGGGAAACGCTGCGGGATTGAACGCTGCGAGCAGGATACCGCCCAGCGCGATTATGACGGAGGCCGGGCACAGCACCGCAAAGCCCAGCGTGCTCAGAAGATGGCCACCGATGGCGGAGCCCAGAAGAATACCGAAATTGCTGCTGCCGTTGATAGCGGCACCGGCCACATCCGCGCTGGTCGCTCGCGCGCGGATTGCGCCCGACATGACGAAGGGGATGATAGCGGCATAACCCATGCACCATAGCCCGACGGCGCCCACGCTCGGCCATGCGGAAATCAAGTGTCCGTAAACCAGGATCATGCCCGTGAGCATGGCTAGGCCGCCGCCGAATAGTCCGGCTGCCGGCCAATGGTCCACGACTTGCCCCGCACCCCACAGACCGAAAATGCTGACGCCGCCAGTAATAAGAAGTGCGACGCTCAGCAGGTGTTCCGGCAGGCCATGTGATAACAGAAGCGGGGAGACATAGGTGTAGAGCAGGTTATGGGCGAAGAAGAACACAGCATTCACGCCGATCACGACGCCGAAAATGCGCGCGGCCTGTGGGGAGCGGATGGTTGGAACCTTGAGCGCCTTTGTGTCCGCCCCGCGAACGGGCGGAAGATAGAGCGCAATGAAGATCGTCAGCAGAGTCGCTAGGCCCGCAATGACGTAAAGGGCTACGCGCCAACTTGCGAATTGGCTGATCGCAGCCGCTCCCGGAACGCCCAGAACCGATCCTAGCGATGTGCCGCCGAAGACAAAGGAAATGGCGCGCCCGGTCATGCGCTCGGGCACCAGATGGGCCGCATAGGCGGCCGCAATGGACATCATCAGCGCGTGTGACAAGCCGCCCAGGGCGCGTCCTGCACAGACAATGGCAAAGTTTGGCGCCATGGCGGAAATCAGGTTGGAGATGACGTATCCTGCCAAGCAGAGCAGCATGAGCATCTTGCGGTCCATGCGGCTCGTGGCGATTGTGATGGGCACGGCCCCGAATGCGACGAGCAGCGCATAGGCGCTGACGGCTAGCCCGGCATGACCTTCCGTAATGTTGAAGGACTTGGCCATGTCGATCAGCAGACCAACCGGTGCGACCTCGGTCGTCACCGCAATAAAGGTCGAGGCGAACAGGGCGCAGAGGCCCGCGATCACCGGGCCGGAGAGCGTTTTGAACACGACGGACTTCCTGACTGGAACGGCGACCTGAGCGCCCCGAACGCGAGGGCTTTTGGCACTTTGATCGTATTACGGAAACCTAAAAAATCATTTCAGGACCATCATCGCCCCTGAAGCGGCGGAATGCTCCGGGCGAGGAGCTCTTTCAGGGGGGGGGACATCATAACTTTCATTTTTGTGCCCTGATATTACGGATTCGGGAGGCTGCTTCAGGCTTCTTCCAGAATGTTGTTCCGCCGTCTCAGTTAACTCGAATGATGAGACATCCCGTGATGCTGGAGAGGATTAGTCGGAGGCTACTGTTGGTTTCCGCCCATTGAAAAGGTGGCATGACGTCATCGGTCTTTGGATCCGGAGTTGGTGGCTTTGGTATGGGCGATTAGTTGCTCCATGCTCAGGACGATTTGCCCGACCCGGACGACCTTAGTCATGGACCGCCGTTTCCTGCCGATCAGACGTAGGTCGGATAGCAAGTCTAGCAGAAAATTCCGGTAAAATCTTGTCACCCGGACCGGAAAGACAGAGCGGAACACGCCCGTCGATTTAGCCAAAGCCTAGAGTATGAAAGACAGGCCGCAGCCAGACACCAGCAGCACAAGGGCGTCTGACGGCCCAGCATGATGCGGAGCGCCTGTCATACGCCATGACCATGAACAGGGCGCCAAGCTGCAGTCCCAACAATCAGGGAAGCATGGCCGAGGTAATTAAAAGAAAAACGAAATACTATACCAGAAGATGTGGGGATATATTATAGGATGCAGCGATTATTTATAATAAAAATTTTATATTTAATTAAATAATAAATAAAAATAATGTGAATAAATTCAATTTATTTCAGGATGTTATTTGAATGAGTAGTTATTGATGGCGCATGGGTTGTTGAGGGGGTTGTGCGTATTCTTTCGCTAAATGCAGGAAGACGCTCGTCGGCTTTCTTAAGCGTAATAAACGCAGGCCAGTCCCTAGCGCGTTAATGGTATTTTTCGGGCTGCCTCTGTTCTGCGTTCTCCATTGGAAGGGATGACGGGCCGGCTGTTGCCCGGCATAAGGGCATTCCTGTCATCTCCACCAAGATGAGTTGAATGTCTCCTGAGAAATATTTTTTTCCCTCGGTTCCGCTTCGATGATGACGCGCCTCTTTCCCTTCTGGGCTGTTCTGGTGTCCGCCCTCGCACTGCTGCGGCCCGGACCGTTTCTGACGCTGGTTCCTGTTATCACGCCGCTTCTGGCCTTCGTAATGTTCACGATGGGCGTATCGCTGACGCCTGCTGATTTCGGCCGGATTCTGCGCCGTCCCGCGCCGGTTCTGGCGGGCGTGGGCTTGCATTATCTCGTCATGCCGCTCGCGGCCTGGGGGATTGCACATCTGCTGTCGATGCCGCCTGCGCTGGCAACGGGCATGGTTCTCGTCGGCTGCGTATCGAGCGGCACGGCTTCGAATGTCATGATCTATCTGTCGCGCGGGGATGTCGCGCTTTCGGTCAGCATCAGCGCGTTTTCAACCCTTTTCGGGATCGTCGCGACACCGCTTCTGGTGCGGTTCTATGTGTCTTCGGGTATCGCCGTGGACAGTTGGGCACTGTTTCGCAGTATTCTGACGATGGTGGCGCTGCCCGTTCTGGCGGGGGTGATTTTGAATACCCTGTGCCACCGTGTGGTTCGCCGGGTCGAGCCAGCCTTGCCGTTTGTGGCCATGATATCGATACTGCTTATCATTGGGGCCATCGTCGCGGGCATGGGGCCGTCCCTGAAAGAGGCTGGCCCGATCATGCTTCTGGCGGTTATCCTGCATAACGGGATCGGGCTTTTGGGAGGCTACTGGGGCGGGCGGCTGCTCGGCTTTGACGAAACGGTCTGTCGTACGCTGGCGCTGGAAGTCGGGATGCAGAACTCGGGTCTCGCCGCGACGCTGGGACGGCTTTATTTCTCGCCGCTGGCGGCGCTACCAGGAGCAGTGTTCTCCATCTGGCACAATGTTTCGGGGTCCATTCTGGCCTCGCTGTGGGCGTCGCGGCCTATCGTGCGGAAAGACCCGCCGTGTTGACGAGGAACACCATGTCGGTCGCCCGCGTCACCGCTACGTAGCAGAGCTGTTGCGTCTCCAGCGGGTTCTGCCGGGCGCGGCGGCCGATATCGCCGAGATCCACGAACACGTTTCTGAACGTGCTGCCCTGAGCCGTATGGACCGTCATGGCATAGATCGCCTGAAGCTGCAGTAGCGCGTTGTGAAATGCGAAGCGGTGGCTCCAGCGTCGGTGCTGCTGTTTCGCTTCCTGCATCAGCCGCCGATCCACGGCCTCCAGATCTTTCGGATTCTGCACGATATGGCCGGTAATTTCCTCGCCCGCCATGGTCAGGAGTGTCACTTCCCATGACGCGAGATCCGCGACCCAGGCCGGGATGTCCTTGCAGAGCTCGAATTTGTAGGACAGCCGACCGGGTTTGATGTCCATGACGAGGACTTCCTCGTTCGTGGCGATGGCCTGACGCGGTCCGCTTTCTTCCTGCTGGATGGAGAAGGGCGAGCGGGATACGACACGCTCGCCGGGCATGAAAGGGGTGGGTGTTTCGCCGCCATAGCGCCAGAGCCGGACCATCCGGTTGATCTGATGCACACGTGCATTCGTCCAGCACAGATAGCGACACCAGTCGTTATCGGCCTCAAAAGCGTCGGACAGGAAGGCCTTGCGTACCCAGCTCTCCACATCCTTGGGCAGGAACAGGCCCATCTGGTCCTGACGCGCATCGCGTACCCAGCTCCAGTCGACTTCACTTCCCTGACTGTGGCGGATGATGGTGGCGGCTTCCAGGATAGGATTACCCGCCGCCTGCCGAACGACGGTTTCGAGATGGGAGCGTGAGGGGACTGAAAAGGACGGGGACGCAGCCTCTCCCACGGGTGGAAGCTGGGCCGGATCGCCTACGAACAGCACGAAGCAGTAACGCAGAAGATCGCGGATCCAGTTCATCAGTTCCGCGGACAGCATGGAGCATTCATCGACGATCACGACCCCGTCGGCGATTGTCTGCGGCCTCTTGGAGCGCACGAGGGTTGTGGTCGTGCCCTGTGAGGATGGCTGAAGGCTCAGCAGGCTCTGGATCGTGCGGCAATCAACGTCCCGGTCTACTTTTGAGCGTAGGACGGCAGTGGCCTTGTGGGTAGGGGCTGTGATGACCACCACCTTTTTCTCGCTCATGAAATGCCGGGCAACAGCCTGCATCAGCGTCGTTTTTCCGCTGCCCGCATATCCCGTCAGAAGATGCGTCGGCCGTCCTGCGGCATGTGCGGAAATGATTTCATCAAGCGCCTGCCGCTGGGAGGGGGTGAGCATGACCATGAGCGGCTTTTCTCACATTTTCCCGACACATGCCATTGTCTCGCCAGCAGAACCCGGCACAGTCTCAGTCGGAAAAAGCAGGAAGCAAGCCGGATTTATGGACGTAAAATTGAATGTCGTTTTCTGGCAGGAAAAATGGGAGCGCGGCGAGACGGGCTTTCATGAACCACAGGCCAATCCGCTCCTGACCCGTCATATTGGGGCGCTGGATCTTCCAGCGGGAGCGCGGATTTTCGTGCCTCTGTGCGGCATGAGTCAGGACATGGTCTGGCTCGCGGAGCAGGGCTTTCACGTGACCGGATGTGAGCTGAGTGATATCGCCGTGCGCCGGTTCTTCATCGACCTCGGCATTACGCCCGACATTGTGGATGTAGGGCCATTGCGTTGTTTTTCCGCCGGGAATATCCGTATTTTTGCAGGCAATATTTTCGATCTGACGCCCGATCTGCTTGGCCCGATGGGCGGTATTTACGATCGTGCCGCGCTGATCGCCCTGCCAGAAGACCTGCGTCGGGCCTATGCTGCTCATCTCCTATCCCTGACCGGCCCGGTTCCCGAACTCCTCGTTACACTTGACTACGACCAGTCCTGCCTGAAGGGACCGCCTTTTTCCGTCAGGGAGACGTTCCTGCGCGAATGTTATGGTCTGGCCTACGCGTTGACGATTCTGGAAAGTCGGGCCGTTGAAGGCGGGTTGAAAGGCCGCGGCCCGGTGTCGGAGAATGTCTGGCGCCTCAGCCCACTCCCGCCACCATCCTGACCGTGCCTTTCAGCGCTTCTCAGCCCATGTGCTTGGTGTTCAGCACCTGCTGCGGCTTGACCAGTTCCTTAGTAGACCTCGGACAGGGTGGCCGGTAGGACGGCGCTCTGGATGTCGAACAGGCGATAATCGCGCGTGTTCAGGCGCCTGGATAGGGCTTCGTGACGGAGATGTTCAAGATATCCGGGATTTCGAGACACCACTGACGCACGGCTTCGAAGCGTTCCCGAATCCAGGACGGATCCGCGATGATGTTGATCGCAACCGTCAGGCCGAGCGAGCATATTCCAGCGTCTCGAAATTGGCATCCAGCGACACGCGCTTGCACTTCTCGAAATCCGCCTGGTTGGAGATGGCCCAGGTTGAGGTCGAGCCGTATCCGGTGGACGCGAAGGGGCCATGCTCTCCCAGATATTAGCAAAAAGCTGCTCGTGCTCCGTGAAGAGCGGGTCAGTCGGGTCCGTAGAGAGAAGCTGCATCTGAAGATCACGACGGACAAGCGCCGTTACGTGCTGTCTATGCCAGCTTTGCAGTCGAGCGCAACAGTCCGGACCTTCAGGAATTCTGCCCTCGTAGTGCGGCTGTTTTAGTGGCAGCCGCCCTTACCAGAACGGTCACAGCCCGAGCAGCCGCCGCAACCCTTACCGATGGTAGGCTGCGGTGTGGGCAGACCTACGGCCGTGCGCAGGCGGCCCCAACCCTGAGGGAAGAGGCGCGCATACCAGTAAATGGCGGCGGCGCAGACAATCAGCAGGGCAACAGCAACTTCGATCATCAGGGAACTCCCGTAATGGCGCGGGTGATGTGATAGGTCAGGAACGCGGCCAGATAGGCCAGCCCGAACAGATACGCCGCAGCCCATAGAACGGTTCTGATGGAGCCGGTTTCCCGCCGCATGACAGCCAGCGTGGAAATGCATTGCGGCGCATAAACATACCATGCCAGCAGTGAGAATGCTGTGGCCATGCTCCACTGTGTCGAGAGTAGCGGCAGGAGTTTGTCGGTTGCGCCGTCATCCGTGGCCCCGATGGCATAGACGGTCGCCAGTGAGCTGACGGCTACTTCACGCGCCGCAAGGCCTGGGATCAGCGAGACGCAGATCTGCCAGTTGAAGCCGATGGGCGCGAACACCCACTGCATCAGATGACCAATGCGCCCGGCCAGACTGTAATCAATGGCCGCACCCGGAGCGCCCGCGGGCGGCAGCGGGAAGCTCGACAGTGCCCAGAGCAGCACGTTCAGCGAGACGATGATCGTCCCCACGCGGGAGAGAAACATCACCGCGCGCTGCCACAGGCCGAGCGCGAGGCTCTTGAGGTTTGGGCGGCGATAGGGGGGCAGTTCGAGCAGCAGCGGGTGCTCTTCGGATTTCACACCCCGCGTCATGACACGGGCCGCGATGACGCCGCTGACGATGGCCACGGCATAAAGCCCGAACAGGACTAGCCCCTGAAGCCCGAAAATCCCGAACACCGTATGATGCGGCACGAACGCGCCGATCAGCAGCGTATAGACCGGAAGACGGGCCGAGCACGTCATGAGCGGCGCGATCAGGATCGTGACCAGACGGTCCCGCGGGTTCTGGATCGTCCGCGCCGCCATGATGCCCGGAATGGCGCAGGCGAAGCTCGACAGCAGGGGAATGAAGGATCTTCCGCTCAGCCCGGCCAGCGCCATCAGCCGGTCCAGCAGGAAGGCGGCGCGGGGCAGATAGCCTGATTCCTCAAGAGCGAGAATCCACAGGAACAGGATGAGGATCTGCGGTAGGAACACGATGACCGTGCCTGCACCAGCAATCACGCCATCGGCCAGAAGGCTGTGCAGGATACCGTCCGGTAATGGCTTGAGAACGATCTGCCCGAATGTCGAAATCCCGCTGTCCAGCCCGTCCATGAGTGGCTGCGCCCAGGCGAAGACGGTCTGGAACATGACGAACAGCACGACCAGAAGAATGACCGGTCCCCAGATCGGATGCAGGAACAGCCGGTCCAGACGGTCTGTCAGGCGATCCTTTCCGGCGGATGGGTCCACGACATGAACCGCCAGAAGCCGCCGCACTTCCATATGGGGATCGATCCCCGCCGGAAGGGGGGGGGGGGGGGCGGGAAGAGGCAGGTCGAGGGCTTGCAGAAGTGGCACCACGCCGGCGCGGTTGAGGCTGACGACCGGGACGATGGGCATGCCCAGATCGGCCTGCAAACCGGCCACGTCAATCTGAAGGCCGTTGCGCTGGGCTTCATCCATCATGTTCAGCGCGACGATGACGGGGAGGCCGAGCTGTTTGAGTTCCAGCAGGAAGCGCAGATGCAGTCGCAGATTGGTCGCCGAAATGACGGCGACCAGCATTTCGGGTTGGGGTTCGGAGCGGTGACGTCCCAGACAGACATCACGCGTGACGTCCTCGTCCGGGCTCGTTGAATCAAGGCTGTAGGCGCCCGGCAGGTCCAACACGCGAACCGCCCGGCCACTGGGGGTTGTGAAAAACCCTTCCTTGCGCTCGACCGTCACGCCCGCATAGTTCGCAACCTTCTGCCGACTTCCCGTCAATTGGTTGAACAGGGACGTCTTGCCGCAGTTCGGATTGCCGACAAGGGCGATATGCAGGCTGGGGGCGGGCGTTTGTGTCGAGGCTGTCGAACTCATGGAGATCAGGCGGCAGTCCGCAGGCCCACGCGGGCGGCTTCGCCCCGGCGCAGGGCAAAGCGCGACGTTCCCAGACGCACGGCGATCGGATCCCTGCCCATCGGCCCGGTCGCGACTACCTGGACGGCCTCGCCGGGGACGAAGCCCAGCTCTTCCAGTCGTGTGGCGATCGGGTCCAGAGGCGCGCGCTGCTCGATCTTCTCGATCACGGCATGAGTGCCCTTGGGTAGTGTATCCAGATACAGCATCAGTTCGGTACCCCGGTAAGATGGCGCGGGCTCAGAGGCTTCGGCCTTCATCCTAGATAGGCGCATCCTGCCCGTCCGGGAAGAGGAGTGAGAATGATTTGCATCCGGAGCTCCTCAGAAATAAATTTTATGAAAACCCCTGTTGGGGCGACAGAAGGCGGAAGAAGCGCTCGGAATAAAAAGAAAGGCCTGTTTGGTAGTGTAGAAACAGAATGTTCTTTGTTCTGCGAAGGGGCTCGTTTTTTTTCGATCCCGAAACACGCAGATGCATCGTTGGACTGGCAATTCCCGTCGCAGGGGGGCATACACCGGCCTGTGGGTGCCAGACTGGGCGGGTATAAACCCATGATGTTACGTTCGAAATGTTCTGGCAGAGGGCGGATTCTGTAATGGCACTATCCCATAAAGAACATGCGGCGGATGTCTGTGAGAACTGCATGCCGATGGACGATGATGGCCGGCGTGTTGAACAGCCCCGCAAGAAGGCTCTGACGAACCGCGTGCGTCGGATCGAAGGGCAGGTCGGCGGTGTTCTCAACATGATCGAGAACGACCGCTATTGTGTGGATATCCTGACCCAGATTTCCGCCATCAAGTCGGCGCTGGATGGTGTGTCTATCCAGATCCTGTCTGCCCACGTCAATGGCTGTGTGCGCCGTGCGGTGCAGGACGACGGGGGAGAAGACGCGATTGACGAGCTTCTCCAGGTCGTCCGCCGGATGATACGCTGAAAAGCCTGCGCGCTCAGCGGTCCAGCGTTTCGCTTGGTGCAGACTGGTTTGTCATGCCCATGTTCATTTTTTGACAGGCGGCGCGCTGCTGCTTCATTTTCGGCGTCAGCGGACTGTTCTGTTTGTTGAGCTTCTCAAGATGCGCACACAGGGCCATCTGTTGATTCATGTTCAGTCCGGCCATCGGGTCCTGTGTTTTGGAGGAGGACATGGTCATGGGGCTTTTGCCGCCCATATTCATATGGCTCATGTCCATGCCAGACATAGACGGATCGGCGTAAGCTGTGCTGGTGGTGAGAAGGGCGGTCAGTACGAGTAAAATCTTGCGCATGATGTCGGGCTTCCGGTTTTGTTTGAATGGAAAATCGATGATCAGAACCAGCTTCGGACGCCGAGGCTGAAGCGGACGGAGCCGGTGTCGTCGTGCTGGTCACGGGCGATCCGGCGGGCCTGAGTGAGATATCCGGAGTAGGTCACGGCTATGTAGGGCGCGAATTTCCGCCAGAGTTCGTATCGCAGACGCAGACCTGCATCGACATCCGACAGGCCGGCGCCAGCCTGACGTCCCGCATCGGATTTCGTGTAGAAATTGAACTCGGCCTGCGGCTGAAGGATCAGACGGTTGGTCAGCAGGAAGTCGTAAGAACCTTCCACGCGGGTGGCGAAACGTCCGCGATCGCTGACATAAGCCGTGGCCTCGAACTCGAACTCGTATAGCGCCAGACCCTGAATGCCGAACGCGCCCCAGGTGCGGGTCGGGCCGTCATCGAGGTCCATCCGTACGCCGCCCTGAAGGTTCCAGTAGGACGAGATGGAGCGTGTATAGAGCAGTTCATGGTCGCCATCGCTCATGCGCCCTTTTTCCAGCGTGCCTTCGGATTTCAGCCAGATCTTGTTGTAGTCACCGCCGAACCAGGCTTCGCCATCCCAGCGGAAATCGGTGCCGCCGGGTGCATAGCGGCCTTCAAGTTCATTGAAGATACCATGCAGCCAGGTGCCCTGATCCATCGAGGGTTTGATGTTGCCGATATAGACGACCGGCGTCGCCTCCGGCGCATCGGCGGCGTGATAGACCGGCTGGTCGGCGCAGGCCGTGCCGGATGCCAGTGCGAGGGATGACAGAGTTGTAAGGGCCAGAACTGCAGGGGAAAGGGCGTGTTTCATGCCACGATCACCGTGCGGAACATGCCCAGATCCATGTGGTATAGCAAGTGGCAGTGATACGCCCACATGCCAGGGGTATCGGCTGTCACGAGATAGCTCAGCTTCGAACCCGGCTGGGAAATGATGGTGTGCTTGTAGGGGCGGTAATCGCCCTGACCGTTTTCCAGCTCGCTCCACAGGCCGTGCAGATGGATCGGGTGTTCCATCATGGTATCGTTGATGAGCGTAAAGCGAACGCGCTCGCCGAATTTGAGGCGGATGGGGCCGGATTCCGAGAACTTCCGGCCGTTCATGCCCCAGATATAGCGTTCCATGTTGCCGGTCAGGTGCAGGATGATTTCCCGCGTCGGCGGTCGCAGGTCCGCTCCGGGGCGTGTGGCGCGGAGTTGTTTATAGTTCAGGACGCGGCGGGCGTTGTTTTCCAGACCGTCGCCGGGGCTGCCGGTTCGGTCGACGGGCATCATGGCGCGCATCTGGTTTTCGACATTGATGGGAGGCGGGCCGGGGTCGTCCACTTCCATTTTCGGCATGGCCATGTGGTTCATGTCCATGCCGGCCACGTCGCCCTCCATTTTCATGCCCGACATGTCTGCGGACATATCCATGTCCTGCATGCTTTCGCCGGGTTTCATGTTCCCCATGCCCATATCCACCATGGTACGGACCGGGCGTGGGTCCATTGGCGGGAGAGGCGCAATCATGCCTTCGTAGGGGGCGAGGGTGCCGCTTGCGTAGCCGGTGCGGTCCTCGCTCTGGGCGAAAATGGCATAGGCGCGGTCGTCCTTCGGCTGGACGATTACGTCATAGGTTTCCGCCACGCCGATGCGGAATTCGTCCACGGGGACGGGTTCGATATCGTTGCCGTCCGCCTGTACGACCAGCATTTCGAGCCCCGGAATCCGGACATCGAAGAACGTCATGGTCGAGCCGTTGATGAAACGCAGGCGCACTTTTTCGCCGGGGTTGAACAGGCCGCTCCAGTTCATGTCCGGGGCGTGGCCGTTCAGCGTGTAGGTGTAGATCGCGCCCGAGACGTCTGCGATATCGGTTGCGGCCATGCGCATTTTCGACCAGGCCAGACGGTCTGAAAGCGCTGCACCCGCACTTCCGGCCTCGCGCGCTTCCTTCGGAAAGGATGCGGCCGTGCGTTGGCGGAAGACGTAATAATCGTCCTGCATCTTGAGGTTGCTGACGATGTCATGGGGCATGACATCCGTCCATTCGGCGAGGAAAATGACGTAATCGCGGTCGCAGGCGTTCGGGTCCGGGTGGCGCGGGTCGATGACCATCGCACCATACAGGCCCATCGCTTCCTGCATTCCGGAGTGACTGTGATACCAGTAGGTGCCGCTTTGATGGAGTTTGAAGCGGTACGTAAAAGTCTCGCCGGGGGCGATGCCACCAAAGCTCAGCCCCGGAACGCCATCCATGTTTGAGGGCGTGCGGATGCCATGCCAGTGGATCGAGGTAGGCTCGTTCAGCGTGTTGGTGACGTTGATGCTGACGGTATCGCCCTGTTTCCAGCGTAGGATCGGGCCGGGCACCGTGCCACCAGCGGTTGGCGCGTGCATGGTTTTGCCATCGAGCGAGATGCGCGTGTGACCGATCTTCAGATCCCACCGGTCGGACGGCATGGGGGGTATGATGCCAGAAGAGGCCTTGGACGAGAATGCGTGCGAGCTTCGGGGCAGGGAAACCAGCAGGCCGCCTGCACCAATCCCCGTCACGAAACGCCGTCGTGTCAGGCCGCCCCGGATGCGGGACGGAAAGGTCATGAGAAAAATCCGCAAAAATGACAGAGGAGCAGGTCCTGGCTGTCCCTTGCAGGCAGCAGGACGGGTCCACGCCTGTCAGGCGTGTGTCAGATCGCGCGGAGCTTCGGCGGGGGGGAGGCCGGGATCCAGTCGGTGCCGTTGAAACGGTCGTGCCGTCCGGACGTAAAGGCGCGCGTAACGAGAGTGACGGGACTCGAAGGCTGGATGGACGTCACGGTCAGCATGGGGTCGGTCGAGACTGCATGTGTATGGCAGCAGCCTTCAGGAGACTGCTGGGGATAGGAAATCGCATGGAAGGCTGACGTGTTGCAGCAGTCCGGACTGTTGGGTTTCTGATGATGGGTCTTGTGGTGCATCACCATGGCCATCTGATGGGGGACTGCAGTCCGAGCCTGCACGGTAGACGTGCTGAGAAGAAGCCCGACCTGCATCAGCAGGCAGGCCAGCAGGCCAATCCATATCCGGGCATGTGTCCTGACCATCAGAAGTCCCAGCAGTAGGGTAAAAAATAGAGCGATCCATCGTTTGAATGTCATATGAGAGTATACCCGCAGGGGGGATATGGAAAGATTATTTTTCGGGACGCAGAAAAAATGACTTGTCGAATCTGTTTCGCGGACAACAGGTACAATCATACCCCACAATGGCATATAAAACGTAATAAAATAGTGAAATTAGATTATGGCCAGAATAGTTTTGTTGTGAGTGGTTATATACTATACCCCAGAACCGTATGGTGGGGTCTCGTTACAGGGGTGTGACTCTCACTCTGAAGGATTTCGTGATATGACAGAAACAGCGCACATGACGGTCGAGGGAATGTCCTGCAATGGCTGTTTCGGCAAGCTCCAGCGTGCCCTTGAGGCCGTGAATGGTGTAAAGGGCGTCGACATCGTGCTCGATAGAGGAAAGGTCACGGTGTCCTATGATCCGGCCCAGCTTTCGGTCGCCGCTTTAAGGGAAGTTGTCGAAGATACGGGATTTGACGTCGTTTCCTGAGGCGCGACACGCCTCCTTTTGAAAAGGTGGTGCGGCCAAGTCTGCCATGTGGGGTGATCGAAGAACTGTTGGTTGATGTAATGTGGTTCTGATTTTGGGCTTTTGGCGTGGCTACGCGCTCGCGCTGATCCTCTCCAGGCAGAGGAAGTGGTGCATGTTGTGGACGATATTGGTCAGCCCGATCCTCATGCTGGCTCGCGCGGGCCAACTGTCCGGACGAACAGCCCAGTCTGCGACCTCTGATCAGAAAAGACATACTCGATACGTGCGCTGATCACGGACTTTCCAGTATTCGACTTCTGGATACGCTGGGGCATCGGTTTGAGACTTGGCTTTTTTCGTGAAGTTTTGAGACCAAGTTCTGCTTTTCCACGGAGTCTTCATTGCCTTTGAACGATCGGCCGTGTCTGCCCAAACGGTTGATGACGTACTGGCTTATACAACAGCCTCTCTCTCAATCGCGGGCCATCACTGACGGCGGCATATTTCCCTCTCGAAGATCTGCTTTCTCGGCGTTGGTATTGCGCTGCTTTGGGGGCACCAGTGTGGCATCCCGGATCTGGCCACACGCCGGCAGATAGCTGGCGTTACGTAGGGTCGCATCAAGGCGCTCAAACAGTCTTTCAATGGCCCCCGTCTGTTTCAGACGTTTGTGAAACAGCCAGATCGTTTTGGCATCCGGAGCCTGATCTGAACGTCCCAGACCAAGGAGGCTTATGAAGGAGAGGCGATCGTTGATCAGATACTCCTTCCGTTTATCGGACAAATTGTTCAGCATCTGGGTCACCAGGATCCTGAATATCAGTACCGGATCAAAAGGCCGTCGTCCGCTCTTGCTTTCGTCTGGATACGCCAGAGCCGTGTCTAGATCAGGGCGGAAGACTTCAAAATCCACAGTCCGGGAAAACGCTTCGTGCTGATCACTAGGTCTGCCGCTCCTCAACATCAAAGAAACCCGGCCGCTTTCACGATCATGAGATTGTTCTTGGCGATAGAACTATCGTCTTTTCTGTTCTTGAAAAATAGGGTGGTGGGGTATATTTCTTGCAAACTATTTGCAGAATCCTTCTAGCCTACAGGACACTTTCCAGATGTCAGAAACGATCAGTTTCCCCATCGGTGGCATGACCTGCACCGCCTGTGCTGCGCGGATTGAAAGAGTCCTCAACCGTCAGGAGGGCGTCAGCGCTACCGTCAATTTCGCCTCTGAACGTGCGCAGGTCGTTTTCGAAAATGCGCCGTCCTCCATTGAAAGTGTCGTGGCCGCCGTGCGACGCGCTGGTTTTTCCGTGGATGAACAGAGTCTCGACCTGTCGCTGTCCGGCATGACATGTGCGGCCTGTGCAGCGCGGATCGAAAAGATACTGAACCGTCAGCCTTCCGTGCAAGCCAGCGTGAATTTTGCGGCCGAACGGGCGCATATCAATTACATTCCTGGCGTGGTCGAACCAGATTTTTTGATTGGAAAGATCGAGAAGGCTGGATTTGGCGCACAACGTTTGGATGAAGGTACGCGCGAAGATCCGAAGGCCACGCGGATCATCATCTGGAGGCGTGAGCGCAACCGCTTCATCCTGATGCTCATCCTGTCCCTGCCGCTCTTTGCCGAGATGATCGGCATGTTCTTCGGACGCATGATCGTACCGGTTTCGGTACAGTTCCTGTTCGCTACGATCGTGCAGTTTGTCTGTGGCGCGCATCTGTATGGCAGGGCCTGGAACGCTGTCCGCGGCGGCTCGGCCAATATGGATGTGCTGGTCGTGCTGGGAACATCCATTGCCTGGCTGTTCAGTGCGGTTGTGGTGGTGTTCGGGCTTCATCAGCATGTCTATTTTGAAGCCAGTGCGTCAATTATTACACTGATTTCGCTTGGCAAGCTCATGGAGACCCGGGCGAAGAACAAGACCAGCGCAGGGATCGAGAGCCTGCTCCAGCTTCAGCCGCAGAGCGCGCATGTCGAGCGTGATGGTGCGATTGTGGATCGTGCGGTTGCGGACATGCATGTCGGGGACATTTTCGTCGTGCGTCCGGGCGAGAGTGTGCCGGTGGATGGCGAGATCATCGAGGGGGCCTCCGAAGTCAACGAGTCCATGCTTACGGGTGAGAGCATTCCGGTTCTCAAGGAAGTTGGCAACGAGGTCTTTGGCGGGACGATGAACGCCAATGGCGCGCTGCGTGTCCGGGCAACCGGCGTGGGGGCGGATACGGCGCTATCCCGGATCGTGAAAATGGTCGAGCAGGCACAGGGCTCGAAGGCCAATGTGCAGCGTCTGGCCGATAAGGTTTCGGGTATTTTCGTGCCTGCCGTCATCGGCATTGCCGTTCTCACCTTCCTGATCGGCTGGGCCGTGACCGGCTCCGCGACATGGAGCCTCGTCTCTGCCGTATCCGTTCTGGTCATTGCCTGCCCGTGTTCGTTGGGTCTGGCGACGCCGACGGCTATCATGGTCGGGACGGGGCGTGGTGCGCAGTCCGGCATTCTGTTCCGCAATGCCGATGCGCTGGAGCGGGCCGAGAAGCTTAAGACCATCATTGTCGACAAGACCGGCACCCTAACCCAAGGGCGTCCTACGGTTGCCGCCATTCATCCGGCGGTGGGTATTCCGGTGGAGACGCTTCTGGGCGTTGCGCATGCTCTGGAGCATAATTCCGAGCATCCTCTGGCCCGCGCCATCGTGGATTATGCCGAAAATCACGGCGGAAATACTCCTGCCGCGGTGAAGGATTTCCAAGCGGTTCCGGGCAAGGGTGTCATCGCCGAGTGGGGTGGGCAGGAAGCGCGTCTGGGCTCGCCGGCCTTCATGCAGACGAGCGGACTGGACTTGTCTGCGCTACCGGTTGCCGCGCTGGAAAGCGAGGGCAATACTGTCATCGCCGTGGCGCAGGGCAGTCAGGTTTTGGGTATTATCGCGCTGGCGGATGAGCTGCGGGCCGATGCTGTGGCCACCGTGAAGGCCCTGAAGGCCCGGGGTGTCCGGGTTGTGATGTTGACGGGTGACAATGAACGCGCGGCCTCGCTCGTGGCGCGGCAGGTTGGCGTGGATGACTATCTGGCTGGTGTGCTGCCCGAGCACAAGGTGGATGGTGTTGCGAAATACCAGGCGCAGGGCAGTCTGGTCGGCATGGTGGGTGATGGCATCAATGATGCGCCGGCCCTGGCCGCCGCCGATGTCGGGTTCGCCATTGGTGCGGGCTCTGCCGTGGCTCTGGATACGGCAGATATCGTGCTGATGAAAAGCGAGATGATGGGCGTTCTGGACGCGATTTCCTTGTCCAATGCTACCTTGTCCAAAATTCGGCAGAACCTGTTCTTCGCCTTCATTTACAACATTCTGGGTCTGCTGCTGGCGGCTTTCGGGATGCTGAATCCGATCGTGGCTGGGGCTGCCATGGCTATGAGTTCCGTCTCGGTGGTCAGCAACTCCTTGCTGCTTAACCGTTGGAAACCGATCTCCGGCAAGCCTTGAGGAAGACTTTCTTAGGGTGTGTTCACTGCATCCGGAACGGGAGTTTTCTGCGGGCGAAATCGAGCATGGTAGTTGCGCCATGTTCCCACAGGCCCAGCGGCTCGCTGCTACCGATATGGCCGACAGCCCCCGCTTCCAGAAAGTCCGACTGCCACTGACCGGCCAGTTCCCGCGCGCGGGGCAGGGACAGCCAGGGGTCATTGCTGCTGGCCATGATCGCGGTGGGGAGCGGTAGGGGCATGTGGGGAAGCGGCCCGAAAGCGCGGATGCGTTCGACCTCCGGATGTGCTGTTTGGTCGATATCCGCAGGCGCCACCAGAAAAGCTCCGGCCACGCGCTGCCCGCCATATCGGCTCAGCCATTTCGCACTCAGCACAGCGCCGAGACTGTGGGCGATCAGAAAAACCGGACGGGATGAAGCCTCGACCGCAGAGGTCAGTGCTGCTTCCCAGTCTGCGGGGCTGGGCGTTGCCCAATCCGTCTGATGGAGACGTTTCAGGCCATAAGCCTGTTCCCAGTGAGATTGCCAGTGATCCGGACCCGAACCGAAGAGCCCAGGGACAAGTAGTAGTTCGACCTGATGGCCGAGGCGCTGAAACGCGCCGGCGATCTGCTGGCGGCCCGTATCAGGCAGGCCATGCGTCGCCCAAGCGGGATCGAAAAATGTCGGCCGGCCGGAAAACAGGTTCATGACGTTATCTCCTTTCAGCCGTCCCGACTCTTCTGCAGGAGAGCGGAACAGGACTTTGAGTTAATAACGAACACAATAAGCGGTTAAATAAAATAACTTTTCTTAATGGTTGTTTTATTGGCGCTTAGGCTAGCCCGTCGAAGAGCTGTGTGGAGAGGTAGCGTTCCGCAAAAGACGGGACGATGGCCACGATCGTCTTGCCGCGGCTGGAGGGCTTGCGGGCCAGTTCCATTCCTACAAATAGCGCGGCTCCTGAGGAAATCCCGATGGGGATGCCTTCAACCGCTGCACACAGGCGTGCCGTTGCCACTGCTTCCTGTTCAGAGACCTCGAACACCCCATCCAGAGCCTTGAGATCCAGCGTGTCGGGCTCAAAACCCGGGCCGATGCCCTGAATGCCATGCGGGCCGGGCTCATCGCCATGCAGCACAGCACTTTCGCGTGGTTCCACACCATAGACTTTGATGGATTTGCGATGTTTCTTGAGCCCGTGCGCAATGCCAGACGCCGTACCACCCGTTCCCAGGCCGGCCACAACCATATTGACCTTGCCTGCTGTGTCTTCCCAGATTTCCTGGGCCGTGGTGTCTTCATGCACGGCCGGATTCGCGTCGTTTTCGAACTGGCTCGGCATCCAGGCGTCGGGCAGGGTGCGAGTGAGCTGTTCGGCACGTTCAATGGCGCCCGCCATGCCGCGTGATGCAGGTGTCAGTTCAGTATCCGCGCCCATCAGGCGCATCATCTTGCGACGTTCGGTCGAAGCATTTTCGGGCATGGTGACGATCAGGCGGTATCCCAGCGCCACGGCCGCGAAAGCGAGAGAGATGCCAGTATTGCCCGAGGTCGGTTCGATCAGGACTGTGCGGCCCGGCGTAATCAGACCGCGCGCTTCAGCATCGCGCAGCATGGCCACGCCGATCCTGTCTTTGACGGAGCCGAGGGGGTTGAAGAATTCCAGCTTGAGGAGCAGTCGCCCGTTGAGATGCTCACGCTGGGTCAGGTGTGGCAGCGCGACCAGCGGTGTGCCTCCCACTGTCTCCAGAAAGGAGTTGAAAACGCGGCCCCGGGGGGCAGCATAACCTTCGAACGGGGCGGGGGACAGCGGAACCTTCTTGCTCATGGCCTCACTTAACACGGGAAATGGGGGGAAGGGCAGACCGTAAATAATGATTTCCATTATCACTAAAAAGTATAGTTATTATAATCATGTTTTAGGGAAAATATCATATTAATGCGTTATATATTGACGGAACGCCACACGCCGTCGTATCTGAAAGTTTCTAGAGGCATCCACAGCAATGGGACCAGTTGGTCAATGACGTGTCGAATGTGTAGCGCGCAGCGCAAACGCTGCTCTGTTTCAGTTTCGGAGACAATGCTCTCCGGCGTGTCATAACGCCCGACAACTGGACTGTCGGGCTCTTTCTTCAGAGGCCGGCACTATGCTTGGTTCAACCGTCATCGAAATTAACGGCGTTTTTCTCGGCGCGGCCATTCTGGTCAGCGAAAGTGGGACGAGACGCTTCTATGCCGCGCACGACAGTGTGCGGGCACTTCACAACGAACTTCTGCCCGATCTGGGGGCGCTTCAGCAACGCGTCCGTCTGCATGTGTGCAAACCCGCCCGCCAGACGCGCTGATTGACGAGGAGCCTCTTCTGTCCCGACGTGTTCGTACTGTAGAACGAAAAAAAGGTCACGAACCGGAACGGAATGGAGCAGGCGTGGAAGGAAGTTATCGGCGGATTATCCGCGCTGTTCTGACGCGCCGTGACGGCGCTTTTGCGGCCCTGCTGCTGGCTTCCATCATCTTCGCCTGTCTGTTTGCTCCGCTTTATGCGGCGCTTAACAGGATTGATCCGTTTTCTTCTGACATTGCTGGTACGACGATCCGGAACGGGCAGCATGTTGATCTCATGCAGCCTAACGATAATCCGTTGCATCTGGGGCTCAGTCCGATCGGGCCGGACTGGCAGCCGGGTCCGTATGCGCTTGGCGCGGACTCGCAGGGGCGCGATGTGGCGGCGCGGGTTCTGTATGGCGGGCGCAATTCCTTGCTGATTGCTGCAGCATCCGCGATGGTTTGTCTGTGTCTGGCGGCGTGTATCGGGATCTGTGCCGGGTATTTCGGTGGCTGGATTGACCTGATTCTGTCGCGCATTCTGGATATGCTGTGGGCGATCCCGGTTTATCTGTTCGCGATTTCGCTATCCGTCGTCACTGTTGGGCATGGCATCCGGTTGGGGTTCATTACCATCGGCGCGGATAATTTGCTGATTCCGATCGGTATTATTGCGCTGGTTTATGTGCCCTATGCGGCCCGGCCGTTGCGGGCGCGGGCGCTGAGCCTGTCGCAGGCTGGGTTCGTCATGGCGGCGCGGGGCATGGGAGCGTCGGACTGGCGTATCCTGTGGCGAGAAATCCTACCGGGCCTGACACCAACTATGGCCGTTCTGGCGCCGCTGGTGATGGCGCTGTGCATGCTGGCTGAGTCCGCGCTGTCCTTCCTGTCGCTCGGTGTGCAGGCCCCGGCGGCATCCTGGGGGACGATCATTCAGGATGGCGAAGGACTGCTCTATACGCGACCAATGGTGGCCATCGTGCCCGGGTTGGCGATTGTTCTGACTGTGCTGGCGCTTAATATTCTGGGCAATGCGCTACGGGACCAGCTCGACCCGAAAGGAGCAGGCCGATGATCCGCAGTCTGGCCTCCCGGACCGGGCAGATGCTACTGGTCATTTTTGGAATTTCGGTTCTGGTGTTCTGCATTTTCTTTGCGACACCGGGTGCGGACCCGACGGCCCGCATTGCAGGACGGGGGGCCAGTCCGCAGGTCGTGGAACGTATCCGCGCGGAGTATGGCTTCAACCGTCCGCTGCCTGTGCAGTACGTGAAGATGATGGAAAAGCTGTTCGTCAGCCGGGATCTGACGTCCTTCGTCAATCACGGTCAGCGCGTTGTGCCTGAAGTGTTGCAGGCGGCCCCGGTGACCCTATCGCTTGTGCTGTGGGGTGCATTTTTCTGGGTCAGCGGGTCGCTGGTTTTCGGGATTGCGTCCGCCGTGCTGCGCGATAGCTGGGTGGATCGGCTGCTGATGGTGTTGGGACTGATCGGTCTGTCCATGCCGGTGTTCTGGCTCGGCGAGGTCGTCAATCTCGTCACGCAGAGCCGCTGGCATGACACGTTCCTGTTCCGCTGGGTGCCGCCGCTTGGGTATGTGCCGTTTTCGCAGAGCCCGCTCGGCTGGGCGAAGGCGCTGTTCTTGCCGTCTTTGACGCTCGCTGTTTCGTTCATTGGCTTGTATGCGCGGGTTCTGCGCTCCGAACTTCTGACTGCCATGGGTGAGGATTCCATCCGCACGGCGCGCGCCAAGGGGGCAGGGCCGGTGCGGGTGTGGCTGTGGCATGGTCTGCGACTGTCCTGGCTGAGTTATGTGTCGCTGTTTGGGCTGGATTTCGCGCAGCTTCTGGGCGGGGGAGCGCTTCTGACAGAGGTTGTTTTTGCTCTGCCGGGTGTGGGGCGGCTGACTTATCAGGCGCTGGCGACGCTCGATCTGCCGCTCATCATGGCGACGGTCATGTATGCCGCCGTTTTCGTTGTCATCGCCAATGCGCTTGTGGACGGGCTCTATGTCCTGCTGGACCCTCGGATGAGGGAGGGACGGCATGGGCGCTGAGACGCTTTTGGCGCTGCATCGCCTGCATCTGGACCTGCCAAATGGGACGGCCCTGCTGGAAGATGTGTCCCTGAGCGTGCGGCGCGGGGATGCGCTGGGTGTGGTGGGGGAGTCCGGATCGGGAAAGAGCCTGACGGCCATGAGTGTCATGGGGCTGCTGCCGGGTCTGAAAGCTTCGGGCTCCATCCGTTTCGAGGGGCGTGAGCTGCTGGGGATGAAGGACCGGGAGTGGCGGCATCTGCGCGGTGCGGGCATGGCCATGATTTTTCAGGACCCGATGACGGCTTTCCTGCCGGTGCGCTCCATCGGTGCGCAGATTGATGAACAGATTCGCCTGCACGAGCGCCTCAGCCGCCGTGAGGCGCGAGCGCGGACCGTGGCTCTGCTGGGGCGGATGGGGGTGCCTGATCCGCAAGCCGCGGCGAAACGCTATCCGCACCAGCTTTCCGGCGGTCTGCGTCAGCGCGCCATGATCGCGATGGCGCTGTCCTGTGGCCCCGCACTTCTGATCGCGGATGAGCCGACCACGGCGCTCGATGTCACGGTGCAGGCACAGATCCTGACGCTGCTGTACGAAATCCGCGACAGCGGGGCCGGTGTGATGCTGATTACGCATGACATGGGCGTCGTGGCGCAGACGTGTACGCATGTGGTGGTCGTGTATTCCGGGCTTGTCGTGGAGCAGGGGCCGGTTGCGGCGGTGATGGCGCGACCGCTGCATCCCTATACGCAGGCTTTGCTGGAGGCGATCCCGCCGCTGGATGGACCGAGACCTGATGCGCTGCCCACCATTCCGGGGCGGCCGCCGGCTCCCGATGCGCGGCCGGAGGGCTGTGTTTTTGCGCCGCGCTGCCGCTTTGTGCGACCGGACTGCGCCGTGCGTCCTGCTTTGCGTGAACCGGAAGAAGGGCGGCGCGTGGCCTGCGTGCTGTACGACGCATGACCATTCTTCTTGAAGCGAAAAACCTCAGCAAACACTATCGTCTGTCACACAGGGAGACCCTGCGGGCCGTGAGCGATGTGTCGCTGGCCGTGCATCGCGGGGAGGCGCTTGCGCTGGTCGGGGAGTCCGGTTGTGGCAAGTCCACGTTGGGGCGGACGCTGATCGGGCTGGGGGCGCCGAGTTCGGGCGAGGTGTTCTTTGAAGGCGAGCGGATTTCCGGCCTGTCGGACCGGGCGCTGCGGCGCTGGCGGCCCCGGATGCAGATGGTGTTTCAGGACTCGTCCTCGACCTTCAATCCGCGCAGGACCGTCGGCGACACGTTGGCAGAACCGATGCGGATCCATGGACGGCCCGGCATTGTCGAACGGATCGGGACGCTGCTGGAGCAGGTTGGCCTGTCGTCGTCCGTTCTGTCGCGTTATCCGCATGAGTTCTCGGGCGGGCAGCGGCAGCGTCTGAACATTGCGCGCGCCTTGATGCTGGGGCCGGATCTTCTGGTCGCGGATGAGCCGACATCGGCTCTCGATGTGTCGGTGCAGGCGCAGATCGTGAATCTGTTGCGGGAATTGCGCAATTCGCTGGGCGTGGCGTGCGTGTTCATCTCCCATGACCTGGCGGTCGTGCGGCAGATGGCGGACCGGATTGCCGTCATGTATCTGGGGCGGATCGTGGAGGAAGGGGATGTGCTGGCGGTTTTGCAAGCCCCGGCCCATCCTTATACGCGGGCCCTGCTGAATGCGGTGCCCCGCCCGGACCGGCCGTTGCCTCCGCCGCTCAAAGGCGACGTGCCGAGCCCGATCCATCCGCCGCAGGGCTGTGCGTTTCATACGCGCTGTCCGCTGGCCCAGCCGCGATGCGCGCAGGAACGTCCGGAACTCCACAGGATCGCGGAAGGCCGGACAGTCGCCTGCCATTATCCCCTGCTCTAGAAAAAGCAACGCTTCGTTCCGATCTTGGATATAGACGGCAACGCCTGCCGTGGGGCACAGAAGTCTGCACGCCCCCTCGTATTTTTTGCCCGAGATCCCGCCTGATGCGCCAGACTGTCCGTTTTTATCTGGGGGAAGACCTCTGCACGCTCAGGGATCTGTCCCCGACGCTCACCCTGCTGGACTGGCTGCGCGACCCTGGCCGGACCGGCACCAAGGAAGGCTGCAATGAAGGTGATTGCGGGGCCTGTACGGTGCTGATCGTCCGGCTTGAGGACGGGCGGTTGAACTGGCGGGCGGTCAATGCCTGCATCCAGTTCGTCAGTATGCTGGACGGCGCGCAGGTCTATACGATCGAAGACTTGGGAACGGCCGATGCGCCGCATCCCGTGCAGACGGCCATGGTCGAGCAGCATGGCTCGCAGTGCGGGTTCTGCACGCCAGGTTTTGTTATGTCGATGGCGGCCTATCGCAAGAGTGAAGGCGCCTCGGCGGATGAGCAGGCCATTGATGACGCACTCGCCGGCAATCTGTGCCGCTGCACCGGCTATGCGCCGATCGTGCGGGCGATGAAGCAGGCGATGGCGGCTGGTCCGGATCGTTTCGATGCGCAGGTGGAGGCCATTGTCGAACGTCTGATGGTTTTGCAGGACGGCGAGAGTGTGCGGCTTGAAGGGCCGGAGGGCACGCTCAGCATTCCGGCGTCTGCGGATGATCTGGCGGAGATCCTGCTGACCGATCCGGAGGCAACCATCGTTGCGGGTGCCACCGATGTGGGGCTTTGGGTGACGAAGGGGATGCGTCGTTTGAAGCATGTCGTGCCCATCGGGCGCGTTCCCGAACTGCGCAGCCTGACCAGAACCCCTGAAGGACTGCGGATCGGGGCAGCCGTGACGTATCAGGATGCGCGCGTGGCCATTGCGGAACTGCTGCCGGATGCGGGGGAAATGATCCGCCGTCTGGGCTCCACCCAGGTGCGCAATAGCGCGACGGTCTGCGGGAATATAGCCAATGGTTCCCCAATTGGAGATGGGCCGCCGATGTTCATTGCGGCCAATGCGACACTGCATCTGCGGCGCGGGGCGGAGCGCCGGTCCATCGTGCTCGAAGACTATTTCATTGCTTACGGAAAGCAGGACCGGCAGCCCGGCGAGTTCGTGGAGGCTCTGAGCATTCCTAAGCCCGCGCCGGGTGCGCAGTTCCGTGCCTATAAGATTTCCAAGCGCTTCGATCAGGATATTTCTGCCGTTCTGGGCGCTTTCATGATCGAGACGGACGATGGGGGCCGGATTATCGCGGTCCGGCTGGCCTATGGCGGCATGGCCGCGACTCCGAAGCGGGCATCGGGTGCGGAAGCTGTACTGATTGGGCGGGTCTGGGATCAGGACGCGCTGGAGGCGGCACGATCGGCGATTCTGGAAGATTTCGCCCCGCTGACCGATATGCGGGCGAGTGCCTGGTATCGGCAGACCGTGGCCGCCAACCTGCTGACGCGGTTTTTTGAAGAGACGGCGGGGCATGGTCAGGCGCGTCTCGCCCGGACGGGAGGGCTGGCGCATGTCTGATCTCGTTCCGGGGGCCGCTTCGACCAGCATGAAGCATGAGAGCGCATTACTGCATGTGACGGGGCAGGCAGCATATATTGATGACTTGCCCGTGCCGCGCGGCACGTTGCATCTCGTGCCGGGGCTGAGCACGAAGGCTCATGCGCGGATCGTCTCGATGGATCTGGACGCCGTGCGCGCCGCGCCGGGTGTTGTGTGTGTGCTGACGGCGGATGATGTGTCGGGCGAGAACCAGATTAGCCCGGTGCATCGGGAAGACGAACCGCTTCTGGCGACGGATCATGTCCATTTCTGGGGGCAGACGATGTTCGCCGTGGTGGCGACGTCGCGTCAGGCGGCGCGTCAGGCCGTCCGGTTGGCGAAGATCGAGTATGAGGAAAAGCCTGCGATCCTGAACATCGCGCAGGCGCGGGAAAATGGCAGCCCGATGGTCTGGCGCTCCCTGACCATGCAGCGCGGGGATGTGGAACGCGGCCTGAAAGCCGCGCCGCGCCGCCTGTCGGGGCAGATCGAGATTGGCGGGCAGGAGCATTTCTATCTGGAAGGACAGGCCGCGCTTGCCCAGCCCGGAGAAGCCGGGGAAATGCGTGTCTGGTCATCCACGCAGCATCCGTCCGAGACGCAGCATCTGGTCGCTTCCGTGCTGGGGCGGCCGCATCATTTGGTCACGACGGAAGTCCGGCGGATGGGTGGCGCGTTCGGCGGCAAGGAGACGCAGGCCAATGCCTGGGCCTGTCTGGCCGCCGTCGCTGCTGACCGGACGGGACAGGCCGTCAAGGCGCGTCTGGACCGTGATGACGACATGATGGCGACCGGAAAGCGGCATGATTTTCTGATCGACTATGATGTTGGCTTCACCGATGAGGGCGATATTTTGGCCGTGGACATGGTTCTGGCCGCGCGGTGTGGTTGGGCGGCGGATCTGTCCGGGCCGGTGACGGATCGGGCGCTGTTTCACGCTGATAACGCCTATTTTTACCCCGATGTCCGGCTGAAATCCGAGCCGTTGCGGACCAATACCCAGTCCAACACGGCCTATCGCGGGTTTGGCGGACCGCAGGGGATTGTGGCGGCGGAACGTGTGATCGAGGAAGTCGCGTTTGCGACCGGACTTGATCCCGTGGCGGTCCGACTGCGGAATGTTTATGGAACCGGGACGCGCAATCTCACGCCATATCACATGACGGTTGAGGACTCGATTACGGCCGAGATCCTGACAAAGCTGGTTGAGCGCTGTGATTATCAGGCGCGAAAAGCCGAGATCCGGGCGTTCAATCGTACCAGCCGCATCATCCGTCGCGGGATCGCGCTGACGCCGGTGAAGTTTGGGATTTCCTTTACCGCCACGCATTACAATCAGGCCGGCGCGCTGGTGCATGTCTATACGGACGGCTCGGTTCAGGTGAACCACGGCGGGACGGAAATGGGGCAGGGGCTGCACACCAAGATGGTGCAGATCGTCCTGCGTGAGTTCGGCCTGACGGCGGATCGCGTCCGCATCACCGCTACCACAACTGGGAAAGTGCCGAACACTTCCGCCACGGCGGCCTCTTCGGGGGCAGATCTGAACGGCATGGCTGTGCTGGACGCCGTACGCAAGATCAAGGACCGGATGATCGCGTTTGCCGCTGAAAAATGGAGTGTGGCGGTCGAAGATATCCATTTCCGGCCGGATGGCGTACATGTTGGTGCGGAGGTCATGACCTTCCAGCAACTCGCCTGGCAGGCCTATTTCGCACGGGTGTCGCTGTCTTCGAACGGGTTTTACAAGACACCGAAGATTTCCTGGAATCCCGAGACCGGACGGGGGCGCCCGTTCTTTTATTTCGCCTATGGCGCGGCCTGTGCGGAAGTGTCGGTCGATCTGCTGACGGGCGAGCACAGCATCGATCGTGTGGATATCCTGCACGATGCCGGGCAGTCCCTGAACCCGGACATTGATATCGGGCAGATTGAAGGCGGGTTCGTGCAGGGCGCGGGCTGGCTGACGACGGAGGAGTTAGTCTGGGATGGGGCCGGACGTCTGCGAACCCATGCGCCCAGTACCTACAAGATCCCGGCCTGTTCCGACCGGCCACGGATTTTTAATGTGGAGCTTCTGGAAAATGCGCCCAACCGGGAGGAGACGATATTCCGTTCCAAGGCCGTGGGAGAGCCGCCTTTCGTGCATGGGGTTGCGGTTTTGCAGGCCATTTCGGACGCCATCGCCAGTCTGGACGACTATCGGACCTGTCCGAAACTCGATGCGCCCGCCACGCCGGAGCGGGTTCTGAAAACCCTGATGGCGTTGCAGAGGCGGGCTGACTGACCATGCTTGCCGATGTTCTTCGCTGGCGGGCGGAAGGGCAGGATATGGTACGCCTGACTGTTATTCGCGCGAATGGATCGACTCCCCGCGAGGAAGGTGCATTCATGCTCCTGACCCGCACCGAACAGAGCGGCACGATTGGCGGCGGGCGTCTGGAATGGGACTGCATGGCGGAGGCGCGCGCGCTTCTCGTGTCGGGCGGAGTGGCAGTCGAGCGTCATATTCCTCTGGGTCCCGCCATTAATCAGTGCTGCGGTGGGGCTGTTACCATCCGCATGGAACGGGTGAGTGATCCTGACGCTCTTGAGGATGAACTGCGCGCTGACCGGGAAAAACTGCCGCAACTGCTGCTGTTTGGGGCTGGGCATGTGGGCCGTGCGCTCGCCCGGGCTCTGGCCCTTCTGCCGCTTCGGCTGGTGTGGGTCGATGCGCGGGAGGAGGAGTTCGGGATTGTACCGCCGGGCGTGGAGGCACTCATGACAGAGCAATGGGAATCTCTGGTGCAGGAGGCACCTGCCGGATCGGGCGTGCTGGTTCTGACACAGAGCCATACGCTGGATGCGCTTATCACGGGGGCGGCGCTGGAACGCGGCGATCTGCGCTATGTCGGGATGATCGGGTCGCGGACCAAGCGCAAACGGTTCGAGAGCGCCTTCCGGCAGGTCGACATTCCGCAAGAGCGGATTGACCGTCTGGTCTGTCCGATCGGGGATTTCGGGGTGCGTGACAAGCGGCCCGAAGTCATCGCGACCTTCGTGACGGCGGAAATCGCGGCCCGGATGCTGTGCCAGACAGAATTGTGCAGGGATGCCAGTGTTTCGAAGACTGATATTTCAGATATTGATCATGTTACATTCGCCACAATCTTGTCATAAATTCTGACCCTGTAAGGACGGAGTTCCTTCACTTTCTGAGAGTCACAAAAAGTTGATGTAACGGTGGGTGCGTCGGTGTCGCTCCTTCTGTTTATCCTGCCCCGCATGAGCATGCAGCACTGGACGCAGCGGACTTCTGAAGTCCCGACTTTCTCTCCAGCCACCGTGAGTGGTCGAAGAAAAAAATCCCGGATTTCCCGCCTCTGTCAGGCCGGCCTCGCGCTGGGCGCGCTGGCAGGGACGTTAGGCATCGCACAGGCCGGGCCAACGGTCAGCACTGCGCGGACGCCGGCGCTTCAGCCTGCGAGCCTGCCAGCGGCCGATGCAGCTTTTGTCGATGATCTTGAAAAACGCACGTTCAACTGGTTTTGGGAAACCGCCAATCCGAAGAACGGCCTTGTACCGGACCGTGCGCCACTGCCCAATGGTGCAGCGAGCATTGCCAGCGTCGGATTTGGCCTGACGGCTTACGGGATTGGTGTGGAGCGGCATTACATCACCCGTCAGCAGGCCGTAGACCGGACCCTGACGACGCTGCGCTTTCTGGCAAGTCTGCCGCAGAACGATCACGTCTCTGGGGCTGCAGGCTATAAGGGTTTCTTCTATCATTTCCTTGATCCAAATACCGGTTTGCGTGTTGCAGACTGGTCTGAGCTGTCGAGTGTTGATACGGCGCTGCTGATGGGGGGCGTGCTGTTCTCGCAGTCCTATTTCGATCGCGACACGCCGCAGGAAAAGGAAATCCGCGACATTGCGGATCATCTGTATCGCCGGATCGACTGGACGTGGATGAAGGCGCATGGCCCCTGGCTCAGCATGGGTTGGATGCCGCCGCATACGTTCCTGCCCAGCGACTGGAAGGGTTATAACGAGGGTCTGATCATCTATCTTCAGGCGCTTGGTTCACCGACGCATCCCCTCCCGGCTGATACCTGGAAGGCGTGGACTGCGACCTATGAAAACCAGTGGGGCGATTTCGAAGGCCACAAGCTGCTGAATTTCGCGCCGATGTTCGGGCATCAGTACAGCGAATCCTGGATTGATTTCCGGGGTGTGCAGGATGCGTGGGATCGGGCCCATAACGTCGATTATTTCCAGAATGGCCGTGAAGCTGCTTATGCCCAGCGGGCCTATGCGCAGGCCAATCCGGGCGATTGGAAGGATTACGGCCCCAATATCTGGGGGCTAACGGCCTGCGACGGTCCGGGCGATGCGCAGCAGGTCTATGATGGCAAGAAGCGTCATTATCTGGCCTATAGCGCGCGTGGCGCGGGGCGGGATTACATCCTCGATGACGGAACGATTGCGCCGACGGCCGTGGGCGGGTCCATCGCCTTCGCGCCGGAAATTGCCCTGCCGGCGCTCAAGGAAATGCGTGCTCGTTACGGAGACCGGATTTATAACAAATACGGCTTCCTCGACGCCTTCAATCCGTCCTTCGCGGACCAGAAAAGCTACTGGGTCGATGGGCAGCAGTTGGGGATTGATCAGGGCCCTATCCTGCTGATGCTGGAAAACTGGCGCAGCGGCCTCGTGTGGAACACGATGAAGAAGAACGTCTATCTGCGGGCCGGATTGGAGCGTGCTGGGTTTGAGGGGGGATGGATGCGGACCAAGACGGCGACGTCCAAGCCGGTTGGTCAGTCTCTCTGAGCCTTGTTGCTGTGCGTCCGGGCTGCCTGCGGTTGCGGTCGTCTTTATGAACCGGAGTTGCATCGGGAGCGTTTCTCATCGATCACTGATGTCAGAGCATTTTTGTGAAAGGAGAGCATCATGCGTCTCATTCTTGCCCTGCTTCTGCCCTGGTTGCAGTTCTTTACCATCGGTCGTCCGTTTGCTGGTCTGCTGTGCCTGTTTCTTCAGATCACGGTGATTGGCTGGATCCCGGCGGCCATCTGGTCGGTCTATGCGCTGAGCCAGTACAACACCGATCGCAAGATCGCTGCCGGTCGCGGCTAAAGCTCCGGGCGTGAAAAAGCCCCCGCTCCTGACTGGAGCGGGGGCTTTTTTGTGTCCTAAGGGCCTTATTGAAGGGCGAACTCAGCGGCCGATATTGCGCAGGATGACGCCCTGATTGAGCTTCGTCTCGATGGATTCCAGGGATACGCCCTTGGTCTCCGGAATAAAGAGCAGCACCATGAGAATGAAGAACGCGTTCAGCCCGGCATAGAGCCAGAAGGTGTGTGAGGCCCCGAGCGTAGTGAGCAGGCCGAGGAATGTGGCACCCACCACCATGTTCGTGACCCAGTTGGTCACGGTCGAGCAGGTGATGCCGAAATCACGCCCCTGAAGCGGCATGACTTCGGAGCACAGCACCCAGACCAGCGGACCAGCCGAGAAGGCGAAGCCTGCGATGAAGCACAGCAAGACCGAGATCGCGAGGTAATGCGACAGGTCCGTATTGCCCGCGGCGCCTGACATGATGGTCGCCAGAACCGCGAGGCCGGCTGACATGATGGCAAATCCCGTGATCAGCATTGGACGACGGCCCCAGCTGTCCGCAAAGGCAATGGCGATGAACGTGGCGAGCCAGTTGATCACGCCGACGATGGCCGTACCCCACATCTGGCCACTTGCCCCGAAGCCGACTTCCTGAAAGATGCGTGGTGCGTAGTACATGACCACGTTGATGCCGGTGAGCTGCTGCATGACCTGAAGCACGATGCCGAGGAGGACAGCGCGACGGAAATTGCGGTTTTCAAGGAACATCGCCAGACCGCGCTGACGGTCATGGATCTGCCCTTGGATATCGCGGATTTCCTGATGCGCGTGTTCGGGGTCGTGGCGCAGTTCCTTCATGACGGATAGGGCTTCCTCATGACGGCCGCGCAGCATCAGCCAGCGCGGGCTATCGGGCAGGAAGAATGAACCGATCAGGAAACACGTGCCGGGAAAGGCCATGATCCCTAGCATCCAGCGCCACGAGCCGCTGTACGACAGGATGGCGTTGGACACGAAGGCCAGCAGAATGCCCAGCGTGATCATTAACTGGTACATTGACACCAGACTGCCGCGCCGCGAAATGTCCGAGACTTCGGAAATGTAGAGCGGAGCTACGAAGCTTCCGATACCGATCGCCAAACCCAGCATCGTGCGCCCGATGATCAGTTCCGCAACCGAGGATGCCAGCGCGCAGACGAGGCCGCCTGCCACGAACAGTAACGCGCTGAAAATCAGGGAGCGGCGGCGTCCGAACGCATAGGACATGCGGCCTGCGCCTACGGCTCCCACGGCCGCGCCGAACATCATGGATGATACGATCCAGGACTGCTCGAATTCGGAAGCATGGAACTCGTCGCGGATAAAGCCGAGTGCGCCGGAAATGACGCCTACATCCAGTCCGAACATCAGGCCTGCAATCGCAGCCAGCGCAACAGCGAACAGCATGCGCCCGACCATGGGCGTCTTGGCTACGGCAGCAGAAGGGGCGGGGGAGGGGTTGAGCACTGTGTCGCTCATGACGGGGAAAACTCCGGCGACCCGCAGGGCAGACCTGTCAGGGGAAAGGCAAAAAACCGGACAGAACAGCCTGTGCCGGGGATCGAGGGGAAGGCTCTTCTGTGACAGGCACGATGATTCGCCATCTTGATCCCTAAAGCATAACACATAATTGGGAAAATATTCAAAAATATATGTGATAATCCGCTGGATTTTCTATCCTGATGTAATCAGGTCATAGAGGAGGAGGCGGGGATGCGTTTCCGGGCGGCCTGACGGATTGCCACGAACAGATCAGGGCGACAGACTTCCTGTCCTTTCCGTGTCTATGGACAAGCCCTCGTGTTCCTGCGTCAGCTGACCTATCTCATCGCTCTTGACCACTACCGACATTTTTCCCGGGCCGCGGAGCACTGCAACGTGTCGCAACCCGCCCTGTCAATGGCGATCCGTCAGCTCGAGCATGAACTTGGTGTGCCCATCGTTCGGCGCAACCGGCGTGTTCTGGGGCTGACCCCGGAAGGCGAGCGTGTGCTGGCCTGGGCGCGGCAGAGTGTGGCGGCACTGGATGGTCTGCGTCAGGAAGCCGATTTCGCGCATGAAGTCGCAGGTGGCACGCTTTCGATCGGCACTATCCCGCCCGCCATTCAGATCATGCCCCTGCTGATGGAAAGCCTCAGGGCCGCCGTGCCGGCGCTCCATATCGAGCTGACCGTGTCTGCTAACACTGACATCCTGCGTGACTTGATCGAACAGCGCCTTCAGATGGGGCTGATTTATCTGGATCAGGTTCCAGCTGACGGCAGTTTTGAGACGCACCAGCTTTATTCGGAGCAGTATGTCTTCGTGGCTGGGTCGCGGATGGAACTGCCATCGCGCAAAATGTTCAGTTGGGCGGATGCGGCTGAACATCCGCTTGGCCTTCTGGGGCATTCCATGCGGACGCGGCAGATCGTGGATGAGTGTTTTACCAAAGCTGGGGTAGAACCCAATGTTCTGCTGGAGACCAATGCGCTCGAACTATTGTATGTGGAGCTGCTGGCCGGGCGTCTGGCGACGATCCTGCCGGTTGCGGCCCTGCCGGAACAGCGCGATCCTGCTAACCCACTTCAGATCCGTAGGCTTGCGTCATGCCCTTCGCCCGGTGTCGGTCTGGTACGGCTGAAACAGGCCGTGCAGACGGCCCTGATGTCCCGAAGCTGGGAAATCGCCACGCAGCTCGTTCTGGAGGATGCGCTGACAGTCTGACGTCAATCATAAGCATGATTTATGATGCAATCATGACAATGTCTTGGACAGGCCCGGCCCGTTCTTCGCAGATTGCGGCTTTTTGGACGGAAGAGTGTCAGGTTTGGGCGGGAGAGCGGCTGATCTCGCGGTGTCGGGATCAACATTCGGATCGGAACTGCGGGATTATCTGAGCGAACGTTGGGGATGGCTTTTTGCGCCGTCCGCGAAGGATCTGGGCTTTGCGGTCCGCACGTCGGCGGCGGCGATCCTGTCGCTGCTGATTGCTATGTGGATGGAGCTGGACAGCCCGCAATGGGCGCCGCTGACTGTCTGGGTTGTAGCGACGGCCTCGCGCGGGGAAAGCCTGTCCAAGGCGCGCTGGCGGTTTGTGGGAACGATCATTGGGGGCGGCATGGGCGTGGTGCTGATTGCGGCATTCCCCCAGCAGGCCGGACTGTTTTTCATCGCACTCGCGGTCTGGATCGGATTGTGCTGCGGCTGGGCGACGTTTCTGGACGGTTATCGCCGGTACGGTTTTCTGGTCATTAGTTTTACGTCCGCCATTGTGGCGACTGGTGCGATCAGTCAACCCGATGATGTGTTCAACGTCGCGATGGCACGTGGCACCTACATTATGCTCGGTACGGTTTGTGAAGCGGGTTTGGCAGTTCTGTTCTTGCCAAATGTGCAGCAACAGGCCCGCGTGCGGCTGCTCGGAAAGCTTAAGCAGATCACGGCGAAGGTGGCGGCCCATGCAGATGTTCTGCGGGCGGGGCGGTTCGATCCCGAAACCGAGGGTTGCCTGCTGACGGAGCTGGTTGATGCCAATACCCGCATTGAGTTCGATGTCCTTGAAATGGGGTCTGGCACCCGGCGCAGTGCGGATCATGCGCGGGCTGTGCTGGCGCGTCTTCTGGCCGTTCTGGCCCGCGCACAGGGCGAGGGGACTGATATTGATGTGGACCGGGACCTTCAGGCCGCGCGCAATCATATTCAGGCCATCATCGCGCCCCCGCCCCATGATCGATTTACGTTCCGCACGCGGTCCCCGCGCCATATACTCGAAGCGGTTCTTAACGGACTGCGAGCCGCGACCGGCATCATGGGGGCGTGGCTTTTATGGGAGGTGACGGCCTGGCCATCCGGTCCGGCTTTTGTATCTTTTGTGGCGCTGGTTTACGGATTGCTGGCGACCCGTGAGATCCCTGCGCTGGCGTCGCCCGGATTTTATCGCGGGGCGGTCTGGTGTGCAGGCGTGGCAGGGATCTATGCGTTTTTCGTCGTGCCTGCTGTTGCAGCGCCCGAATATCTGGCGCTGCTTCTTATGATCCCGATGGTGATCGGTGGGTTGGCGGCCCGCGCGCCGAAGCTCGTGAATCATGCGTTTTCGTTCAATATGTTCCTGCCCGTTCTGATCGGGCCTTCCAACTTCATGCGCTATGACGAAGTCTCGTTTCTCAATGGTGCCAGTGCCTTTCTGGGGGCGGTTATCTTCACACGCGTTACCTTTGGCGTGGTGTTCCCGTTCCGGGCCGACAGTCATCTGCGGCGGACTTCGGCCTGGGTGGAGCAGCAGCTTCGTCTGATTGCACGAGGCGGTGGGCAGACGGTGCATCAGTGGCTGGCGATCAATGCCGCCAGCATGGTGCGGGCCGTACGGAGCTGTCAGGGTGTTCCGCGTGACGTGATGCTCACTTATATGGGGCGGCACCTGAACGCGATGGTGATGGGAATGTGGGTAATCGAACTGCGCGATGCCGCTGCGCTGGAGACCATGCCCGTACCGATCCGCAGACGGTTGCAGGTTTTTCTGCGGGCGTGGTTCCGTAAGGGTGATGGCGCGGCTCCCCTTGCGCAGAACGTCGCCCGGTCGCTTTGTAACGATCGGGACGTGGAACCCGATATCCGGATCGCTTTGCAGCGATTGGCGGGGAAGGTGCCCCCATCTGCCTGATTGGCTTTTCGATCAGATGGTATCGACAGTGCCCCCATCGACGCGCAAGGCTGCGCCTGTCGTGGCGGATGCTAGAGGCGAGGCAGCATAGACGACAAGATTGGCGACTTCATCGACCGTGGCCATGCGACGCAGGATGTTGCTTGGACGGTGTTTCTGCACGAACTCCGCCGCAAGTTCTGCGACCGGGCGGGGGCTGTCGGGGTTCTGGTCTTTCAGCATGTCCTCGACACCTTCGGACAATGTGGGGCCGGGGAGGACCGAGTTGACCGTCACGTTTGTGCCCGCCATCAGCTTCGCAAGCCCACGGGCCAGACCGAGCATGGCTGTCTTGCTGACGCCGTAATCGACCATTTCGGCCGGAATGTTCAGCGCGGATTCCGAGGCGATAAACAGTACGCGCCCCCAGTTGCGCGCCTTCATTCCCGGTAGATAGGCGCGGGAGAGACGTACGCCGGAGAACAGGTTGACCTCGAAGAGGTGTTCCCAGCTTTCATCCGTTGTCTGGAAGAAATCGTTGGGTGCGAAAATGCCGGCGTTGTTGATGAGGACATCCACGTTGCTTTCGGCCTCGAACAGTGTCTTGCAGCCTTCGACGGTCCCGACATCTGCGACGACGCTTCGGAAGGCTCCGCCCGGAACGGCTTTCGCAAGTTTCTCGAGTGCGCCGTCGACGCTGTCCTGTTTGCGGCCATTGATGATGACGGTAGCGCCGGTCTCGCCCAGCTTTCGGGCAATGGCCAGACCGATCCCGCCGGTCGAGCCGGTGACGAGGGCGGTGCGGCCGCTCAGATCGAGGTTCAGCATGACAGACTCCTGAAAATGTGATCGCGTTGCGACAGGAACGTCAGGGATGCTGGAAAGTGGCACATTCTTTTGTAGAGGTTTCGTGACAGGATGCGGGATCTGCTAGGACCTGGCTCAGGTCCTGGGATGGGGTGTGTCGGATGACCGGGACTGAGAGGGAGGTATGATGGATCGCGTGGAGGACACTGACGGTGGTTCCGGAACGCTGATGCTGTCTCCGGCGCTCGCTGTTGGTCGTGCGTCCAGCCTGTGTGTTCATCTCCTGGCTCTGGCCGCCGCAGAGGGCGGGGGGGAGGCCGCGCTTCTGCTGCGAGACGCCGATGGCGTGCGTGTTCTGGGGGGCGATGGAAGCGCGATTGCAGCTGAGGGCGCGGCATGCCTGATGGACGGCCAGTCTCTAGAAGCGTGCAGCGTGCGCCTTCTTCCGGTGCGGTCCGGTGTGGTGGAGGTGTGGCTGTGCGTACGGCACAATGCTCCGGCGCTCGAGCATGTCCGGGCGCTGTGTGCCCTTCAGGTGGATGATCTGTTGCGTGAACATGCCGCATCACCGCAATCGGGCGAAGACGCGATCATGGAGCGTATGCAGCTCCGGATGCAGCGCATGGCGGATACGGCGGATGTTGCCTTCTATCGCTGCGATTTCGCGACACGGATGGTGACCGGGGACGCACGTTTCGCCAGTATTTGGAGCTTGCCGCCAGAGCGTCTGGCCGTAGGGGTCCCGATCGACGAGCTTGTGGTGTTCCTGCATCCCGATGACCGCTTGGTCTATGATGGAAGTCTTGAGAACGACCTGCGGGACGACGGCTGCTACGAACTGCGTTTTCGAATTCTGGTCCCGTCGTCGTTTATGCCAGGTTCGGCACAGACGCCGTCATCACGCACACCGCGTCGGTCGATTTTGCGGCATGTTCTAATGCGCGGGTGGCGGGAAGACGAAAGCCGTCCGAACAGCCGCCGTAGCGTCGGGTTGGCGATGGATGTGTCCTCTGCCTCTATGACGGCGGAAGCTCTGCGCTCCAGCGAGGCGTTCACGCTGCTGCTGCTGTCCAGCCTGCCGGACTGCATCCATATTCTTGATTGCGATGGCTGCATCCGCTTCGTCAATGAGGGTGGCATCAGGTCCATGGAAATGGACAGCCCGATCATTATGCACGGCCTGCCCTGGGTGGATCTGTGGCGCGGGCAGTCGCGTCGCCGGGCGGCTCTGGCGGTGCAGGCTGCGCTTGAGGGTGAGACGGCGCGCTTTCAGGGTTATGCCATCACCATGAAAGGGCAACGCCGTTTCTGGGACGTGGCTGTGACGCCGGTTTTCGGGGAGGAGGGTGATGTTCAGCGTCTGCTGGCGATTGGCCGTGATCTCACGGAAGCCAATCAGTCCGCCGAGCGGCTCCAGCTTGCGCTTGAAGCCGGTGCTATCGCTGGAACATGGATGTGGGATGACAGCGCCTCGCGCATGACAGGTGATGTGCGGCTGGCACAGACGCTCGGGCTGGACCCGGCCTGCCTGCGCGAAGGCGTCATGCCGAACGTGATTTATGACTCCGTGGACCCAAGGGACCGGTTCGCGGTGGTGCAGGCCGTTACGGCGGCGACGCGGCGGGGCGGGAAATGCCGTTTCGAGTTTCGGGTCGAGACACCGGAAGGGCAACGCTGGTTCGAGGGGAATGGACGTTGCGATCTGGGGGACGAAGGCCGCGTGGCCCGCTTCCCCGGCATTGTCTTCGACATCGACCGGAGCAAGCGCCAGGCTCTTCGTCAGGCCGCGCTCGTCGAACTGGGCGATCAGCTCCGCGCGCTGGATGATACAGGCATGATGGAAGAAGTTGCGGCCCACATCATCTGTCGTGAACTGGATGCAAGTGGCGCGGGATATGGCGTCGTCAATGATGACTGGACCGGCATGACTGTTGGTGGCGCACCGGAGGTTACACGACCGCTGGTGGGCATGCGGATGTTCGCGGATTATGGCGAGTTCAGGCCGATCCTGGGCCGGGGCGAGCCCGTGGCTATCGCCGATGTCCATACTGACGCCCTGACGGCAGGTTACGATGCCCGCTATGACGCCGATGGTATTGTGGCGATCCTCTGCGTCCCGATCTTCAAGTTCGGGCGTTTCGTTGGCTTGATGTTTGTCTGTCACGATGCGCCCCATACCTGGACGGACGAGGAAATCGTCTTCACCCGCGCCGTGGCGGATCGCACCCATGCGTCCATGCGGCAGGCCCGTACGCAGCAGCAGATCCGCGACCTCAACGTCATGCTCGAAGAGCGGATTCTGCAACGGACCCGCGAGCGCGACCGGCTGTGGAACATTGCACGCGACCTGTTCGTCATCATCGATCGGCGCGGCTATTACGTTGCGGTCAGTCCGAGCTGGGAAGAGATGCAGGGCTACAGGACCGAGGAACTCGCCGGGCTGCGGCTGGATGCGCTGTGCCATCCCGATGACAGGCGCGAGCTGCTGGAGACGTTCGAGCGTCTGCTGACGGGGACGCCCTGGCCGGCGGCAGGGCTGGATGCCCGGATGCGGCGCTCCGACGGCAGCTGGCGGATCTATAACTGGAGCTGCAACGACGAGGGCGATGCGATCTATGCAGTTGGGCGTGACCTGACCGAGCGCAACGAACTGGAAGAGCAGCTCCGTCAGGCGCAGAAAATGGAGGCCGTCGGGCAGCTCACGGGTGGTCTGGCACATGATTTCAACAATCTGCTCGCGGGGATCGGGGGCGGTCTGGAACTGATCGGGCTGCGTCTGGCGCAGGGACGGACAGACGGGCTGGGGCGTTACATCGCGGCCTCGCAGGATGCGGTCCGCCGGGCTGCGTCGCTGACCCATCGTCTTCTCGCATTCTCGCGGCGTCAGACCCTTGATCCCACACCTACGGACATGAATGCACTCGTGCGCGGGTTGGAAAGTCTGCTCCGGGGGACGGTCGGGCCGGGCATAGAGCTCGTTTTCGATCTGCAGCCAGGCCTGTGGTTGACGCGAGTGGATGCGAATCAGCTTGAGAACGCTATCCTGAACCTGTGTATCAATGCCCGTGATGCCCTGCATGACCGCGGGACGATGCTGCAGATTGAGAGTGCCAACAGGGTTCTGACTGCTGATGCTGCCTCAGATATGTCCATCCGGGACGGGGATTATGTTGTCCTAACTGTGCAGGATGAAGGCTGCGGTATGCCGCCCGAGATCGTGCAGCGTGTCTTTGACCCATTCTTCACGACCAAGCCGCTGGGGGAAGGGACAGGGCTGGGGTTGAGTATGATCTACGGATTTACCCAGCAGTCAGGGGGGCAGGTGGAGATCCACTCCACGCCGGGGCAGGGGACAGTCGTTTCGCTCTGGCTGCCGCGCTATCAGGGGCAGGAAACCATCCGTTCCGAACCGCCGTCTTTGCCTGTTGCGTCCCAGCCTCGCCTTCTGGAGGGGCAGCGCGTCCTCGTCGTGGATGACGAAGAGGCTGTGCGGATGATCGTGTCGGACATGGTGACGGATCTGGGCGGGATCGTGCTGACGGCGTTCGATGGGCCGTCGGCTGAGGTGCAGGTGGCGGAGGGAGGGCCGCCTACGGTTCTCATCAGTGATATTGGGATGCCGGGTGGCATGAACGGCCGGGAGTTGGGCGAGCAGATGCTGAAACGCTGGCCTGAGCTGAAGGTGCTGTTCATCACGGGCTATGCCGAGCAGAGCGTTCTGGGCGATCAGGCCCTGGCGCCGGGTTGCGCGCTGCTGGTCAAGCCGTTCACGGTTGCAGCATTCAGCCTGAAATTGGCAGTTCTGCTGAAAGGGGACTGAACCCCTTCTTCGACGCAGGCGTTGGTCGGTCAGCAGGCTTTGTGCTCGGAGTTTTCATTTTTGTAGGGAGGCAGACATGTCATCACAGGTTCCATCCGCCGAGGCCCAGACCGTGATTTCTTTTCATGACGGTCACACCATGCCCCAGATTGGGCTGGGTGTGTGGCAGACACCTCCGGATGAAACGGCCGAGGTCGTGAAGGAAGCCGTGAAGCTCGGTTACCGGTCTGTCGATACGGCGCGTTTGTACAAGAATGAGGAAGGTGTTGGCAAAGGTCTGGAAAACCATCCGGACGTCTTCCTGACGACCAAGCTCTGGAATGACGAGCAGGGTTATGACAGTACCCTGCGGGCTTATGAGGAAAGTGCGCGTCTGCTGCGCCGTCTGGTGCTGGACCTGTATCTGATCCACTGGCCGATGCCGGCTCAGGGGCAGTATGTCGAGACTTGGAAGGCGCTGGTCGAGCTGAAGAAATCCGGCCGCGTGAAGTCCATCGGCGTGTCCAATTTCGAGCCGGAGCACCTGGAACGGATCATGGATGCCACGGGTGTTGTGCCGGTCGTCAACCAGATCGAATTGCATCCCGATTTCCAGCAGCGCGCCCTGCGAGAATTCCACGAGAAGCACAACATCCGCACCGAGGCTTGGCGTCCGCTAGGCAAGGGGCAGGTTCTGGGCAATGAGCGGATCGGGAAGATCGCCGAGAAGCACAGCCGCACTCCGGCTCAAGTCGTGATCCGCTGGCATATTCAGAGCGGACTGATCGTCATTCCGAAATCGGTCAATCCAAAGCGTCTGGCGGAAAACCTGGATGTGTTCGGCTTTGTGTTGGATACGGACGACATGCAGGTCATCGAACAGATGGACCGCAAGGATGGCCGGATGGGCGCCCACCCGAATACGGCGAAATTCTGAGGAATATTCCTCTTTAGCAACATTAAGTAAAAAATCAGGCCTGTGCTATGGGCTGCCTCATGCAACCGGAAGGTGGATGGCATGAGGCAGCGTTTCAGTCAGACTTTTGGGGCGATACTGGCGGTTCTTGCGGGGCTCGGAGTCTCCGCTGCCGGCGCCCAGACCGTGGGAGAGCAGACCGCACCCGGGCAAGGCAAGGCCTGGACGGATCAGTGGTTTTCTGACGTTTCCTTTGGCGCCCAGATCGAGGGCGGGGTGATGGGCAGTTCCAGCCATCCCGCCAGTAACCTTAATTTTGGCCAGCTCCTCTCCCCCTATGCCGATCAGGCAACTCTGAATCAGCTCACCTTCACGCTCACCAAACCGGTCGATCCGATTGGCGGCGGGTATGGTCTGGGGATGAATCTGCGGATGCTTTATGGCTCCGACGCTCGCAGTTACACGATTGCCGGCGTTTCAGACCGCTGGATCAACGGCCGCTATCAGGCCATGCCGGTTTTCGCGAATGTCGCGATTCACATGCCCTGGTTTACGGCCAAAGGGCTGGACGGGCAGATCGGTATCCTGACCTCCCCCATGGGGGTGGAGGCGCTCGATCCCTCGACCCGGGCTTTCTATACGCTGGCCTATACAACGGAATATTCTACGCCGTTCGAGCATGTGGGCGGCATGTTCCAGCTTCATCTGGACGATCATTTCGATCTTCAGTTCGGTGCGGATACCGGCAACCAGACGTCGTTCGGGCGCGGTGACAATAATGGCCGTCCGGCTGGTTATATTGGTGTCACGGGCAACAATCTGGCGGACGGGCATCTGTCCTTCACCTATCTGCTGCGGGTCGGACCGGAAAATGCCGTGCGCTCTCTTGGGGCACGGGCGAATGGTGCCATGCGGTACTGGAACGATCTGAACGGGACCTGGACGTTCTCGAAAAAATGGAGCGTAACGGCGGAGCTGAACCAGCTTCATGACGAAGGCCTGCATGCCGATACATACAGTGCGGTCGTCTGGGGCGGGTGGCACATTCGTCCAAATTTGACCGTTAATGCGCGGGCCGAGCTGTACCGGGATAATACCGGGAGTTTCGTGGCGAGTTTCGCGGAGAACGAAGGCTATGCGCAGGCCATGCTTGGCAATCCGACGCGTTCGGAATCCGCGCCGGCCACGACCTATGGGGCCCTGACGTTGAACACGGTCTGGAGGCCGGATGTGGGACATCACGTCAAGCTGCTACAGTTCCGGCCGGAACTGCGCTTTGACCGCTCGCTCAACAGCACGCGTCCGTTCGATGACCAACACCACATGGGGCGCATCCTGTTCGGGGCGGACATGACGCTCGGGTTTTGAAGGAGAGGTGCGTTTGCCGTCGGATTATGGCAAGGAGATTGTCATGACGACTCCGAACGAAACCGATTTCCGCAAAGCCATGTCCCATTTCGCCACGGGTGTTGCCGTGGTGACGGCCAAAGGCAGCGAAGGCGAGCAGGGTGCGACCATCAGCGCTCTGACGTCCGTGTCCCTCGATCCGCTTCTGCTGCTGATCTGTCTTAACCGGGCCAGCGCGACCTATCGTGCGATTGCGGAAGCCGGGGTGTTCGGCCTCAGCATTCTGGGCAACGACCACAAGGAGGTGGCGATGCTGTTCGCCAGCCGCACGGCCGACAAGTTCGGGTCGGATGTGATCGAACGCGCGGCGGACGGCACGGCTTTCGTCCGCGATTCATTGGTCAAGATGCACTGCGAACTGGTTGAGACGTTCCAGGGCGGCACGCATGCCCTGTTCATGGCGCGTCCGGTCTCGCTGGAACTCGACGAAAACCGCGCACCTTTGCTGTATTTCCAGGGCCAGCTCGGCATTACGCTCTGACGCCTGCAAAACTCTGAAGAGACCCGACAGGCTCGTCACCCTTTATGTCTGGGGTGGGGAGCCTGATGTATTTTTGGACAGTTTTTAAACTGGAAAAGCGTTTTTCTGGCAAAAGGAAAGGCATTCATTTAGAAATTTGTTGCGAATGATTCTTATTTCTAATATTGGCCTCTGTAACACAAACAGATATTTCTGTAACCAAGAGGCCCTCGATGACCGGTTCGCTACGTGCGCATATCACTTCGCTGTCAGTTGCGGGAACGCTGCTGATGTCTTCACAGGGCTATGCGGCGGATCCCGTCAAAAAGGATGAGAAACCGGACCCCAAAGCGCGTTCTACGGCAAAATCCCTGAACAGGACGCAGAGCCTTGATGGTGTCGATGCGGAATACCTGACGGTGCAGGGGCATGGCTTCAACACCATGCATAATTCCACCGGTTTGTCGCGGATGCCGCAGGACGTGATGCACACGCCGCAGAACATCAATGTGGTGCCGCAGGCTCTGATGCAGCAGCAGAATGTGAAATCCCTCGATGAGGCCCTGCGGAATGTACCGGGTGTGACGACGTCCATTGGTGAGGGTGCAGGTGGCATGAACGGCGATCAGTTCTTGATCCGCGGTTTTCAGGCCCAGAATGACATTTACGAAGATGGTCTGCGGGATTTCGGCGTCTATTCACGCGATGCGTTCAATTTCGAGACCGTCTCGGTCATCAAGGGGCCGTCTTCCGAAGTGTTCGGTAACGGTACGACGGGCGGCGCTATCAACATGGTCACCAAGACGCCCGGTCTGAAAAACCACTACAACGCCGAGTTTTCTGGCGGTTCTGGTAGCTATTACCGCGGCACGCTGGACGTCAATCAGAAGATCAACGACTCAACAGCCTTCCGGATCACGGGTATGGGCGACGAGCACAATATCGTTGGGCGCGACTATCTGTACTCTCATCGTTGGGGTATTGCGCCGTCGCTGGCCTTCGGGATCGGTAAGAGAACGACGCTGGTTCTGCAATATATGCACCAGCAGGAAAATTCGATTCCGGATTTCGGTGTGCCGGTCGTGACGAAGCCTGGTGCGAAATACGGTCAGCCCATCACGGAATATGGCATCCGTCGCACTAACTGGTATGGGACGGATAATGACCAGAACGCAACGAACGCCAATATGGAAACGGCCCGTTTCAGCTTCAAGCTGAACAGACACATCACGTTCTATGACGATCTGCGCGGCGGGGAATATTACCGGACGTTCGCGGCCTCCAAGGCGACCTGCGATACGACCTGCGTGAACAACTATTTCAGTGGCGATCCGTCTAAGGCGCTCGTGGCGCGCTCGGGGCCGGTCGGTGCAGGCGCCGGGACGGGGGCCGGGACGTATATGGCGCCCCTGCCGTATCAGCAGACGAGCTGGTCCGTGCAAAATGTGGGCTCGATGGTTGCTGATTTCCATACAGGCTTCCTGCGGCATCAGGTCGTTGCAGGTTTTGATATCGAGCGCGTCAATGACGTTCGGTCGCAGTCGACCTATCTGAAGCCCAAGCCGTATGCCAGTCTGGTCAATCCGAACCCGCATGTCGGAAATCTGGATCTGGTGCCGGGGGACATGAATCCGGCTGGGCTCGTCTCACTGGGTTCCCTGGGGGCGAAGTCTCACAGCAATGGATACGGTTTCGATACGGGTCTGTTCCTGTTCGACCAGATCTGGTTCACGAACTGGCTATCCCTCAAGGGTGGCTTCCGCTGGGATCGTTGGCAGACGAGCTATAACCTGACGGGTGGAGATGTTGCGAAAAACCCTGACCAGCATTTCCATGATGTGAGCGGGGTGTTCAATCCCAATGCCAGCCTCGTGCTGACGCCGGATTCGCATCAGACCTATTACTTTACATGGGCCAATTCCACGACGCCGATGGGCATGTATGTGACCAACGGCTCCGTGCCCATTCGTCCAGGCACCAATTCCTTCGCCAGCCCGGAAAAGGCGCAGCTTTATGAACTTGGGGCCAAGTACAGCATCCTGCACGACCGTTTGGGCGTGACGGCGTCGCTGTTCCGGCTGGACAAGGGCAATGCGCTGAATGCGGATCCGGTAACGGGCGAAATTACGGGATCGTCTGACCGGCAGCGTAATCAGGGGCTCGAGCTGTCCGTTGGTGGCATCATTCTGCCGGGCTGGAACGTGTCCGCCACTTATGCCCTGTATGACAGCAGCACCACCTATTCAGCCACGAAGGCCAATCGTGGAAAGAACGTGCAGTATGTGCCGCATAATCAGGCAACGCTGTGGTCGGCCTATAACGCCTTTGCAGACAAGCCTTATAACGTGACGTTTGGCGGCGGTCTGACATGGCGCGAGCATGTGTGGCTGGATGCGGCCAATACGCTACGGGCTCCGGCGAATCTGGATTTCAGCGCCATGATTTCACACCGCTTCAATCAGCACTGGAAAGTGTCGATGAACGGCTACAATCTGGCGAACCGCCTAAACTACCAGAGCCTGTTCTCCAACCGCGCCACGCCGTCCGCCGGACGCATGTTCCTTGGAGAGATTAGCGCGTCTTACTGATCGCTCTGCGGCGACTGTTCCTGCCTGCTCCAGTCCTGCACGGCCATGCGAATGGTCGGGGTGAGCGGGAACAGGCGTGAGGCCGCCGAACCGATATGCCCGTGTCTAAGCAGGGCGTTTCCATCAAGCCTTGCGCCCAAAAGCGTGAAACGCTCTGTTTTCGTCTCGGGGAGGCTGATACGGATCCAGCGGCGCTCTCCATCCGCCGTGATGCAGGTTCCATCCTGGAATCTTGGCCCGTCAGGCTCGGCGAGGCGCTCGGCCAGATGCAACGCCGTGCAGGTGTCCCAGCCCGTCCCGATCATCAGAACCTGCGCATTATGGCTCGACAAGGCCGCAAGCGGGGAATGGGTGCCGAACGGATCCTCCATCGGCTGCGTCGCCAGAATATCCGCAGCCAGCGGCCCTAGAGCAGTGAACGAAACCTGTGGATGGGTGCTGCGTCGCACGCCGGGCCACGTCCGGAAAACTTCGGCGATCTGCCCCATGCCCCGCGTCGGCGTCAGATGCGGGTCATAAGGCGGCATGGTGGCGCGGATCGTCTCCCACCAGCTTTCCGGCGTAGGGGGATTGCACCAGCCTGACGGATCGCTCAGTTCGGAAGACTGTGCGGGCATGACGATCGTCCCGTCCGGGCCGACCGCCTGAAGCAGACTTTCGATAACTGTCCGTGCGCCGCCGCAGACCCAGCCGATCCGGCTCAGGGATGTGTGAACCAGCAGCGTCATCCCCGGCAGGACGCCGAGGCGTTGCAGATCCACCACCAGCCGCGCCTGCGTCACAGGGCCGCTGGAGCGGGCGATGGCGGCGGCTTCGGTCACGGTTCAGCCGCGACCGCGATAGCTGGGTACGTCCTGTGCGGGAATCCACACGCCCTTCGGTGGCTCGCCCGTCTGCCAGAAGACGTCGATCGGGATGCCGCCGCGCGGATACCAGTAGGCTCCGATGCGCAGCCACTGCGGGTCGAGCAGGGCTACCAGACGCTCAGCGATGGCGATTGAGCAGTCTTCATGGAACGCGCCATGATTGCGGAAGCTGGTCAGGAAGAGCTTGAGGGACTTGCTTTCGACGATCCATTCGCCGGGGATGTAGTCGATGACGATATGCGCGAAATCCGGCTGCCCGGTCACGGGACAGAGCGAGGTGAACTCTGGGGCCGTGAAGCGCACGACATACTGCCGTCCCTGATGCGGGGAGGGGACGCGTTCGAGCACGGCTTCTTCGGGGCTCTGCGGTGTCGTGGTGGCGCGGCCGAGCTGACTGAGGGCGTCGGTACCGGGTGCGGAGGGACCAGTGGGCTGGTGGTCGGACATGGTCTGAATTCCTCAAAGGGGCGGTGTTTTGTGAGATGTGGCCCAGCTTTCCCGCGGGCTCAAGGCGTCTTCGGGGCGAAAAGACGGTGACAGAGTTTGCATATTGGCGGGATTCGGTGCAGAAGACGGCGCAAATCCTCTCTTCGATGCCTCCCGTCTGGAAGACCACATGGAACTCCGTAATATCGCCATCATCGCGCACGTCGATCATGGTAAGACCACGCTGGTTGACGCGCTTCTCAAGCAGTCCGGCTCTTTCCGCGACAATCAGCATGTTGCTGATCGTGCGATGGACAGCAATGACCTCGAACGCGAGCGTGGCATCACCATTCTCGCCAAGTGCACGTCCGTTGTGTGGAAAGAAACCCGCATCAACATCATCGATACCCCGGGCCACGCCGATTTCGGTGGTGAGGTTGAGCGTATCCTGAGCATGGTGGATGGCGCGATCATCCTCGTCGATGCCGCCGAAGGCGCGCTGCCGCAGACCAAGTTCGTGCTTGGCAAGGCGCTGGCCCGTGGCATCCGTCCGATCGTCGTCGTCAACAAGATCGACCGTTCCGACGCCCGTCCGGACGAAGTGCACGAAGAGATCTTCGACCTGTTCGCGTCCCTCGGCGCCGACGAGCATCAGCTCGACTTCCCGATGCTCTATGCTTCGGGCCGTCAGGGCTGGGCCGATCTGGAGCTGGACGGACCGAAGAAGGACCTCGCCCCGCTGTTCGACCTCGTGCTGCGCCACGTGCCGCAGCCGAACGTGGACAAGGATGCGCCGTTCGGAATGGTCTCCACCATTCTTGAGAGCGACAACTTCCTGGGCCGTATCCTGACGGGTCGTATCGATCAGGGCCGTGCGAAGGTAAACATGCCGGTGCGCGTGCTGCGTCCGGATGGCACGATCGTCGAAACCGGTCGTCTGACGAAGCTGCTGTCGTTCCGTGGTCTCGACCGCGTGCCCGTGGAAGAAGCCGAAGCCGGTGACATCGTGGCCGTCGCCGGTCTGTCCGAAGCGACGATTCCCGACACGATCGCCGATCCGTCCATTGATGCTCCGCTGCCGTCCCGCCCGGTCGATCCGCCGACCCTGTCCATGACCTTCCGCATCAACGACGGTCCGCTGGGCGGTCGTGAAGGCAAGAAGGTGACATCGCGTCAGATCCGCGACCGTCTCTTCAAGGAAACCGAAGGCAACGTGGCCATCAAGGTGACGGAAAGCCCGGAAAGCGAAGCGTTTGAAGTGGCCGGTCGTGGCGAACTTCAGCTTGGCGTTCTGATCGAAACGATGCGTCGCGAAGGCTTCGAGCTAACGATCGGCCGTCCGCGCGTTCTGTTCCGTGAAAACGAAGAGACCGGCGAGCGCGAAGAGCCGTTCGAAGAAGTTCTGGTGGACGTGGACGAGCCTTATTCGGGCGTGGTCGTCGAGAAAATGTCGCTCCGTAAGGGCGTTATGCAGGACATGCGTCCGTCCGGTGGTGGAAAGGTCCGTCTGACGTTCCTGATCCCGTCGCGCGGCCTGATCGGCTATCATGGTGAGTTCCTGACCGACACGCGCGGAACGGGTCTCATGAACCGTCTGTTCCACGGCTATCTGCCGTATGTGGGCACGATTGAAGGCCGCCGTAATGGCTCGCTGATTTCGGCTGAAGACGGTACGACGACGCAGTACGCGCTGTTCTCCCTGCAGGATCGCGGTACAATGTTCGTCGATGCTGGCGAGAAGATCTACATGGGCATGATCCTTGGTGAGCATTCCCGTGAGAACGACCTTGACATCAATGCGGTCCGCGAAAAGAAGCTGACCAACATGCGTGCATCCGGTAAGGACGAAGCCCTGCTTCTGACGCCGCCGCGTCGCATGAGCCTTGAGCAGGCCATCGCTTATATCGAAGACGATGAACTGGTCGAAGTCACGCCGTCCGCCATCCGGATCCGCAAGCGTTACCTCGATCCGCATGAGCGCAAGCGCGCTTCCAAGTCCCGCGAAGGCTGATCCAGCTTTTCACGGACCGCTTGCATTGCAAAGGCCTGCCCTGGAACTCTCAGGGCAGGCCTTTTTTCATGGGTGTATAATGAAGTTTGTCTGAATTGAGGCGTTTTTGTGTATTGCACGGAAGCAGGGCTGAAATTTCATAAAGTTAATGCGCGACCGTGCCCGACAGGAATGATAACGTTTTAGCTAAGGCCACTTCGGAAAACTGAATGCTGGCTTGTCTTTATTTTGTTGTGGAGCTCCGTTTCCAGATGCGTCTTTTCAACCGTTCCCTGATCGCTGCTGTTTCCGCTTTGGCACTGACGGCTGCTCCGGCGTTCGCCGATCCTACCACGACGGCCGCTGCCGCTGCGCCTGTCGCTGAAGCTCCTGCCGCTCCGGCTGCCGAAGCCACTCCTGCTGCACCTGCAACTGAGTCCGATGCCGCTACGGAGACGGGCACGAAGAAGCATCACGGCAAGGGCAAGAAGCATCACCACAAGCACAAGCACCACAAGAAGACCTCAGCTGCCACGGACGCCGCTCCGACCGAAGCCGCTCCGTCCAACTGAGGGTATGTCTTTTGACCGGTCACAGGGTCATAGGACACGATACGGGGTCTGCTCAGGCAGACCCTTTTTTTATGACTCCGTCAGATGCTGGCAGGGCGTGTGCAGGCATTTGCATGCGACCGCAACCCTCACTACGCTGCTGGTATGACTTCCTGTCTTTTGAGCTGGCACGGCTCTATTGTCGCGCAGCGTGGCTTCTCGTTGTCCCTGGCGTCCCTGTCCGATGTGATCGCAGGGATGGCGGCCCCCGTCTCGTTGAGTGGGGACGGTGGCCTCGTGGAGGTCCAGCCGATCGATCCATCCGGGGCGCGCCCCCTGTATGCGGTGCGGGCCGGGAATGTTTTTCTGACGGCGACGCCGGGCCATGGATGCGGGACCGCATCACACATCCAGGGCTGGGAACAGTTCCTCGCCCTGCCGGTCGCGCACCTGCCGGAACTGCAGCGGTTGGTATCGCGTCCGTGGTATATTGCTGCTGAATCCTTTCCGGCCCTGCGTCCTGCGGTACAGGATTTCCAACTTCGTGTCGGGGACTGGGCGGTTGCTCTGGAAACGCTTGATGTGCAGGCGCAGGCAGATGGGTCTGTTCTTCTGACAGGCGAAAATATATCTCCCCTCCGGTTGGAGCCTTGTCCGTCACCTGAGGTAGTGGCTCTTTTGGAAGACGTTCGTAATGTCGTGCGGCGCGGAGATCAGGCCCCTTGGGCTCGTATCCGAGATTCCTTTGCGAGTCTTCAGTCGGAGGCCTTCAAGGTTGCCTTGTATCCCGAGGATCTGCCCCGCCTGCAATATCTGGCGCTGATCAGTGTGGACTGTGGCGAACTTGCATTGGCGGAGCGTGCGCTGGAACTGGCGCGTCGGGCCGATGATGGCGCGGACATGCTCTACTTCTCAGCCCTTATGGCAATGCGCTGCGGTCATCATGTCCGGGCGGCTGATCTGCTACAGGCGGCACTCCTGAAGCGTTTCCCGGAAGGTAGTATTCCGCAACGGATTCAGGATCTCGACGTACGCTTGCGTCAGGGTGAAAACGCCCTGTTTCTGGTGCAGGATTGCCTTCAGCATCTCCGTCTGCAGCCTTTTGACGAACTGTTTGAACGGGTTCTGACGCCCATGCCGCTTTCGGAGCAGGATGGGGCGGACATCCGACAGGTTTATGGACATCGCTTCGAGGAGACGTCTCTGCGTCTCGGGGAGAAACCCCGGCAGGCCTTGCTGGAACTGGACCGGCGTTTTAACGGGGACAGTTACTGGAATGCTCTTTGTGGCGGGCATCAGTTCTGGCTTGCGGGCAATGTGGATGCCGCTGACAGTCAGTATGCGGCGGCCAAGGCTCTGTCCATCCGGACCGGGCTCATGCCGATCCATTATAATTGTGGCGTGTTATCCTGGCTGGGCGGTCCTGCGCGTGAGGGTATGGAGCAGCCGGTTCCTGACCGTCTGGGCATGGGGGAATGGCACTGGGAGGCTAGTGTTGTTCCTGGCGATGTCCCGGGGGATCAGCTACCCGCGCTCTGTCTCGTTTTTGGGTGCGACGCCGGGTATTTCCGTTTCCTGCCCAAGTTGCTGCTGTCTCTGTTGAAGCTTTGTGCCCGCCGCCCGGATCCGTCTTTCCGGATCCGGCTGTGTCTGGGGATCGATACGCCGGCGCCGGAGCAGCTTGCGTTCATGCGCGAACTGATCAATGCCGTCTCGCAAAAGGATTTCGGTCTCGATGTCACCTTGGCTCATGGCCGTCTGACATGGCGCGATGCTGCGACCTATACGGCGATCCGTTATCTGATGTTGCCTGAAGTGGTGCGACGTTATGCCTGTCCTGTCATCACCGCCGATTGTGACGGCTATTTCCCGGATGACTTTTTGACGCTGTTCGATGAGCTCAGGGCAACGGCCGATTATGGATTCCGGCTCTATGCCTATGACCATGAGGGGCGGCAGACTTTCGGTGAGCCCTGGGGGTTTGGTGCGGGGATCTCATGGTTCGGGGAAGCTGACCGGCTGCCGGAGATTGCGGCATTCCTGCATGACTATCTTCAGGTCGCCTATGATCCGGCCAATCCGACGAACTGGTGCATCGATCAGTGCGCGCTCGTACAGTCTTTCCGGCGATTTGTGGCGCCGCGCTGGAGCGATCTGCGGATCCGCTTCATGGATGAAGGAACGCCGTTGATGGTCATGCCGCATCATGTGGGCGGCAAGGACGAACTTCTGCGCCGGGACGGGACCGTCTCGATGCAGGATGTCCGGGCGTTTGTCTGCCGTCCGTAAGCTCTTGCGGACGGCAGACATTCTCAGATGCCGTAACGGTCCAGAGACAGGTCGAGGGACGGAATCGCCGTCTGTCGGTCCGAGATCTGGTCTGCGACAATCTGGCCAGAGCCTGCTGCCATCGTCCAGCCCAGCGTGCCATGGCCGGTGTTGAGCCACAGATTGCCGTAGCGCGGTGAGGGGCCGACGATCGGCGTGCCGTCCGGCGTGCAGGGGCGCAGGCCCGTCCAGTATTTCGCAGACGACAGATCGCCGCCGCCGTACATTTCGCTGAAGGATAGTTCCAGAGTCTCGCGGCGGTCGGGGCTGAGGCGCAGGTTGAAACCATTCAGCTCCGCCGTGCCGCCAATGCGGATGCGGTCGCCAAGGCGCGTGATGGCGACCTTGTAGGTCTCGTCATTGACGGTGGAGATGGGCGCGCGGCTTTCGTCTGTGATTGGCATGGTCAGGGAATAACCCTTGACTGGATAGATCGGCAGACGCAGTTCCAACGGCTTGAGGAAGCGCGGTGAATAGCTGCCAAGCGCCAGAACATAGCGGTCCGCTGTCATACGTCCTGCGCTGGTGCGGATGCTGACGATGGCGTCACTGGCGGCTTCCAGAGCCTCGATCGTGACGCCGAGATGGAACTTCACGCCCTTGTCTTCGGCCATTTTGGCCAGACGGCGCGTGAAGAGATGGGCATCGCCCGTCTGGTCTCCGGGGAGCAGTAGACCGGCCTTGAGCAGGTGTCGCGCATTGGCGAGGCCGGGCTCGCGGGCGAGGATCTCGTCCACGGTCAGCAGCTTGTGCTCAACGCCGCTTTCGGCCAGCAAACGCATGTCTTCGGCAGCGTATTCTACCTGACTGTCCGTACGGAAGAGCTGGATCAGGCCCTTCTGGGCGCCGTCATAGGTGATGCCGGTCTCGGCGCGCAGGGCGTCAAGTCGGTCGCGGGCGTATTCCGCAATCCGCAGCATCCGACCCTTGTTGATGTCATACGCCTTTTCCGTGCAGTTCATGAGCAGTTCGCCCATGAAGCGGAACATGGCCGTGTCGAGGCGCGGGCGGACGACGAGGGGGCTGTGCTTTTCGAACATCCATTTCGCGGCCTTAAACGGCAGGCCCGGCATGGCCCAGGGCGTCGAATAGCCGGGAGAGACCTGCCCCGCATTGGCAAAGGACGTTTCCAGACCAACACCCGGCTGGCGGTCTATGACTTCGACTTCATGGCCTTCCTGAGCGAGATACCATGCCGTTGTCACGCCGATGACGCCGGCGCCCATAACGATGACTTTCATATCTGTCCTGCTGTGTTGTCGTTCGTGAAACCGCCCTGAAGCTATGAAAGCCAGCTCAGTGCTGTGGGAAAATCTGTCTGGCCCGTTTTGTCAGCCCGGCACGCCCTTGCTGGTCGAATATTCGAAATGCAGGGCCGTGTCGGGATGGACGATGGCATGGATGGCATGGGCCGCCATGGCGCCTTCGGAGAAGCCCTGAAGGATCAGCTTCAGTTTGCCCGGATAGGTCGCCACGTCCCCGATCGCGAAAATGCCCGGCGTGCTGCTCTCCAAGGTGGCCGGAGTGACGGGAACGGTGTTGCGATGCGTGTCCAGCCCCCAAAGTGCAATTGGCCCCAGATCGGTGGATAAGCCATAGAACGGCAGAAGCGCATCGGCCTCAATATGCCGGGACGTGCCTTCAAGCGTCGTGACTTCCACGGTTGAGAGTATGCCGTTCGTGCCGTGCAGGGCATGAAGCTGATAGGGCACGACCTTCTCGATCTTGCCGGCTGCAATCTGCTGCTCGATGCGCGAAAGCGTCTCGGGCGCGCCGCGGAAGCGGTCCCGGCGATGCAGCAGATAGACCTGGGCGGCCACTTCGGAGAGGGACAGGGCCCAGTCCAGCGCGGAATCGCCACCGCCTGCGACGACAACGCGCTTGCCGGTAAAGTCGGCGCGTTTCTTGACGTAATACTGCACGGCCCCCGTGCGCTCATAGGCTTCAAGCCCGTCGAGTGGTGGCCGGTTTGGCCCGAATGCGCCGGCACCGGCTGCGATGATGACGGCCTTCGCGTTGATGACGTCGCCGCGTGCCGTCTTCAGCGTGAAAGCCCCACGCTGGCCTTCCAGCGTTTCGACCCGTGAACCCAGCAGGCGCGGCACGTCGAACGGTGCGATCTGCTGTTCGAGAGCCTCGATCAGCGCACCGCCTTCGATGGCGGGATGGGCCGGGATGTCGTAGATCGGCTTCTCCGGGTAGAGCGCAGCACATTGTCCGCCGACGCTGTCGAGCGCGTCGATCAGGACGCAGGACAGTTTGAGCATGCCACATTCAAACGCGGCGAAGAGAGCGGTCGGACCGGCGCCGACAATCGCGACATCGGTGTTGAGAGTCTGAGGTGCAGTCGTCATGGTCTGTTTCATAATCGGTTTGAAGGGCTTGGGGTAGGGCATTGAAGGCACGATATGCGTTTGTAATTCAGGACCTCAAAGGTTTCGGCGGGACCGAACGCTCGGCCTGTGCTGTCATGAACGGACTGGTCCGTCAGGGCTGTGACGTGCAACTGGTGGAACTCGTCGGGATGGGTGCGCCGGCCTTTCCGTTGTCGCCCGAAATCGCCGTCTCATCCTTGTTTGGCCGGCCGGTAAAGATTTTTAACTCCTGGTTCCGCATCGTCTGGCGGCTGTCGCAGCTGCTGAAACGGGAGCAGATCGATACGCTGGTAGTCGTGGAGTCCACTCACGCGCTTTACGGCGTGGCGGCCGCACGGCTTGCGGGGGTGCGCTGCATTGTGTGGGAGCACTTCAACTTCAATGTGACACTGAACCGTCGCAAGCGAGTTTGGGGGCGGCAGATTGCCGCGCGCTGGGCCGACGATGTCGTTGTTCTGACCCGGCGGGATACGGCGCTGTGGCGTGAGGGGACGACGGTTCGGGCGCGTTTGACTGCCATTCCGAACATGACTCCCCCCGTGACGAAAAGGCCTTATCCGGCAACCTCCCGTATGGTTCTGGCGGCGGGACGCTTGACCGAACAGAAGGGCTATGACCTGTTACTGCGGGCCTGGCGGATTGTGGAGCAGGACCCGGCGAGCATGGGCTGGGGCCTCCTGATCCGGGGAGATGGGCCGGATCGTGATGCTTTGTTGCAACAGGCGGAAGGGTTGCATCGCGTGACGATCGTGCCTGCGACCGGAGATATCGACGCTGATTACGCCCGCGCCGCGCTTTTCGTGGCCTCCTCACGTTATGAGGGACTGCCGATGGTTCTGCTTGAGGCCATGTCATCGGGAGTGCCGGTCGTGGCGTTCGACTGTGAGACGGGGCCTGCGGAAATCGTGCGCGATGGCGAGACCGGATTGCTGGTCCCGCCGGAAGAGCCGGAGGCCCTGGCTGTAGCCCTCTTGGAGCTGATGCGCGCGCCCGAACGGCGTCAGGCCATGTCGGCTGCTGCCCGGGTTCGGGCTGCTGCATTTCAGGAAGGGCCCGTCATGGCGTGCTGGATGGAGCTTCTCCAGAACGGCAGTCGCTGATCTGCTCCCGAACGCCCTTGCTGGCACAGGTGCGTCGGGTCCACATTGGCGTCATGCAGATACGCCTTGATGACCAGCTTGCGACCGAAACTCTGGCGGCCCTGATTGCCGACCGTTGTACGCCCGGAGACTGTCTTGCGCTCTCCGGCGGTCTGGGAGCCGGGAAAAGTACGTTTTCCCGAGCCTTCCTGCGCCATCTGGCTCAGGACCCGCAGATGGAAGTTCCCAGCCCCAGCTTCGCGCTCGTCCAGCCTTACGAGACGCTCAAAGGAACGGTTCATCATTATGATTTGTGGCGTTTGGATGGGCCGGATGCGCTGTACGAACTGGCTTGGGATGAGGCGTGTGAGGGCATCATGCTGGTTGAATGGCCGGAGCGGGCCGGGGATTTTCTGCCGGCAGGCACACTGCATCTCACATTTACCCCCGGAGACACCGAAGATTCTCGCGTCGTGGAGCTGACGGGCTGGCCTGAGGAGCGCTTGACAGGACTGAACCGATGAGCGGCGTCGTCACCATTGCGGGTACGGAGCCGTTTCTGGACCGTGTGGCGCAGGAATGGCTTGAGCAGGACCCGGCAGCCGGAACGGATGGTCCCGGTCTGATCCTTGTTCCTAGCCGTCGTGCTGGCCGTGCGTTGATGGAGGCGTTCCTGCGGGTTCTGGACACGCAGGCCGCACTTTTACCGCGCATCGTCGCGATCAATGATGTGGACGAAGATGCTCTGGCATCCATTGGGATCGACGTCGTTCTGCCGCCTGCCGTGGAGTCGCAGCGCCGTCTGGCTGTGCTGTCGATGCTGATCCTTCAGACGCCGCTTGTGAGTGTCGGTGTGGACAGTACCAAGGGGATCGACCGGGCGTGGCCGCTTGCCAAGGCGTTGGCGGATCTGATGGACGAAGCCGAACGCAGCGGTGTTGATCTGGCTGAACGCCTGCCGGATGCAGTGGAGGAGCGCTTTTCCGATCACTGGCAGCAGACGTTGAAATTTCTTGAGATCGTCACTGCCGTCTGGCCGAAATGGCTGGAAGAAGAGGGGCTATGTAACCCGGTGGCGCGGCAGATCGCGCGTCTGAAGGCGCAGGCTCGCGCTTGGGAAGAAAAACCGCCGCTCACGCCCGTCTGGGGCGTGGGATTTGCTGACGGGTCTGCGGCGGTGTCGGATGTTCTGGCCGTGGTGGCGCGGTTGCCCGCCGGGTTCGTGATCCTGCCGGGGGTGGATCTGGGAATGGCAGACGAGATCTGGGATGCTCTGCCGCCGTCGCATCCGCAGGCCGGTCTGAAGGAAATCCTTGCGGATCTGGGGCTGTCCCGCAAGGAGCTGACGGGTTGGGATGGCGGACGGGACCGTGGACGTGAGCTGATGCTGCGCGAGGTGCTGCTTCCGGAACAGGGTATCGCCTATTGGGGGCAGGACAGCCGCCCGCGTGATATCGCAGGTCTTTCCATTCTGCCCGCGCAGGACCAGCAGCAGGAAGCGCAGGCCATTGCGCTGATCCTGCGTGATGTCGTGTCTGAAGCCGGGAAAACCTGCGCGCTCGTCACGCCGGACCGGGCGCTGGCGCAGCGTGTGGGGACCGAGCTTTTGCGTTTCGGGATCCATGCCGATGACAGTGCGGGTGAGTCCTTGTCTCAGACACCGGCCGCTGTGTTCCTGCGCCTCATTGCGACCGCTGCCGAAGTGCAGCTTTCTCCCGTCGCGCTACTTTCCGTCCTGAAACATCCGCTCGCTGCTCTGGGGCGCACGCCGGGGGACTGCCACGCTTCCGCACGGCGATTGGAACGGCTCCTGCTGCGTGGGCCTGCTCCCGCGCCCGGTATTGCTGGACTGAAAGCCGCGCTGCAGGACTACACGCAAAAGAAACATACGCCCGATAATGGTGCTAGTGCGGATGCTCCGGACGAGCCGGAAGGTCCCGCTGCTTTCATCGCGCGGATCGAGCGGGCTTTCGAGCCGCTCCTGTCCATCGAGGGCGCCATACCCCTGCCGGAACTGATCGAACGCCTGATCCACACGGCGGAAGCTTTGGCGTCTACGGCGGAAGAGCTGGAGGCGTCGGAAGACGAACCTCGTCATCCGGGCGCGCGCCTGTGGCTCGGTGAGGATGGTGAGGCGCTCTCGCGACATCTGGCGGCGTTGATCGTCAATACCGGTATTCTCCCGCCGCAGCGCCTGACGCATCTGGATTCGTTTCTCAATACTTCCATGGCTGGGCAGATGCTAACGGGCTTGCGGGCGCATCGGGGGGGCGTGGAACTGTCGCATCCGCGTGTCTCGATTCTCGGAGTGTTGGAAGCTCGGCTTCTGGCGTTCGATGTCGTAGTGCTGGGTGGGCTGAATGAAGGCGTCTGGCCTCCCGCGACCGATCCGGGACCGTGGCTGAGCCGCCCGATGCGCGTGCGTGTCGGTCTGCCTTCTCCGGAGCGGCAGACGGGTGTGAGCGCGCATGATTTCGTTTCGACCATTCTGGCGTCGAAGGAAGCCGTGTTCGCCAGTTCGGCTCGGCGTGAGGGCGCGCCCGGCGTTCCTGCGCGGTGGATGGTCCGAATGGATGCGTTTCTTGGTGGGCGCTCCCAGAACCTGCCGGTGCATCCCGCGCTGGACTGGCAGCGCTATCTCGATCAGCCGCTCGCAGGCGCCGAGGCTGTGGCGCCGCCCGAACCGCGTCCACCCGTCGCTCTGCGTCCTCGGGGTCTCAGTATTACCGAGATCGAGACGTGGATGCAGGACCCATATGCGATCTATGCCAAGCATGTCCTGAAGCTCCGGGCGCTCAAGCCGTTGGAGGAAGGTGCGGAACACGCTGATTTCGGTATGATCGTGCATGATGCGATGGAGCGCGTCCTGCGGGACTTCCCCGAGCGCTGGCCAGCCAATGCGAGCGTTATTCTGCGACGTGTTTTTGCTGAGGAACTGGCGAAAGCGAACATGCGTCCGGCGCTTGTGAACTGGTGGGGGCCGCGTCTGGTTCGAATTGCGGACTGGGTGGCGGAAAAGGAAGCCGCTTACCGGCTTGAGATGGAAGACAGCGGCCCGGCGCAGGGACGCTTCGTGGAGGTCACGGCATCTTTCCGTCTTCAGGGGGCTGTTGCGCCGTTCGAACTGCGCGGTCGTGCAGACCGGATCGATATCGGGACCGATGGTCTGGCGACGGTCTTTGATTACAAAACCGGGCAGCCGCCCAGCGGAAAGAATGTTGCGGAAGGTTGGTCCGTGCAACTCGTGCTGGAAGGTGCGCTGCTGGCGAAGGGAGCCTTTAAGGATGTTCCGGCCGTGGAGACAAAGCAGTTGCTCTACTGGCATCTGACCGGCGGGGACGAGCCGGGTAAAGAAAGCGAAGTGCCTGGCTCACGTTCCGGCACGGATGCGCCGACCCTGATCGGTGAGGCCATGGAAAAACTCCGGACCCTGGTGGACGAATACGACACGCCCGATCAGCCCTACCGTTCCCAGCCCTGGGCCGGCCATGTCCCGCGCTACACCGATTACGCGCAGCTTGCCCGCGTAGATGAATGGCGCGCGGCCTATGCGGAAGGAGAGGGCGAATGAACGACATGCCGCCTGTCACACGCCCCATCACCCGCGACGAAGTTATTGCCGCTGCCGATCGTACGCAGCGTCAGGCGTCCGATCCGCGCGCTTCTGTATTCGTCTCGGCCTCGGCGGGTTCGGGCAAGACCAAGCTGCTGATCGACCGTCTGCTTCGGCTCATGCTGCCGCTCTATGTGCAGACCGAGGACGGCGACACCATTCTGGCGGATGGCACGCATCCCTCGCGTATCCTGTGCCTGACCTACACCAAGGCCGCCGCTGCCGAGATGGCCAACCGGCTTCAGCAAAAACTGGGGAGCTGGGTCTCGCTGCCGGATGAGACGCTTGGTGCGGAGCTGGAAAGCCTCGACGTTCCCAATACGGACGAAACCCGCGCCCGTGCCCGCGCCTTGTTCCTGTGCGTGCTCGATCTGCCGGGGGGGCTGCGGATCGAAACGATCCACGCCTTCTGTCAGTCGCTGCTGCGGCGGTTTCCGCTGGAAGCCTCGGTCGATCCGCATTTCACACTGATGGAAGAGACCGACACCACACTGGCCCTGCGCGAGGCGATGGAAGACGGTCTGGCCCGTTCGCCGGAGCTTGCGGCTGACGTGGCTGGCACAGTGGGCCTGGACCGTTTCTTTCAGCGCATCCGCACGCTGAACATGGAGGAAAGCCGCGCTCGTCCGCTGCTGGAGCGCTGGAAGACTTTGCCTGAGAGTGTGGTCAGTGCCTATCGCAAGGCTCTGAACGCCGGGCAGCAGAGCCTTGAAGAACTTGAGGCTCTCGCCTGCCGTCCGCCGAAGGAAGACGAGCTGCGGGCCGGATTGCGTGACGTGCTCGGGGTCGTGACACCTACCGCCCGAGTCAACGTCGAGCAGATGCTGGCATGGCTCGGGACGGAACCGGCCAAGCGGGCGCCTGCCGTCTGGGCGAAATGCCTCCTGACGGACAAAGGAACCGTGCGGCAGATGAACCGGATCGTCGCCAAGAAGGCGCAGGAGGCCGTTCCGGGGATTGCGCCTTTGCTGGAAGACGAGGCGCAACGACTGGTGGATCTTCAGTCCAATCTCAAAAGCGTGCGTCTGGTCCTGTTAAACCGTGCCCTGCTGGGTCTCGCCGCACCCATGTTGACGGCGTTTCAGGACGGCAAGTCCGCCCGCGGCTTGGTGGATTACAACGATCTCATTCAGGAAACCCGCAATCTTCTGCGCGATCCGGGTGCGGCCTGGGTGCTCTACAAGCTTGATGGCGGCATTGACCATCTGCTTCTGGATGAAGTGCAGGACAATTCCGGCCTGCAATGGGAAATCGCCGGTGCGCTGACGTCCGAGTTTTTTGCGGGTGAGGGCGCGTGGGATATGGGACCGCGCCCACGCACCATTTTTGCGGTTGGTGATTACAAACAGTCGATCTACGGATTTCAGGGCGCCCAGCCTGAAGAGTTCCACCGCTGGCGCACCGCGTTCGCGGACCGTGTCCGCAATGCTGGGCTGCTATGGCGCGATCCGGAACTGAATGTCTCCTTCCGCTCGGTGCCTCCCGTCCTGTCCTTCGTGGACGCGGTATTCTCCCAGTCTCTCGCCGCGCATGGTCTGTTGCAGGAAGGCGAAAAGACGCTCCGCCCGCATGTCTCGGCCCGTCCGGGGCAGGGGGGGCGTGTGGAATTGTGGCCGCTCGTCCCCGTCGTTCAGGGCGAAGACGATGACGAGGGCCTGACGCCATGGCGTGCGCCTTCCGCCAATACCGGACAGCGTAGCGCGCCCCAGCGCCTCGCCGAAGCGCTTGCGGAATGGATCGACCAGCAGATCGGGCGTCCGCCTCAGCCGGGGCAGGCGCCTCTGACCGCGGGCGATGTGCTGATCCTCGTCCCCCGGCGCTCGCCGTTCCTGCGCTCGCTGATCCGGGCTCTGAAATCGCGCAATGTGCCAGTCGCAACGCTGGTGCGGGTCGGGTTGACGCAGCAGGTGGCGGTCCGCGATCTCATGACGCTCTGCGCGACTCTGCTCTTGCCGCAGGATGACCTGACACTGGCTGCCGTCCTGACTTCCCCCCTCGGCGGGCTGACGGACGACTCGTTGATGGCGCTCGCCACCCATAATGGCACGGTCCATGCCCTCGGCCCGAAAGGCCAGCCGCTCTGGACCGTTCTGCGCGAACGGCATCGGGAGCGCGAGGACTGGCGTGCGGCGTGGGAGATGCTGTCCACGCTTTATGCGCGCGTCGATTATGCATCTCCGTACCGGCTACTGGCGGAAACGCTGGGTCAGCATGGTGGCCGCACGAGACTTCTGCGGCGTCTGGGGCCGGAGGCAGCCGAGCCGGTAGACGAGCTTCTGACGGCGGCGTTACGCTATGAAGGGCTGCACCCGCCGTCGCTTCAGGGTTTTCTGCACTGGCTCGAAGCCAGCGAGATCAGCAGTAAACGTGAGGCCGAAAGCGAGCTCGGCGCTGTTCGCGTCATGACCGTGCATGGCTCCAAGGGGCTTCAGGCTCGTCTGGTCGTGATGCCGGATACAACGTCAAAACCTCCACCTGGGAGCGATTTCCTGTGGGAAGAAGCGGGGGCGTTCGAACTCCCGCTCTGGGTGCCGAAAAAGGACATGGGCACGCAGGTCACGACGGCCCTGTCGGAGCGAGATGCCGAAAAATCTCGGGCGGAGAGCAATCGCCTGCTCTACGTTGCCCTGACCCGCGCCAGTGACTGGCTGGTGATCTGTGGGGCCGGGGCCAAGCGCGAGCCCGATGATAAAAGCTGGTATCGGCAGTGCGAGGCCGGGTTCAAGCAACTGGCCAATGCGCGTTCCGAGCCGATGGATTCCGGCTGGGACGGCGAGCGGCTCGTGTTGGAAGAGGCTCGGACACTCGCTCCCGTCGCATTTCGGGGCAAGGGCGTTGAACCACCTTGTGCAGCCCTGCCGGACTGGATGGGCCGTGCTCCGGACTGGAAGCCGTCTATTGCCCAGCGCGAGGACGCCATGACGCGACCGCTCGCGCCCAGCCGTCCGGATGGGGCGGAGTTCGGTGAACTTCCGGCAACGCGTTCACCACTGGAGCTGCTGGCCGGTCGCTCCACACCGGTGCGGGAACAGGCCATGCGGCGCGGCACGATGATCCATCGTCTGCTCCAGCTTCTGCCAGAAACGCCGTCCGCCGAACGCGAGGCCGTGGCCCTGCGTTGGCTGTCCCGCCGGGCTCTGGGGCTGACGGAAGCGGAAATCGATCGTCTGGCGCAGCAGGTTCTGGGCGTCCTGTCTCATCCCGACCTCGCGCCCTTGTTTGCGCCCGGAAGCCGTGCGGAGCAGCCGATTTCCGGTGTCAGCGCGGGCCGAGTGGTTCTGGGGCAGGTTGATCGTCTGCGGATCGGGGACGGGCAGATCTGGCTCTGCGATTACAAGACAAATCGCAATCCGCATCTGCGGGCGGAGCGTACACCGGTTGTCTATCTGCGGCAGATGGCGGCCTATCGTGCCGTTCTGGAGCAACTTCATCCGGGCTACGATATTCACTGTTCTCTGGTCTGGACGGAAGGACCTGCTGTTGTCACACTTCCGTCCTTGCTTCTGGATCAGGTCTGCTCTGGTGCTTGATGCAGATCAAAAGCCCCCTTGCAGTGAGGGGCAGGGCAGCCGATATCCATTTTCATAAATTTCATTCGCCACAAGGAATACCCTCATGAGCGCAAATACCGTTGCCGTCAGCGACAGCAGCTTCGATGCAGACGTCCTGAAGTCAGAAGGTCCGGTTCTGGTTGATTTCTGGGCAGAATGGTGCGGCCCGTGCAAGATGATCGCGCCGGCACTTGAGGAAATCGGCGCTGAGTACCAGGGCCGCCTGAAGGTTGCCAAGGTCAATATCGACTCCAACCCCGAAGCTCCGACCAAGTATGGCGTACGCAGCATTCCGACGCTGATCGTCTTCAAGGACGGCAAGCCGGTCGCCCAGCAGATGGGGGCGCTGCCCAAGAGCCAGCTCAAGGCCTGGATCGAACAGTCTCTCTGATCGACCCGCAACGGGACAGGGAAGGACGCTCAGAGGGCGTGGTCACGATCCTGCGCTTTGTGTAGGATCGTTTCATGCGCTCGAAAGCTCCGACCTTCCCGACCCCCGTTCTCCTGACCTCCAGTGAAGAGCTGGCCCGTATCTGCGAAAAATTGCAGAACGAGCCTTTCGTGACGATCGACACGGAATTTGTCCGGGAACGGACCTACTGGCCCGAGCTCTGTCTCGTGCAGCTCGCCGGAACCGAAGATGTTGTCCTGATTGACACTCTGGCGCCCGGTATTGATCTTGCCCCGCTTGGCGCCCTTCTGGCCAAGCCGGATTGCACCAAGGTCTTTCATGCCGCCCGGCAGGATCTTGAGATCTTTCTCCATATTTTCGATCGCCTCCCTGTCTCGGTTTTTGATACGCAGGTCGCTGCCATGGTGGCGGGCTTCGGCGATCAGGTCGGATATGACAGCCTGGTCGGTGCAATCACCGGCCGCAGCATCGACAAGGCGCACCGCTTCAGTGACTGGTCGGCCCGTCCGCTAAGCGCGGCGCAGCTCGCCTATGCCGCCGCTGACGTCACCCATCTGCGAACGGTCTATGAGGCGCTTCGCAAACAGCTTGCCGAGCAGGACCGTCTGCATTGGGCCGACTCCGAACAGGCGATCCTGACGGAAGAAAAAACATTCCGTCCCGATCCTCGTCGCCTGTGGGAAAAGCTGAAAGCTCGCACCAGCAATCGCCGGATGCTCGGCATCCTGCGTGAAGTCACCGCCTGGCGCGAACAGGAAGCGCAGAATGCCGATATTCCCCGTCAGCGCGTCATCCGTGATGAAAGCCTGTTGGAAATCGCAGCCGTTCATCCCGATACGGTCGAGGCTCTGTCCCGTATCCGGGGTGTGACCAAAGGGTTTGCCGACGGAAAGATGGGAAAGGGTCTTCTGGAAGCGATCCGTATTGCGCAGACTCTTCCAGAGTCTGAATTGCCAAAGCCTCCTTCGAAATCCGAACGCGCCCGCCCGTCTGCGGCTCTCGTTGCACTTCTGCGGGTTCTGTTGGCGGCCAAGTGTGAGGATCACAAGGTGGCGCCCCGTCTGGTGGCTTCTTCGGACGATCTGGATCTGATTGCCCTTGGCGAAACCGATGTTGGTGCGTTGAAAGGATGGCGGCGTGAGCTTTTCGGTCTGGATGCCCAGGCGCTGGTCCGCGGAGAAATTGCTTTGGCCGTGGTGAACGGCCTCGTAGAGCTTCAGCGCGTCGCCAAGCCGGTCGCATAAGAACCGCCTTCGACGTGGCGGGGAGTTTCTGGTAAGAAACGTCCCGAAGATGTTCCGGGTCCGGTGGGCCGGGATGGAAAATCAACAGGATATCGGGCCGGTTCAGGCACCGAAACGGGACAGGGAAACGAGCATATGGAGTGGACGGACGAGACGATCGCCAGACTTCGCGATCTGTGGAGTCAGGGACTTTCGACCGCCGAAATCGGCCGCCAGCTCTCCATCACCAAGAATGCTGTCGTCGGAAAGGCTCATCGTCTGGGCCTGCCGCCCCGCCCGTCTCCCATTCGGAACCGCAAGGTCACGGATGGTGAAACAGGGACGACGGAAGCAACGCCCCGTCGCAAAAGCCCCTCCCGCGCCAAGGTTGCCGAACCTGCGGCAGTGGACCTGTTTGTGAATAAGGATGCGGCTCCGGCCAAGGTGCCTGCAGCTGTTGCGGAGAAGGCGCCAGAAAAGCCTGCTGCTCCGGTCCGCAAGGCACCTTCTGTCGCCCCTGAAGCCGCGACGAAGCCTACGTCTCAGTCAGTCGATGCCTCGCGTCCTCTTCCAGTGGCCGCCAAGGAACCCTTCGCGGCCCGTCGGGAGCTTGCTACAGCTCCCAAGTCGGAACCTCGCGTTGCCCCTGTCCCACGTCCGGTCACGCCGCCACGCTTTTCGACTGCGGGCATCGACCGCCCGACCCGCCGTGGCCCGTCCTGCTGTTGGCCTATCGGCGACCCCGGCACACCGGGTTTTCATTTCTGCGGTGCCACCCCGCTTCCTGGAAAGCCCTATTGTGCCGAGCATGCGGCCATTGCGTACGTAAAGATCCGCGACCGTCGCGATTAAAAGATGCATTAGCCTGAAAAAGCCGCCCTTCCATTAGGCTCAGGCCTCATAAGCAGAACAGAACGGTTGTAGCGAAGCAGATTGCCGAGAAGAAGGCATTCGGACATATGGCGGCGTGTTGCGACACGCCGCTGGTCCTTAAGGCGCCTGAACATGATCTTGATACGATTGCGGCGTTTATATTTCCGCCTGTCGTATTTGACTGGTTTCTCGAGAGATTTACGTCCTGGAATGCAGTGCCTGATTCCTTTTGCCTCCAGGGCATCCCTGAAGCAGCCGGCATCATAATCTCGATCCGTCAGCAACCACTGTGTCATGGGAAGGCTGTCCAGCAGAGCCGAGGCACCGGCACCGGTGTCATCACTGACCTTGTCCAACTGTCATGAAAAGGCTCAACGGTCGTCCGTTCTGATCGGTGACCGACATGCAGTTTGGTGTTCATGTCCCCTTTGGTGCGATCGCCTGGGTTCCTCTTTTTCAGCGCAGGCTGGCAGCCGTGCGGTGCGTCTTGAGAGACGTCGCATCAATCATAGTGGTCTGAGGCTCGGCCTTTACAGCAGACAAACTATCCAAGACCCGCATGAAAATGAATTTTACCTCAACGCAGACCATTACGGTTCACGAAAATAATACCGCTCAGCACGCGGCAGTCATCAGCGCGAGATTTGCCATGGCCTCTTGGGAAAGAACGGCCGCAGACAGCTCCAGCTGTTCATCCGTCAGTCAAAACAGATCGTTAACCTTCAGTCTCCTCACAGAGCCTGATTCAGATTTCCACAATCAAATCAATGGAGCCTGAGCCCAAGTACGGTGAGCCGCAGCGAACTTTTCTAATGAAAAATTAGGCACGCCCGACTGTAGCACTAAACGAAGGAGACTACCTCTCTAGGTTAAGAGCTACGCAGTCGTTTTTTTTCTGGGGTGAGGGCTGTGGAAAGCCCAATATTGCTGGGGTAGATGGCACAAAAAATTTTTCTGCTTAAATAATTTTTTGTGAAGTAAGCTGGTGCTGCTGGACAGGATTGAACTGTCGACCTCTCCCTTACCAAGGGAGTGCTCTACCACTGAGCTACAGCAGCATACCGTTGCCTTGGCGCGCTTCGTAACGGGTCAGCGCGCCAAGTGCAAGCCTTAATCGTCCCGATGGACCTTTTCCATGCGCTCGTGGCGTTCCTGGGCGTCGATGGATAGGGTCGCGATAGGACGTGCTTCAAGGCGTTTCAGGCCGATCGGCTCTCCCGTCTCTTCGCAGAAACCGTAGCTTCCGTCGTCGATGCGTTCGAGGGCCATGTTGATCTTGGCGATCAACTTGCGCGCACGGTCACGGGTGCGAAGTTCGAAAGCCCGGTCAGTTTCGACGCTGGCGCGGTCGGTAATGTCTGATTCATGAATTCCGCCTTCCGAGAGACTCGCAAGGGTTCCATCCGCCTCTTTCAGTAGATCCAGACGCCAGCGCAGAAGCTTCTGTCTGAAGTACTCGACCTGAAGCGGGTTCATGAACTCTTCATTGTCGGAGGGTCTATAATCCGGCGGCAGCGTAATCATGCACATCCAATCCTGGCTGATCTGCCAACGTCCGCTTCCAACAGGCGCAGGCGATAACGCGCGGCTTATAGCCATCCCAGCCGCATCCGCCAACCCCGAACATGCTTTATCCGTTTGTCGGAAAGCCCGGAAATCTGCGTCCCTGTTAGGGGTTTCTTTACCCTGTACGCCCATCCTCAACACCTGAAACCTCCAGACCTCTCTTGCAGGCATCAGGATACACACCGCCGCCCATGCGCTTTTTCACGCAATCTTCGTTCCCCTTCCGGACCCTGACACAGCGACTGACTGCGTTTGTTTGTGTCGGACTGCTTTTCCTGCCGGGCTTTACTCTGGCTGCTAGCGTTCGCATCAAGGATATCACGGACATGGAAGGTGTTCGGAGCAACCAGTTGATCGGATACGGTCTGGTGGTGGGGCTGAACGGGACGGGCGACCGATTGACCAATACGATTTTTACTCGTGAAACCCTGATTTCCATGCTGAACCGTTTGGGCGTTAACATCCGCGATCAGGAAACCCAACTCCAGACGCATGATGTGGCTGCTGTCATGGTGACAGCCGACCTTCCGGCATTCGTTCATGGGGGTAACCGGATCGATGTGACGGTCTCGGCTGCGGGTGACGCGTCCTCCTTGACGGGCGGAACGCTTCTGGTGACCCCCCTGATGGCCGCTGATGGTGAAGTCTATGCTGTTGCTCAGGGCTCTCTGGCGACGAATGCCTTTTCCGCACGTGGGGCTGCTGCGTCCATTACCCGCAACGTGCCCACCAGCGGGCATATCGCCAATGGTGGTATCGTCGAACGGGAAGTCCCTTTTGACCTTAGCCATCGTTCGAACCTGCATCTGAGTCTGCGTAACCCCGATTTCACGACGGCGAGTCGGATTGCGGCCATTATAAACCGGAGCTTCGGGCCGATTGCGATCGTTCAGGATCCACGGACAGTCCTGCTGGATCTGAGCAATCATGATCCGGTCTCTACGCTCTCCCGAATCGGAGACCTTCTGGTCACTCCGGATACACCGGCCAAGGTGGTCGTGGACGAAGCCAGTGGCACTATCATCATGGGGGCAGACGTCCGGATCAGCACGGTGGCGGTGGCACAGGGCAATTTGACGGTTCAGGTGACGGAGACGCCTCAGGTCTCTCAGCCGGGGCCATTCTCCGGCGGGCAGACGGCCGTCGTGCCCCGCACAAACGTCAAGGTGGATACGGGCAAGACCCATCATCTTGCGGTCGTTCCGGGGGGCACCACGCTCCGGGAGCTTGTTTCAGGGTTAAATGCGCTCGGAGTAGGGCCAAGAGACATGATCAGCATTCTGCAGGCCATCAAGGCCGATGGCGCCCTGCAAGCAGAACTGGAGATGCGTTGATGACAGTATCCTCGACCACCGCCACGGTATCGCAGGGATTACCACTGCACGGGCAGAAGGCAGATCCAGCCAAGACCCTGAAGTCGGCGCAGAGTTTCGAGTCGATGGCGATCAACCAGATGCTTCAGCCCATGTTCGCCACGGCTGAAGAGAGCGACAGCATGTTCAGTGGCGGGGCAGGGGAAAAGCAGTTCCGGCCCATGCTGGTGGAACAAATTGCCAAGCAGATGGAAAATAACGGTGGAATAGGCCTGACGGACGCGATTGATCGTCAGATGCTAGCTATGCAGGAGCAGAAATGAGCGCTTCCATTATTCCGGCCATGCAGCGGCTGATCGCCATTCTCGAAGCGGAAAACTCTGCACTGGAAGAAGCACGGATTCCAGACGCTCTGGCTCTTCTTCCGGAAAAGCAGGACGCAGCCAGAACGCTGGAGCAGGAAGTTTCTGAGGCCAATGGCCGCAGGGAGAATTTGTGTCTGTGCTGCCCTGAGGACGATGAGGCGGTTGCGCGGGAAGACGCGCCAGCCTCTCCCTACCGCGATCTGCTGGAGCAGATGACGGCACTAGGCAATCGCAATGGCGAGCTTCTGCAAAGGGCCATTAAAGCCCAGAAGCGCGTCATCGAACTGCTGACATCCACGCCGATGACGGCTCAGCCGCAGAATTACGGTAATCAGGGCGGCTATGCCCCTGTGACAGACAGGGTGGCCTTGTTTGTAAACAAAGTCTGAATTTTAGACTTAGTCTTCAGCGAGAACCTGATGACTGACTTTGACCCTTCCGACGCGTCGGCGATCCATTTCCAAAACCTCAAATAGCCAGCCCCCGAACGCCACCTTGTCTCCCCGGGCTGGAACGCGCCGCAGAAGGGCCAGTATCACGCCGCCGAGGGTATGATATCCGCCCGCGCCCGGCAGTTCCGGCAGATCAAGACGGGAGCGCAGTTCATCCGCTGGCATGAAGCCATCGAAAATATATTCATCTTCGCCTTCGGTCACCTGAAGTTCTGAAGACGAGGATTCGGTTTTTTCCTCGCCGACAATGGCTTCAAAAACGTCTGAGGGCGTTACGATGCCCTCGAAGGAACCGTATTCGTCCAGAACGAAAGTAATGCCAAGATTGACCCCGCGCATGCGTTCGATCATGTCCTGGGCACTGAGACTGTCCGGGATCACCGGGGGTTCACGCAGGACAGCATCGACGGAAACTGGAAGCTTCAGCAGCAGCCGGTCCATGATGTCCTTGGCCAGAATGACCCCGACGGGATGATCGACGTCTCCCTCACAGACGACAATCCGGGCGTAAGAAGATTGGCGCAGTTTGCGGGTCAGCGTTTCCTGATCCGCATGTCTGTCGATCCAGAAAAGCTCGTTACGAGGGGTCATGATGGCCCGGACCGGGCGGTCTGCCAGACGCAGAAGGCGCTCGATCATGGCCTGCTCGTCGGTTTCGAGAACGCCGGCGCGAGCACCTTCGGCCAGAACGGCTTTCAGTTCTTCCTCTGTTACTGCTGCGCGTGTCAGAGGGCCGACATGGAGCAGGCGGAGCACCAGTGAAGACGTGCCGCTGAGTAGCCAGACAATCGGTTGTGCGATCCGGGCCACGCCGACCAGTAGCCATGCCAGCCGTGAGGCAATGGCTTCTGGCTGCTGCAATGCGATCTGTTTTGGGATGAGTTCACCGAAAACCAGCATAGCGAAGGTGATCATCGCTACAACCAGAACGATCGAGATTTCGCTCGCAATCGGACGAAGCGAGGGAATGTTGGCAATCCACGCCGTAACGGTACTTTCCATCTGGCTACCGCCAAACGTGCCTTCAAGGATGGAAACTAGTGTCATGCCCACCTGCACGGTTGGCAGGAAGCTGTGCGGATCTTCTGCCAGTCGGATTGCGGTCGTGGCCCCCCGGATACCCTGCTTGGCCAGCACGTCCAGCCGTGGTCGTTTTGCCGAGATGAGTGCCATTTCTCCCATGGCAAACACGGCATTGAGGAAAATGAGCAGACAGATAACGAGGATAGGGGTCAGCATGATTCGGCCAGAATAATGAAGACACAACCATAACAGGACGACTGGCGGATGGCATGTCCTTGATTGTGTCCCCGCGGAGGAAAGACTTTCTCCATAAAAAAACCGGCTCGCGAAGAGCCGGTTTCTGCTTCGTCCCTAGGATCAGGCCCCATTGATTTGATTGTGGAAATCTGATTCAGGCTCTGCGAGGAGACTGGCAATGAGCGACCTGTTTTGGCTGACAGATGAACAGATGGATCGTCTGCGGCCCTTTTTCCCAAAGAGCCATGGTAGACCCCGTGTTGATGACCGCCGAGTGCTGAGCGGGATCATTTTTGTGAACCGCAATGGGATGCGCTGGCGTGATGCGCCCCGGGAATACGGCCCCCACAAGACGCTGTACAACCGTTGGAAGCGTTGGAGCGACATGGGCATTTTCATGCGGATGATGGATGGCCTGTCTGCTGCGAAAGTCGAGCCTCAGACGATTATGATTGATGCGACGTATCTCAAGGCGCACCGCACGGCTTCGAGCCTGCGGTTAAAAAATGGTATCCAGGCCGCCTGATCGGTCGCACCAAAGGCGGTATGAATACCAAGCTCCATGCGGTCACCGATCAGAACGGACGGCCGCTAAGCTTTTTCATGACGGCGGGGCAGATTAGCGATTATACCGGTGCCGCTGCCCTGCTGGATAGTCTTCCTGCAGCACAATGGATGCTGGGAGATCGCGGGTATGACGCCGACTGGTTCAGAGACGCCCTGGAAGAGAAAGGGATAAAGCCCTGCATTCCAGGACGGAAATCTCGCGGAAAACCCGTCAAATACGACAAGCGGAAATACAAAAGACGCAATCGCATCGAGATCATGTTCGGAAGGCTCAAGGACTGGCGGCGGGTCGCAACCCGCTACGACAGATGCCCGAACGTCTTCTTCTCAGCCGTCTGCCTCGCCGCAACCGTCATCTTCTGGCTATGAGTCCTGAGCCTAGGGGGAAACGGGTCCTCAGTCTGCTGCGTCAGCCACATCCGAAACCGTGTTGGCTGGACGGCCATTCACGCGGACGCGGGGGCCACGGGCCGGTTTGGCGCCCGTGGAGATTCGCTCCATCTGCTGCTGGACCTGCTCCTCGTAGCCGTATTCGGCCGGGCGCTGGTTGGCGAGCGAGATTTCCGGGACCATCGGCTTTTCGGTTTCCGGTCCGAACAAAGCCACTTTCGCGATATGCCAAGGACGCGCGACGGCGTCCATGACGGCCGTGGACTCGTAGCCGGAATGCACCATGCAGTCGGCGCATTTTTCGTAAGCGCCGGTGCCGTACTGCTCCCAGGCCGTATCGTCCATCAGCTCCTTGAAGGTCTTGGCATAGCCTTCGCCGAGCAGATAGCATGGACGCTGCCAGCCGAAGACCGTGCGAAGCGGCTTGCCCCAGGGCGTGCAGTGATAATTCTCGTTGCCGGCAAGGAAGTTCAGAAACAGTGGCGACTGCGTGAAGCGCCATTTCTTGCCCTTGCCAAGGCGGAAGATGTCGCGGAACAGCTGCTTCGTTTTCTGTCGGTTCAGGAAGTGTGCCTGATCCGGTGCGCGCTCATAGGCATAGCCCGGAGCGGTCATGATGCCGTCCACGCCCATGGCCATGACTTCGTCGAAGAAGGCCGCAACGCGTTCCGGAACAGCACCGTCGAACAGGGTGCAGTTGATGGAGACGCGGAAACCACGGGACTTCGCAAGACGGATCGCTGCGGTCGCACGTTCGAAAACGCCTTCCTGGCAGACAGAGGCGTCATGCATGAGCTGGTCGCCATCCAGATGCACGTCCCAAGAGAAGAACGGGGACGGTTCGTAATCGTCGAGCTTTTTTTCAAGCAGCAGGCCGTTCGTGCACAGATAGACGTATTTTTTCCGCCCGATCAAACCTTTGACGATCTGAGGCATTTCCTTGTGCAGGAGAGGCTCACCACCGGCGATGGCGATGACAGGAGCGCCGGCTTCCGTGTCGGCATCCAGACATTCCTGAAGGCTAAGACGCTGGTTCAGGATCTGCGCAGGGTAGTCGATCTTGCCGCAACCGGCGCATGCCAGGTTGCAGCGGAACAGCGGTTCGAGCATCAGGACCAGCGGATATCGCTTGCGGCCCGTGAGGTGCTGCTTGACAACGTACCGTCCGACTCGGACAGCCTGCATCAAAGGAACGGCCATTATAATCCTCTGGTTCTAGCCACCGGAAGGTGCGTCCATAGGGCGCCCGGGGCCTTGCACATCGTGGATGGCTCGTGGCTGTCTTCCTTGTTCCGGTTCTGGAAACCAAGAAACATGAAGGACCATCGAGCATTAGATTGACTGCCTATAGACCCATTGTCGTGTTCGCCTCAATGTCAGGCGGCATATTTCGCATCAGGGCTGTGGCTAATCGAGCACAGATCGATCTATGGATACCAGAACTTGTTGCAGAGAACTTGATACAGCGTGTCCTGAACCTGATCTCTACGCACGGAATTGTCTACAGGACGAAAGCACGATCATGATTTGCCGTTTTCCCCCGAAAGTGACCCTGTCCCTTCTGTCCGTCTGCCTCCTGACGGGGTCTGTTGCCATGATGGCGCTTTCTCCGGCTGCCTTGGCCCAGACGGCTGGCGCAGCCTCTCCGGTTGATGCGGCATCTGCGGTAACGCCGGTTTCGGCCCTTTATGACGCCCTGAAAGCGGCCCAGAATACGGGAAAGACCGCACAGCAGCGTGCGACGATGATCGCCCCGGCCGTAGATCGTGCCTTCGACCTCGAAGCGATTCTCCGTCGCTCGGTTGGCGTGCGTTACAACAACCTCAGCCCTTCTGACCGGACCCGTCTTCTGGGATCTTTCCGTCAGTTCACGATTGCCCGCTACGCCTCTTCGTTCAAACCTGAAGCCCAAGCCGCCTTTAGGATCAATCCGCAGACGCGCCCTAACCCGACCGGCGGCCTGATTGTTGATACGACGATCGGTGGCACGGATGGGGGTGATGTCACGCCGATCGACTACATCATGACGAATGGCACGTCCGGCTGGCGGATCACCGACGTCCTGCTTAACGCTCATATCAGTCAGGTTGCCGCCCAGCGCGCCGATTTCGGCGGGGCTTTGAGTCAGGGTGGTGCCAGCGGTCTGGCTGATCATCTGGACAGCAAGACTGCCCATTTCCTGCATGACTGAGTCCGCCCCCGCGACGGCACCCTTTCCCAAAAACGTTCGGGAAGGCTAGAAGACCGTCGTGCCCTTACCTCTTACGATCGCAGCCGGTTTTTGCGCCCTTGTTTCCGCGGCTGGCAATTTGCAGGCGCTGGCGGGCGCAATTCTGCTCGCACGGTTCCGTCGGACGGAGCGCAGAGCGGACGATGCCCTGCGCCTGTCAGACCGGATCTGGCCGTCAGTTACGCTTCTCAAGCCGTTGCATGGCAGTGAGCCGCTGCTGGAGGAGGCGCTGGAAAGCGTGTTCACGCAGGACTATCCGGATTTCCAGATCGTCTTCGGCGTTCAGGACAGGGAAGATACCGCCCTGGCCGTTATTGAACGCCTTCGGGCGCGTCATCTGCGGATTCCGGTCAACGTTGTGATCGACCCGCAGGAACACGGTCCGAACCGGAAGGTCGGCAATCTAATGAACATGTACGGCGAAGCTCGTCATGACATTATCGTGATTTCCGACTCTGATATTCACGCCAGTCCCAACTATCTGCGTCACGTCGTGATGAGCCTGGAAGAGCAGGGTACGGGCCTGGTGACGACATTGTATGCCGGTCGTCCCGCCGCAGGGACGATCGTGCAGCAACTCGGCGCCTGCCAGATCAATCATAACTTCCTGCCCGGCGTCATGATGTCCCGTTTCTTGGGGCGTCAGGACTGTCTTGGGGCCACGATGGCCCTGCGGCGTCGGACACTTGAGGAGATTGGCGGCCTTGAGGCGCTGGTCGATCATGTGGCCGATGATGCCGAATTGGGACAGCTTATCCGGGCGCGTGGTGAGAACATCACCATTGCGCCCACTCTAACTCATACCACCGTGGGCGAGCACTCCATCAGCGACCTGCTGGCCCATGAGTTGCGCTGGGGACGGACCGTCAAGAACGTTGCGCCTGTTGGCTACGGACTGTCCGCCATCCAGCTTCCCCTCTTCTGGGCCGTGGCGGCTGTCCTGTTCCGTCCGAACGCCTGGTGGACATGGTTCATGCTGCTTCTGACATGGCTGCTTCGTGCCATCGGAAGTAGCATCATGGACCGTGGTACGGAGTGCCCACTCCCGGCTGCAATCCCGCTTTTGGTCGTCCGTGATTGGTTGTCCGCAGCCATCATGGTCGGCAGTGCGCGCGGATCACGCGTTGCATGGCGGGGCAGAACGGTCCATATCGCCCGAAGAAAACGAAATTCCGCGTCCGGCGCCACCTCGCTCCAGGCCGACGCCACCCACAGGAGTGTTCGATCATGATGAGAACCCTTTTTCTCCAGCCTCCTTCCTTCGACGGCTTCGATGGTGGCGCTGGCTCCCGCTATCAGGCGAAGCGCGAGATCAAGTCCTTCTGGTTTCCGACATGGCTGGCCCAGCCGGCCGCTCTTGTTCCCGGATCGCGCCTGATTGATGCGCCGCCTGCCAAGATGGGCATGGACCCCATCCTTGAGGATGTGAAGAATCGCGACCTCGTCGTTATCCATACGTCCACGCCGTCCTTCGCTTCCGACGTTCGCGTGGCGCAGATGATCAAGGATGCAAATCCGAAGATCATGATTGGCATGGTCGGTGCGAAGGTGGCCGTTCAGCCGACCGAGAGCATGGAGAAGGGCAGCCCGATCGACTTCGTGGCCCGCAACGAATTTGACTTCACCATCAAGGAAATCGCCGAAGGCAAGCCGCTCGCGGAAGTAGATGGCATTACCTGGCGTAACGAGAAGGGCGAGATCGTCGCGAACAAGGACCGCGCGATGATCGAGGATATGGATAGCCTGCCGTTCGTAACCGAGGTCTACAAGCGTGACCTCAACATCAACGACTACTTCATCGGTTATCTGAAGCACCCCTACATCTCGATTTATACGGGTCGTGGCTGCAAGTCGCGTTGCACGTTCTGCCTGTGGCCGCAGACGGTTGGCGGCCATCGCTACCGGACCCGCAGCCCCGAGCACGTGGCCGCTGAAGTGCGTCTGGCCAAGCAGTACTTTCCTGAAGTGCAGGAATTCATGTTCGATGATGATACCTTCACGGACGACCTGCCGCGCGCCGAAGCCATTGCCCGCGAAATGGGCAAGCTCGGCGTCACATGGTCCTGCAATGCCAAGGCCAATGTTCCTTACGAGACCCTGAAGGTTCTCAAGGAAAACGGCCTGCGCCTGCTGCTGGTCGGTTACGAGAGTGGCAACCAGCAGATCCTTCACAACATCAAGAAGGGCATGCTGGTCGAGACGGCTAAGGAATTCACGCGTAACTGTCACAAGCTGGGCATCAAGATTCACGGGACCTTCATCGTCGGCCTGCCGGGCGAGACGAAGGAGACCATCCAGGAGACGATCCAGTTCGCCAAGGAAATCAACCCGCATACCCTGCAGGTTTCTCTAGCCGCGCCTTATCCGGGCACCTTCCTGCACAAGCAGGCGACGGAAAATGGCTGGCTGAACGAAGCGGAAGCCGAACTGATCGACGAAAGCGGCGTGCAGATCGCACCGCTGCATTATCCGCATCTGTCGCATACCGAAATCTTCGAGAGCGTCGAGGAGTTCTACCGCAAGTTCTACTTCCGCGGCTCGAAGATCGCCTCTATCGTCAACGAGATGATCCGCAGCCCGCAGATGATGAAGCGTCGTCTGCGCGAAGGTGTGGAGTTCTTCCAGTTCCTCAAGGACCGTCACGCCGCCTGAACGGTGCGCGCCTGACGAATTGCTACCTAGGGGCCATGGCGCATGTCATGGCCCCTTTTTCATGAGACCTGCCATGACATCCAGCTCCCTGCGCCGCGCCATCGTGTCCGCCGACGATTTCGGTATGAGCCTTGAAGTCAACGAGGCCATTGAACAGGCCCATCGAAACGGGATCCTGTCCACGGCCAGTCTGATGGTTGCCGGAGATGCGGCCGAGGATGCTATTCGACGTGCGAAGACGATGCCGGATCTGAGAGTCGGATTGCATGTGGTGGCGATCGAGGGCAAGTCCGTCCTCGATCTGCCTGCCATTACGGACGAGCAGGGCTGGTTTGGGCGCAACCAATTGCGCCTTGGCGTGGAGTATTTCTTCAGCCCGCAGGCCCGGAGTGCCCTGCGCCGCGAAATCGCGGCCCAGTTCCGGGCCTTCGCCGCGACTGGGCTAACGCTCGATCATGCCAATGCCCACAAACACATGCATCTGCATCCGACGGTGGGACGATTCCTGATCGAGTCCGGCCTGGAGCATGGATTGCGGGCTGTCCGTTCGCCCTTCGAGCCGCCGGAGCCTGTCGAGGCCAACGACACGTTGGGAGACCGTGCCCTGCGTCACTGGATTGGCTTGCTGCGTCACCAGATCCGCAAAGCGGGGCTGAAAACCAATGACTGGTGTTTCGGGCTGCGTTGGTCCGGTCACATGACGCCGGACCATATCCGCGGTCTTGTTCCGCGCCTGCCCACGGGCACGAGCGAAATCTACTTTCACCCCGCCATGGCTCAGGACGCCATGATGAAGCGTTTCATGCCGGGTTATGAGCAGGAGGGTGAGCTTGCCGCCCTTCTGGACCCGGCTGTACGGGAGGCATTCGACCGGTATGGGGTTGCTCGTATTGGGTGGGCCGATTTGTAAGACCGGCCCAACGATACGTCTCAGGCCGTCAGTGTGAATGCCTCGGTCGGGCGTGCGCCGTAACGGGTGATGATCTCACCGGCAGCCTGATTGCCCAGTTTCGCGCAGGTCACGAGGTCGTGCTTTTTGCTCAGACCGGCCAGGAAGCCCGCTGCGAACGCATCGCCCGCGCCCGTGGTGTCCACGACCTTCACTTCGGTTGTCGGTACGTCATGGCGCTCTCCGTCACCGATCACGACCGCTCCCTTCTCGCCACGTGTGATGACGGCCAGCTTGGTTTCGGCAGAAACCTGCGTTGCGGCTTCTTCGAAATCCGTGACTTCGTACAGCGCCAGAAGCTCGGCTTCGTTAGCGAACAGGATGTCCACGTGACCGGCCACGAGTTCGTGGAAAGCTGCGCGGTGACGTTCCACGCAGAACGTGTCGGACAGCGTCAGGGCGACCTGACGGCCGGCTTTGCGGGCAAGGCGGGCAGCGTGTTCGAATGCTTCCTGAGCCTGGGGTTTGTCGTACAGATACCCTTCCAGGTAGGTGATTGCAGCATCGGCTACGACGGATTCATGCACGTCCTCGGGGGTGAACTCCGTGCAGGCGCCGAGATAGGTGAACATCGTGCGCTGGCCTTCCGGCGTCACCAGAACGATGCAGCGTGCGGTCGGGGTGCCATCGGCGGCCGGTAGCGGCTCGGACGGGAAAGTGATGTTCTGTTCGCGCATGTCGCGTGTGAAATGGTCACCGGCTTCGTCAGCCGTGACCTTGCCGAGATAGGCCACTTTCGCACCCATACGGGCCGCCACGACGGCCGTGTTGGCGCCAGAACCGCCGCCCGTCACATTTTCGATATCCACGCGGCTTTCAATGGCATGCGCCGTGGCAGCGTCGATCAGGGTCATGCTCCCGGCAGCAGCGCCAAGCCCGTCGATCAGGTCCTGGCCTACAGGGGCGAGAACGTCGACGATGGCATTGCCGATACACAGAAGGTCATGCTGGGGTGCAGACATTGGAACTCCGGTCAGGTCGCTTAAAACTTCAGAAAAAACATTTAACGGGCAGGCTGCGCCATTAAATCAACACGATCATAGGTGCCCTCTGGGTTCACGCCAACTCCCGGTCCGCCCGGCGCCGTTTTCATGCGTGACTATTCGTCACATTTATGGAAATGCGCGTCTTGTCCCTCCGGGTGGTGAGCGTGTAGCGTTGTCGAAAGGCCCGACCTGACTGTTCTGTCCTCGCGATGGAACATATGGGAGACGTCCTAGACAGAGAGTGTTCTTTTCCAGATCCGCAGCGGGGTTTCCTTGTTCAGAAGACGCAAACCGGAAGATGACTCCAAACCTGCAGAGAACAGTAAGCTCGCAGGGCAGCCCATTTTCCCCAACCGGCCGGACGCTCCCAGCCAGACGGCTCCCGCGTCAGGATCCGGATCGCCTATTAGTCCCCAGCAGCCCAACCAACAGAAGGACCCCGCTCCCATGGGTCGTACCCCTTTCCCGGCACCGCCGTCTCCCAACTCTCCGACGGGCGTGACGCCGGCAGGGGCTCCGCGCCCCGGTGCGGCCGCTGTTCCGGGCGCACCGCGCCAGACCGGTCCGGAGCGTCGTACACTCGTTGTGGGTCGCGGTATCAGCGTCCAGGGTTCGGTGCAGGACGCCGAGCGCCTCGTTGTTGAAGGCACTGTCGAGTCCAGCATGATCCAGGCCAGCGAGCTTCAGGTCGCGCATGGCGGTATCTTCCGTGGTGGTGTTGAAGTTGAGGACGCGGAACTGGCTGGCACGATTGACGGGACCCTGACCGTCAATGGCAGCCTGACGATCCGCTCCACCGGTCGTCTGATTGGCAAGGTGAAATGCCGTCGCCTGCAGGTCGAAGACGGGGGGCAGATCACCGGTCAGCTTGAAATGATAACGGATGGTGTGTCCGCGCGTCCGGCTGGCAGCGACACCGCCAAGGCCGAGTTGGCTGCCGGTGAAGGCTCCAGCGAAGCACCCTGATCCGTTTACCTGGAGCAGCAGGAAAGCCCGTTCCCGTGTTGGAACGGGCTTTTTTGTGTCCGGGTTCTTTCCCCGGCGGCAGAACATCGCACAGGGCCGCCCAGACAGGAGAAATTCCATGAAATTCCGTCTGCTCCCCGCAGTCGCCGTAGCCTTGTTATGTGCCCCGTTCGCTGCTTCCGCGCAGGGTCTTTTCGGTCAGGCTCTGACAGGTCGGGCCACCCACGATATGCCTACCACATGCGATAATGCGCGTTTCCTTGCGGATCAGCAGGGCCTCGAACAGTCTGGCCCCACCCGTATCGATCTGCCCGAGCACCTGTGCGGACAAGTTCTGGCCATATCACCCAGAGCAAAGCGGACCCGCAGCGGCTGGCACGGCTATTTCTACGTTTCGGTCGGGCACGGTGTCTCCATCCGGATCGTCTCCGATCTGGATGAGATGAATGCTCCGCAATGGCCTTGGGTCAACAAGGGCGATCAGGTCGAGGTGCAAGGCCGGTACTATTACGACAGCCTGCGTCGTCAGGGTGTGGACTGGACGCACCACGGCACGAGCCGCAAATGGCGCTGGCCCGGTTATGTCGTCGTGAACGGCACCCGATACCAGTAACAAAAAAGGCCCGTCGAGACAGTGTCACGACGGGCCTTTTTTGAGCCAGAGCTTCAGTTGGTCGCTTCGTCTTTCTTCGATGCGCCGTCCTCGCCCTTGGCGCTGTCCTTGCCTTCGACGATATCGAAGTCGAGCGCGCCATTCTTCATGCCGATTCGCACAGCACCACCCTGCGCCAGTCGTCCGAAGAGCAGCTCTTCCGCCAATGGCTTTTTGATGTGCTCCTGAATAACGCGTCCCAGGGGGCGCGCGCCATACAGGCGGTCATAGCCACGTTCTGCCAGCCATTCCTTTGCGGCCGAGGAGATCTCAATCGTGACATGGCGGTCCGCAAGCTGTGCTTCGAGCTGAAGCACAAACTTCTCCACAACCCGGCCCACGGTTTCCGGCGTCAGGTTGGCGAACGGAATGATCGCATCCAGACGGTTGCGGAATTCCGGCGTGAACAGGCGCTTGATGGCCTCCTCATCTTCACCGCTGCGAACGGTACGGCCGAACCCGATCGTCTCCTTGGACAGGTCCGCAGCTCCGGCATTTGTGGTCATGATCAGGATCACGTTGCGGAAATCGACGACCTTGCCGTTGTGATCCGTCAGGCGACCATGATCCATGACCTGAAGCAGGACATTGAACAGGTCCGGATGGGCCTTCTCAATTTCGTCCAGCAGCAGGACCGCGTGCGGGTGTTGGTCGATCGCATCCGTCAGAAGGCCACCCTGATCGAAGCCGACATAACCCGGAGGCGCACCGATCAGACGGGAGATCGAATGACGTTCCATGTATTCGGACATGTCGAAGCGGATCAGCTCAATCCCAAGCGAATTGGAAAGCTGCTTTGCAACTTCTGTTTTGCCGACGCCCGTGGGGCCGGAGAACAGATAGTTGCCAATCGGTTTTTCCGCATCGCGCAGTCCGGCGCGGGACAGCTTGATCGCAGCGGCTAGTGCGTCGATCGCCTTGTCCTGCCCGAAGACCATGTTCCGCAGATCCCGCTCCAGATGGCGCAGGGTTTCGCGGTCATCGGCCGATACGCTCTTGGGTGGGATGCGGGCGATCTTGGCGATGGCCTCTTCCACATCCTTCAGAGTCACCGTTTTGCGGCGCTTGTTTTCGGGTACGAGCATCCGCGCGGCACCAACTTCATCGATCACATCGATCGCCTTGTCTGGCAGCTTGCGGTCATGGACATACTTGGCTGCCAACTCGACCGCGCCACGCAGGGCCTCGTCGGTATAGCGAACCTTGTGATGCTTCTCGTAGCTGCCCTTCAGGCCGCGCAGGATTTTGACCGCATCCTCGATCGAAGGCTCAGGTACATCGATTTTCTGGAATCGGCGGACAAGCGCCCGATCCTTTTCGAAATGCTGGCGGAATTCTTTGTAGGTCGTGGACCCGATGCAGCGCAGCGTACCGGCCGCCAGAGCCGGCTTGAGCAGGTTGGATGCATCCATCGCCCCTCCAGACGTCGCGCCAGCGCCGATCACGGTATGGATCTCATCGATGAACAGGATGGCACCAGGAGTTTGGTCCATCTCTGTCACGACAGCCTTCAGTCGTTCCTCGAAATCGCCGCGGTAGCGCGTGCCAGCCAGAAGCGAGCCCATGTCGAGCGAATAGATCGTGCTGTTAAGCAGCACTTCCGGCACGTCGCCTTCCACGATCCGCTTGGCCAGACCTTCGGCAATTGCGGTCTTGCCCACACCCGGATCACCCACATAAAGCGGGTTGTTCTTGGTGCGGCGGCACAGGATCTGGATGGTGCGTTCGATTTCCTGATCGCGGCCGATGAGCGGATCGATCCGTCCCTCACGCGCACGCTCATTCAGATCGACGCAATAGGTCGCGAGTGCGCCTTCCTTGGCACTTTCCTTGCGCTCCTCACGCTCGGATGTGTCCTTGGAAGCCGCCGCCGGACGCCGTCCTGCACCACGGTCTGGAGCCTTGGCAATGCCGTGGGAGATGAAATTGACCGCGTCGAGTCGTGTCATGTCCTGTAGCTGCAGGAAATAGACGGCATGGCTCTCGCGTTCGGCAAACAGGGCCACAAGCACGTTCGCGCCTGTAACCTCGTCGCGTCCCGTGCTCTGCACATGGATGGCCGCGCGCTGGATCACACGCTGGAAAGCAGCCGTTGGCTTGGGTTCCGTCGGACGTTCCGCCGCCAGTCCTGCCAGATCCTTGTCCAGGAAATCCGTCAGGTCGGAGCGCAGTTTCTCGAGATCGATGCCGCAGGCCCGAAAGACCGTTAGTGCATCGTCGTCTTCTGTCAGCGCGAGCAGAAGATGTTCGAGGGTTGCATATTCGTGACGCCGGTCACCTGCGAATGTCAGGGCGCGGTGGAGCGTCTGTTCGAGCGTACGGGACAGCATGTGATGGCGCTCCTCTCGACCTCTCGTAGGAAAGGTATCTTGTCGCGGAGTAACGTGTAACGCCAGTCAGAAACGCAGACGGAAACAAGAAATTATCCTGCGCCCGGGCTTTTCTGCCTGTCAAACGGATCAGTCTTTCTCGATCGTGCACTGAAGGGGGTGCTGGTTCTGGCGTGCCAGATCCATCACCTGTGTCACCTTGCTCTCGGCCACCTCGTATGTGAACACGCCGCAGATGCCGACGCCGCGCTGGTGAACCTGAAGCATGATGGATGTCGCTTCATCGCGCGTCTTGGCAAAGAAACGCTCCAGAACATGCACCACGAACTCCATGGGCGTGTAGTCGTCATTGAGCATTAGAACCTTGTACATGGACGGTTTGCGCGTACGGGCTCTGGGCCGCACGACTACGCCGATTTCAAGGTCCTGATCCCCGTCCTCTGGCCCACGGGGCGGAATGGAGTCGGGAGACTCCGGTCCCATACGGGATTCGAGCCGCGACAACGCGGCGCGGGAACGGCCATTCGGATAGGGGGGAAGATCATAAGAAGACATGACGGGTATGATATGGTGCGAATTTCGGTCTTGAGAAGGGCTGCGCGCCTCTGAAATGAGGTTTTTATGCGCCTTTTGCCATGATGCTGCCGTGTTTGATGTCTGCTTACGAAAAATTAAGGAAAGTCCTCCAAAGCTGGTGGACGGGGAGTTTTTAATGCGCCTAGAGTGTCTGCAATGCAGGTGGCTTTAGAGCCCGAAACCCTTACCCGCGACGATGTTCCGTTCAGAGGCTGTCAGATAAATGCGTTTCCTGTTCCAGAAAGCTTTTCTGTTGTGCGCCATGACAGCCATGGGTTTGGGATCTGCCAAAGCGCAGTATGCCGGACATATGTCCAGCTATGTGATGGATGCCCGCACGGGCGCAGTTCTCTCGGCAACGGATGCAGAGCTTCAGCGCTATCCGGCGTCTTTGACCAAGCTCATGACCCTGTATCTGACCTTCCGCGCCCTGGAGGCCCATCAGATCACGCTGGACGAGCAGGTTCCTGTCTCTATCCACGCATCCGTTCAAGCGCCTTCCAAGCTCGGGCTCGTGCCGGGGACGCGTCTGACGGTGGAGCAGGGTATTCTGGGCCTCGTCACCAAATCTGCCAATGACGCGGCCTGCGCTCTAGGTGAATTTCTTGGTGGGGGGGACGAGGTCCGCTTCGCACAGCTCATGACGCAGCAGGCCCGCGCCCTCGGCATGTCGAACACGACGTTCCGAAATGCGTCCGGTCTGCCGGACCCCGATCAGGTAACCACGGCCCATGATCTTGCTCTGCTGTCACAGCATCTGATTTCGGACTTCCCGCAGTATTACCACTATTTCAACGTGCCTTCGTTCTACTTCCATCGTCGCATGGTCCCGAACCATGACCCGATGCTGAAGATCTACGCGGGCGCGGACGGTCTCAAGACCGGCTATACCGATCTGGCAGGTCACAATCTCATCACGTCCGCCCAGCGCGGCAATGTTCGTCTGATCGGTGTGGTCATGGGCGCGCCGAACAATACCCGCCGTTCGATGGAAATGGTGTCGCTGCTCGACAAGGGTTTTGCGGATGAAGGTGTCGCGCCCCAGCCGCTTCTTCACCCGGTGGCACCGTCCGGTGTGCTGATGGCTTCGGCCCGTCGTCGCGGTCATTTCCGTCACTCGGTCCTGCTTGTGTCGTCGCGTCCGATGGAAGTGGCCGATGCGCCGACTTCTCCGCGTCGTTATGGGCGGCTCTCCCATCATGGCGCGGCCGTCCGAATGGTTAGTGCGCGTCATGTCGTTGCTCACAAAAAGCGTTCCCGGCACAGCTGATGCCGAAAATCTGACCTGCTGCCTTGCGATCCAGACCGGACAGACGCATTTTGTCCAGGCTTTTTGAAGATTGAAGGATCGGGCAGCAGATATGGATAAGGCACGGGGTATCGTTCTCTACGATCAGGACGATTTCAAACATCTGCATCGCGTTGGTCGCCTGACGGCAGAGGCGCTGGACATGATCACCCCCCATGTTCAGCCCGGCGTCACCACAGAAGAGCTTAATCAGCTAATTCATGACTTCACGATCGCTCATGGCGCCACGCCGGCCCCGTTGAATTATCGCGGCTATCCGAAATCCTGCTGCATCTCCATCAATCACGTCGTGTGTCACGGCATTCCGGGTTCCAAAAAGCTGTCCAACGGTGACATCGTCAATATTGATGTCACCTCCATTTTGGATGGCTGGTATGGCGATAGTTCGCGCATGTATGTCGTAGGCAAGGCGCCCAAGAAGGCCGAAAAGCTTGTTGACGTGACGTATGATGCCCTGATGCGGGGCATCGCGCAGGTCCGTCCCGGCAATACGCTTGGCGATATCGGCCATGCCATTCAGGAGTATGCGGAGGCCAACCGTTTTTCCATCGTGCAGGATTTCTGCGGGCATGGCATCGGTCGGGACTTCCATGCCGAGCCGAACGTCCTGCATTACGGCAGGCCGGGTGAGGGCGTGAAGCTGGTGGAAGGCATGGTCTTCACGATTGAGCCCATGCTGAATATCGGCCGTCCGGACGTGAAGATCCTTGATGATGGCTGGACAGCCGTCACCCGCGACCGCACCCTGTCTGCCCAGTTCGAGCATCAGGTCGGCGTGACAGCCGATGGCTGCGAAATCTTCACCCTGTCCCCTAAAGGCTATACCAAGCCGCCCTACGGAGAGATTGCATGAGAGCGTTTCCGCTTTTCCTTGCTGCGGCCCTGATCAGCAGCACGACGCTCGCCAATGCTGCCCCCCAGGTGCTGAGTTCGGCTCATGATCCGCTGGCTTTCGGTCCGGACCATGTCAGTGCAGGAGTGCTGGCGTCGGGCCGTCACGGCATGGTGGTCTCGGCCCAGCACCTTGCGTCCGATGCAGGTGCGAAGATCCTTGCACAGGGCGGCAACGCCGTTGATGCCGCCGTGGCCGTTGGGTATGCGCTGGCTGTGGTTTATCCCGCAGCCGGCAATATCGGCGGCGGTGGGTTTATGACCCTGCGTCTGAAGAGTGGTCAAACGGTCTTCATCGATTTCCGTGAGCATGCGCCGGGTGCTGCAACGGCCACGATGTATCAGGACGCCTCGGGAAAGGTCATTCCGGGTCTGTCCACGGAAGGCTGGAAAGCAGTGGCTGTTCCCGGCACTGTGGCGGGTCTGGATTCCATTCTGCAAAAATGGGGCCACCTGTCGCGCGCAAAGGTCATGGCGCCTGCCATTGCGCTGGCCCGTGACGGCTTCATTCTGAATCAGGGCGATGCGGATCTCCTGCACACGTCCACGCGCTATTTCCAGAAGGATCTGTATGCCCGGGCGTTCTATCTGCGCTCCGATGGTACGCCGCTTCAGGCCGGTGACCGTCTGGTGCAGAAGGATCTGGCCAACTCCCTTGAGCTGGTTGCAAAGGAAGGCCCCAAAGCTTTCTATGAAGGTCCGATCGCGAAGGAAATTGTCCGCGCCAGCACGGAGGGTGGCGGTCTGCTCCAGCTTGCCGATTTCACAGCTTATCATATCCGGCATCTCGAACCGATCCGTTGCACCTATCGTGGCTACACGATCGATACCGCCCCGCCGCCGAGCGGTGGCGGCGTTGCGCTTTGCGAGATCCTGAACATCCTCTCCGGCTACGACATGCATGCGCTGGGCCTGCACACGGCACCGTCCGTGCAGCGTGAAGTCGAAGCCATGCGTCACGCTTATTCGGACCGCCGTGACCTGGGCGATCCGGATTTCGTGCATAATCCCGTTGAGCACCTGATCGACCCGGCCTATGCCTATCAGATCCGTCAGGGCATCCCGACCGATCGCGCCCTGTCGTCCAGTACGCTGAGGGCAGGGGAGCCGCTTCCCGCTCCTGTGGCGCAGGCGGCACCCGACACGCAGGAAAAACACGAGACGACGCAGTTCTCCGTGCTTGATCATGATGGTATGGCCGTTTCCGCGACCTATACTCTCAATGGATGGTTCGGCGCGGGCGTGATGGGCGGGCATACCGGCATCTGGATGAATGACGAAATGGACGATTTCTCGTCCAAACCGGGCGCGCCCAACATGTTCGGCATTGTCGGTTCGGAGGCAAATGCGATTGCGCCGGGCAAAACACCCTTGTCCTCCATGTCGCCGTCCATCGTTTCGCGTGACGGCAAGACCGTGATGGTGATCGGCAGCCCCGGTGGTTCGCGGATCCCGACCATTACACTCTCCGTCATTCTCGGCGTGATCGATTACGGTTTGGATATCCGTCAGGCCGTGGACCTGCCGCGAATCCATGAGCAGTGGGAGCCTTCGGCTGTCGAGCTGGAACCCGGCGCGCTGTCTGACGAGACCATGCAGACCCTCAAGGCTGAAGGCTACGCCCTGTCGCCGCATCGTCCCTGGGGTGTAGCTGAGGGTATTCTCGCCGACCACCCGAGCCTGTCGGCTGCAAAGACCGGCCTGATCTACGGCGCGGCCGATCCGCGACACATGGGTGGTGCGGCTGTCGGAGAGTAAGGTGCAATAATGAGGGCGCACTCTGATGATTGGGGGTTGTCAGACACCCCTCTCTCTGTGTTAGGAGAGCGCCGGGAGGTCGGCTTTGGACGGATACCTTGCCAACCCGGTCAGGTCCGGAAGGAAGCAGCCGCAGTGAGTTTTATCCGGGTTGAATGTCCGGCCTCCTACCTCACACAGATCACCGGACGCGCCGGTTCCTCCCATGCCAGCGTCCCGACCGTTCCTCTACGGTCCCATCCTCAGTGCTGAGGGTTCAACACTTCCATGACTGATGACAACGATGATCTCCCTCTGCCGCCCGAAAATGGCAGCGGCTTTTTCGGAGACGTACCAGAGCTGGAAGTGTCTGCGACCCCAGCTGCCGAGGCCACGCCCTATCGCGTTCTGGCCCGCAAATACCGCCCGCAGACTTTCGATGATCTGATCGGTCAGGATTCGCTCGTCCGCATCCTGCGCCGCGCTTTCGAGCTCAGGCGTGTGGCGCATGCCTTCATGCTGACCGGTGTGCGTGGTGTGGGTAAGACGACAACCGCGCGTATTATCGCCCGTGCTCTGAACTGCGTGGGTCCGGACGGCAATGGCGGTCCGACTGCTGATCCCTGTGGTGTCTGCCCCAACTGCACCGCGATTCTCGCCGACCGTCATCCCGACGTTCTGGAAATGGATGCTGCTTCCCGCACTGGCGTAGACGACGTGCGAGAAATCATCGAGGCCACGCGCTTCCGCCCGATGCAGGCCCGCATGAAAGTCTTCATCATTGATGAAGTCCACATGCTTTCGCGCAACGCCTTCAACGCTCTGCTCAAGACTCTTGAAGAGCCTCCGCCTCAGGTCACGTTCATTTTCGCCACGACCGAGCTGCGCAAGGTGCCGGTCACGGTTCTCTCGCGCTGTCAGCGTTTCGATCTGCGCCGCGTTCCGCAGTCTCTTCTGGCCGGGCATTTCCACAATATCGCCGTCAGGGAAGGGGCAACCCTTTCCGAAGACGCGCTTGCGCTCATTGCCCGTGCGGCCGATGGCTCCGTGCGTGACGGGCTTTCGCTGCTTGATCAGGCCATCGCGCAGGGGGCCAGTGACGCGGATGCCGTGGCTGACATGCTCGGTCTGGCGGATCGTGGATTGGTCTTCGATCTGCTGGATGCCCTGATGGCCGGCAAGTCTGCCGATGCGCTGGATCTGACCGATCAGGCCTATGCCCGTGGGGCTGACCTTGGCGTCTTTCTGGCGGATCTGCTTGACCTGCTGCACCTTATTTCACGTCTCAAGGCCATTCCGTCTCTGCGCGAAGGTCGGGATCTGCCGGAAGCCGAGCGCACACGTGGCGGGCTCCTGGCAGATCGGCTGTCTAATGCCGTACTGGGACGCGCCTGGCAGATCCTGCTCAAGGGTGTGCAGGAAGTTGAAACTGCCCCGGACCGCCGCCAGGCCGCTGAGATGGTGCTGATCCGTCTGTGTCATGCCAGCCTGCTGCCCACGCCGGACCGTTTGATCCGTCAGTTGACCGAAAGCGGGCAGGACTTGTCCTTTCCGGTTGCTCCGTCCGTCCCGACGGGTGACGCGGCTTCCGCAACGCCTTCCGGGGTGGTTGGCGGCATTGCGTCTAGCAGTGTCAGTGAAACCTCTGGTGGTCATGGGCCCCGCGCGCATGTCCGGTTAGTTGCCAATGGGGGCGAGATTATCGAGCCCGGCATTGGTTACGCCGAACTTGTCCCGGATCCAGAGCCTGAACCCGAGCGTCTGCCCCCGCCACGGACCTGGCGTGAGATGGTGGCGATGGTGGCGCGCGAACGCGAACCCGTGTTGCACGGATTGCTCCGCAATGCTGTTCATCTGGTACGCTTTTCGTCGCCGGATGTGCAGATTCGCGCCGAGGAGCCTCAGGCCCGCATCGAACGCCAGCTTCAGAAGCTGCTTGATCGTGTTTATCCGGGCCAGTGGCGTGTCAGTGCTTCGACGGCTCAGGGCGAGCCGACGCTGGATGAACAGGGCGCGGAAGTTGTGGCTCTCAATCAGGCTTCGGTGGAGCAGCATCCTCTGGTGCAGGCCATCCTGAAAACCTTTCCGGGTGCGAAGATTGGGGAAGTGCAGGATCATTCCCTTGATGAATACGGGCTGCCACCGGAAATTACCGTGCCGCTGACTGATGACGAACCGCCCGATCTGGAATTCGCGCCTCTGGATGCCGATTCACTTGAAGAAGACGACCTGAACCTTAACTGATTAGGAAGATACTGATGAAGAACCTTGCCGGACTGATGAAGCAGGCTAGCCAGATGCAGGCTAAGATGGAAACTGCCCAGAGCAATCTGGCGTCTCTCATTGTAGAAGGGGCTGCCGGTGCCGGTCTGGTAACTGTCAAGCTGACGGGAAAGGGCGAGATGCGCGATCTGAAGATCGATCCGCAACTGGCTGACCCGAGCGATATCGAAACGCTTCAGGACCTGATCGTTGCCGCCTATACGGACGCTAAGGCCAAGGCTGAGGCTGCAAGCGCCGAAGCCATGCGTGACGTGACGGGTGGTCTCGACCTTCCTGCAGGGTTGAAGCTGCCGTTCTGAACTGGTTGACAGGGACTACGCCCCATGATGGGCCACGGCGATATTGATCAGCTGATCACCATGCTCGCGCGCCTGCCGGGACTGGGGCCACGCTCCGCCCGCCGGGCCGCGCTGGCTCTTTTGCGTCAGCCGGAAAGCCGGATGTTGCCGCTCGCTCATCTGATGGAGCGCGCGGCCACGAGCGTGAAGACCTGCATCTTGTGCGGTAATCTTGATACGCTCGATCCGTGCCATATCTGCACAGATGAAAGGCGTGACAGGGGCCTGATCTGCGTAGTTGAGACCGTGGGCGATCTCTGGGCGCTGGAACGCGCAGGCGTTCATCGTGGCGTCTATCAGGTTCTGGGCGGTACCCTGTCTGCGCTGGCCGGACTTGGCCCCGATGACCTGAACGTCCGCCCGCTGTTCGAGCGGATTGAGGAAGGCGGGGTGGGGGAAGTCATTCTTGCTCTTAGCGCCACCGTCGAAGGGGCGACGACAGCGCACTGGTTGCAAGAGCGTCTGCTGCCTACAGGTGTGACCGTGACGCGCGTGGGGCATGGCGTACCCATGGGGGGGGCGCTGGATGTACTGGATGACGGCACACTGGCTGCGGCTCTTACAGCCCGCAGGTCTCTCTGACCATGGCTTTGCCTTTTCGGATTTCTCCGCGCGTTCCCCGTGTCGCACTCGTCACGGGAAGTGCGCGCCGTATCGGTGCGGCTCTCGTGGAGATGCTGGCGGCGCAGGGTTTCGCGGTCGCCATTCATTGTCGTGACAGTGCGTACGAGGCCGAAGCTTTGCTGGAGCGGGTCGGGGGCAAAGGCTGCGTTCTGCAAGCCGATCTGCAACGCGAAGAGGAAGTCGCAGCACTTCTGCCTCGCGCCAGTGCTGCGCTTGGTTCGGTGGGCATCCTCATCAACAATGCGTCTGCCTTTATCCGCGATGAAATGGGCAGTGTGACCCGCGAAAGCTGGGACCTGCACTTGGAAACCAATCTCCGGGCCCCATTCGTCCTCTCACAGGCCATGGCGGAGGCCCTTCCCGAAGGGAGCGAGGGCCTGATCCTGAACATGCTGGACCAGCGTGTCTGGAACCTGACTCCGCATTTCGTCAGCTATACTCTGTCTCGCACGGGATTATGGACTTTGACGCAGACCACGGCTCTCGCACTTGCTCCTCGGGTGCGGGTAAACGCCATCGGTCCCGGCCCGGTCCTGCCGGCCGTGCGTCAGAGTCAGGAGCATTTTGACAGCATGTGCGCAAAAACTCCGTTGCAACATGGGTCCTCACCTGAGGAAATCGCTCAGGCCGCGCTCGCGCTTTTCGCGCTCCCGTCTGTGACGGGCCAGATGCTCGCACTTGATGGCGGGCAGCATCTGAACTGGTCGCCTACCTCCTGAAACCTCAGGGGCGGATCGCGGCCGGAAGATAATCTTCCACGACGAGCGAAATCGGCGCGTCATCGACCCCACGTCTCAGCAGCGCGCGGTTTTCCAGAACGATTCCCGAAGCCCTGCCCGGAAATCGTGTTTCGAGTCTTTGTCGCCGGAAAGCTGTCTGCTGCACTGCGCGTCCGAACGGCGTGTCCGTCTGTTCCAGCAGGGTATTCATGGCGGGAGAGAGGCGTTCTGGCACATACCAGTTCCAGGCATCGGACAGCACCGTTTCGCCGCACAGCAGCCGGACATGCCGTGTCGTGACCTGATGCACCTCACGGACCTGCAAGAGCGTCAGAATATCTTCCGTAACCGGCCGGTCCACACTCAGGCGCACCACGCGGATCGGGTTGGAGCAGCGGGCCTGAAGCGCCGCCGTCGCGCTGGGCTGGCTGTTAAGCCGGGTCCTGAATGCGCGAACGGCTGCGCTGTCCGGGGTAAAAACACCTTCCGGATCAGAACAGCCGCCCATCAGTGCCGCCAGAAAAACAGCGCAAACGACCTTAGTTGTCGTCGCGGTCATCTTTGTCGTTCGGGACTTCGATGTCATTGCTGAGATCGTCGTCATCGTCCAGATCGTCGTCTGGGGCGATTACATCATCATCCTCGTCATCGGCGACTTCCAGATCCACGTCGTCCTCATGCTCGTTGGCCTGGGGCTTCGGATCTTTCTCTTCAGGCAGCGGAACCTCGCTGCGCTTGAGACGGGAATCGTCCGGCTGCGTCGTGCCGCATTTCGGGCACACCGCAGGGACGCGGTTGAGGTCATAGAAGCGGGCGCTGCATTCAACGCATGTCCGTTTCAGACCGAGTTCGGGTTTTGCCATTGTGCGGAGCCTGCTAATGCCTCGAATAAGGAACGCGGCCATGCCAGCTTGCGCGCGCTCTGTCAAATCCTGAAGCGTGATTCCGGACAGTTTTCAGGCGCATGACTGTGCTACCCCGGCATGATTCACGAGGTGATTGACAGGTGAGGGGAGCCCTAGCAAGAACATTACCATGCAAGTCTCGCGCCCCCTGACCGTTTCCGCGTCCCCCAAGGGACTTTCCGGCCGCACCCGTGTCCCGGGTGACAAATCCATCAGCCATCGCTCGCTGATGTTCGCTGCCCTCGCTTCTGGCCGTACCTATGTGACTGGCCTGCTCGAAGGCGAAGATGTGCTGCGGACGGCGGACGCAATGCGTGCGCTAGGCGCCACTATCATGCGCGATGGTACGAATTGGGTCATCGAGGGGCGTGGCGTGGGCGCCTTGAGCGAGCCGGTGGATGTGCTGGACATGGGTAATTCCGGCACGGCAGCGCGTTTGCTTTCCGGGATTCTGTCCTCCCATGCTTTCAACAGCATCATGACGGGTGATGCGTCGCTGCGTTCACGTCCCATGCGCCGCGTGACGGTTCCGCTGGCGGCAAATGGTTCTGAATTCCTGACCCGTGAGGGTGGCCGCCTGCCAATGGCGATCCGCGGCACGGGTCAGGCCAAGCCGATCGAATACCGTCTTCCGGTCGCGTCCGCTCAGGTTAAGTCCGCTATTCTCCTAGCCGGCCTGAACGCTCACGGCACCACGGTTGTGGAAGAGCCTGTCGCCACGCGCGATCATACAGAAAACATGCTTCGCCATTTTGGCGTTGAAGTGGATGTTTCGCGCATTGATGACGGCGGCCGCCGAATCGCCCTGACGGGGCCGGTGCAGATGACGGCTCGTGATGTCACCGTCCCTGGCGACCCGTCTTCCGCAGCTTTTCCGATCGTTGCCGCATTGCTGGTTCCGGGTTCGGATATCTGGATTGAAGGCGTGGGGCTTAACCCGCTCCGTACGGGTCTGTTCACGACGCTGATCGAAATGGGCGCCAGCCTATCCATCGAAAACGAACGCGTCGAAGGCGGTGAGCCGGTCGGCGATCTGCATGTACGTTACAGCAAGCTCAAGGGTGTGGATGTTCCGCCCGAGCGTGCGCCGTCCATGATTGACGAATATCCGGTTCTGGCCGTCGCCTGTGCTTTTGCCGAGGGTCCATCCCGTCTGCGCGGTCTGGAAGAACTGCGTGTGAAGGAGAGCGATCGCCTGGCATCCACAGTTGCACTGTTGAACGTGAGCGGTGCCGAAACCGAGGTGATCGGTGACGATCTCATTGTGAAGGGCCATCATGCTCCTCTCGGCGGCGGCACGGTTCAGACCCATATGGATCATCGCCTCGCCATGAGCGCTGTTGTGCTTGGCCTTGCCGCCCAGAAGCCGGTGAACGTGGACGATACGGCTTTCATCGAAACCAGCTTTCCCGGTTTCGTGGATCTGATGAACAGTCTTGGCGCGGGGCTGACGCCGTGACGATCCGTCCGCTTGTCATCGCTGTCGATGGCCCTGCCGCAGCGGGGAAAGGTACGCTTGCGAAGGCGCTCGCCGAGAAACTGAGGCTGCCCTACCTCGATACCGGGCTGCTGTATCGCGCCGTCGCCCGTCGGATGGTGAATGCGGGGCTGGACCCGGCTGATGATGCGTCGGCTGAAGCACGGGCTCTGCAACAGGCGGACCTGGTCCGTACGGATCTGCGCGTCCCCGAGATTGACCGGGGTGCTTCCCTGGTGGCCGCGCAGCCCGCTGTCCGCGCGGCCCTGCTCGAACGCCAGCGCGTTTTCGCGTCTGAAACAGGCGCGGTCGTGGATGGCCGCGACATCGGTACAGTCGTTTTTCCGGATGCGGATGTGAAGTTCTTCATCACGGCCTCGGCACGCACCCGGGCGCTGCGCCGGCATCATCAGGTCCATGGCGGGACCCCGCTGGACGAGGGGGAGCTGGAAGCTGCCGTGGCGGAGATCATGGCGCGGGACGAACGCGACTCATCGCGTGAAACCGCTCCGCTGGTGCAGGCTCCTGACGCTATTCTGATCGAGACCGACATGCTCTCTGCGGCCGAGGTCCTTGATAAGGCATGCGAAACCGTTGCCTTGCGTTGTGCGTGAAACTGATCTGACGCCGCAGCGCCTGAAAAAGCGCCTTTTTTTATTGACACAGCGCCCTCGCAGGGTGTTGGTGCACCGTATCACCAGGCCCCTAGGGCAGGGAGATGGCCTGTTCTGCGTCTGGTAGGCAGGTCCAACAGCCAATAACCCGATCTGACCGTTCAGCGGCGGCGGGGAGACGTCCGGTCCGTCATGGATCTGGCGCAGACGTGGATATCTGTTTCGTCAAAGAAACGGGAATCCGGGAATATAGTATTTACATGGCTTCAGCCACTCAGACCCCCACGACCAGCCACGGCATCGAAGATTTCGCAGCCCTTCTCGAAGAGACCCTGGGCCGTGACACCGGCTTTGACGGCTCCGTCGTCACGGGCCGCGTTGTCCGCCTGACCGATGAATTCGCAATCGTCGATGTCGGCCTCAAGAGCGAAGGCCGCGTGTCGCTCAAGGAATTCGGTCCGGCCGGCGTTGCTCCGGACGTGAAGCCGGGCGATGTCGTCGAGCTTTATGTCGAGCGTTACGAAGACCGTGACGGCTCCATCGTCCTGTCGCGCGAGAAGGCTCGCCGCGAAGAGGCATGGACCGCCCTGGAGCGTGCGTTCGCCAACAACCAGCGCGTCAACGGCACGATCTACGGTCGCGTCAAGGGCGGCTTCACGGTTGATCTCGGCGGCGCCATGGCGTTTCTTCCGGGCAGCCAGGTCGACATCCGTCCGGTTCGTGACGTTGGCCCGCTGATGGGTCAGCCACAGCCGTTCCAGATTCTGAAGATGGACCGCGCCCGTGGCAACATCGTTGTCTCGCGTCGTGCCGTTCTTGAAGAGACCCGTGCGGAACAGCGCTCCGAGCTGATCCAGGGCCTGAAGGAAGGTATGATCCTCGACGGCGTCGTCAAGAACATCACCGATTACGGTGCGTTCGTTGATCTCGGCGGCGTTGACGGCCTCCTGCATGTCACCGACATCGCCTGGAAGCGCATCAATCACCCGTCCGAAGCCCTGCAGATCGGTCAGCCGGTTCGCGTGCAGGTCATCCGCTTCAACCCGGACACGCAGCGTATTTCCCTCGGCATGAAGCAGCTTGAAGCTGATCCGTGGGAAAATGTTGCACTCAAGTACCCGGCAAATGCCCGTTTCACGGGCCGCGTTACGAATATCACCGATTACGGTGCATTCGTGGAGCTGGAGCCGGGCGTCGAAGGTCTGGTGCACGTTTCCGAAATGTCCTGGACGAAGAAGAACGTCCATCCGGGCAAGATCGTCGCCACTTCGCAGGAAGTCGACGTCATGGTTCTGGATGTGGACAGCTCTAAGCGCCGTATCTCCCTCGGCCTCAAGCAGGTTCAGCGCAACCCGTGGGAGCAGTTCGAGGAAGAGCACAAGGTCGGTTCGATCATCGAAGGCGAGATCCGCAACATTACCGAATTCGGTCTGTTTGTTGGTCTTTCCGCAGACATCGACGGCATGGTTCACATGTCCGATCTGTCCTGGGACGAGGCAGGCGAAACCGCCATGTCGCACTACGAGAAGGGCCAGGTCGTCAAGGCCAAGGTTCTCGATGTGGATCCCGAGAAGGAGCGTATCTCCCTCGGTATCAAGCAGCTTCAGGAAGATCCGGCAGCTGACACCCTGTCCCGCGTCCAGAAGGGTGCTGTCGTCACCTGCGTCGTGACGGCTGTTCAGAGCAACGGTATCGAAGTGAAGGTCGACGACGTTCTGACCGGTTTCATCCGTCGCGCCGAGCTGGCCCGTGACAAGGCTGAGCAGCGTCCGGAGCGTTTCGCAGTCGGAGAAAAGGTAGACGCCAAGGTCGTCTCCGTTGACCGTGCGTCCCGCAAGCTGGCCCTGACAATCCGCGGCCGTGAGGTCGAGGAAGACAAGCAGGCCATCAATGACTATGGGTCTTCTGACTCGGGCGCATCCCTGGGTGATATCCTGGGTGCCGCCATCCGTCGCCGTAACACGGACGCTTGAGCTTTCGCTTTGGCGAACCGGGAGAGGCTCTCCTCTCCCGGTCGGTGATGAAAAGGGTCGCTTCGGCGGCCCTTTTTTATTGGAGGTTCATTCTTGCTAGAGAGGCTTTTTCTTGGCGGCGTCATCAGCTACAAAAGAAAAAGCTCTGAGACGGAAGTGTCGTGAACGGAGGGCATGTCCTGCTGTAATCCGGACGACTGGTCAATATTGAATATGGGAGTGGGCGTTCTAGCCCAAGAGATTGATGGCGGTCATTTACAATACAAATTACACCCATAATCCCAATTCCTATCTGACGCTTGCCGTTCAGCGGGCAGCCCAGACGCTTTTCGGAAAGGAGCAGGTGGTTGTCGCGGACAACATGAGCCTGGCTGCTATCGCGGCTTCAGGTGAACATGATGTCCTGATCTGCCTGGATGCTCAGCGCATCAATCTGCCCCTGATTCGTCGTGTACGTCCTGCCTTCAAGAGCATGATTCTCTGGACTTTCGAAGACCCCTTCATGCGGGACTTCAATGTTGAGAATGCCGAACTCTTCGACTACGTTTTTACGAATGATCCGTCCTGTGCGGAATACTATCACGGCAAGGGCCACTACCTCCCGTTGGCTGCAAGTGCGTCGATTCACGAGCGTGCCGTACTTCCTGCTGCAGAGCTGGAATATGATATTTTCTTTGCCGGTACGATGTGGCCCAATCGCGTCCATACATTGCGTAAGGTCATCGCAGCGTTTCCAGATGCCCGCCTCAAGCTCGTATGCCCGACCAATGAATTCCTGCCGCCCCTGCCAGCGGATCTGGCTGCGCTGGCCATTCAGCGTCCGATCAGCCACGAAGCTTTCATCGATTTCGCGAATGTCAGCGCCGTTACTCTGACCATGTTCCGTGACTATGCGAGCCATGGTGATGTCAGTCAGGCCACGGCTCCTGGGCCGCGCTTCTTCGAGCTGGCCCTGGCAGGCGCGGCTCAGGTCGTGGAAGCTCCGGAAAGCATGAGTGCCGAGTATTTCGAGACTGTGAATGGCATTTCCCTTGCCCGGGATGCCGATCAGGTTGTGAATGCGATTGCCCGGCTGCTTCAGCAGAAGGGTACACGTCGCAATGCCGCTCTGGCTGCACAGAAATCCGTCGTATCGCAGCATCTTTACGAGCATCGTCTCGAAAAGATGCGTGATATTACCGGGGCCGATTTCGGGCGCCGGACCCAAGCCCTTGCACCCCTGCATCGCCGCCGCCGTCTGCGTGTATTGATGTGCACACATTCCACGATTCACGAGCAGGCGTGGGGTGGCGTTGAAGTCTATCAACAGGGCCTGTGCGCGCTTCTGTCGCGTGACGTGGAATATTTCTACTGGTTGCGTCGTGGCGGCTTCTGCCGTCTGACCACAGCCAATGGTCACGAACTGGAGCGTTTCGACGTGCCGGAAGTTGGCTGGCAGGACGCGATGTGTGACTCGCCGGAAGAAATGGCGTTTTCCAGCGTTATCAGCCAGTATAACATCGATCTCGTCCATTTCCAGCATCTGGGCCATCATGCCCTGTCATTGCCGATCATCGCGAAGGCCAATGGCGCGGGTGTGATTTTCTCCGCCCATGACTTCTGGCTGATTTCCGCCCGGTACAATCTGCTGAACCACGAACTTCGTTACGTTGAGGACGAAGTGCGCTCGGTTCTGGCGGCCGACATCACGCTCAAGGCCTCTGAAAATGTGGACCATGGCGGGGAGCAGACACGTCGTGCCTTCGTTGCCAAGATGCTACATTCCGTCGACGCCATCCTGTTCGGTACTGTCCATTCCCGGGACCTGACGCACGAAATCTATCCGGTGCTCGATAGCAAGCGCAGTCTCGTGATGGGGATACCCAGCCCGGACAACACCGTTCCGATCGTGATGAAGCCGTACGAGCCTCTGGGGGACCGTCCTCTGGGTGTCGCAATCGTTGGGAACTTCCTGCGGACCAAGGGCGCCGATACGATTCTTAACCTGATCGATATCGCCCACCCTGACCATTTCGTCTTTCATATCTTCGGCTATATTCATCCGGAATATGAAGCCGTCCTGACCTCGGTCCCGCGTCCGCATGTCAAAATTTACGGCCGCTACGAGATGGGAGATATCGATGCGCTGAAGGTGGCAGATGTCGCGCTGAACCTGTCGATTTGGCCCGAGACCTACTGCATCTCTCTGTCCGAGGCCTGGCAGAATGGTCTCATTCCCATTGTTACTGATGTGGGCGCCCTGGGAGATCGTGTTGAAGATGGCGTGAATGGTTTCACGGTTCCCATAAGCCGTCCGAGTATGGTGCTGGAGCGTCTGGAACTGTTGCGTTCGTCCGAGCCTCTGCGCCGGCAGATCATGCAAAATATCACGCCTGCGCTTTGGACCCATGCCCGGGATTATGCTGACGAGCTGCTAGCGCTCTATCATGATACGGCCCCACGTCGTGAAATGGGTGTGTCGGAACTTCGTCTGGATGCCGGGCAGGTTCATTTGTTGGCCCATCCTACCTGGCGCCACCAGGCACCCCCGCGTCATATCTTCGATCCGCCGACGGTGCGGGATCTGTCCGTGGAAATGCCAGTCCCTGTTTCGGACTGGTTCTCGGTGCAGGGGGCCGAATGCTATATCGATGACATCTGCCATCACGTCTTTTCCGACATAGAAGAGAGACCTTTCCTGGGGGCTCCTGAGTTCCACATACGCGGATGGATGATCCTGCCGGGGGTCAGTTCAGCGGGGCAGATGTTCACGGTCCTGTTGGGCGAAGATCCCGACAGCGCCATGATCTTTCTGGAGTGCCAGCGCGAGATCCGTGCGGACATTGCGGAGCTTTTCGCCGATGCGCCACGCCGCGCCGGTTTCTCCGGCAAGGTCGCCTTGCGCGGCAAGTGGTGTGAGGGGCGTTTCCGCATTGGTTTGATCAATGTGGTCAATGGTCAGGGTGCGTTCCAGCTGACGTCCATGCAGATCGAGGTCGAAGGCGGGCAGATCCGGAAGATCATCCGTTCTGCTCCTTCCAACGATCTCATCCTGTCTGACTTCCGTCGTGTCTCTCATAGTGATGGCCTGATGCGTGGTGTGAAGCTGTCGGGTGTCGGTAAGAACCAGATGCATCCTTACACTTCGGGGGCGCTGGATTATTTCATTGATGATTTCACGGGGCTGGCTGGCGATCCGCCTGCCGAATTGATACCGGACGGTTCTCTGTCGGTTCGTGGCTGGATGTTCTTTCGCAATCTGTCCCGTGCTGGTCAGGTTTATGGCGGACTGGCCTCGGAAAGTCGTGACGAGATCGTTTTCTTTGCGCTGGAACGTGTGCTGCGGGGTGATGTCGCGACAGCGCATCGCGATGCGCCGGTCTGTGCCGGATTCAACGGGACGTTCATGCCGCGCGAAGGCTATGCCCGTCCGCTTGATGGCGTCTATCGCTTCATTCTCGTGAATGTCGTGGGAGACGTCTACGGATCAAGGATGACAAATATTGCCGTGACGTTCGACAATGGTGCGATCCTGTCTGCGGAATATGTCGACCTGCACACCGAGAATGTCGCACGCGGGGAACGTCTTCTCGCTGGAAAAGTCGTTTCCTGACCTGCGAGCAGGAGGCTTGCCCTGATGTCCGAAGCTGTTTCAGCCCCGTTATCTGAGAGGCGGGAACCCCGGTGGTCCCGCTTTGATACGCAGTGGTATCTGCTGCGCTATCCCGAGGTGCGGGACTGGATGCGCGAAGAAGGGCAGGACGATCCGTATACGTTCTATTTGCAGACTGGCCAGCGTTACGGGCATTCTCCGAACCGATATTTTGATGAAATCTGGTATCGCGATGCGCACAAGGATGTGCGTCAGGGGCTGATCCGGGAAGAATGGGCGTCGGGTTTCGAGCATTATACCGCCATCGGATACAAGACCCATTCTCCGCATTGGCTGTTTGACGAGCCGGGCTATCGGCGCCGTTATCCTGAACTGACACAGCGTTTTCTGAACGAGCACAGATTCAGTAATGGCTACGACCATTATCTCGAAATCGGAGAGAGCCATTATTACCGGGGACATCATTTTTTCGATGATGAACTCTGCCGCGAGCTCTCCCTGATCTTTCCAGACTGTTTTGACAGCCGGATCGGGCTGTTCGCGTCATGGCTCGGACTTCCGGCCCATGTTGCCGACGCCGGGCGTGTTTCGTGGTATTTCGATCCGGTCTGGTATCTGACGCGTTATCCTGAGGTTCGGAAGGAAATAGCCGCAGGGCATTATTCGAGTGCCCTGCATCATTACCTGACCAACGAGACTTCACGTCTTTTTGATCCGCAGGAATTCTTTTCTGAAGAGTTCTATCGGCAGGCCTATCCGGATATGGCTCCGTCGCTGGAGCATGGATATTTCCGCAACGGCTACGATCATTTTGTCCGTTACGGCGCGCAGGAAGGGCGTGCGCCGCAGGAAAATGTGGACCTCGCCGCCCACATGGCGCAGGCACAGGTCCGCAACGACGTGCGCAATCGCCTGTATGATAGTGCGTTCGCCCATTTCGTCGCTGGCCGGACGGGGTTGGGCGAGAAGCGGATGGCAGCGCTTGCGGCCGTGGCCGAGATTCCCGAGGAACAGTCCAGGCTTCTGTTTGAACGTGAAGCCGAAGCCATCCTTCCGTCGCTGGTCCGGCATCCGCTGGATTTCACGGTTCACGGCGTTCCTGAAATTAGCGTTCTCATGGTCGTCTATGATCGGGTTGCCCTGACGGCGCAGGCCCTGGCTTCGTTGCGAGCCAACTATGCCGGTGCCATCCAGCTCATACTGGTGGACTCGGGTTCGCATGATCAGACCCGCCATATCGGGCGAATGGTGCGGGGCGCTACGATCCTGCGGTACCGCTACAATATCGGCTATCTTCTGGGCTGCAATCTTGCGCTGGAAAAAGCGGAGGCCCCGTTTGTTCTGTATCTGAATAACGATATCCGCCTGTATCCGGATGCCATTGTTAATGCGCTGAAGCGTTTGCGTTCCGAGGCCGCGATTGGTGCAGTGGGCGGAAAGCTGGTGCGTACGAACATGCGCCTTCAGGAAGCTGGATCGATCATCTGGCGGGACGGTGCGACTTACGGCTATTTGCGCGAGGATGATCCGAATCTGACGACGGCTAACTTCGTCCGGGACGTCGATTACTGTTCGGCCGCTTTCCTGATGGTCCGCACGACATTGCTGCGTCGCTTGGGCGGATATGATCCGCGGTACACGCCGGCCTATTTCGAGGATGCCGATCTGTGCGTGCGGATTGTCAAGGCGGGAATGCGCATTGTCTATGATCCGAACGTGGTCATCGAACATCTGGAGTTCGGAAGCTCTGGTGCGGCCGGTTCCCATGCTCTGATCCAGGGCAATCTTAAGACATTTTCCCGTCTGCAGCAGGATTTTCTGCGTCATCAGCAGCCGGCCCACATCCGTAACGCCGTTTTGGCGCGCGAACACCGGGTCAGCCAGCATAAGCGGATCCTCTTCATCGAGGACCGTCTGCCTCTGCGGCGTCTGGGGTCCGGCTATGTCCGCTCGAATGACATCATTAATGAGATGACGGCGCTGGGATATCAGGTCACGGTTTTTCCTGTCCTGCCCAGGGATCAGACGGTCATCGATCTGTTCGGGGATTTTCCGGAGACGGTGGAACTGATCGTGGATCGGGATCTGTCCAGTTTCTCTGATTTTATTCAGGAGCGGGTCGGATACTACGATCTGGTCTGGATCGGCCGTACGCACAATCTGGTGCGTCTCCTGCCCCTGCTAAATGAATCGAGCCGCTATCTGCCTTCTGCCGGTCCGATTCTGGACACGGAAGTGATCGCCACGCCCCGCACACTGGAGCGTATCCGGGTTCTGGACCTGCCGGAGCCGGATATCAGCTTCGATGAGATGTTGCAGCAGGAACTAGACTGTGCCCGGTTCTGCCAGCAGATCATCGCGGTGACGTCCCATGACGCGGATCTGGTGCGTCGCGCGGGCTATCAGAATGTCTCGGTGCTCGGGCATGAACTGCAGATTCAGCCGACTCCAGCGCCGTTCGAGACCCGGCATAGCATCCTCTTTTTTGGCGCGATTCATGACGAGGGCGCGCCTAACCATGACAGTCTTGTCTGGTTTGTGGACAGGGTGCTGCCGATTCTGGACGGGGTTCTGCCGCCGGATGTCCATTTCACGATCGCCGGTTATGTGGGGCCGGATGTGGATATGACGGTTTTTTCGGCGAATAGCCGGGTGGAAATTGTGGGGCCTGTGGGGGATCCGCGGGAACTGTTCGACCGGCATCGGGTGTTCGTGGCGCCGACGCGGTTTGCGGGTGGAATTCCGTTCAAGGTCCACGAAGCGGCTTCCTATGGTCTGCCGCAGGTCGTCACGACGCTGCTTCAGGAAGAAGTTGGCTGGACGGATGGTGCAGAGATTCTTGCGGCTCCGGCGAATGATCCCGAAGCGTTCGCGGCTGCCGTGGAGCGGCTTTATCAGGATGCGGAACTGTGGAAGACTCTGAGGGCTGGCGCGCTCGCGGCTGTCGAGCGGGATTGTTCTCCGGTCCATTTCCGGCAGGCGTTGTCAGGGATTGTTCAGGGCTGCATCGAATGACGTGCCGGGGAATTCCGGTTTGAAAAATTTGGGAGGGCAGGGAAGGTTATGGACGCAGTGAAAGAAATGATCGTGGAAGCCGGAAGCGCCAGCGGGCCGGCCAGCGGAATGAGTGGCCTGACAGGGCGCGTTCTTGTCTGCAGTGGTGGCCGGTATGAAAGCCAGGCCAATGCGCAGATCCGTGAGTCCATCATGGATGGCTGGGCAGATTGTTTTGGCGAAGACAATGTCACGGCCGTGCACATTTCGGCCGCTGCGAGTTCCATCCGGGTACTGAAGCCGACGATCGTATTCGCAATCGGCTCCTATCTTCCGGAAAGTACGTATTTCGGCGAGGTCTGCCGTGAGGCGAAGAAGATCGGCGCGGTAACGGTGTTCTGGGCGACGGAAGATCCCTACGAGCAGGACGCGAACTATCGTATCGCCGATGATTTCGACGTGATCTTCTCCTGCGACCGCTGGGGACATAACTTCTATCAGCGTGAGCGGGTGTTTCATCTGCCGCTGGCAGCCAGCCCGAAGCTGCATTACGGCGAGATCGATGCGAAGTCCGAGAAGACGATCGATGTCCTCTTCTGCGGTGTGGCGTTCACGAACCGCAAGGACATTGTCCGCAACCTGCTTCCGGTTTTGCGGGACCTGAACATCAAGATCGTTGGCCCGGGCTGGGGTGAACTGGGGATCGGGTTCTCCGATGCGCGGATCGAGAAGTCCCAGCTTGTGGAGCTTTATCGCCGTTCCAAGCTGGTGCTGAACCTCGGTCGTTCGCTGAGCTTTGAGAACAAGCGTTTCGTGATTGCGCCGTCTACACCGGGGCCGCGGACATTCGAGGCTGCTCTGGCCGGGGCGTTCCAGGTGTTCCACGAGGATACGCATGAGATCCGCCGCTATTACTCTGCCGACGAGATCCCGGTGTTCTCCAACCGTGTGGATTTCGAGCGGTTGGTGACGACGTATCTCGACAACAACGATCTGCGCGTGAAGATGGCCCGTCAGGCTCAGGCGCGGACAAAGGCCGAGCATCTGTACACGCATCGCATCCAGTATGCGCTGCGTGTGCTCAAGGATGAGGGGCTGATTGGCTGAGGGGCGGTCTGACCTGACGCTCTTTCCTGCCTGATCCTGAAAAAGCCGGAGCGTGTCTCCGGCTTTTTTTGTGCCCTGGGTTCAGGGGCGGGTATGAAAAAAGGCCACGGAGCAGTCCGTGGCCTTTTGCTGTTGTGCCGGAAGGGAAAGATCAGTTCGGCTGGGGACCCATGACGATCTGGGCGAGGTCAGTGGGGCGGACCCATTTGCGGAAAGCGGCCTGCACCTGCTCGGGCTTCATGTCGTAGATCGCCTGAGCGGCTTTGGCAGGGCTGTCCAGCGGCAGGTCGAGGGCGATCAGGGACAGGTAGCTTCCGGCCAATGCGCTGAAGCTGGCGCGGGACATGGGCTGGCTACGCAGCAGGGACGCCTTGGCGAGGTCGAGGCTTTCCTTCGAGACGGGGATGTTGCGCATGTCTTCGACGTCCTTGACGGCGAGGGCGCGGGCCTTCCCAACCTTGTCCGGATCGGCGCCAAAGGTGATGCCGAAGCCGCTGCGGGTGCGGGAATAGGTAAAGCCGCTTCCGGCGCCATAGACATAGCCTGTCTTCACGCGCAGGTCCTGCATCAGGCGCGAAGAGAAACCATCCCCGAGGATCGTGTTGCCGACCGCCAGGGCATGGCGGTCGGGGTCAGTCACCTTCATGCCGATGGTCTCAACGAGCTTGACCTCATCCTGTGAGCGTCCCGGATCCGCGACCACAGCCTGGGAGGCGCGGCTCAGAGGGATGTCGGGCAGATCGACGACGGGCTTCGGGCCTACGGCCTTCCAGACGCCAAAAGCCTTTTCGATATCTGCTTTTGCAGCTTCGGGGGTGATGTCGCCGACGATGACAATGGTGGTCAGGTCCGGGCGGTAGGCGTGGGCGTAATAGGCCTGCACGTCCGCGAGAGTGAGCTTGCCGATCGTGGCGGGAGTCGCTTCACGCAGGGTAGGGTCCTGCGGTGGGACCAGTGCCTTGCGGGCAGCGCGGCCGAAGCGGTAGCCCGGTGACTGGAGTTCGCCGGCCTGTGCCTGTGCGGCCTGCATCTGGGTGATGTGGAACGCTTTTTCCGGGAAGGCCGGGTTCAGCTCGTGATCCGCCAGCAGGGCGAGACCCTTTTCAAAGTTCGGAGTCAGAGTGCTGAGCGAGAAAGACGGGCCGGCGTCCTCGTCTGCCGAGAGATCGTCGAGGGCGCGGGCGAGGGCCAGACGGTCATGCGTTTTGCTGCCGTAGAGGAACATCTGTTCGGTCACGTCCGCCACGCCTTCCTGCCCGGCCGGCTGTTCGAGATCTGCGTTCTGGCGGATCCGGCCGATCAGTTCGACGGTGTGGCTGACATGCTCGGGCTGGACCAGCAGGTGCAGGCCGTTCGACAGCGTATAGGCGGCCGGAAGGGGGGCTGCGGCCGGGATCGTCAGGCGGGCGAGGGCCTGCTGTGCCCAGTCCGGCAGGGCGACCTTGCCGGAAGGCGGTGTATTGAAGGATTCAGCGCCCCCGAAGCCTTTCTGGCCGACCGGCTTGCCCGAGGAGCTTGGTGTCAGGGTGGCGGTGATGGCGTGGGCGGGGTCGAGCAGCTTTTTGGCCAGCGCGTCAACCTGTTCCTTGGTCACGTGGCGGAAGGCGGCCAGCATGTCCTGCGGGTCGTTCAGGTGCTGGATGGCGACGGCCTGTGACCAGCTTTCGGCCAGGCCGGAAATGCTGTTGGCGTTGAATTCGAGCGAGGCGATTTCCTTACGGCGGGCGGCTTCGATCAGCTCGGCCGGGATGCCGTGGGTGCGGAAATTTTCCATGATGCTGGCGACGCTGGTCCGCAGGGCGTTCGGGTTCGCACCCTTGGGGAAGCCGGCATACACGACGCCCAGACCGGCCTGTGCTTCGGGGTCATACATGAAGCCGGTATCGAGTGCCTTGCCAGACGGTACGAGGTCGAACAGGGCGGCCCGCTGGCTGCTGATGGCGTCGGCGAGCAGGGTGGCGGCGGCGTAGTCGGGATCACGCTGGCCGGGCATGCGCCAGGCCATGGTCACGAGGCCGATCGGCAGGTCGGTATCGAGCGCGATGCTCTGTGCCTTGGCCGGAGTGGGGGAGACAGTGCTGCGCTCTGGCAGGGTGGAGGCCGGGATGTTGCCGAAAGCGGCCTGAACCTTCTTCAGTGTGTCTTGCGGGTCCACATCGCCGGTGATGACCAGCACGGCGTTGTTGGGCGCGTACCAGGAATCATAGAACTTCTTCAGCAGGGGCGCTGTCGTGGCATCGAAGGATGGACGGGTGCCAAGGGCGTCCTGCTCGTAGGGGGTGCCGGCATAGAGGGCGGCGCGGATCTGCGAGAGATAGCGGTAGATCGGGCTGGAGAGGTCGCGTGAGACTTCCTGTTCGATGGCGCCTTTCTCATGTGCCCATTCGGCTTCGGTGATGTTCAGGCCGCGCATGCGTCCGGCCTCGATGCGGAGCAGGACGTCGAGGTCACTGGCGGGGGCCTTGAAATAATACTGGGTGACGTCTGACGTTGTGTCCGCATTGTCGTTGTTGCCGAGCTGCGCGCTGATGGTGGAAAGCTGGTCGCGCGACAGGCTCTGCGAGCCGTTGAACATCATGTGCTCAAGCGCATGGGCCGTCCCTGGAAAGCCTTTCGGGGCGTTCACCGAGCCTGTCTCATAGTTCAGCATCGTCTGCACCACCGGGGCGAGGGTATCGCGCACCACGATGACCCGCAGTCCGTTGGCGAGGGTCGCCCGTGTGACCGTCGTGGGGGTGGCACTCGCTGTTGCTGCGTTTGTCGTGGGGGTCGGGGCCGGTGCGGCCTGGGCTCCCGCAAGGACCGGAGACGCCAGCATGGTGGCTGTCAGCAGTGACAGACGTGACAGACGGGAGAGTGCGGACATGTGTTCAGAACTTTCCAGAGGAGAAACGCATCTTCATAAAAGAATAAACCGGTTGGGCCGGTCTCTGTCCAGCATGTGTAGCCTGCGTTGGCCGAGCTGTATCTGACGGCCGGATGAAGAAAAAATTATGTGCAGGGGGGTGTCCGGGCGGATAAAGTGCCTGTGATGACTTTACCTGAACGCATTGCCCATGTGGATGACTGGCTGCTTGACCGGCTGTTCCAGCCTGTGGCGGATCGCCTTCCCGGGCGCCTGACGGCGCTGCAGCTTGGCCTGAGCTGTCAGCTCGGCGCGCTGATGCTGGACGGGCTCTCCCTCGTGCTGCCTATGCTGCTGTTCGGCGCCAGTCTGTCCAACATGATCGACAGTGCGCTGATCTGGTGCATCAGTCTGGCGTTCTTCCTCGGCATGAAACGTTCGGCGCCGCTGGTTCGTCCCGGGATGCTCAATCCGCTGCGACCGCTGCTGCGGGCCATGCGCCTGCTGTCGCTGGCGTTTCTGGTCTACCAGTTGTTCCGCGGCATGGGCGTGCCGGGTTTCATCTGGCTTCTGACCCAGATGACCACGATTTCCCAGCTTCTGTTTACGGTGGGTCTCTATCTTGTGGCCTGTCAGCCAAGGCCGCCGTATCAGCGTATGTCCACCCGCAGCGGCCCGATCATTGAGGGTGCATGGGGCGTCGGGGGCCGGATCAACTCCTGATTTCCGGTTTTCCCGCCACGCCCATCAAGGAAAAAGCGCGTGACTTCCCGATTGAGAATTCTGCACTGCCTCTCGACCCGGGAATTCGCGGGGACGGAGCGTCATCTTGCGGAACTCTCCGCCATTCAGGCGCGGAGCCATGACGTTACGCTCCTGCTGGAGCGTAATACGGTCGATCCGCTGACGGGCGGCGACATCAGCGGGTTTCTCTGTCCCCAGGTGAAGGTCGTGCGGGCTGGGAGGGCGGGCTATCTGCCCGCACTGGCCTCCGAGTTGCGCAGCGGCCGCCATGATATCGTCCATACCCATCTGGGTCGTGCCTCCGCCCGTGTGAGCTGGCTGCGTCGGGCGGGGCTGGTGGGGTCCGTTCCGGTGGTGGCCACGCTGCACACCTGCTATCGGGGGCGTAGCTATGCCGCGCATGACGGGTTGGTCTGTATTGCGTCCTGGCAGCAGGAGTCCCTGCCGGAAAAACAGCGTAATGCCTCTGCGTTGATTCCCAACTGGACGGTGCCTCCGCGATCAACCTGCGAAGTGCGCGCGGCTTTGCGGGCGCGGATGCGGTGGGAGTGGAAAATTCCGGACGGGGGCGTCGTAATTGGCGCAGCGGGGCGGATGGTTGAGGAGAAGAATTTCGGGCTTCTGATTCAGGCCTGGAAGCAGGCGGAGCTGAAGCCCGGGACCCGTCTCGTTATCGTGGGCGACGGGCCGGAGCGCGGCGCGTTGCAACAGGCGGCACAGGGGCGTTCGGAGATCATCTTCACCGGGTATCGCACGGACATGCCCGATCTTCTGGCGGCGTTTGATGCGTTTATCGTGCCCTCACGTCATGAACCGTTCGGACTGGTGCTGCTGGAGGCCATGGAAGCCGGATTGCCAGTTTGTGCTACGGCGGCCGGTGGCGTGAAGGATATTCTGGCTGATGCGCCGGATTGCATGGTGGTGCCGGACTGTCTGGAGGCGTTGGCGGAAGGGCTGCGTCGTCTGGAGCATGCTGTACCGCGCCAATGGGACATGTCGCGCTATAGGATCGGTGCGGCAGCCAGCAGGGTCGAGGCGTTTTACCGCCGGTATTGCTGAGGGCTTACAGCTCGTAGTAGCGGCGGGAGACGTAGCTGGAGAGGCCTTCGTCCGGCATGATGTGCCAGCCATTGGTGATCGCGGGAATGAACTCGCACAGAAACACGAGTACCGACAGGAAAAAAAGCAGCATGCCGTGACCCACGATCTGGATGCGGCGCCAGAAATAGAGCGGGGGCAGGAGGATCCACAGGATCGTGCCGGGGCGGAAGCCCGCTGCCAGCAGGCTGCGGCGGTCCATGATCAGCGCGTAGTAGAAAATCCCGATACTGACGACCATAGTGCCGATATTGCTCGCGAACTCCGGAATGAAGCCGAATCCTTCCAGGATTTCGATCGCCATCTTGCCGAAGAACGGGCCGATCAGGCTGAGCCACAGCCAGCGGTTCGAGATCAGGCTTACGGGAAGAGCCGGGGGAACGCCTTCGGGCTGGGGGGGCCAGAACACGCAGCTTCCAGCTGGGTGCCATTCACCGCCGAAGCTTTCGGTCCAGCACAGGGTGGAATGTCCGATGATCCCTTCTGTGACGAGGGCTTTCATCCCATCTGCTGACACCGGCCCCTTGCGGGTGCCATGTTCTTCGTAAAACCAGCTCACAGTTTGTCCTTTTCCCGGCGGCGTATCGTCGTCCCGGCTCCTGCTGGTTCCTGAACGGCTCAGTCTCTCACGACTTTTGGGGTTTTTGGCAAGCCTATCCCGTCCGGATTATGGGATGTGGCTCTGTCACCACGCATGAAAAAGGCCGCAGTTCCGGGGGCTGCGGCCTTTTTCGTGATGCGCGGGCTGGATTAGCTCGTATGCTGCTTCAGCTCGCGGCGGGCATCGGCAGGGCGCATCGGCATGTGGCGCAGGCGTATGCCAACGGCGTTGAAGAGTGCGTTACCAATAGCAGGTGCGACGACCGTGACACCCGGTTCACCAAGGCCTGTGGGCTTTTCGGTGTTCTGGATGAATTCGATATCCATCTCCGGTACATCGGGTATGCGCAGCGGGGTGTAGGTGTTGAGGTTGCGGTCCTTGATCGTGCCGTCGACGATCTCGGTACCCTCGAACAGGGCCATGCTCAGGCCCCATAGCGCCGCGCCTTCGGTTTGGGCCAGGGCTCCACCCGGATCGACGATAGTGCCGGCATCGAGCACCAGCCAGAGTTTTTGGCAGGTGATCACGCCCGTCTTGCGATCGACATGAACCTGCGCCGCACCGGCTGTCCAGGTCGGCATACCGCGTTCCTGGCCGAAGCTGGTGGCGATGCCGATACCGGTATCAGCAGGAAGCTGCTGCTTGGCATATCCGATCTTGTCGGCCAGACGCTGGAGTACAGCGGCCTGACGCTTTGCCCCGCCCACTGAGTTGGGAGCCTGACCGGCATTGCGCCCTTGTGCCGTGAACATCGACAGGCGGAATTCCAGCGGGTCTTGCTTGGTCGAGTGGGCAACTTCGTCGAGGAAGCTTTCCAGGGCCCACGGCGTCCAGCCGGCACTGACCGAGCGCAGCCAGCCGGGACGGAAGGTTGCGTTGGCCAGATCGTTGCTGATGGCGCGGACGCGGGTCGGGCCGGTTTCGTACCAGTGGTCCGCACCAGCGATGGCGAACGGATCGTACTTCTTGCCGTCTTCACCGGTGGCGAGGAAGGCCGGGGCCATGACCTGCGTCGGCCAGCCTGCGACTGCGACATAATCCATAGCCACGATTTTCTTGCGGTCGTTGTCGAGCGCAACCTTGATCGTCTGGATGGACGGCGAGCGGATGGAGTCCAGCTCCATGTCATCGGAACGGGTCAGGATCAGCTTTACCGGTGCGCCGCCGATGGCCTTGGAGGCAAGGGCTGCCGGAATGCAGTAATCGCCGTTCAGACGACGTCCGAAACCACCGCCGAGCATGTAGGTGCGCATGACGACCTGCTCTTCGGGGACCTGGAGCGACTTGGCGAGCTGCGGCAGGATCAGGGACTGCCACTGGTTGCCGGTGTGGATTTCCCACATGCCGTCAATGTGGCGGGCCACGGCGTTCACCGGCTCGAGCTGGTAATGCGCGACCGAGGCACATGTATAGCTGCGTTCGAAAACCTGACCGGGGTGGATGGTCAGGGCTTCGTCCACGCCCTTGTCATTGAAGACGCGGGTGCCGTTCTTCGGATCAGCGGCCAGCTTGCGGCCGTGCTCGATGATGTCCGCCTCGGAGACGTTGATCGTCGGGCCGGGATTCCACTGGACTTTCAGGGCGTCGGCAGCACGGATGGCGGCGGGATAGGTCTTTGCCAGTGCCACGACCCAGCCCGGAACGATGCCGGAAGGATCGTCCAGCACGACGTAGCGCAGATAGCCGGGGATCTTCTTCGCGGCGCTGTCGTCCACGGAGATGACTTTGGCGGCGTAGCGGGTCGGCGGCATTTTCGGGCGGCCATAAACCATGCCGTCGAGCTTAACGTCGATGCCGTAAATGGCCTTGCCGGTCGTCTTGTCCGGAATGTCGAGCGCCGGGACGGGCTTGCTGATGAGGCGACGGTTCGTGACCGGCTTGAGCGGCAGTTTTGCCATCTCGTCCGGCGTGAAACTCCGCGTCGGCTTGGCGCGGGCCACGATGTCTCCGAAAGACACGCTTTTGCCGCCTGCGGAAACGACGCTTTCATTGACGGTGCAGTGCTCCGGCGTCGTGCCGAGAAGTTTTGCACCTTCTTCCAGCATGACCGTCCGGGCTGCGGCACCGGCCTGACGGAACGTGTCCCAGGTGTCCCAGACTGACCAGGACCCGCCGGTGACGTATTTCCCGGCCCATTTCGGAGCGGTGTCGACTTCGGTGATCCGGATATTGTCCCAGTTCGCATCCATTTCGTCCGCGATGATGCGGGCGAGGGCGGTGCCGACATGCTGGCCCATTTCGGCGCGAACGATATTGACGTTGATGGCGCCGTCGGGCGCGATGGCGCACCAGATGTTGGGCTCGAACGCGGCTTCCGGCGGCATGGCGGAGGGTAGCGTCGTTGCAGCGCCGGCCTTGCGGGCGAAACCGAACATCAGCCCGGCGCCGGTCGCCGTCATCAGGAAGTTGCGGCGGGAGAGGCGCGTGGCGTCGCTCTTTTTCGCAATCTGTTCGATTTTAGCCATTGTTGGCGCCTTCCTGCTGCTTGGAAGCAGCTTCCTTGATGGCCTTGCGGATGCGGATATAGGTCATGCAGCGGCAGAGGCTGCCGCCCATTACGCCGTCAATCTGGTCGTCCGTCGGGTTCGGATAGTCCTTCAGGAGGCTTGCGGCCTGCATGATCTGTCCGGACTGGCAGTAGCCGCACTGCGGCACCTGCTGGTCACGCCAGGCAACCTGCACGACGTGGTTTCCTGCCGGGTCTAGACCTTCGATCGTTGTGACCGAAGCGCCTTCGACGGCGGAGAGCGGCGTAATGCAGGAGCGTGTGGCGCGGCCGCCCACATGGACGGTGCAGGCACCGCATTCACCGATGCCGCAGCCGAACTTGGTGCCGGTCAGGTTCAGGTCGTCACGGATGGCCCAGAGCAGGGGGGTATCTGCCGGGGCGTCGACCGTAACGGGCTGTCCGTTGAGTTCAAATTTCGTGGTCATGTCCTGTTTTCCCAGTCCTGCCCGGATCAGTGCGAAGCGTTGATGGGCGGAGCTTCGAGCGTGGCGCGCGCGCTCGCGGCCTTCTTCTCCAGATCCGTCCAGGGGGGCAGCGTGGTGCGTGTGCGACGCAGATACGCGGCGATGCGGGCCATGTCATGATCGGACAGGGCAGTGTAGAAGCTTGGCATCGAGATGTGGTCCTGACCTTCCTCAGCGGTGATGCCATGCAGCATGACCTGATAGAGGTTGTTCGGCTCATCCAGCCAGACAGCATTGTTCAGCGCTAGTTCCGGACGTCCCGAAACGGGGTTCGGGCCGGAATTGTAATGGCAGGCGCCGCAGGCGGCCTGATACAGCCGGGCGTCGGCGTCCTGCGTCTGCGGGCCGGTCAGATTGATGCCAGACATGTGCATGGCGCGGGCAATCGCAGCCTGATCGCCAGCACTGCGCTGGGCGGCTTTGTCCACGTCCGCATAATAATGGGCGATGGCGTGTACGTCTTCCTCGGGGATCTTGGAGAGGAAGCGGTGCGGGACGGGCGACATCGGACCTGCGGCGGAACCGTGCAGCGGAGCCACGCCGAAACGCAGGTACTGGAACAGTTCGTCTTCGGTCCAGACGACGGGCGTCGGGTTGTGGTCGTTCAGCGGCGGAGCGATCCAGCCGTCGATGACTGCACCGTCATAGATGTTGCTCATCTTTTCGGCGCCGAGAAGGTTACGCGGCGTATGGCAGGCGCCACAGTGTTCGTTGCCCTCGGCGAGATAGGCACCACGGTTCCATTGTGCGTCGTGCTTCGGGTCGTTCTGGTAGCGGCCCGGAGTGAAGAACAGCAGCTTCCAGAAACCCTGGCCGGTCAGACGGATGTTGATCGGGAAGGGGACCGTGTTGTCACGCGGCTTCAGATGCACGGCCGGGCGCGTCATCAGATAGGCGTAGAGATCCGAGACGTCCTGATCGTTGACCTTCGTGAAATGGTCGAACGGGAAAGCCGGATAGAGCTGTGAGCCGTCGCGGGCGATGCCCTTGTTCATGGCGCGCTTGAACGCAGCCAGCGACCAGTTGCCGATTCCCCATTCTTCATCAGGCGTGATGTTGGACGAGAAGATGTCACCGAAGGGTGTGGCCATCTTGAAGTCGCCGGCCAGTTCTGGGCCGGTCTTGCCATCCACGCGGGTATGACATTCCGCACAGTAGCCGCCATTCGCCACGATTTCGCCGCGGCTGATGGCGGCTGCGGAGAATGACGATGCGGCTGGCCGCGGGATCGGGGCAATGGCGGGGTACCAGGCATAGGCAAGAAAGCCGATGCCTCCCACTGCGCCAATGCCAATGACGGCGGCAGCTATCCGTTTGAGCATGCTTAAACTGTCCCGGCAGGTTTGAAATGGTTTGCCACAAAAGATGGCAGTTGGGTGCAACCTAGGGCACGGAGGCGTGAAAGGAAAGATTGCGTTATCTCAAAACCGGGTGTTTCTGGAAATGAATGTCGCCTCTGTCATGAAAATAACACAGATTTTGTGCTGTTTCAGCATTAATACGGGATTTTTTTGGTCCTGATTGCAGTATTCCCTGAGGTGGACTCTGTGTGGATATGGGAATGGTATTGATGTCTTGTCATGAGAGGCCGCTGGATTGCTTCCATAACAAGTATGCTTCTCTGTGAATATTATGACACCGAGTGTCAAAAGCCTCCTATGCTTCTGACAGACTTCCAGAACCTGTTCCGAGGGTGCTTCAGACTCCGCTCTCTGCCCGGGCCTGTCCCTCGGTGGGGTTCTGGTGATGCGGGAAGGCTTGGCTTATGATTTCCTGACGGCAGATTGGCCGTTCTGCCGAGAGGAAGCGTTATTTCCGCCCGTCCTGCCCTGATCCGGTCTCTCGCATTGGTCTGTGTCATTCTGAGCGTGCTGTGCGCGCTCTGTCTGGGGCGGTATCCGTTGTCGCTATTGCGCGTGGTGGGGGTGTTCGGGTCTCTGTTGCATCTGTCTTACGCGAGTGATCCCGTGGCACAGGTTGTCGTCATGCAGGCGCGACTGCCGCGTATTCTGGCGGCGCTTCTGGTCGGGAGTGCGCTGTCCTGTGGGGGGGCAACCTATCAGGCGGTCTTCCGCAATCCGCTGGTCTCGCCTGATCTGCTTGGGGTTCTGAGTGGGGCGGCGTTTGGTGCTGCGCTTAGTATCGTCAGTGGCGGGTCGGCGGTTGTGGTGCAGGTGGGGGCGTTTGGTGGCGGTCTGCTGGCTGTCGGGACGGGGCTGCTGATCAGCAGGACGTTGCCCGGCGGAGGGATCCTGACGTTGTTGCTGGGTGGTTTGATCGGGAATGCGATCTTCTCGGCGTTACTGTCTTTGGTGAAATATCTGGCCGATCCGATGGATCAGCTGCCCGCTATTGTGAACTGGCTGCTGGGCAGTCTGGCGCCGAGCAACTGGCAGGAACTGGCCTGGATGTCGGGGCCGCTGATTGTTCTGACGGTGGCGTTGGTTCTGTGTGCGCCGGTGCTTGATGTTCTGTCGCTCGGGGATGATGAGGCACGCAGTCTGGGCGTATCGGTGCGGGTTATGCGTCCGGCGCTGATCGTTCTGGCGACGCTGGTCTGTGCCATGACGATCTCGATGGCGGGGATTATTGGCTGGATCGGGCTTCTGGTGCCGCATGTCGCGCGGCTTCTGGCCGGGGCGGAACATCGGAACATGATGCCGGTGACGGCGCTTCTGGGGGCGGCCGGGCTGGTGCTGGCTGATACCTGTGCGCGCAGTCTGACGACGGGGGAGGTTCCGCTGGGGATCGTTACGCAGCTTTTCGGGGCGCTGGCCTTTGTGCTGGTGTTGCGGCGTCTGCGGAGTGGGGTGGCATGACGCTGCTGTCCTGCCGGAACCTGGGGTTTTGTCAGCCCCGGGGGAATGCTTTCGTGCTGCAGGGGATCGCTCTCTCGCTGGAGAAAGGTGAGCTGGTCGGGCTGCTGGGTCTGAACGGGGCGGGTAAAAGTACGCTGTTGCGGTTGCTGATGGGGTTTCTGACGCCTTCGGTCGGAGATGTCTTTCTGGAAGGTCGCTCTTTGCGTGAGTGGTCTGCCTCTGCCATTGCGCGGCATCTCGCTTATGTGCCGCAAAGCCATGTCGCGACCTTTCCCTATACGGTGCGGCGGATGGTGGAGTTGGGGCGTGTGCCTTATTCCGGGCTGACGGGACGCCTGGCTCCCGAAGATCGGATGGCGGTTGATGCCGCGCTGGAGCGGATGGGGCTGTCGGGATTGGCGGATCGGCCGGTGACGGAGCTTTCCGGCGGGGAGCGACAGAGGGTTGTGCTGGCGCGGGCCATTGCGCAGGACGCTCAGGGCCTGCTGCTGGATGAGCCGATGACCGGGCTTGATTATGGGTATCAGCTGCGTCTGATGGCGCTGCTGGCGGATCTTGCTCGGGAAGGCCGGCTTGTTATGCTCACCTCGCACCGGCCGGAAGAACTGTATGTCCAGGCAAGCCGGGTTCTGGTCCTGGATCACGGTCGGATTGATGCAGACGGGCCGCCTCAGGGTGTTGTGACGGCGCAACGGATGTCAGCGCTTTACGGTGTGTCTCTGGCCCAGACGGACCATGCCGGAAACCGCTTTTTCCATCATGGAAGGGACGAGAAATGACACTCTCACAACTCTTGAAGAGGTTTTCGGTCCTCACACTCCCGGCGGCTCTGCTGGGTGGGGCGCTGTTCATATCCCTGCCGGCTCCTGTGGCGCATGCCGCCCCGCCCGGGCGGATTGTTGAAGGCTGGTACGCGCATAATGCGACGCTCATCATGCTGGGTGCGCAGGACCGGATCGTGGGCACCGTGGCGCGTCCGGCGATGCTGCCCTGGATGTTCCATCTGGTGCCGGAACTGGCAGAGGCCGAGACGTTGGATCCGGGCAACCTGAATGCGGAAGAACTGCTGGCGCTGCATCCCGATCTGGTGTTCGTCACCAGCTCGGGCCATTCCGCCGGGGCTCTGATACGGGCGGGGCTGAATGTGGCGCCTGAAGGGTTTGACCGGTTTGATACGATGCTCGACTGCGTGGACGGGACCGCGACCCTGCTTCAGACGCCGATTGCCGCCAAGCGTGCTCAGGCTTATCGCTCGGCGTTCCTTCAGGTCATCTCGCAGGCCCCGACCAACCCGCAGGGGCCGCGCGTGCTGCATGTGGAGTCCCTCAAGCCGCTGCGGGTGGATGGTGATGACAGCATCATTGACCAATGGATACGCAGTGCAGGCGGGCTGAATGCGGCGCAGGGGATCCACGGCAACAAGCAACCCGTTTCCATCGAGCAGGTCCTCTCCTGGAATCCGGATATTCTGATCGTTGCTGCCAATGCGGGCGATCCGGAAGCATTGAAAAAGGACCCTGTCTGGTCGAAGATCAAGGCCGTGCAGTCGGGGAGGATCTATCGCAATCCGACGGGTCTTTTCCCCTGGGATCGCTATGGGCCGGAGCTGATGCTTCAGGTGATCTGGGCCCGGCAGATCGTCCAGACCGGGCAGGTGAATGTCCCGGCGATGATCCGGTCGATCCGGTCTTTCTATCATGATTTCTATGGCATTTCGCTCTCGGCTGATGATGCGCAGCGGATGCTTGATGCGCTGCCGCCCCCTACCGATACGCACTGATCTTCCGATTTTTCAAGGAAAGCCCCGTATGACGCATCACGTCTCGCCTCGCGGCCTGAGTTCTTCCCGCAGGTTTGCCCGTGCGGCGTGGCTACTTCTTGCGGGAAGTGTGCTGATCGGAGAACTGGGGGGTGTTGCGCGGGCGGAAGAGGCCTTGTTGCCCGTGCCGCAGACTGTTTCGGTCTCCAATGGGGTGGCATCGATTGGGGGTGGTATTCAGGTCGTGTGGGACACGCGGCCCTCGCCTCTGCTGCGGCGGGCCGCGGCGCGGTTCACGACACGTCTGGCCGCGATTGCCGGGCCTGCGGGCAGGGGAACGCCTTATATGCTGCATATCTCGGCTGGGCAGGACCGGGTTTATCTGAGTGTGGACGAGAAGGAGCGTTATGCGCTCACGACGTCCGTTAGCGGTGCTCGGCTGGAGGCAGATGGACCGGCGGGGGTGATGCACGGGCTGGCGACGTTGCTTCAGCTTGTTCGGGTGACGTCGCAGGGGGCGCTGGTGGAGCGGGTGCATGTCGAGGATGCGCCCAGGTTTGCGTGGCGCGGTTTGCTGATGGATGTGTCGCGGCATTTCGATACGGTCGAGACTGTCGAACGGCAGCTTGATGCGATGGAGCTGGTCAAGCTCAACGTCCTGCACTGGCATCTGAGTGACGGAGCGGGTTTCCGTGTCGAGAGCCGGATGTTCCCGAAGCTCCAGACCGTGGCGTCGCACGGCCAGTATTATACGCAGGCGCAGATCCGCGAGGTCGTGGCCTATGCAGCTGACCGTGGCATCCGTGTCGTGCCGGAAATCGACGTGCCGGGTCATGCGCTGGCGATTCTTCAGGCCTATCCTGAACTGGCGGCCCAGCCTCTGCCGGATGTGAGCGCCAAGGGGTTGAACCTCAATAATGCTGCGCTCGACCCGACCAATCCGCAGACGTTGCGTTTTGTGCGCGTGTTGTACGGGGAGATGGGCACACTTTTCCCGGACCGTTATGTTCATACCGGTGGCGATGAGGTCATCTCCTCTCAGTGGACGAAGAATCCGGCCATTGCGGCCTATATGAAGGCGCATGGTTTCGAGACGGCCGCTGCGCTTCAGGCGGCTTTTACAGGAGAGGTTGCGAAGGTCGTTTCTGCCCAGGGGCATGTCATGATGGGCTGGGACGAGGTCAGTGAGGCGCCGATCCCCAAAAATGTTGTCGTCGAACCGTGGCGGGCCTCGAAATGGACCGGGACAGCGACGCGGGGCGGGCATCCGGTTGTGGTGTCGGCGGGGTATTATCTGGATCTGCTGCGGCCGTCTTCCGCTCATTATGCGGTGGATCCGTTTGATACGAAGGCCGAGGGGATCACGGCGGAGCAATTGGCGAAATATCCGTCCAAACATCCTGAGTTTTGGACGCCGTTCGCGATGGATGAGCATGCTCTGCCTCTGGATGACGGGCAGAAGGCGCTGGTTATGGGGGCGGAAGGTACGCTCTGGGCGGAAATGGTGTCTGAGCCGATGCTGGATGGGCGGCTATGGCCCCGGATGGCGGCTCTGGCCGAGCGGTTCTGGTCCGGGCAGGATGTGCGCGATGTTCCTGATCTGGAACGGCGTCTGCCGCTAGTGATGGCGGAGCTTGAGGCGACCGGGCTTCAGGCAACGCAGCATCGGGAGGTCATGCGCGAGGCCATGGCGCCGGGACATTCGGAGCCGCTGAAGATCCTGACCGAAGTGACGGTCCCAGTCCGCAACTACGCTCTCAACCATCTCGCTGCATCCAGTGGGGATGCGATACTCTCCGCGCCGGTTGCGGTGACGGATCCGGATGCGTTTGTAGCACTGCGGTTTAATGAAATGGCAGCGCGGTACGTCCGGGGCGAGCGCACGCTTGCGGTTCCGCTGCGGGAGATGCTGCAGCGTTGGTCGGGCAATGATGCGGCGTTTGTGGCGGGCGCGAAGGGTATTCCGGTGCTTGAGGCGGTCGTGCCGGTGTCGCATGCCGTCGGTCTGCTGTCGCGGGCGGGGCTCGGGGTTCTGGACGGTCGGGAAGGTTCGGCCTGGCGGATAGATGCGAGTCGGCTGCTTCAGGAACAGCAGGCGGCCTTTGAAAACTCGGCCAACATGCTGGCATCCGCCCATAGCCCTCAGCCGCCCGGGGGATTGCTGATTGCGATCCTGCCGGGAATCCGAGCGCTTTTGACGGGGGTGGCAAAGCCTGCGGAGTAAGACATCGGTCAGTTGTTGTGCGGGGGGATGGATTTCCGGCGCTGGGCGGGGGAAAAGGGGATATGACACGTTTTTCGATCCTTCTCCTCGATTATGACGGCACTCTGGCGGAGACGCGGCCCGCTATTCTGCGCAGCTTGAAAGAGGCCTTTGATGCGGTGGGTGTGGCAGCGCCCTCCACTGATGTCCTCGAACAGGAACTGACGCGGGGCGGGACGCTCCAGACCCTGTTCCAAGCGATCGTACCCAAAAGCGACGAACGCGAGGCCGCCTCATTCGTGCGGCACTATCGGGCGTTCTATCCGGCGGCTGATGAGGAAGAGACGGTCCTGTTCGACGGCGTGGTGGAGACGCTGGCCGCTCTGAAGGAGCAGGGGAAAACTCTCGCCATTCTTAGCAACAAGCATGCGCCCACGGTTCATGCGAGCATGGCGCGATTTGGTCTGGAATCGTTTTTCAGCGGTGTTGTGGCGTCAGAGCCGAACCTCCCGCACAAGCCCGATCCGCGTGTGATGGAAGAACGTGTTCGTCCGCTTTTTCCCGATCTGCCGCGCTCGGCTTTCCTGATGGTGGGCGATACCGTGGCCGATCTCCAGTTCGCGCGTAACGCTGGAATTGCCTCATGCTGGGCCAGTTACGGTCATGGGTCTTCGCAGCAATGTGCCGCACTGGGGCCGGATCTGCGGATTGACGCTTTTGCGGACCTGCCGGCGGCGCTTCGGGGTTGAGGGCTTCCCGAACGGGAAGTTCAGGCGGCGGGGCCGATGCTGCCGCGCAGGACCAGTTCGGTTTCAAGGATGACGTTTTCGTTGCTGCCTGTGGCGGCGCTGAGCAGGCGGACGGCTTCCGTGCCCTTGCGCTCATGCGGCTGGTGGATCGTGCTCAGGTCCGCGCCTTCTGCGGCGGGGATGTCGTCAAAGCCGAAGATCGACACATCCTGCGGGATGTTCAGGCCAAGCGCACGGATGGTTTGCATGGCGCCGATGGCCACGCGGTCGCTCATGGCGAGGATGGCGGTCGGGCGTTGGGCGCGATTGAGGAGATGGCGTACGCCCTGGGCGCCCATGTCTTCGGAGTTGATCGGGATTTCCCAGGTCGGGACGTCCTCGGGCGCGATCCCGGCTTCCTGCAATGCGAGCACATAGCCTTCAAGGCGCATGGCGATGGTGCTGTGGGCGATATTGTCGCGGCGTTTGGCGGTCAGCGGGCCGAAATATCCGTCATGGGCCGTCTTGAGCGACAGGATGCCGAAATGCCGGTGCCCGAGATCGAGAAGTGTCTTGGCTGCGCGGTAGGCAGAGCCACGATCGTCGATCCCGACATAGGGTACGCCGTTGAGACGGGGCTGATCCACCACCACGAGGGGGACGTTGCGCTGCTGTGCCATCATGACGCAGCGGCTGTCTGGGGCGACGGAGTAGAGGATGTACCCGTCGACGGCAGCATTGCCGAGCGAGACTGGAGCTGTGCGGTTGCGTAGGTTGCTGCCCGCGGAAATCAGGGCGAGATCGGTTTCCCGCTCGTCACAGGAGCGGGCGACGCCGTTGAGGACGCTGAGGATCGCGGGATCGGTGAAGGCATAGGGCAGGTCTTCGCTGAACAGGAAGCCCAGAGCGCCTGCGCGACCTGTGGCAAGCTGTTTGGCCGCTGGATCGGGGCCGGTATATCCAAGCTCCTGCGCGGCGGCGAGGATCTTCTCGCGCAGGGCGGCCGAGAGCTGGCCAGGGCGGATATAGGCATTGGAAACCGTTGTGTGGGAAACCCCGACCTGTGCTGCCACGTCCTTGAGGGTTACTTTGCGGCGGTCGTACTGTCGGGTCATTGTTCCGGTCTGTCCAGCAAAACACACCAGGCCTGTCGGGTCCGATCCTGACGGTTGCGGTGTGATGTCAGTATTCTGTTGAAAATCACTGGACGCACCATATCCAGTCTGTCGGGTGGAAACCAGTCACGGACGCGGGAGGGATTACGGAAATAGCCGATTTCGCAATCACGGATCCGTCAAACTGGTTTGCAGGAGTGCTTCAGCCCTGTTTCGGCTTGGGCGCAGATGCTTTTTTGGCTTGAGGGAGAGGTGTGAACATCGCGCGGCATTTCGGGGATAGTTTGTCGATCTTCTTCTGCATGCAGGCGGTGATCTTGGCTTCGTTGGGAATGGCAAGCGCGCACAGGCGCAGCGCATCGCCTTTGCAGGCCTTCGTCTGTTCTTCGCGGGTGGCTGCGCCAGCGGTCTGCGTCAGTGCAAATGCCAGGCCGGTCAGAGCGATAAAATAACGGATCATGTTCTTTCTCCTTACCTGCAGGTAAGCGTATGGGGCTTTTGCAGTTTCACCCCCGAATCACTTTATCGCAACTATACGTCCTTTATTGTCTTTAAATAGGGATTAGATAATTCCTGATTAAGGACTTTTAGGGGTGAAGAATACGGGCAAAACGCGCCGAAGCTGCTGGCCCGGGTGTGGCTTCAGGTGCGGGAGAAGGTAGTTCTGGCGGAAGTGCGCCGGGTTGAAGGCTCATCAGAAGGACGCGGGCCCGCCGGGCATCGGGCGTGTCGGCCCAGCAGTAGTGAATGGCGCGGGATTCGCGTTGGGATTCGATCAGGCCGGCACGTCTGAGGGCGCCCAGATGCTGGCTTAGCGTGGGTTGGCCGATGCCGGTCATGGTTTCGAGTTCGCTGACGGCATGTGTGCTGTCGAGCAGGGCCGAGAGGATCATGAGGCGTTGAGGCTGGGCGAGGATGCGCAGCCATTCCGCCAGTTCCCGGCTTTTCTCAAGTGGGAGCAGAACAGTCATGGGCGTTCCCGAGTCATGGGCTGGAAGAACCACTTCGCTCCGGCTTTTTCTACGGCGGCCTGTGTCTGCAGCGGTGGTGCGATGGTGCACTGTCCGGGTTGCCAGTTTTCAGGGGTCAGGGCGCCGGAACGGTCCACTTCCTGAAGGGCGCAGAGCAGGCGGAGCAGTTCCGGGACGGAGCGTCCGACGGTGGCTGGGTAGTTCAGGATGGCCCGGATGATGCCTGAGGGGTCGATCACGAAGACCGAGCGTACAGTGGCACTGTCCTGTGCGGCGCTGTCCAGCATTCCGTAGGCCCGGGCGACGGCGAGGGAGGGGTCTTCGATGATGGGGAAGGGGACGTGGACGTCGAACTGCGTGTGGATGGCATCGATCCAGGCAAGATGCGCGGGGAGGCTGTCTGCGGAAATCCCCAGGAGGACGCAGTCCCGCTGCTGGAATTCCTCCGCACTGCGGGCCAGGGCAATGAACTCGCTTGTGCAGACGGGGGTGAAATCGGCCGGATGGGCGAAAAGCAGAACCCAGTGTCCGCGCAGGGCGCTCATGATGAATTCGCCATGAGTGGTGCGGGCGCTGAAATCCGGAGCACGATCGCCGATGCGCAGGGGCGGAAGAGGGGTTTCAGCAGAAGAGGATACGTTCATGATCCGGTTCCAAAAGCATCAGGGCGCTTGACATGCAACACTTACAATATTAACTTAACAGTTAATGAAAGTGTCGTAAAGGCATTCCACAGCCAGAGGGTGAGCGCCATGCATGATGCAGCAATCCAGGCCGCAACCGGCCAGATCCGGCGAACCGAGGCAGGCGCGTCCCCCTCTCCGGTTGTCTGTACATTTTTCGATGAGGCGACAAATACGGCTACGCATGTCGTTCATTGTCCGGTCACGAAGCGCGCTGCGGTTATCGACAGCGTACTCGATTATGACGCGGCCGCCGGGCGCACGTCGCACGGATCGGCGCAGGCAATTGTTGATTATGTCGTGCGGGAAGGTCTGGGCGTTGACTGGCAGCTGGAGACGCATGCCCATGCTGATCATCTGTCCGCTGCTCCGTGGCTTCAGGAAAAGATTGGTGGGAAGCTTGGGATCGGGGCGGATATTGTTCGGGTTCAGGCAGTATTCGGCAAGATTTTCAATGCTGGGACGCGGTTCGCGCGGGACGGGTCGCAGTTCGACTGTCTGTTTACTGATGGCGAGACGTTCCGGATCGGAGAGCTTCCCGTGACGGTGCTGCACGTCCCGGGCCATACACCGGCGGACATGGCGTTTGTGATCGGCAACGTTGCTTTTGTGGGCGATACGATCTTTATGCCGGATTTCGGTACGGCCCGGGCGGATTTTCCGGGGGGTGACTCACGGCAGCTTTTCCGGTCCATCCGCCGTCTGCTGTCGCTGCCGGTCGAGACGCGGCTGTTTCTGTGCCATGACTACAAGGCGCCGGGCCGTGACGAATACGCCTGGCTGACGACGGTTGGACATGAGCGTGGCTACAACATCCATGTTCATGACGGAATCAGCGAAGAAGAATTTGTGAAGATGCGGACGGAGCGCGATGCCACTCTGGCGATGCCGCGTCTGCTGATGCCGTCCGTGCAGGTCAATATGCGCGGCGGGCACCTGCCCGAGCCTGAAGCCGATGGCGTGAGCTACATCAAGATTCCCGTTAACCGCGTCTGATACCGGTATTTTCGGCGCGTCTCTGCCGTTGTTGCAAGATCTTTCCTCGTTTCCGGAGTTCCTATGCCAACTCGCCACCTGACTGACAGCTATGCCGTTTCTCCCCAGATTGCCGTGCAGGATATTGCGGATCTGAAGGCGGAGGGTTTCCGTACGATCCTGTGTTTCCGCCCTGACGGAGAAGCTCCGGACCAGCCCGATATGAAAGTGATCGAAGCGGCCGCGAAGGAAGCGGGGCTGGCGTTTGCCGCAATCCCGGTGAAGGCCGGGACGGTGCCAACCGATGCGCAGGTTGCCCAGACGCGGGAGGTTCTGGCAACGCTGCCGGCGCCTGTGGTGGGCTATTGCCGTTCTGGAACGCGGGCCGCGCAGATCTGGGCGCTGGCCGAGGCAGGAAAGCGTCCGGCGTCCGAGATTTTTGCTGTGACGGACAGGGCAGGTGTGGATGTCAGTATTCTCCGCGCGCGGATTGAGAGCGTTGCTGCGCCCTCAGCTGCCCAGCGCAAGGGGGGAGCACATTTTCAGGTTCTGATTATCGGTGGCGGCGCAGGTGGTCTGTCGGCTGCGGGGAGTCTGCTCAAGCGCAACAGGCACTTGTCGGTCGGCGTGGTTGAGCCATCGAACGAGCATTTCTACCAGCCGGGCTGGACGCTTGTGGGCGGCGGTGTCTTTCAGGCGGCCCAGACGCGCCGCAAGGAAGCGGATGTCATGCCGAAGGATGTTGTCTGGATGCGGCAGGCGGCGAAGCTATTCCGGCCGGAGGTACGGGAAGTGGTTCTGGGGGATGGTACGGTCGTTTCCTATGACGCGCTGATCGTGGCGACGGGGATTACGCTGAACTGGGACGCTATTCCCGGTCTGGCGGAGACGCTGGGCAAGAACGGCGTGACGTCGAACTACCGTTTCGATCTGGCACCTTATACCTGGCAGCTGGTGCAGCAGCTCAAAAGTGGCACGGCGATTTTCACGCAGCCGCCCATGCCGATCAAATGTGCCGGTGCGCCGCAGAAGGCTGTGTATCTGTCCTGTGATGCCTGGAAGCGTCGGGGCGTGCTGGACAGCATTTCGGTGGAGTTCGACACTGCTACGCCGGGCCTGTTTGGCGTGAAGGAATTTGTTCCGCCGCTGATGGAATACATCAAGCGCTATCGCGTTGGGCTGCATACCGGGTCGAAGCTTGTGGCGGTGGATGGTCCGAACCGCACGGCAACCTTCGAGCGTAAGGTCGGGGATAGTGTGGAGCAGGTCGAGCGGACGTTCGACATGCTGCATGTGGTGCCGCCGCAGAGCGCGCCGCAGGTGATCCGCGAGAGTACGCTGGCGGGTTCGGATGGGTTTGTTGAGGTTAATCCGGCGACGTTGCAGCATGTGCGTTTTCCGGACGTGTTTGCCATTGGTGACGTGATCGGCACGTCTTCGGCCAAGACGGCGGCCGCAGTCCGGGTGCAGGCGCCTGTGGTGGCGACCAATGTGCTGGCATTTCTGAAGCATCAGGCTCCGGTTTCGGAATATGAAGGCTATGGTGCCTGTCCGCTGACGGTGGAAAACGGGCGGATTGTGCTGGCTGAGTTCCGCTATGGCGGCAAGCTGGCGCCGACGATGCCGAAATGGCTGCTCAACGGACAGAAGCCGACGCGTCTGGCCTGGTGGCTCAAGAAATACGTCATGCCGCTGATGTACTGGGATGGGATGCTGAAGGGACGCGAACTCATGGTTGCACCCAAGCCGCTGAACGCGAAGAAGGACGGCTGAACCGGTTGTGCATATTGCGCTTGAACTGGCCTGCGGTGTCCTGATCGGATTCACGTTGGGCCTGATCGGGGGCGGGGGCTCCATCCTTGCCGTTCCCCTGATGGTCTATGTGGTGGGGGTGAAGAACCCTCATGTCGCAATTGGGACGAGTGCGATGGCCGTGGCGGTCAATGCGCTGGCCGGGTTGATCAGTCACGCCCGGTCCGGAACGGTCAAATGGAAATGCGCGGCCATTTTTGCCCCCTGCGGTGTGGTAGGGGCGCTCATCGGGGCAGCGTTCGGCAAGGCGGTGAACGGGCAGAAGCTGCTGCTGTGTTTTGCGCTGCTGATGGTCGTGGTGGGCGTACTCATGCTGCGGGGGCGGCGCAACAAGGGCGAGGCGGGGGCGGCGTGCAATCGTCAGAACATGCCGCGCGTCATGATGGCCGGGGCCGGGACGGGGGTTCTGTCTGGGTTTTTCGGGATTGGCGGCGGGTTTTTAATCGTGCCTGCGCTGATTGCCTGCACGCGGATGCCCATTCTCAATGCGGTGGGGACGTCTCTTGTGGCTGTGGCGGCGCTGGGGGCGAGTACGGCGCTGAGTTACATGCTCTCGGGCTACGTGGACTGGATGATGGGGGTTCTGTTCGTGGCGGGGGGGATTGTGGGGAGTTTCCTCGGAACCCGGGCGGCAAAACGCCTGTCGGGTTCCGGTGCGGCGCTGACGACGTTCTTTGCCTGCGTTATCTTCACAGTTGCGGCTTATATGATCTGGAGAAGCCTTTCGGCTCTTTAAGGGCGGTCAATCGAGGCCGAAATTTGGGAAGATGGTGAAGCAGACCATCGAGAAATAGAACATCACCGCCAGCAGGATGTGACACATATAGAGCGGTGCGATCATGGCGCCGCGTCTGCGGAAAAATGCCATCAGTACACCGAAGGCCGTGATGGCCACGGCAAGCGCCACGTTCAGCATGAGTCGATTGTCGCCATTGCTGATGGCGATGATGAGAAAGACCGAACCCATAATGGCCGAGCCTACATGTATGGGCGTAAGGAAGCTGAAGGGGCGCTTGTACCGGGCTGCGAAAATGGAGAGCCAGACGCCCATGATCGCTGTGAGAGTGAAACATCCCGTCGAAGCGTACAGCATCTGTAATCTACCCTGTTCCTGATGTCCCTGCGCAGACACTCGGAGCCGTAATCCGAATATTCGGAAGTCTCCGCGTTCTTTGGATTTTGCAGAACACGTCGCCCTGACTGCGTGTTTACGCCGGAACGGCCTTTTGGGCCAGACGTTCCCGGATGCAGGACGCTTTCTCTCCTGGATGGCGTAGAAAATTATACCCCTATCTGGTATTCTTATTTTCGAGGTTTCCTTTCTGTTTCGATATGACATACTGGTGATACGCAAGAGGCCGGGAAGGGTACAACGGGATGGATTTGGGAGCACGCCTGCGACTTGTGCGGACGGCACGGAACCTGTCCCAGCGCGAACTGGCCAAGCGGACCGGTGTGACCAATTCTACGATTTCCCTCATTGAATCAGGTGACATGAATCCTTCCGTCGGAACGCTCAAGCGTATTCTGGACGGAATTCCAGTTACGCTCGGGGAGTTTTTCAGCATTGCCCCGGAGGGTGATGAAAAGATCTTCTACCGGGCGGACGAACTGATGACGTTCGAGCAGGACGGTGTGACCTTTGGGCAGATCGGAGGCCCCCTGTCTGGCCGGAGTCTTCAGATCCTGCGCGAGACCTATGCGTCCGGGGCGGATACCGGGGCCATGGTCTATGCCCATGAGGGCGAAGAGGGCGGGTTTGTCCTGCACGGGCAGGTAGAAATCACGGTGGGAGACAGGCGCGAGATTCTGGGCCCGGGTGATGCCTATCATTTCGACAGTCGTCAGCCGCATCGTTTCCGCTGTCTCAGCTCTGAAGGCTGCGAGATCATCAGCGCCTGTACGCCGCCGACGTTTTAGAATTTCGCTCCCGGACTTTCAGAGTCCCTGCGTTCAAAAGAACGGGAGGGGCGTGCTTTCCCGCTGGCTGTGGCGTTGTGTTGGATGACTATGCCTGTCCGTATTTTCGGGGGTGCCCAGCGGAGAGCCACGGATATGCCAGACCGTCCGTACCCAGAAAGAGACATTATGTTCCGTGCGGTCGCTGCGTCTTTGCGCAGGGGGCTGGGTGCGGGGGCGATGGTCTGCGTCCTGTTTCTGGGTGGCCCGGTTGTGGCAGCGAGTGTGACGCGGACACAGGATATTTGCCCGCTTCAACGGGCGATGCTTCAGATTGAAACGAAGACCCTTGCAGCGGCTGTAGCCGAGTTGTCTCGCGAGACGAAATGCCCCGTGCTGATGGATGAAGGGCTTTTGCGCGGCGGGAGCAGCATTGCCGTCGCTGGAGTTTATAAGCCGCGCGAGGCCCTGATCAGGCTTCTGGGCAATGCTGAGCTGGATGTGATCGAGACGGTTCAGGGATTGGCCGTCATGCCGCTGAGTTATCGGGCCGCGCATCGCATGGACCAAGCTGAACGGATGTAGTTCAGGAGAGTACGGTTAGCGGCGTCCCTTCCAGATGCGGCGTTGCAGCAGGAAGGTCAGGAGTGCCATCAGAGCGAGATAGGCGAGAACATAGATGCCGATCCTTTTGCGTTCGGTCTGATGGGGGTGGGCAATGCCGTCGAGAAAGGCCGAGACGTCGCTAGCCATCTGCGCGGACGTCGCTGGCGTGCCGTCGGGATAGGTGAGCATGCCGTCCTGAAGGGGTGGGGGCATGCCGATATGCTTCCATTTCAGGGCGGTGTTGTAATAGCGCCCTTCGTCGAGCGTCACGCCTGCGGGAGTGGGGGCATAGGAAAGCAGAATCTGCCGGATTTTTTCGGCGCCACCGGGTAGCGTCAGAGCCAGCCGGGAAAGATCGGGCGGGAGTAGTCCGTGATTGGCGAGACGTCCTATGGCCTCGTTTGGGTAAGGTGACAGGATGGGATCGGTGGCTGTGGCGGGACGGGTTTTCGGATCGCCATTATCGTCCGTGCCGTTGGGCATCTGCTGGTCGGCGGCCCATTTGCGAATTTCATTTGGCGAGAGGCCGAGGCTGCTCATGTCGCCATACGCGACGTGTTCCATGCCGTGGCAGGTGCTGCACACCTGCTGGAAAACCATCAGGCCGCGCTGGGCGGGCGTGCTCGCACAGGCAGGCAGGGCTACCAGGCTGGCGGTGAGTATGAGGTTCCGGGTCCAGCGCGTCATGACGATATCTCCCGTTCGGAGGCCAGCGGTGTGACGAGCAGGAAATGGATGAACCACCAGGCTATCGCCACGCGGCTGGCGAGCAGCCATGCCGGGGTAGGTGCGTGCATCCCGGTGATGCCGAGCAGAATGAAGGCCGCGAAGGCGAGGTGTAGCGACATGCGTACCATCGGTCGCTGTGCTGCGGGGCGGATGGCGGAGCGGTCCAGCCAGGGCAGCACGAACAGGACGGCGAGGCTTCCCGAGGCAAGGAGAAGCCCGCCGAGGCGTGAGGGTACTGCGCGGAGGATCGCGTAGAATGGTGCGAAATACCATTCTGGCCGGATGTCACGCGGTGTGACGAGCGGGTTGGCCTGAACGTAGTTGTCCGCGAGAGTCAAAAGATCGGGCAGGAAAAAGACCAGCCCGGCATAGACCATCAGGAACAGGCAGAGCGCGAAACCGTCCCGGCTGGTGTAATAGGGGTGGAACGGCAGGGTCTGTTTCGGGCTGACGGGATCAACGCCTGAAGGATTGTTCGATTTCACGACATGCAGCGCCGCGACATGCAGGGCGATGACGCCGAGGATCGCGAAAGCCATCGTGAAATGCAGCACGAAAAGCCGATGCAGCGCCACGTTCCCCAAAGTGTCACCGCCCAGCAGGAGTTCGGACAGCGGTTGGCCAATGACCGGGACGGCATGGACGGCGTTCAGGATTACCGTGGCGCCCCAGTAGGACATCTGTCCCCAGGGCAGAACATAACCGGCGAAGGCCGTCACCATCACCATCAGCATCAGGCCGAGCCCCGTCAGCCAGAGTAGTTCGCGCGGCGCCTTGTAGGAGCCATACCAGAGGCTGCGTCCTATATGGATGTAGAGGCAGCCGAACAGCATCGTTACGCCGCCCATATGCAGGCTGCGAATGAACCAGCCTGAGGGGATCTGCCGGTCGATGGCTTCGACGCTGGCGAACGCCTGGGTGATGTCAGGTGTGTAGTTGATCGCGAGGAACAGGCCGCTGGCGACCATGAAGGCCATTGTGACGATCAGGAACGCGCCAAAGCTCCACAACGCATTGAGGTTGCGGGGCATCGGGAAGGCAACGTAGTGGTGGCGCAGCAGGCTCATGACCGGCAAGCGATGTTCGAGCCAGCCAGGTGGTTCCGTGTCGGGCGTTCTGTTGGGTGAGGGCATCGTCCGGTCCTCAGATCTGTTGGATGTCGGACATGCTGAAGCCCGGATCACCTGCGCTGTGGCCGATGCGGAGTTTCGTGTCGGAAAGGAACGTTACGGGCGGGACCGGCAGGTTGCAGGGCGCGGGCGCGCGGCGTGCAACACGCCCTGCAGCGTCGAAGTGTGATCCGTGGCAGGGACAGAAATATCCCCCCTTCGCTTCTGGCGTGGAGCCGGGTTTTTCGAAAGAGGGCACGCAGCCAAGATGGGTGCAGATCCCGATCAGTACGCCATACTCCGGGCGGACCGAACGGTGCCAGTTCGTCGCGTCCTTTGGTTGCTGGAGGACTTTCGAGTCCGCGTCCCGCAGGGTGGCCAGATGATCCGGAGTCTGCAGGACGGCCAGCATCTGAGGCGTGCGGCGTTGAATGAAAACAGGCCAGTCCCGCCAGCGCACCGTCATGTCCTGCCCGGGTTTGAGAGACGACAGATCAACGTCCAGCAGTCGGGCGGACGGGGACGTTGCCGCCGGATTTTTCAGGCTTTCGACAAAGGGGATGGTTAGAGCGCAGGCCCCGGCACAGCCCAGAACCACGGTTCCGGTGGCCAGCAGATCCCGCCGTCTGGTGCCATCCGAAGAAGGGGGTGTCTCGCTCTGGGTCATGCGGAACCTCTGCCGGCTGCGCCGGCTGCCCGGCAGGAAAGATGGCAGCAGGATAGGCGTCTTTGCGCTTTCGAGAAAGGCGGCGTGCGGTAGCTTTCAGGGCATTTGGGAGCTAGTGTTTTCTGAATTGATATCACGACGCAAGCTGCGGAAGGGCTCCGGATATGACAACGAAACCCCGCTTCAGGATCATGCTTTCGGCTTTTCTGGGCCTGATGCCGCTGATGGCATCTCGGGTTATAGCTGCGGATGGAGCGGCGCTGTACCAGGGAAAATGCGCGATGTGTCACGGGCCTGCGGCCGCGGGGCGTCCGGGAACTTTTCCCCCACTTGCGGGTCGGGTCGGGCAGATTGCTGGCAATCCGGACGGGAAAGCGTATCTGGCGGCGGTTCTGGTGAACGGGCTGCATGGTCCGATCACGGTGAATGGAGAATCGTACAAGGGATTCATGCCGTCATTCCGCACGTTGTCAGATGAGGATATCGCAGCTGTTCTGGCCTATGTCAGTACTCTGGGTAACAGCACGGCGCCTGTGGGAATATCCGCTCAGGATGTGACCTCCGTCAGAGCCGCGCCGATGGATGCGGCCGCGGTTCAGGCGAAAAGGGCTGCCCTTCAGACTGCTGGTGTGATCCCCTGATAAAAATGGACATATTTTGTTACTAAATAAACGTAAATGCGTCTTGTAACGGCGGATCCATATCTGACTAGCTGCGTTCATTCCAAGTCATGTTAGCCGGTGAAATGGCCAGAGAGGGGAATGACCATGTCACAGACGATAGTGCCGCATTCTTTACCGTTAAACATAATGCACGTTCCCGCTCAGGACCAGACGACTGCTCGGGCACCGGGTCGGCCAGTCAATCTGAGGCTTAAGAGCAATATCCTTGCGGCGATCGCACTGGTGCTCGTGGAAGAGGGCTATCAGGGTCTTACTATCAGTCGTGTGGCGAAGGCCGCCGGAGTGTCGACGGCGACGGTTTATCGCCGCTGGCCGACGAAGCAGGCCATGTTCTTTGATGCGATGCGTCTGTGGCGTGACGATCTGACCCCGGAGATCGATACGGGCAGCTTCGCGGGTGACGTGGATGAACTCATCGCCGCCCGTATTCGGTTTCTGGACACTCCTTTGGGCCGCACTTACGGGACCCTGCTGGGTGAGGCCGTGCATGACCCGGAATTCGGTCAGGTCCTGTGGGAAGTGAGCGTGGTCCCGGCGCGTGCGCAGATGGCGCTTTTTCTTGAGCGTGCAAACCGGCGTGGCGAGAAGGTTTTTTGCCAGCATTCCGACACGGTCCTGGATATGCTGCTGAGTACGATCCATTTCCGCGCGATGAATCTGCTGGGGCGTGAGCCCATGGATGCCGACAGCACCCTTAAGGAAATCCGGTCTCTGGCGCGTAGCCTGATTGCCAGCTGAGCGTTTACAGAGGCCTCAGAAGCCGTATGACATGCGGCCGCCAATGAAACGGGGCGGTCCGGGAATATAGAAATAGGTTGTCGTTGCCATACCGCCGCTTTCGAAAAAGCTGCGGTTGAGCAGGTTTGAGGCGTAGACCGTGACTTCCCACTTTCCCGATGAGGGACGCAGGGTCGCATGGGCGCCAAGCAGGAAATAGGGCGGCAGGCGATAGAAGCCTGTGCCGCCGACCGCGATGGCCTGGCTACCGCGATAGGACCAGTCCGGCCCGATATCGAAGCCCAGTCCTGGTGTCAGTGCCTGCCGCCATTCGGCCTGACCGTTGAGTGTCAGCTTGGGCTGCCCATTATCTACGCCCGCGAAATTGCTGTTCACGGCCCGCCAGACGCCTGTTTTGGCATAGGCGGCATTGGTCGCGGCACGATTGACGTTCAGGAAGTCCTGATAATTGCCGCGCTGCCAGCCGATATTCTGCGTGACGAAAACATGCCGCACCGGGTGCAGTTCGATTGTGCCTTCGAAGCCCCAGCTTTCGGATTTGGGGACGTTTGTGATTTCGCTCAGTGGGCCGTAATTCGGGATCAGCACCGTGCCCACGACCTGCTGGTTGTGGAAGTCGTTGTAGAAAGCGGCTCCGTTCAGGCGCAGGACGTTCGGGATTGGGTCGCTCTTGAAGCCGAGTTCATAGGTCAGCACCGTTTCGGGACCGAACGGGTCGAGCTGGGCCTGGATCTGGGTGTTGTTGGCGCTGAAGCCGCCGGGTTTGAAGCCCTTGCTCATTTTGTAATAGACGAGCGTGTTTTTCGTGGCCTGCCATGACACGCCAACCTGTCCCGCAAACTGGGCTGCGGCCGTGCTTTCCCCGTGGAAGGATCTGGTTCTGCCGCCGAAGATTTCTGACGTCAGGCCGGGGAGGCTGCGGTCGTCGATTTCGTGCAGCAGGCCTGCGAACAGCGTTATGTTATGTGGCAGGCGATAGCTGATATGGCCGAATTCGGACGTGCTCTCCTGATTCATGGAGAAGGACGTGGCCATCATGTAACCGCGGGCTGCATAGTCCGTGTAATCGAAAAAGAAGCGCTGTTTCATGCGGCTGCGCTGATAGAACGCCCCGACCACCCATTGCAGGCGGCTGTCGGGATTGCTGGAACCCAGACGCAGTTCCTGCGTGAAGGCATTGGCGCTGATGGTACGGTAGGTGTCGGCTTCGGAGCGGGACGTACCGTCCTGATCGGTATATTCGCCCTGCCGCTCGGTCTCGAAAGCCGTGACGGACGTGACTTTCGCGAAGCCGAAATCATGGTCCATATGCAGGTCCCAGCCCCAGAACTGGTTGTGCTCGCTGGGTTTGAGGCCTTCGGGGCGTCCGATCAGTTTGTCGAATTGCGAACGGGAGGACCATTCGGCCTGTGTCTGTCCAAGATGCGGGAGAGCGGCTGTGCCGATCAGGCGGTGGACGGCCTGACTGGTGACGACCTGACTGTTATCCTGCACGAAATGGCCGGAAAGCAGGATCGTGGTGCGGTTGTCGTCCGAGTGCCAGCGTAGTTTGCCGCGCAGGGCATAGGAATCCGCGTCTCCAAGATGGGCGCCGTTCTGCGGGTCGGTCTGCCAGCCGCCTCCCTGTCGGATCTGCCCGGCCAGACGGAAATCCAGCCCCTTGGCGATCGGGCCGGAAATATAGGCCTCGCTCCGGCTGCGGGCATAGGAGGCGATGTCCTGACTGACGCCGTAATGCAGGGTGCTGGTGGGGTCGGCTGTGCGGAAGCGGACTTCGCCGCCTGTGTCGGACTGCCCGTGCGTGGTGCCAACGGGGCCGGGGGTGACGGTCGCATCCGCCAGATCGAACATCAGACCGCTCGACATGGTCGAGAGTGCGAAAGGCACGTCATCGAAATAGGTCATGACGGTCGGGATGTTGTTCATTGTGAAGTCGTTGAAGCCGACGCCACGCAGGTAGAAATTGGTCGAGGCCGTGCCGTTGATGGACTGGATCGTCAGGTTTGGAGCCACGCGCTCCAGATCGCGCAGGGTCACGACACCGCGCTGGGTCAGGCGGTCGGCGGTCAGGCGCGTGTCGGCGTCCGGGCTATGCTGTGCTGCGGCAAAGGCGAAGTCCGTCCGCCGGGCCGTGACGGCGATCGTTTCGGTATTACGGCCCTGAATGGACTGGGGAGTAGCTTTGCGGGGTACGGGTTTTGCGGCCGGATGATGGGCATTGGCGTGTGAAGGCGCTTCGCTCCTGCCTGCCAGAGGCTTCGTCTTTTCCGGCGAGGCCGCCAGGGCGAGGGACGGGCCAAGGAGGCTGGCGCTCAGGAGAAGGACCTTGCGAAGCGTCATGGAAAGGGCGGTTCTCCGGAAGAGGGGGCGTTCCAAGCGGGCAGCCTGCCTGAAAAAGAACAGCAAAGCCCGAAAAATCACCGTGCTTATATTGTACTCATGCAACAGAGCAAACGCTCGATGCACAATGGCGCACAGAGGCGCAGATTTCGCTTGAATTGTTATGATATAACATAATAAGCATTCCGCTCTGACAATCTTTCGTCTTTGCCGTATCCCCCCTGTCCGGAGGTTTCATGCCGTCTATCGTGTCTGCCCGTTCCTTCCTGCTGCTTTTGGGCTGCACTACCGCCCTTGCTGATTCCGCGTTCGCCCAGTCGGTAACTCCGTCCGTCACGTCTTCCCAGGCGGCTGCGGCCACCACTGAAACCCAGACGGATGATGTGTCCACGGCTGCCCGTGCCAGCTTCGGTCATGCCGACGACCAGCATGGTACGACAACGACGGAGAGCAGTCGCACGGGCGAAGATGACGTTACCGTCAATGCCCATCTCGAGCGCGCCCGTGCGGCCCTTCAGTCTTCGACCGGGGCGACGACCTATAATTTTTCGCGGCAGGCCATCGAGACGAATCCTGGCGGTGACAATGCGGGTCTGAACACCCTGCTGCTCCAGGCCCCGGGTGTGGCGCAGGATAGCTACGGGCAGATCCATATCCGTGGTGACCACAATGAAGTGCAGTTTCGTCTCGACGGCGTAGAGCTGCCTGAAGGTATGAGCGTGTTCGGACAGGCGCTCATGACGCGCTTTGCCCATTCCATGTCACTGACGACCGGTGCGCTGCCGAGTGAGTACGGGTTCCTTCAGGCCGGTGTGATCGATATCAACACCAAGAACGGCTATTCCGATGCTGGTGGTGATGTTTCGATCTATGGTGGCGCGCGCGACTATTTCTTCCCGTCTGCGCAGTTTGGCGGTCATCATGGCAAGTGGGACTGGTTTGCGACGGGTGATTTCGTTCACAACCGTGTCGGCATTGAAAACACCACGCCGAGCTTCAATGCGATCCACGATCTGACGAACCAGTATCACTTTCTGGGCCATGCTCGTTACACGGTGGACGAGAATACGCGGATCAGCCTGACCGCGGGTGTGTCCAATGCCGAATACCAGCTTCCCAACAATCCGGGGCAGCAGCGCCAGTTTGCCAATCCGTCCTTTGCGAGTAGTGACCTGTCGCAGAAGCTGTACGGCAACGGGGACAGTTCGAGCCTGACCGAGCATCAGAAGGAAATCACGGATTTCGGCATTCTGTCCCTGCAGAAAGACATGGGCAAGCTGAGCTTCCAGACCTCTGCCGTGCTGCGTTACAGCTCGCTGCGCTACTCGCCCGATCCGCTGGGGGATCTGGTTTATAACGGCATTGCCCAGCGTGCGGCGCGTTCGGTCTTCTCGACGGGAACGCAGTCCGATGCCACCTGGCAGGCGGCGAAGAATCATACGGTCCGTTTCGGCTATCAGATTTATGTGGAACGGAACGTTTCCAAATCGGATTCGACCGTTTATCCGCAGAGCGGCGAGGATGCTGATGGCAACGCGGTCTATTCCGATAATCCGCTGACCATCCATGACGGCACGGGTCGGACGGGATGGATGTACGGCCTTTATGCGCAGGACGAGTGGCGTCCGCTGAAGAACCTGACCATCAATTACGGTCTGCGGTTTGACGGGGTGGATGAATATACCCATGCCAAGCAGGTCAGTCCGCGCCTGAACATTGTTTACAAGCCCTGGAACGGCGGCACGTTCCATGCGGGATATTCGCGTTACTTTACGCCGCCGCCGTTTGAGCTCGTGGGTGGGACGTCGCTCAACAAGTTCGTCAATACGTCAGCGGCTCCTGGGACGTTCCTGAACAGCAACGTGAAGGCCGAGCGCGATCATTACTTTGACGCGGGCTTCTCACAGACGATCCTGCCGGGCTGGCATGCGTCCTTCGATGCGTATGTGAAACTCGCCAAGAACATGATCGACGAAGGGCAGTTCGGCTCTCCGGTCATTCTGTCGGCGTTCAACTACCGTCGCGGTCAGGTTAATGGTTATGAATTCGCCACGGACTACACCCGCGGTGCCTTCAGTGTGTATGGCAATTTTTCGTGGTCGCGCGCTATCGGCAAGGATATCACGACGGCGCAGTGGAATTTTGATCCCGACGATCTGGCTTATACCAGCAAGCACTGGATCCATCTGGATCATGACCAGCGCTGGACTGCGTCTGCCGGCGCAAGTTATTCGCTCTTCCACCGAACCGGCCATCCGCTACGCCTGTCTGCCTCAATGGTCTATGGTAGCGGTCTGCGGGCCGATGGTGCGACGCCGAACGGGGCTTCCGTGCCTCAGTATGCCACGTTCAACCTGTCGCTGGTCCAGTCTTTCAAGGATCTGTTTCAGGTGCCGTTCCTCAAGCGCACGCAGCTGCGTCTGGACGTGACCAATCTGTTCGACCGGACTTATCTGCTGCGTGACGGTAGTGGCATCGGTGTGGGTGCGCCGCAGTATGGTCTGCGTCGGACGATCCTCACCGGTATTGACCAGCGTTTCTGATGCTGGTGCCTGACGGGTCGGACGATCCGTCAGGCTGGTTCGGCTGCCGGGGGCAGAAGCGACCGGTAGCGGATCTTTTCAAGGGCGGCGGGGATGTCCATGACCGGCACAGCCTCGCACAGAAAATCGCCCTGCACGAAATCGCACTCCATCTCCAGAAGCGTGCGGACCTGTGTCGCGTTTCCGATCCCCTCGGCCACGACCTTGCGCCCGAGACTGTGGACGATGTCGATCACGCCCCGGATGATCGCGGCGTCTGTTCCATGACGTTCCAGACCGGCCACGAAAGCCCGGTTGATCTTTACTGCATCGAACGTGAAGGTCTTGAGATGCGTTAGGGACGCAAACCCTGTTCCAAAATCATCGAGGGCAATCTGGATACCTTTCTGGTGAAGGATGTCGAGTTCCTGTTCGATCTGGCCGTGGTGTGGGCGCGAGAAGATGTTCTCGGTGATTTCGAGGGCCAGGGAGGTGAGCGGGATGTTCATTTCCTCGCCTAGGAGAACGACTTTCCGGAAGAAATCGCTACCTTCGAAATCGCAGGATGTGATGTTGATGGCGATGCGTTCGAAGCGGACGTTCTGTTCGCGAAGTCTGCGCATGTCCTGCATGACCTGCCGTGTAACGAAGGTATTCAGGGTCAGGGTCAGTCTTGGGTCTTCAAAGACTTCGGGAAAATGCTGAGGCGAGAGGATGGGGTGCTGCGGATGGTCCCAGTGCAGCAGGGCCTCGAAGGAAATATTGCCGGGCGTACTTAGGGAAAAGATGGGCTGGTAAAAGACCGCGATGCTCTGGTCGTGTAGTCCGGTCTGGACCCGTCTGCGCAGGCGGGCGGCATGGTCCAGTTTCTCTTCCATGACAGGATGATATTCCCGGATACGGTTCCGGCCGCTGGTCTTGGCGGCATAGAGCGCAAGATCGGCGCATTTCAGAAGGGCTTTTTCCCGTGCATCGACCAGGGGGACGCGGACATAGCCGATGCTGGCGGTGCAGGCATGGGTCATGGTGCGGTTGCGGAAGCTGAAGCGCATCTGTTCGAGGATTTCGAGAAGGATATTCTCGAACAGCGCCGGGCAGTCACCTGTCATGAGGATGGCGAATTCGTCGCCACCGATGCGAGCGATGAAGCAGTTTTCACTCTGGAAGGACTGGAGCTTCTCGGCGACCTTGCGCAGCAGCCGGTCTCCGGAATCGTGTCCTGACGTGTCGTTGACCGTCTTGAATGTGTCGATGTCGAGCAGAGCCAGACAGATATGGCCTGCGGCACTCTGGCGCAGGGTTTTGCGAAGGGTGTGAGAGAAGTGCAGGCGGTTGGAAATCTTGGTCAGGAAGTCCGTATTGACGGCGTGCTGGAGCTTCTGACGGCTGGATTTCAGGTGGTTTTCCGCCTGTTTCCGTGGCGTGATATCAAAGCGGATGGCCACATAGCTGGTGACTTTTCCGCTTTCCGAAATATGGGGAACGATCGTGGTGTCGACCCAGTAAAGGGAGCCGTCGCGCCGGCGGTTGCAGATCTCGCCGTGCCAGACATTGCCTGAGGCAATCGTCCGGTACATCTGCCGGAAGAACTTCCGGTCGTGTTGGCCGGAGCGCAGCATCCGGTGATCGTTGCCAATGAGTTCGTTCCGCGTATATCCGCTGATTTCCTCGAACCGGCTGTTGACGGAAAGAATGCAGCCGCGGGTGTCGGTCATGGCGACAATGGCGGAGCAGTCTAGGGCATGAAGAACGAAATCGTCGCGGGGGGGGTGAGGCCAGTTCTTCATATAATCTAGGCTTCTCCGGAAATCATCCTCTTGCTTTTTTATCACTCAGGTCTGGCTCTATCGAGAGGAGATCTGAGTAATATCGTAGAATAATTAAGCGTTCGTTAAAAGGAGATCCAGCTGTTTTTGGGTATATTTTTGGAGGTCTGTTTCGGGATTTTTCTTTCTTGTTATGCGCGGTGTCAATTTTATTTTAACTATTTCGGGAAACTTAACATAATGGCGCGCGCCCGCCTATTTTGAACCCTGAATGCAGCCCTGTTCTTACAGTTCGGCCCACTGGCGCAGCAGGTTGTGATAGGTCGAGGTCAGCCCGAGAACAGCGGGATGGCTGTCCGGCAGCGCCTTGCGGGTTTCGATGATGGAGCAGTCAAATTCGTAAAGCAGACGGCGCTTCGTATCGTCGCGGACCATGGATTGGGACCAGAAGAACGAGGCCCAGCGGCTGCCGCGTGTGATGCGGCTGACGCTGTGCAGGCTGGTCGAGGGATAGAGCACCATGTCGCCGGCGGGGAGCTTGATACTCTGGGTGCCGTAAGTGTCCTGGATGACGAGTTCGCCGCCGTCATACTCGTCCGGTCCGGTGAGGAAGAGCGTGGAGGAGACGTCCGTGCGGATGCGCATCCCAGCACCGGGGATCGGGCGGATGGCGTTGTCTACATGGGCGTCGAAATGCATGCCGGTGTCGTAGCGGTTGAAGAGCGGCGGGTAGACGCGCAGGGGCAGGGCCGCGCTGTTGAAGGTCGGGTTACGGCCTAGCGCGCGCAGGACGAATTCCCCGAGTTCGCGGCATTCGGGGGAATCCTGCGGGATCTGGAGGTTCAGCTTGGCCTTGGCGGACTGTTCCCCCGCAGTGACGCGTCCGTCTGCCCATTCCGCGCCTTCCAGTCTGTCACGGAAGTAGCGGACTTCTTCGGGAGTGAGGACGTTCGGGATATGGATCAGCATGGACGTCGGGCCTTGAAGGAGAGGGGGGCGGAGATAGGAACAACGGGCTCAAAATGAGAATGACTCTTATCTCGGAGTCATAAAGCCGTTTGGAGGGAGGGGCAATTGGTGCAGGCCTCTGGTGTCCTGTGGGGGAACGGAAGCAAAGGTCGCATTTCCTTTCGTTGACAGGACTGGCGGGGCAGGGGATGACACGGACATGGCATTTCATTCCCTCCTCGTTACGCGCCGGACGGGGGTGTCGCGTGGGTGGATGACCGGCGTGGCGCTCATGGTGGTCTGTATCGTCGGAGCGGGACAGAGCCGTGCACAAGGGGGGCTCGTGGCGCCGCTGTCCATTCATGATGCGATTGCGGCGGCCTGGAAGGCGGACCCTGTACGGGCTGAACTTGAGGTCAATCAGGATTCTGCCGATGCGCGGGCGAAAGCGGCGCAGTCCTGGTTTGCAGGCGGTCCGACGCTGACGGGGGACTATTATGATGACCGAATCAGCGGTTCCAACCATGGGTACATCACCTGGCAGGGTGGGGTTTCGGTACCGCTATGGTTGCCGGGGCAGGGTACGGCGACTGAGAACGTGGCGAAGGCCGAAGCGAAGATGGCGACCGTTCGCCTTGACGTAGAGCGGATGTCGGTTGCGGTGCGGGTCGTGGATGCGACCGGGGCTGCGATCATGGCTATGCGGCGGCAGACGGCGGCGCTGGCGACCGTAGCTGCGCTAAAGCGGATTGAAGCCGGTGTACAGCGGGCCGGGCATGCCGGGGAAATCGCGATGTCGGACCAGCAGGCCGTGGAGGCGCAGTTGGCGCAGGCCCGCAGCGAAGCGGACATGGCGGCCGAGGAAATCGAAACTACGGCGAGCCAGTTACGGACGCTAACGGGGCTGCCGGGCGTTCCGGATATCACGCAGGCGGACGAGCACTGGCTGGGGCTGACGCGGGCCAATGATGCGCGCTGGGTCGAGGATGTTGATCCGCGGGTGCGGGCGACGCATCAGGCGGTGATTGCGGCGCAGAACCAGATGAAGCTGGTCCGCAAAAGTTTTATGCCCAATCCGGAAGTGGGGGTTGATGCGATCGATCAGGGGCAGTTTGGCAGCCCGTGGGATACGCAGGTGGGTGTCAATCTGCGGGTGCCGCTGCCGAGCGCTGTGACGAATACGCCGCAGGAATCCGCTGCCCGCGACCGGATGGCGGCGGCGAGACGGGAGGAAGTCGAGGCGCGGCGGGCTGTGCGCAATGAGATGGCACAGGTCCGGGCGCATCTGGTGGCGGCGACGGGATCGCTGTCGAATTCACGGGTTGAGGCCAGTTCCATGTTGCGCCGGGCGGACGGGATGGAGCAGTCCTGGCGAGTTGGTGAGACGCCACTGATCGAGGCTCTGCGGGCGCGGATGGATGCGTATCGGGCGCTGCTGGATCTGAACCGTGCTGAGATTGCCTGGCATGCGGCGATTATCCGGATGGGTATCGCGACGGGGACCATTCCATGAGTCGGTTTGTGCGTTTTCTGGTCTGTGGGGTGGTGCTGTGTGCGCTTGGACGTGCGGGTGCGGCAGATGCGCCGGGCTGGATGCAGCCGCTGACGCTCGGGGCGGAGGCGCGGGAGGGGGAGCATCTCCAGACAGCGCTGGTGCGGCAGGGGACGCTTCATGACACGGTCTCAGCGCTGGCGCGCGTGAGCGCGGATCTGTCGCGGACGGTGGTGATCCGCGCGAGCGGGGACGGGAAGGTCACGGCTGTGCGGGTGACGCCGGGGCAGACTGTGGTGCCCGGGCAGGCGCTTATTGATTACACGGATCATTCCCTTCACGTGCTGCATCTTCAGCTTGAGCAGGACGAGGCTGCTCTGGCGTCAGCAAAGGCGACGTTGGGGGAGGCTGAACTGGCGTATCGGCGCGGGCAGTCGCTTCTGGGTAGCACGGTGTCCGCCGGAGAAGTGCGGCGGCGTCAGGCAGCGGTGCAGCAGGCGCGTAGCACTGTCGTAGCGCGGGAAGCGGATATCGGGCTGATTCAGCATCGGCTGACGGAAGAGTTCACCTCCGTGACGGAAAAGATCGTGCAGGATGAGGCGTCTACGCTGATTTCGCCGGTGCGTGGCGTGGTGCAGTCCATTCAGACCTCCGTGGCGTCGGATGTGACGCCGGGGCAGGCGGTGGCGACGGTTGTGGATCTGTCGGGGGTGTGGATTGTCGCGGATCTGCGGCCGGATGAAGTGTCGCGGCTGGTGCCCGGTGGCACTGTGACGGTCCGTCCGTCCGGCAATGCACGGGCGGAGCCGTTCCGGGCGGCCATCACGACAATCGACGGCGTTGCCGATCCGGTGACGGGGCTTGTGAAGGTCGTCTGTGTCGTCGATCGGCCCGTGGCGTTCCTGCGGCCGGGGATCATGCTGGATGCGGCTCTTGAAACCAGCGAGGCCGTGGACGGTATGATTGTGCCGTCGAATGCGGTGCAGACGATCGAGGGGCATGACCTCGTTTATGTTCAGACCGCTGAAGGACAGTATGCGCCGCGTGAGGCGCGGGTGCGGCTGGCGACGGATGAGAGTGTCGTCGTGCAGGGAAATCTGAAGGTGGGGGATCGTGTGGTGACGGAGGGCAGTTTTGCCCTGAAGTCCATGTCGCTCGTTAGTGGGCTGGATACGGACTGACTGGGTTTCATGCTGCATTTTCTCCAGTCCAACCGTTTTGTCCTGCTGGGTCTGCTTGTCGCGCTGATGATCGGCGGGATCATGACCGTTCCGGGACTGCCGGTCGAGCCGGTACCGGATATTTCGCCCAAACAGGTTATGGTGTCGGTCACAGCCCCCGGACTGGCGACGGAAGAAGTTGAGAAGCTGATTACCTTTCCGGTTGAGGCGAGCCTGACGGGCATTCCGGGTGTGACAGATCTGCGTTCCGTGTCGCGGACAGGAGTGTCAGCGGTCTATCTCCAGTTCGATGACGCGACGGATATCGATCTGGACCGGACGCGGGTTGCCGAGCGGTTGCAGGCGGCACGGGACAGTATCACGATGCCGGGTGTGAGTGTCTCGATGGGGCCGCTGGCGACGGGCATGGGCGAGATCATGCAGTTGCAGATTCGGGGCGCCGGGCTTTCCCTGATGGAGCTGAACCAGCTCATGACCTGGACGGTCGTGCCGCAGCTTCGGCTGGTGCCGGGCGTGGTGGACGTCAACGTCAATGGCGGGTCGGTCGAGACGTATCAGGTGGCGGTTGATCCGGCGCGGATGCGGGCGTTCGGTGTGTCGATCAGCGATATTATTCAGGCCGTGGACACGAATAATGCCTCGTCGGGTGGGGGCTGGATTGCGCATCATGCCGAGCAGAATGTCGTGGTCGGGCGTGCGCTCGTGGGTAGTCTGGCGGATTTTGGCGCCATCCCCGTAAAATTTGGCACAAATGGTCATGTGATCCGGCTGCGCGACATGGGCGTTGTGTCCGCAGGCCCCCGCACGCGGCTTGGAGCCGTGACGCGCGACGGGCAGGGCGAGGCGGTCATTGGCGTTGTGATGATGCAGACCGGCGCTAGTTCGAATGCGACGCTGGATGCGATCCGGCATGTCCTGCCCACCATCCGCCAGTCCCTGCCGCCGGGTGTTACGCTGGAGCCGTTTTACAGCCGGGCGGATCTGACGGGCCAGACCATCCATACGGTCAAGGAAAACCTGCTGATCGGTGCGGTTCTGGTGCTGTTTGTGCTGGTGGTTGTTCTGGGGGACTGGCGGGCGGCGCTGGTGATCGTGTCCGTCATTCCGGCGTCGCTGGTCGCGGCGATGGCGGGGATGCGGCTGTTTGGCGTGTCGGCCAATCTGCTGAGTCTGGGCGCGATTGATTTCGGGATGATCGTGGACAGTTCGCTCGTCGTGGTGGAGCACATCATGGTCGAGCGTGGGGAAAGCCATGGGACACGCCCCTTCGCAGCCCTGACCGCGGATGCTGCAAAGGCCGTGATACGGCCGGTCAGCTTCGCAATCTTCGTCATCATCATGGTCTATCTGCCGGTGCTGACGCTTCAGGGCATCGAGGGCAAGATGTTCCGGCCGATGGCGCAGACGGTCATTATGGCCCTGTTGGCCTCACTGGTTTACTGCTTCGTCTGTGTGCCGGTGCTTGCGGCAATGCTGATGCGCAAGGTCCAGGCGGACCGGGAGACCGTGTTCGTGCGGACCGTGCGCCGGTATTACGAGCCCGCTCTGCGCTGGACGGAATATCACAGCGGGCGCCTTCTGATCGTCACGGGTGTTGCGTTTCTGGCGGCGTTGCTGATTGGCGGACGTCTGGGCGGGGAGTTTGTGCCGCAGCTTGAGGAAGGCTCGCTGGTCCTGACTTCGACGCGTCTGCCGGGGGCGTCCCTCGATACGGTGCTGGAGGGGGTGACGGCGGAAGAGAAAATCCTGCGCTCTTTCCCCGAAGTGAAAACGGTCGTGAGCAGCACGGGAACAGCAGTAATCCCGACCGATCCGATGGGGACGAACGAGACCGATACGTTCATTTTCCTCCGCCCGCGTGAGGAATGGAAGACGGCGTCCACACAGGCCGGGCTGGTTACGAAGATCAATGACGTGTTGGAAAAGACGCGGCCGGATGCGGCATATTCGTGGTCGCAGCCGATCCAGATGCGGATGGATGATCTGTTGGCCGGTGTGCGGACGCAGCTTGCGATTTCGGTTTATGGCGATGATCTTGCGGAGCTGAACCGGATTGCCGGGCAGGTTGTTGAGACGCTGCACACTGTGCGTGGTGCAGCGGATGTCGCGTTGCAGGGGAGCGGGACGGTGCCGTTCCTGCATATCGACGTGAACCGGGATGCGGCAGCGCGGCTGGGAGTATCGGTGCCAGATATTCTTGCGGTTGTGGAAGCCGTGGGCGGGCATGTTGGCAAGCCGGTAACGGTGCAGGGAGCGATCATTCCAACGCAGGTGCGTCTGCGGGAGGACGCGGTCAGTTCGGCGGATCGGATCGGGCATCTACAGGTGCGCCGGGCGGACGGGCAGGGCTGGGTTTTGCTGTCGCAGGTGGCGGATATCGTGCTGTCGGATGGCGTATCGCGGATTGACCGGGACAATATCCATCGCCGGGTGATCGTTCAGGCTAATATTCGCGGGCGGGATGTGAGTTCGTTTGTCGCGGCGGCGCAGCAGGCCGTGGCACAGAAAATCAGGATGCCGCAGGGCTACCGGATGGTCTGGGCCGGGCAGTTCCGGAACCTGCAATCCGCGCTGCACCGCCTGTTCATTGTCGTGCCGATTGCGCTGGCGCTGATTTTCCTGTTGCTGGTGGCGGCCCTGGGGTCGTTTGGTGCTGCGGCGCTTGTCTTCGCCAACCTGCCGATGGCGGCGACGGGCGGCATTTTCGTACTTGCGATTCGGGGGCTGCCGTTCAGCATTGCGGCGGGGATCGGGTTTATTGCGCTGTTTGGCGTGGCGATCCTGAACGGTGTGGTTCTGGTCAGCCAGATCCGCGTGTTCCGTCAGGAAGGGGTTGCAGCGGCAGAGGCGGCGTTTCGGGCCGCGCGGAGCCGGTTGCGACCGGTGCTGGCGACGGCATCCGTGGCCAGTCTGGGGTTTTTCCCGATGGCGTTTTCTGGCGGATCAGGTGCGGAAGTGGAGCGGCCGCTGGCATCGGTCGTGATCGGAGGGCTGATCTCTTCGACGCTTCTGACCTTGTTCGTACTGCCGACGCTCTATGCGCGGTTCTTCGGCGCTGAAGGCCGGGAGGCTCCGGACAAGGCGTGAGCCTGCCTGGAGCGTGTGCCCTTACTGGAAGGGCAGGTAGCGGAAGTCGAAGAAGATCTGGCTCATGCTGGTATGCGGATCGCCGCCGATGCCGGACCAGATCTGTCGCCGCGAATAGGCAAGCTGTGTGCCCGCTTCCACGGTGCCGAACTTGCCTTTGAAGAAGCGCCACCAGCCGCCGATCGTGATTTCGGACACGCTGCGGGTATTGGCTGTGCAGGAGAGCGTGGAAAGTTCCTGTAGACAGCCTGCGTTGGAATAGCCCGGGTTACCGTAGCCGTAGGAGTTGCCATTTTCGTTGAAATAGGAATGGCCGACGCGCTGCGTGCCGAAATAGCCATAGACATCGATGCGCGGGTTGGGATGTGCGATGACGCCCGCCTGGGCCTGGATGCCGAAGAGCGGATCGGGGCTACCATTGGCCTTGAGTGTGGCATCCGGCAGCAGGACGGATCCATAACGGTTGATGCCCCAGCCAGCGAGGCCGGCCATGCGCAGTTCCACCTTGCCGGGAATGAGCGGCAGGATCATCGAACCGCCCGCGCCGCCGCCGACGGCGGTGTTGTTATGGCCGGTATTGCCCATCGTCACGCGGTCATGAGGGAAGTGCAGGATGCCTTCCATTTCGTAATGGCCCCAGACGGGATCGTAGGCGACCTTACCGATGACGTCGGGTGCGATCTCGTTGGAGAAATTGGTTGTGTCATTGGTCAGGCCAACGCCGTTCTCGCCGATCGTGACGGTGGAGCCGTTGGGCATCGATACGGCTCCGTTGCTGGCGGAAAAGCCGGTCGTGTCATACAGCGTGGCGGGATTTTCGATTGAAAGAGCCGTCCACAGGCGGTGATGGAAGAAATCCTTCACGATGCGGACCTGCCACTGGCGGGACCAGGTTTGGCCTGCAAGCATCGACGCTTCAATCGTTTCCGGAAGACTTTCCTGTCGCGCGACGATACCCGCACGGCCCGGCGTCAGAAGGCTCCAGGCCTGGCCGCCGAGGAAATGCCAGCCTGCCTTGTTGTCGTCATAGGCGAGATAGGCCTGACGCATGCGGAAGGAATAGCTGTTGCTCTCGTAAGGATCGGTCGTGACGGCGCCGGCGCCAAAATCGGATTCAAAAAAGCCCGAGATGATGGCTTCGGAATTGATGTTGCCGCGTGCGAGCAGGGACAGGCGGCTGTAGCGGGCGCTGCCGTTGAAATTATTGGTGTGGTAGCGCGGCTCGTTCGGATACGGCATGTCCTGCCAGTAGTTGAACGTATCGGATGCGACATGACGGTTTTCGAGCACGGCGGCCATATCGACGAAACCGCCGAGCATGAGCGTGACCGGGCCAAGGTGGAACACGCCGTGATCGCCGATGGCACCTGCGGACTGCGCGCCCATCGTCTCACGCGGATGCGGACCCACACCGTTTTCTGCGAAATGGACGAGCACGTCTTCGGCGCGATGGCCGACGACGGCGAGTTCCGAGCCTCTGTCGGTGTCGATCACTCCGCGTCCGGTGGGAGAGAGGGAAACGCGGTCGCGTCGGGCCACGGCTCCGTGGACGGGTTCGGCTCTGGCGGCGGCGGTCATTTCGCTTGGTGTAGCTGCAAACTGGGGAGCTTCGGCAGTTTTAAGGCTATGACGGCCGGCGGAAACAGTGGTGATCCGTTTGCTATGGTCTGCGTGGATATCATTGCGATCAGGTAGACGGGCGGTGGCGAGCTGTCCGTCATGCGAGGGGGGCGCATGGGAAGCAGACCTGCTTGAGGTGCGGTGTCGGGCAATTTCCGCCTTCAGCAGGGCCATGTCGTGATTGATGGCGCGTTGTTCTTCCTGCACATGAGCCTGAGCGGCCTGAAGGCGACTCATTTCCTGTTCCATTTTTGAAACGATATCGTCATCGGCCCGCGCCGCGGTGCTCAGCATAAGAGCGCTTAGTGTTGTGCCGAGAAGCAAATATCCGCGTCCCGATAACCGTAGGGAGCGCAGCGTGCGGAAGGTGAGCGGTTGCAACTAATTCATCCATGTCAAAAGATGTCTCGAACATGTGCATGAAGTCTGGCGCGATAGCTTTTAAAAATATTTTCAGGTCACTCCTGACGTACTTCATGTCTCCGGAAAGTTGTGGGGAGAGAAAAATATTATCGTGTGGATTTAGGAAAAAATAACGCAATAGTTAAATTTTTTCATATTTTGATTGGGTATTTTATGGAAAAAAAATGAAAACCGATTAATGTAGTTGAATAAAAAATTGTTAATTGTATTTATATACAAATTAACATTAAATATAATTTTTCATTTATAGCGTGTTCGGGCTTTATTTCTGCCCTTTTGGGGATTTTTATTGGTTTTTCATTTTCTTTGCGATATGATATTTTTTCTATACCGAAAAGTATCAGAGCCGCTCTGGGCGCTGGCGGCTGACAGAATTACCTGCATGAATTCTGTATTTCGTCTTCACCCCATCCTACCGCTCAGGCATGCTGTGGTGGCGGGCGTGATGGCCCATGCGACTTGTGGAAATGGAATGCGGTGATGAGAGTTGCTCTGGGACAGTTTGCTGTTGCGCCGGACTGGGAAACCAACCAGCGGCAATGCCTCGACCTGATTGCACGGGCGCGGGAGGGAGGAGCAGAGCTTCTGGTCCTGCCCGAAGGGATTCTGGCTCAGGACATCAATAACCCGGAACTCCTGCCGCAGACGGCGCAGCCGCTGGACGGACCGTTCATGGAGGGGCTGCGCAAGGCCAGTCAGGGCATTGCCGTGGCGGGATGTGTGAATGTGCCTGACGGGCACGGAAGGTTCTACAACACGCAGTTCGTGTTGCGCGACGAAGCCTTCATTGCAACATATCGCAAGCTGCATCTGTATGATGCATTCAGCATGAAGGAATCCCAGCGCACCTCACCGGGGCTGGAACTGCCGCCCGTGGTGCAGATCGGGGATATGAAGGTGGGTCTTATGACCTGCTATGACGTACGCTTTCCGGAGTTGGCGCGTCATCTGGCTCTGGCGGGCGCAGAGGCCCTGCTTTTGCCTGCTGCCTGGGTGCGGGGGCCGGGCAAGGAACGCCACTGGGAAATCATGTCCGTGGCGCGGGCGCTGGAAAATACCTGCTATGTCGTGGCGGTCGGGGAATGCGGCGCGCGAAATACCGGGTTCAGCATGGTGGTCGATCCGCTGGGTGTCGTGACGCTAGCTCTGGGCGAGGCGCCGGCTCTCGGTTTTGCTACGCTGGAGCGGGAGCGGGTCGCTCATGCCCGGCAGGTGCTGCCGGTCCTGGAAAACCGACGATTTGTGGCACCGGTTCTGGCTGGTTTGAAAAACTGAAACGCGTCAGGGCCGATGCCCTGATTTGCCGGCGGGGGTAAATAGTTTTCATGCATGCTTTAGCTTCGCAATCTGGGCTCTTCCGCAAGGTCGGACTGGCAGGCTGAGTCGGTCCGGCTCGGCTATCATTATTACCACAACGCCGATACGCCCGTGACACCGCCCGAAAGTACGCGGATGTAGACTGTATGTCATAGGCAGAGAAGATATCGACATACCCATGCATTCCTGATTGTTCAGGCTCTGATGGAGCTGCTGCCAGACCCGCGAGGATTGGATCGCATCATGCTCTATCCAGACAATCTCGAAGACACGACCTACGCCGTTTATTATCCGCAATGGTCCGAGTAAGCCGGACTTGAGTGGATCCATTGCGAATTGCGTGATCTGGAAATCATGCATGACGGGCGGCTGGACAGACTGTTGGCGCAGCTTGACCGCGGCATCGGGTCGCTGCGCCAGGAGCTAGGGGGGGCTGGTTGTTCCGGTGTGAGGCCGGGTTCTTACATCCGTTCAGAACTCCGAGACGACTGAGAAGAATGTGCCGCGTCGCTGGCCGTACTGAGCCTGATAGATGCCGACGCCGCTGCCGTTGCGGAGCTGGTAGCGTTTGTCGAACAGGTTCATGACGTCCGCGCGGATTTTGATGTCATGCCCGACCGGGACCTTCGGGAAGGTGTGCTGATAGCCGATGTTGAAGACGTCGTATTGCGGCTCTTTTTCCAGATTGGCGAAGCCGCTGCGCAGGCCGTAGCCATAGACGAAATCGATATAGGCCATGTCGTGTTTCGTGGTCCAGGATGCCCCGGCCGTGGCAGTGAATTCGCCCTGATGGTCAAGCTGGATCGCGTGGTTGCGGATATAGGCGAGTTCCGCCAGATCGAACTGGTACTGCGCCGAATTGATGTCACGGGCCGAGGTTTTGACGTAGGAAAAATTACCGAACAGCGACCAGGGGCCGTGGCGCCAGGAGCTGCCGAATTCCGCGCCATAGACGCGGCCGCGTTTGTAGCTGAAGGGGGCGAGGATGACCGCGCGGCCGAACTGTCCGAGATCGGTGAGGTCATGCGCCCATTTGGCGTAGGCGTCGAGCGTGATCTGGAATTCGGGTGTGATGCGCTGGAGGATGCCGCCATCGACGTAATTCGATTTCTCGACTTTTGTGGCGCTGTTGATCGTGTTCGCGGCCGCGTTGGTGGTGCCTGCAAAGCGCGCGAGTGTGGACGGGTAGACATATTGCGGGGAAGGCGGGGCGAAATAGCGCGAATAGCCGAGATGCAGCGTCGTGGTGCGGCTGGGTTTCCAGACCATGTTCGCGCGTGGGCTGAGTTGTCCTTCATTGTCGAAGGACGAGGCGAAGCGGTCGTAACGGATGCCGTAATTAAAGGTCAGGTTATGGGTGATTTTGTACTCGTCCTGAATATAGGCGCCCGCTTCGACGGACCAGTTGCCGGTATTGTCGATCATGCGTTTTGCGGTGTTGGATGTCTGGTTTCCGGCGTCGTCCACGGGGAAGGCCAGCGTATTGGTATCCAGACGTTCGGACGTGTACTGCCCCAGCAGACCGGCCCGCAGGGTGTGATGGGGGGCGATATCGTAGGACAGGTCCGCCTGCATGCCGCCGGTCGTGAAGTCGTTGACTTCATGTTCGGAGACGCCCTGATAGATCAGGTCGCGGTCACGGTCCGGTGTGTAGTCGATCCGGCCGTAGCGGAAATAGGGTGAGATCTGAAGGTTCAGTTTCTCGGTCGTACGCTGATAGGACAGCACGGCGTAGTAGTTCTGTTCGGTCTGGCTGTCGTTCAGATTGGCCCAGTTCATGGATGGGTCATGTGGATTGACGCCCGCGACGTTGTACAGGGTCGTGTAGTCCGGGCTGGTCGTGTCGAATGTCTTGAACGAGTTGGGGATTTGGAAATCCGCGTAGGAGGCGCTTGTTAGCAGCGTGATCCGGCTTGCGTCGTCGAGATGGTAGGACAGATACGCGAAGGCTTTCTCCTGTTCGGTCACGTCATGGATGGCGCGGAACGTGTTGCTCGGGTTTTCGATGCCGATATTGTTGCGCGTGAAGGACAGGGTGGTGAAATAGTCCAGTTTTCCATGCTGGCCGCCAAACTGCACGGACGGGACGAACGTGTTGTAGCTGCCACCATACAGCGAGACCTGATTGTGTTTGAGGCTGTCGCCGGTCTTGGTCGTGACGTCCACCACGCCTGCGGTGCGGAAGCCGAACTGGGCGGGGAGGGTGCCGGTCAGCAGGTCCACGGACTGGATGATGCGCGTGTCGAGTTCCTGTCCGAAACCGTTCAGCCCTTCCGGCAGCAGCACGCCGTTGACGCGGTAGGTCAGGCCGCCATGCTCGCCGCGAACATGGACCTCGCCATAGCTGTCGAGAACAACGCCGGGGACGCGGAGGAGGATCTGGCTGAAGGCCGCGTTCTGGCCGCCGGGTGTGGTGGTGATCTGGCGTTGGTCGATGGTGTAGTCCACGGCGCCGAGGCCGGGGAAAATGCGCGCGCGTTCGTGATTGAGATGTCCTGTGACGCTGATCCGTTCGGGGGCGGAGGCTTTCTCGGGCGAGATGGTTTTCTTGACGGTCTGCGGTTTTGTTTCGGGCAATGTGGGGGCTGCGAGCGCAGTCCCGAGAACGGCCATACTGACGCTCATCCACGTGCAGGAGCGTTTATTTCGGGATAGTAAATTGATGATTATATAGCATATGCTATATTTGGTGATGTGCATGAAAGACGGCCTGCGAACGGGGTTTGGGGCATCATGGGTGATGGAAGTCTGTCAGGAATAAAGCATCTGCGTGATATTATGCAATATGCTATATTGATTGGCGCGGAGTTTTGGGGCATTGCAGCAGCAGTTTCCAATCAAGGCGCAGGTTATGGCGATGGTGCTGCGGCATTACGCGGTCAGGCGTGCGTGGATGCCATGTTGGACACGATGTGGCGGCTGGTAAAGGACGAGCCGGAATTTCTGGCGACCGTGGAGATCGAACTGGCAAGGTAGAGCAACCCGGATCTGGAAGTAGTGACGGCACCGGTTCGGGAGTGAATTGATCGGTTTATGACCCGCTGGCTTTCAGGGAGGCACATGGCCCCGTGGGACCCGTACTGCGTCGAGTTGCGGCTGCTCAATTCGGCGCTGTTCCACTGGAGGATCTGGCGCGCTTCTTTGAAGTCTGGCGGTGCTTGTTCCGGACAGATAAGGCCAAACATGCCGATGCCGTTTCTGACTGCCTTGTCGGTACCACTGTAAGGAATGTCGTGACTATGTCTGTCATCAAGGTTTGAGCGACTGCATGTGCTTTATAAGCAACAATGTCATTACCACGCATTATTGCCAATGAGAACCATTTGCAATAATGCGTGGAGTGCGGGAAACAGACCTAAGTCAGAACGTCGTGGCGCTTTTGCCTGACGCGAGGTTTCCTCCGGATCAGGCGGAAGGCGGCGTAAGATTTGTGAAGCTTCCAGGGTTCAGGTGCTGCATGCCTTCAGAAAACGATTTCTCGATTTCTTCGCCATCAGGTTCGTCTTTCAGATTCTTCCGCGATCGCTGGGGTCAGAAATGGTCGACTCTCGTCATGCTGTCACCCGGCGCAGCTTTTGGCGTCCCAGAAGGCGGGGACGCCAAGGCGCAGGATGGAACGTATACTGCAGGCACGACAGTAACTGACAGCACGATCAACCTGTCCGCTGCGCGTGTTCACGCTCAGGTGGATGCTGGCAGTAGCGACACGAACAATACCGTCCTCGATATCGGACGCACGTCGGGCATCACCATGTCGTGGAAGGACCTTTATGTGGTCTGTCTTGCGGCGGTCCGCATAATCTACTCTCCGTGGGGACAGGGCTCGAAGTCAGCCGGCACCTTTCCGCTTAAATTCCTGTTTCTCTGACATCAACCTGCGGCCGGCGCGGTGCTGGCACAAGAAAGAAACATGTTCAAAACATTCATGAACCGATACGGGACCCCACTGACGACCGGGTTCTTCATTGTCTCCGGCGTCACGGGTGTGGCGATGTTTTTCCACTGGGCGCCACAGTCGTTTCATCCCATTCATGAATGGCTGAGCATGGTGCTTCTCGCGCCGTTCATCCTTCATCTGGTGAAGAACTGGACGTCCCTGGTCAATTACGCCCGGCGCAAGACGCTGTATGTGCCGCTGATCATCGCGTTCGCGGCCTGCATCCCGTTCATCTTCCAGGTCCCGGGTGGACATGCGGGCAACCGGAAAACCGCGTTCATGGCGCTTCCGGTGCTGGAACAGGCGCCACTGTCGGATATCGCCCCTCTGGTTCACATGGATGCTGACGGCCTGATTCATCGCCTTCAGTCTCAGGGCTACACGGTCTTATCGGCGGAGCAGAGCCTCGACGATATTGCAAAAACGTCGGGACGCCCCGTCAATGATACGGTGGTCGCAGCCCTTCAGCGTCCGCATGATCATAGCGCCCATCAGGACTGAGACAAAAAGCCTCGGTCAGACCGGGGCTTTTTTCATTTCAGGCACCGAAAGTGCGCACCGGATACGATGCGACATGTAGGAGCATGCGAATTATCCTTGATAATGAGAATGACTCTTATTATCGTTGATTCAGTATCCCCGCAGTTCCTATAGGTGCCGTGATGTCCCTCAGCTTTTCCCCCTGGCAGATGTTTCTCGACGCCGGCCCGGTCGTGCGGGGTGTCATGACAATCCTGACGATGGCCTCGCTCGTGACCTGGACGATCTTCATTGCCAAAACCATTGAACTGCAGCGTCTTCGCGCGCGTCTGAAGAAGTCGGAAATCACGCTTGAAGACGCTGAGACGCTGGATATTGGCGAGGAATGGATGCGCGCCGGATCAGGCTCCGGCATTGCGCATGCGATGATCATGGCCGCTGAAGTGGAGCGTCAGCGCTCGCAGGATATTCCGGGCGACCGCGAGGGCATCAAGGAGCGTATCGTCCTGCATCTTGAGAGGCTGGAAGCTGCCGAAGGCCGCCGCCTGATGCGGGGGACTGGCGTGTTGGCGACTATCGGTGCGACGTCTCCGTTTGTCGGGTTGTTCGGCACGGTCTGGGGCATCATGTCGTCCTTCACAGGCATTGCGGCTGCCCATGCCACGAGCCTTGCGGTCGTGGCTCCGGGCATTGCCGAGGCGCTGCTTGCAACTGCGCTTGGCCTCGTCGCGGCCATTCCGGCTGTGGTTATTTACAATCATCTCGCCCGTCAGACGGCCGCCTGTCGCGCCTGTGTCGCGGATCTGACGTCGCTCGTAATGCGTCTGGTGTCGCGGGATCTGGCGCGCGGGGTCAGCGGCGGCAAGGTGCTTCGCTTCGGTCGCGATATGCTGGCTGCGGCAGAGTAAGCTTCCATGGCCATCCGGATCCGCCATGCGGACGACACCGTGCTTGAAGCGCACGAAATCAACGTCACGCCGTTCATTGATGTTATGCTGGTGCTGCTTGTGATCTTCATGGTCACGGCGCCGCTTACGACCGTCAACGTCCCCGTCGATCTTCCGTCTTCCACACAGCAGGCAGTACCGCGCCCCGATGAGCCCGTTTTCCTGACCGTCAAGGCAGATCACAATCTGGCCCTCGGGGAAAACGATGTGCCCGCCGCGCAACTGACGGAAGCCCTCGCCGCCGCGACCAAAGGTAACCGCGACGAACGCATTTTCCTGCGTGCTGATAAAACAGTGGATTACGGTACGCTGATGGATGTCATGGATCATCTGCGAAGCGCGGGTTATCTCAAGGTGGCGCTGGTAACGCTCCAGGGCCAGACGACAGGCACAACGCCCTGATGTCGGACGGGCTGATCTCTGCAAACGTGCCGCTGCCGAGGTTTCGGGAGTGGTACGCCGCAACCTGCCATGTGGAAGACCGCCGGAGCGCACGTCTCTGGGGCGGTTCTGCTCTGGGTGTTGTTGCCCTTACGGGGGCGGCCCTGTTCTGGGCCGTGATGTCCGCGCATCCCCAGCCCATTCTGGTGGCGGAACCGTCTCCGGCTGCAATCAGCATCGATCTTGCGCCTGTCCCCGTGCCGGTATCGGCACCGCAACAGGATGTCGATCCCGCTCCGCAGCAGGCAGTGGCCTCGACGGTGCCGCAGCCGGAAGACCGTCCCAAGGTCGAAGCCCCGCCAAGCCCGGCTCCCAACCCGCCGGTCCCGGTGCCAAAGACGGAGAAGGTCAGGCCGCACCAGCCAAGTGTGCACAAGCCGCTCCCACCCGTTCCGGTCAAAGCGCCGTCTGTGGAAAAGACAACAGCCCCCCGTACGGTCGAAGCTCCGCCTACGACCGCTCCGAGCGCTGCTTCGGTCACGACGTCCAGCCAGGCATCGCATGATCCCGTGACCTGGCAGGGCGAGCTGCTGGCGCGTCTGGAACGGTTTAAACGCTATCCTGAAGCAGCTCAGTCCACGCATCAGGAAGGAACGTCTCTGTTGCATTTCGTCATGGATCGCAAAGGGCATGTCCTGAGTGTCAGTCTCAAGCGTAGCGCGGGGTATGACCTGCTGGATGCGGAGACGCTGGCCTTGATCCACCGTGCAGAACCGCTGCCTATTCCGCCCGATAGTGTGCAGGGCGATCCGCTGTCCCTGACGGTTCCTATCGAGTTCTATCTGGAACACTGATCCGCTTGCCCCGCAGACCCGAAAGGTCTGCGCGCACGTTGGGGCGGAGCGTCGGAACAGTCTGTCCCGCAGCGTGGTAATCTATATTTGCCTGTTGATCGCGCGCGTCATGTCGAACGAGCAGGTTATGAAAATGCTCCATCCCCGTTTTGAAATACCGACTGCGTGCAGTAGTGTCCGGCCACAAACGGAAAAGGTCATCATGGACAGTAATCTGAAATGCCCGGTCTGCGGGTGCGAACACGTTTATCCGGATGGTGCGCTGTGGATGTGCCCGGAATGTGCGCATGAGTGGAACCCGGCCGAGACGACGGCGGAAAGTGGTGAGACTTCCGGCGAGATCCGTGATGCCAACGGCAATGTTCTGGCCGATGGTGATACCGTGACGGTCATCAAGGATCTGAAGATCAAGGGCTCGTCCATGGTCGTCAAGGGCGGCACCAAGGTGAAGAACATCCGCCTTTCAGATGGTGGCGACGGGCATGACATCGCCTGCAAGATTGCCGGGATCGGTGCGATGAACCTGAAGTCCGAATTTGTCAGGAAGGCCTGACGGTCGGAGGGGGCGCTGCGGTGTCCCCAAGGATCTGGTGGGCGGCTTTCAGCGCCGTGTGCAGTTCGGCATAGATATTGTTGTCCCCTAGTGTCGGGGTAATATGGTGCCGGTCCATATCCGCGCGCAGATATACGCTCACTCGTCCGAAAATCAGCGCAATGTCGTGCTGATGCAGTTGTGCGATCAGGGCCCGCAGGTCGGCGGCAGCGGAATAATCGATGTCCGTGACAGGGCTTGCATCCAGCACGACGCAGCGGACCGGATGAGGCGCATGCCCCACAAGGCCCAGCAGATCCTGCCGGAAGCGCGTCGAATTGGCGTAGAACAGATCCGCGCAGAACCGGAAGACAATCAGGCCGGGCGCACTTTCCAGCCCGTTCTTTGCGGGCAGGGCTTCCAGAATACCGGCGCTCGGGGATTGTTGCAGCACCATCGTATGCGGCTCGTAGCTGTGCCGGACATGGCGGAACAGCGAGAGCGCGATGGCAAGGAAAATACCTTCCTCGACGCCAACCCCCACAACGACGGCGGCTGTCGTGATGGCCAGCCAGAATTCACCGGGGCTCTCCTGCCGGATTGCCCGCAGGCCTTTCAGATCAATCATGCCGACCGCGACAGTAAAGACGATCCCCGCCAGAACGCAGCGGGGCAGGGCTTCAAGCGGGCGTGTGAGAAACAGCAGCACCAGGAGCGTCACACAGGCGAACGTGAACTGTGCCAACTGCGTGCGGGCACCGGAACGCACGGCCATGGCCGTCTGGGTCGGGCTGCCGTTGACGGTGAAAGTCCCGCTCAGTCCTGCCGCGACATTGGCTGCCGACAGGCCCAGAAGATCGCGGTTTTCATCAACGGTTTCATGAAACCGCTCCCCGAAGATGCGGGACGTGGCCGCACTCTGCGCGATGATGACGAATACGCAGGATGCCGCGACGGGCAGGAGGGCCAGAAGCTCGTTCCATGAGACGTTCGGCAGGCCGAAATGCGGCAGTCCGCCTGCAACATGCCCCAGTGTCGGGACGCCGTGATGGGACAGGTTCAGCCCCATACTCAGCGCAATACTGCCGATGACGACACAGAGCCCGGCGGGCAGATGCGGAGCCAGGCGCTGCCCGGTCATGAGAATCCCGACCGTCACAGCCGAAAGGCCTGCGACCATGAGGTGCGCATGTGGGATCTGACGGAAGGTTTCGTAAGCCTGCACCAACGGATTATGTGCGCTGATGGACACGCCCAGCATGTCGTGCAGCATTGCGATGCAGACCTGTACGCCCACCCCGGCCAGAAATCCCGTCAGCACAGTGCGGGAGAGGAAATCCGCCAGAAACCCTAGCCGAAAAACCCGCGCCACCAGCAGAAGCCCCGCACACAGCAGCGCCGTCATGCTGACGAGCGCGATGTAATGCGCACTCCCGGGTAGCGCCATCTTGCCGATCGCACTTGAGAAAATGGCTGCCGTCGCGGAATCAGCGGCCACGACCAGATGCCGAGATGATCCGAAAGCTGCGAACGCCACAAGTGGCAGCAGGACCGTATAAAGCCCCGTGACAGCAGGCATGGCCGCAATGCGCGTATAGCCCAGAACCTGCGGAATATTCACCGAGGCAAGGGATAGACCTGCGACAATATCCGTCCACCCGCGTGGGGTCCCGGTGGGGCTCTGCTGTTCCGACATGAGTTGTGTTCTAGGCCTTTGATGAAGGGATGTCTTCACAATGTCAGGGCAGTGGTTGGGTCCGGCATAAAAATGCCTCATGATCCGGACGTTAAAGACGGATCTTTCGTCATCGCAGTCAGGAAGGAACAGGGTCATGACCCAGAGAGTAGCGCTCATTACCGGCGGATCACGCGGCATCGGCGCGGCCATCGCGCTGAAGCTGGCACAGGATGGCTTCGATATCGCCATCACTTACGCCCGCAATGAAAAAGCTGCGCAGAAAATTGTCTCGGAAGTTGAGGCACTGGGCCGCAAGGCCGTCGCCGTTCAGGCCGATGGCGGCAGCACGGACGGCAATGTCGCAGCCATCACGAAAACGCATGAAGCGTTCGGGCGTCTGGATGCACTGGTATGTAATGCGGGCATCTACCCCTATGGCCCGATCGCCCAGATGACCGTCACGCAGATCGAGGATGTCCTGAACCTCAACCTGCGCGCGGCGATGATCGAAACGGTCGAAGCCCTGAAATATATGCAGACGGGTGGCCGTCTGATCTACATCGGCTCGGCCTTCGGTGAGCGCGCACCGTTCCCGGGCATCTCGCTCTATGCGGCAACGAAGGCTGGCCTGATCGGCTTTACGAAGGGTGTGGCACGGGATCTCGGACCGCAGGGCATCACGGCGAACATCGTTGAGCCCGGCCCGATCGCAACGGACCTCAATCCCGAGGACGGAGCGGCCGCCGCCGTTATTCGCAAGTTCACGGCCACGGAATCCTACGGCAAGGTCCATGACATTGCCCGCACCGTGTCGTTCCTCGCCAGTCCGGACGCGTCCTACATTACAGGTGCGTCCATTCTGGTGGATGGCGGTCTCGTCGCCTGAGACCCAAAACGGCTCCCTCGCGATGAGGGAGCCGCCGTAGCGCGGGCGTTCTCCACAAAAAAAATAACTCCGGATTTTGGCGTTTTTGACAAACCGTGATGACCCCAGCCCCGGTGCTGGATTTGTGGGAATGACCACGTCATGGTTTCATGATGAACAACGTCTCCGGCCATGCCGGAAAAATGAGGAAGCAGTCCCATGGCCGCATCAATCACGATCTACGGCATTCCCAACTGCGATACGATGCGCAAGGCGCGGACATGGCTGGCCGAACACGGGGTGGCGGTTACGTTCCATGATTATCGCAAGGACGGCGTCGATCGGGGGCAGCTTGAAGGCTGGGTGGCTCAACTGGGCTGGGAGAAGCTGCTGAACCGTTCGGGAACGACGTTTCGCAGGCTGTCACCCGAACTGAAGGACAGCCTTGATGCGGAACGTGCCATTGCGCTCATGCTGGAGCAGCCTGCCATGATCCGGCGTCCGGTTCTGGAAGGTCCTGGCCTGCTGCTGGTCGGATTCCGTCCTGACGATTACGCCGCAGCTCTGTCAGGTTTCAGCGCTCAAGATCCAACGCCCTGATCTTGCGGTGCAGCGTCGCGCGGCTCACGCCCAGAAGACGCGCGGCGGCACTGACATTTCCGTGGACCGTCGCAAGGGCGGAGTGAATGACCTGAGCTTCTGCCCGGCGGAAATTGGGCTCTTCCTGCGCATCGAGCAGGGGCAGCAGGGCGGGGAGGCTGGACAGCTCGCCCTCGGGCCAGTTCATGTGCTGGCGGCTGGCATGTGTCGCACCTTGGACATGACCGTCACGGTCAAGAGCGACTAACATCGACGAGGATGACGTGGACGGCCCCAGGGTCATGATCATGGCCTGCCCGAAGCGGTCATGAAACAGTTTTTCCTCCACGCGCCGGGCAGTCGTGAGGAGCGCATCCATCAGCAGCTGCGCGGCAGGCACGACGTTCTCCGCCGTAAATGAGCAGATATTCATCGCGCCTGCGAGTTCCCCGATGGAATTATAGACCGGTACGGCCATGCCGGTCAGCTTGCGGAAACATAGCCGCCAGTGCTGGTCATGCACGACCATAACGGGGCGTTCCTCACGCAGGCAGGTGCCGATGGCATTAGTTCCTGCGTTCTGCTCGTCCCATACCGCTCCTGCCTGAAAACGCCAGCGCCTGCAGCCGCTGAGCTGGCTGCGCTGGGTGTGGCGGGAGAGAACGATCCCTGTGGGATCGGCCAGCATGACCGTGAAATCCAGCCGATCCACGAGCCTGTGCAGATGCTGCATCTCGGGCAGGGCACTCTGGATCAGGCGCTGGGTGCGTCCGCTGACGAAGCGCAGCTCCGGCTGGCTGAGGACTTCTGTTTCCCACCGCTCGGACGGATCCAGATTGTAGTTCGTGGAGCATCTTGCCCATGAAGCGGTCAGGCAGGTGCGGGACAGTGTTGTGGTCATCGCGCTCCTCGCACTGCGTCGTACCTGTCGCAGTTCTGAGACAGGTACGACGCAGACGGTCACAAACGGGTGAAAGTTCAATGATGTGGGATAGCCCGCAACGAAAAAAATCAGGAATGACGTTTTCCGGAAAAGGCGAAGCGTTGCGTATCGGGGATGCTGTTTCGCAGGCCATCGGTAACGCAGTGCTCCTTCTCTTTTCTGGTTCAGTGCTGTGGAGCGGAGGGGAAGCAGGCATGAAGCCGGAGCTGTTAGCAGGCGCCGCTTTTTGCTGCTCCTGCTGTTCGAACAGGGCTCTCCCGTCCGTCACAGCCATGACGGGACGCAAACGGTAACGCGTTCCGCCGATGACCAGGAAAGACAAATCATTTCAGGGGGAATGGTTTTCGTTTTTCGCAAGAACGAGGTGTCATGTCTGCTTCACTCCAGAGGGTAATGTCTTCATTAACCTCTATCCTGCTCGCACTTGTCGGGCTTTTCCTGCTGGGAGGGGGAGGATATCTCCTCATTCTCGGTGGTTCGTGGTTCTACGCCCTTCTGGGCCTCGTGATGCTTGCTGCTGCGGGTATCAGCTTCAGGAATCCCCTGCTGGCCGCGCGGCTGTACGCGGCCCTTCTGCTGGTGGCGACCATCTGGTCCGTTCTTGAAGTCGGGTTCGACATCTGGGGTCTGGAAGTCCGTCTTTTCACGCTCGTCGGCATTGCGGCCTGGATGCTGCTGCCATGGGTGTGGCGCACGGGCCGGAACTGGACTTCGGACAAGCGCGAACTGCTCGGTTCGGCCGTCATTGCGATGGTTGCGATTATCGCAAGCTGCTTCACGTCTTACTCCATCAACGGCACGCTCCCCGCGGACCGCATGGCCGCGAACGGACAATCCGATCTGACGGCGAAAGACACGCCCGAAGCCGACTGGCCCGCCTACGGCCGCACGGTGGGTGGTGATCGCTACAGCCCGCTGGCCCAGATTACGCCTGCGAATATCAGCAACCTCAAACGCGCTTGGGTGACCCGCACGGGTGACGTCCAGAAGTCTGACGAAGGTGTTGTCGCAGGTCCTGATCAGGGCCACGAGTTCAACCTTGAGGTCACCCCCATCAAGGTTGATGACACGCTCTATCTTTGCACGCCGCACAACTGGGTCATGGCTCTCGATGCCAGAACCGGCAAGGTGAAGTGGAAGTTCGATCCCAAGCCGGCTGCGGCCGATCTGGCGGCGAACGTCTATCTGGCCTGCCGTGGCGTGTCCTATTACAAGGCGCCGGACGACTATCAGGCTCCGGACGGCTCCAAGGCCTGCCAGAAGCGCCTTTTCTCCCCGGTCGGCGACGTGCGTCTGCTGGCTGTCGATGCCGAAACCGGCAAGCCCTGCGAAGACTTCGGCGAGCACGGCTTTATTTCTCTGCGCCAGTATCTCGGTCATGTTCCGCATGGCTTCCATTTCGTGACGTCCCCGCCGCTGGTGGTGAAGGATCGCGTGGTGCTGGGCGGTTGGATCTTCGACAACCAGGCGAATTTCGAACCTTCCGGCGCAATCCGTGCGTTCAACCCGATCACGGGTGAGATCGAATGGGCCTGGGATGCCGGTCACAACCCGGAAAACTGGAAGCCCGGCCCGAACGACGAGCTGACGCGTGACACCCCGAACGCATGGGGCGTCTACACGGCCGATCCGGATCTCGGCCTGCTGTATATCCCGACGGGTAACTCTCCTCCGGACAACTGGGGTGGCTCGCGCCGTCCGTTCGACGACGCAACCTCCAGCGCCACGATCGCTCTCGATATCGAGACGGGTGAACGCCGCTGGACCTTCCAGACCGTTCATCATGACCTGTGGGACATGGATCTTCCGATCGGTCCGTCCATGGTTGATCTGCCCGGCCCGAATGGTGAAAACATTCCGGCTCTGATCCAGAGTACCAAGCGCGGAGAGTTCTTTGTTCTGGACCGTCGGACCGGCAAGCCGGTTCCAGGTTACCCGGTTGAAGAACGTCCGGTTCCGACCGCGGGTGTTGCCGCGGATGACCATGTCTCCCCGACGCAGCCTTACGCAGTTGGTCTGCCGTCCCTGACGCCGCCGGACCTCAAGGAAAGCGACATGTGGGGCGCGACGCTGCTGGATCAGATGATCTGCCGCATCCAGTTCCGTCAGTCCGCTTACGAAGGTCAGTTCACGCCGCCACATGTCGGCAAGACGACGATCGTCTATCCGGCATTCTATGGTGTGGTTGACTGGCAGGGCGCATCCATCGATCCGCAGCGCAAACTGTTGATCGCCAATGCGAGCTACCTGCCGTTCCGGATCCGTCTGGAAAAGCGACAGCAGGCTGAAAACGCCGGTATTCTGCCGAAGTGGAACGGCCAGGGCGACAAGCCGGAAGCCAAGGGTGACGCTCTCAGTGTCTCTCCTGATTACGGAACGCCTTACATCGCTTACACCAGCCCATGGCTCAACCCGCTTCAGATCCCCTGCAAGGGCCCGGCCTGGGGAACGATCACGGCAATCGATCTGGTTACGAAGAAGATTGTCTGGCAGCACCCTGTCGGCACCACGCGCGACACGGGGCCTTTCCGGACGCATAACAACCTTCCGCTTCCGACCGGTATGTACAACATCGGTGGCAGCGTCCTGACCAAGGGCGGCGTGTCCTTTATGGGTGCGACGGCCGACGACTACCTGCGCGGTTTCGACATGTCGAACGGCAAGGTCATCTGGCAGGACCGTCTGCCTGCTGGCGGACAGGCCACGCCGATGTCCTATCAAATCGATGGGAAGCAGTATGTTGTGATCGCCGCTGGCGGTCATGGGGGCCTTGGCACCCGCAGCGGTGATTATATCATCGCTTACAGCCTGAACGGAGACCAGAGCGCCCCTGCGCACTGATCGCCCACTTACGGACGGAGCGTGTCTTTTACTGAGGACACGCTCCACACTCCCGCTCACACTCTATGGAAATTCACGTTATGCGTTGCAAATTCACGCTCGGAGTGCGTCTTGGTGCCCTGACGGCCTGGTTGCCTGCTGTTGCTCTCGTTCCAGGCTTTGCCGCTCATGGTGCGGATATTCCACTGGCCATCATCGGACCGCACGAATACGACCTGCCGGTCGATTTCAAACCGTTCAACGTGGTCGTGCAGTATGGTGACGGAAACGCTGCTGGCTCCGTTTACGACAGTGGCGGACAGCGACGGGCGCGAGGTGGCAGTCACACCTGGAGCGGTATGACGAAATACGTGCATTTCCGCAGTTTCGACGCGATCCCGCATGTCGGCTTCGCCTTCGAACTGATCCAGTCCGAGGCCTACACGCTGGCTAACGGGCAGAACTGGGGTGGTCTGGGTACGACAATCGTCGGACCCGCCGCCTGGTTCAAGCCCAACAAGCACAGCACGCTCGGGATCCAGACCTTCATGGAAACACCGTCGGGCACGCGGGATTCCATGGCGATGCATTACTGGGCTAACCTGTCGAGCATCATCTTCGATTACGAATGGAAGCATTTCAGCTTCGATGGCGATCTGGGCAGTGTCGTAAGCTCCACCAAACATCGCAATGGCGAACACAGCTATTCGGCTGGAAACGTGTTCTACACGAACCTGCGCTTCAGCTGGAAAGCCACGTCACGCATCGAGCCGTTCTTGTCGCTCGACTGGCAGAACAGTGGCGGCATGCACGACAACACGTCCAATCTGTGGGTCGCCAATTCCAGCAGCCGCGAAACGGCGCTTGGCGTCGGTGCAATGTTTTTAATCACCAAACGCCTGTCGTTCACACCCCGTTATTCTCATTCCGTCGAAGGACGGAACGTGCCGGAGACGAACGCCTATTACATGAAGATCGCCTATCTGTTCTGAGAGCGTGTTCGCGGCCTGTTTCAGGCCGCTGCCTTCGGACGGAAGCGCGCCGTGGTGATGTCGCAGTCATACTGTGCCGCCGTCTCGCAGGGATTGCTGGCGAGTTCGTTGATAGCGTTCAGGATGCGCTCGACCTTGCTGTCATCCATCAGCACACTGAAATTCAGGCGTGTCCAGCCAGGTTTTTCGATTTCCTGACCCGAGAGAATGGCGCTGCGGATCAGGCCAGACTCATTTTCATCAATGCCTAGCAGACGATGCGCATACGGCCCTGCACACGCACAGCCACCCCGGACCTGAATGCCGTAACGGTCCGACAGCATGCGCGTGAAAAGCTGCTGATGGATGAACACATTGTTCTTCACATCGCGGATACGGAACGAAAAGATCGGCAGTGCGTCGGCAGTCGGATGTCCTAGGATCTCGATGGCGGGATTGTTGCTCCAGGCTTTTACGGCCCGGGCGCGCAGTTCCGCATTGCGCTGCGCCATATAGGCGTCTCCGATGACGTCCTTGACGATGAAGGCCAGCGCGGCGCGGATATCTCCGATCACGTTCGGTGTCCCGCTTTCTTCGCGGGCAGCGAGGTTCGCGGTGTAGTCGTGGTTCCAGGGCGAAACAAAACGCACGGTACCACCGCCCGGAAGGACAGGTGTCGTGCGGAGCATGGCGGTATTGCGGACGATCAGTATGCCGGACGCTGCCGGGCCACCGATGAACTTGTGGCAGGACACGACGACCGCATCTTTCTCGAACGGTGTGCCGGGCTGCATGTCAATCGGGCAGTATGGTCCGGCTCCGGCATAATCCCAGATCGACAGGGCACCATTTCGCTTGAGCAGGTCAGTGACGGCGTTCACATCTGTCAGGATGCCCGTGACGTTGGAAGCGGCCGAGAACGAGCCGATTTTCAGACGGTCTGCGGGGTAGGATTTCAAGGCCTGTTCCAGACCATGCAGATCCGGTCCACCTTCGGGCGCCTCAGGAATTTCGACAATCTCCGCACCGCTCTCACGCCAGGGCAGGATGTTGGAGTGATGCTCGTAAGGGCCGATAAAAACGACGGGCCGCTTGCCAGCTTCACACAGAGCCGGGATTTCCAGCAGATGAACGAGACGGTTCAGCCCGGCCGTTGCGCCATTGCCCATAAAGATGGTCGTGAAATCGGGGGAGGGGGCATGACAGAACCGGGCGATCATGGCGCGGGCGCTGTTGCGCAGGCGCGTCATGTAAGCGCCGCAGAAAGACGCTTCGGTGTGACTGTTGGCATAGAACGGCAGGATCTCGTCCATGATGAACGTCTCGATCTGCTTCAGCGCACGGCCGGAGGCAACATAATCGGCATAAAGCAGGGATTGCGTCCCGAACGGCGTCGAGAACTTCGCACCATCGCCAATTACACCCTTGGCCAGCGCGCTCAACCCGTTGTTGCGCAGCGTCTGCTCGAACTGTTCAAGAATGGCGGTGCTGTTGTCGAGATTGCCGATCGTTTCCATGACGCGATGTTCTTCCTCTGCGTGGGAACTGAACGATAGACCGACAGAAAGAGTAAAAACCTCTTCTTTTTTGAGGATGAAAAATCGTTTTTGTGGTCATATGATGCGATATGGCCAGAAAACTCGATCAAACAGACAGGGCGATCCTGAGAATCCTCCAAAAGCAGGGTACCCCTTCCCAGCGTGAACTCGCCGAGAAGGTTGGTCTGTCGCAGAATGCCTGCTGGCGGCGCCTGAACGCCCTGCGCGAAGACGGCGTGATCGCCCATGACACGGTGCGGCTCAACGCCTCTGCGCTGGGCCTGACGCTGACGGTGTTCGTGCTGATGCGTACGCGCCATCATTCGCGCGAATGGTTCGAGACATTTCGCAAGGTGGTCGGTTCGATCCCGAACATAGTTGATTTTTATCGGATCGCGGGTGAATACGATTATCTTCTGAAAGTGGTGGCCTGTGATATGAACGATTTCGATCGTGTCTATCAGCAGATCATCAGCAAGGTGGAGCTTGATGCCATCACCTCTTACATGACCATGGAAACCCTGGCGGACAACAGAGATCTTCCGGTCTGAAACGTCTGGCCCGCAACACCGTCCCGTCCACAGCAGGAAGTCCCTTGTCCATGAGCCAGCCCGACCAGCTTGCCCACAGTCTGCGTACGCGCCATGTCGTCATGATCGCCCTGGGAGGGGTGATCGGGGCAGGATATTTCATTGGAGCGTCCGCGGCCCTTTCGCTGGGTGGTCCTGCGGTGCTGCTGTCCTATGCTCTTGCCGGAACGCTGGTGTTCCTGGTCAATCTGATGATGCGCGATCTGGCGCTGAAGGTGCCGGGACGGGCATCGTTTCTGGGCCAGATCCAGTACGCGCTTGGGAACCGCGCAGCCTTTGTGGCCGGCTGGGCGTACTGGCTGACCTGGATTATCGCGATCGCCGTGGAGGTCATCGCGGTGGCCACGATGCTCGCCCCTTATATTCCGCTGCCCTACGCGGTGCTGGAAATCCTGATCATGGCAGTGATGACCGGGGTGAACCTCATGTCGGTCAAAGGCTATGGCGAGTTCGAATACTGGTTCTCCGCCATCAAGGTTCTGGCAATCGTCTGTTTCATTGGTATCGGCGTCTGGGTGCTGCTGAGCCGCCCCATTCCTGTGCATGAAAACCTGTTCGCGCATGGCGGCCTGTTGCCGCATGGCTGGCTGGCCCTTCTGGCCGTGATCCCGACGATCCTGTTCTCCATGGGCGGCAGCGAGATTTCCACCGTTGCGGCCGTTGAATCCGACAACACCGAGCAGAACATTGTCCGCGCCACGCGCTCCATCGCGCTGCGCATTGGCGGGTTCTATATCGTATCCATCGCGCTCGTTCTGTGTCTGGTGCCGTGGAGCGATGTGGTTTCCGGATATTCGCCATTCCTGCTGGTCCTGCACCGCCTGCATATCCCATTCGCGGATGTGGCGCTGGCGCTCGTTGTCATGACGGCTGCGCTCTCCAGCCTCAATTCCGGGATCTATGTAACGTCCCGCATCCTGTATGAACTGGCGGAATCCGGCTCCGCGCCGGGGTTGTTTCTGACGGTGGATGCATCCACAAAACTGCCACGGCGCGCCATTCTGGTCAGCGCCATAGCGTCCATTGTTGTGGCTGCCTTGGCCGTTCTGTCGCCGACGCTGATTTTTGGCCTGCTGGTCAGCCTGACGGGTGGGTTCATGGTGTTCAACAATACCATGATCGTGGCAGGGCGCCTGAAGCTCGTGCCTGAGTCGCCCTGGAAGGCTTATGTGGCGCTGGTCCTTATCGGATGCACGTTGGCCGCTATGCTGATCCAGCCCGAAACGCGTTCGCAGATCGTGTTGGGGGCTGCGGCACTTCTGCTGATCTTCCTGGCGGAGCGGTTCGTGCCACGTCGCCAACCGGACTGAGGCTTCAGAAGAGCGCCCCCTGCGCCGGGCTTTTGGGTATGGTTCGCCCAAAATCCCGCTCGATCCAGCTTCGCAGCACAAGCAGGATCTGCGCCTGCTGTTCGGGTGTCAAAGCCCTGCCGGGGGCCATGCCATGCCATTTGGACAGGCAGCTCCGGCAGCACGCACCTGTGGCATGCTGTGCGATAAATACCGGATGCCCGCGCATGGGCGTCTGCTTGCCATCGCGGGGTGGATGGGCCGGGGCAAGACGTTCGGCAATGAAAGCCGTGCCATGTTCCATGACGGCATCAAGGCCCCGGCTTTCGAGATAGAGTCGCGCCTGATCGTCCAGGTGAAAGCGGGTGCGGAACCGGGACCGGGCAAGACGTTTGAACAGCGCTTCGGGATCAAATCGGCCCACCAGTTCACAACCTTCTGAAAAACAGGCAAAAAATCACGTGAGAGGGCCTCAGCCCCCTGTGAGAACATTTGTTCTTTCTCCATATGGTAACAAATGGACGCTTTTCCGAGACGCTCCCGCTCATCTTCCGCGGTGGGAGACACAACAACACTGACAGTCCTCTCGCCGCTTCAGGTGCAGGATCTGTTTTCTGCCCGGCTGGATGAGATCTGCGCCGCTTTCGACGAATGGGGCTTTCCGCTGATCGTAGCGGGACAGCTTGGTGATGCCGCGCCTAATGCCTATCCCAAATATTACCAGCTTCCCCTGACCGATCCGCAATTCGGAACCACCCTGGCTCTCGAAGTGCAGAAATCCATTCTGGCGCGGGCCGAAGTCGGGCCCGGCGATTACGTCCATGTCACCGGCATGCTGCGCGCCCGACAGTATCGCGGACAGGTCGTTCTGCGTTTCGAAGTGGTCGCCGTGGAACTGCATGATCCGGATCGTCAGAAGATCGAACGCGTCGAACGTTCCGTTCTGGACGTCCTGCGTGGGTTGCCCTGCGCATTTCACCCCTATCCCACCCGGCCGGAGGCGCGGCTCCTGCTGATTCATTCCGCAGCCTCCAGTGCATTGGTGGCCGAGGATTTCCTTCAGGCTCTCGGCGGGGCCTGGCGCCCGGAACGTGTGCGAAGTCTGCCCACGGCCATGAACGATCCAAGTCGTCTGGCAGAGGCGATCCGCACCTGCCGGGAAGACATCATCGTTCTGATTCGTGGGGGCGGGGACGTGTCCGATTTTGTGGTGTTCGAAAACCCACTGGTGCTGGAAGTTTTGGCCGCCTGTCCTGCGCATCGCGTTCTGGGGCTGGGACATACGGCAAACCGGACTTTGGCCGAACGTGTTGTTGACCATGCCGCAACAACCCCGGCCGATGCCGGGCATTACATCCGGCGCATGAGCGGCCGGGTTTGGCAGGAACAGGAAGAAGCCCGTGCGCAGCAGGAAGAAATGGCTGCGCTGCGTGACAGCGTGACGCAAACTGTTGTGCCCGAGCGGACGCCGATCGGAACACGTCTGCGCAACGGCCTGATCCTGTTTGCGATTGGTGTAGCGCTGGGGCTGCTTCTGACCCGGCTGCTTTGAGGAGCAGATGTTTCCCGGAGTGTTGCGGTTGTCCGCAGGACGGCGAGGGCTGTGGCGTTAAGAAAGAGGCACAGACCGAAACCGGTGCACAGGATACCTAGCACCAGTTTGGTCCCGGTCCGGTACCTCACAGCGCCTCTGTTCCGGGCATGGCTTCGGAGATCAGCGTACGTCGACGCGGACGGACGGTTTTGTGGCCGACGGATCGGTAATGGCGTGCATTTCGATCTGGATGGGCTGTGCGCCAGCCTTTTCAAGATGGGACGCGACGACTGCCGCCAGATGGTTGGTCACATCTGTTAAGGCCTGTGCCTGACCGTCGGGGGTCGGCTGTGGCGGTGCAAAGGCCTGCACGATGAAGAGGACGTTCGCCTTGCGTGACAGGGCAGCCTTCGCAGCGCGTTCCACGACGGGACCGTATTCGGATTCTGGCGTCCCCCCTGCGATCGCCAGAAACGGAGCATGTGGCGGCGGCGCAGGCGGCGCAGGCGGAATATGGGGGTGAGGGGGCTTGCCCGCATTCGGGTTGAACGTGCGCTGGTCCAGCAGCTTGCATCCCGAGAGAAAGGGCGCGGCCAGAAGAAGCCCTCCCATCAGGAGGACGGAGCGGGGCACAGAACCCCGCGGCGAACGGAAATGTCGGACAAAAGGTGCCATATCGTGCGGAACCGTCGCAGGAACGGAGGCTTTGAGCAAGATTATAGAGCCAACTTAATGAAAAACTGTTGATGCCCCCTGTTGCTCTGCTGTGGCGGTGCTATGGAGGATGCCCGAGTTTTCAAGAAACGGAGTAGGGCAGGTCATGGCTGTAAAAATCGCGATTAACGGTTTCGGACGGATCGGACGGCTGGTGCTGCGTGGCATCATCGAGAGCGGTCGCACGGATGTCGAAGTTGTCGCCATCAACGATCTGGGTTCCGTCGAGGCCAACGCGCACCTTCTGGCCTATGACAGCACGCATGGCCGTCTTCCGGGAACTGTCCGCGCCGAGGGCAACAGCCTGATCATCGAAGCCAATGGTCGTACCTATGGTCCGATCAAGGTATCTGCCGAGCGTAACCCGGCACAGGTCCCGTTCCAGGGCGTCGATGTGGCGATGGAATGCACGGGCCTCTTCACGTCCCGCGAAAAGGCTTCGGCCCTGCTGGAAGCCGGTGCCAAGCGGGTCGTCATCTCTGCTCCGGCCACGGACGTCGATGCGACGATCGTTTACGGTGTGAACAATGATGTGCTGACGCCGGACATGAAGATCATCTCCAACGCGTCCTGCACCACCAATTGCCTGGCGCCTGTGGCCTCCGTTCTGGACAAGGCCTTTGGGATTGAATGTGGCTACATGGTCACGATCCACTCCTACACGGGTGATCAGCGCACGGTGGACACCCTGCACAAGGACCCGCGCCGCGCCCGCGCCGCCGCGCTCAACATGATCCCGACCTCCACGGGTGCCGCCAAGGCCGTCGGTCTGGTTCTGCCGCACCTGAAGGGCAAGCTGGACGGAACCTCCATCCGCGTTCCGACGCCGAATGTCTCGGTCGTCTCGCTGGACTTCGTCCCGACGCGCGCTCCGGCTTCCGCCGAAGCCGTCAACGAAGCCATCCGTGCTGCTTCGCTCGAAGGCTCCCTGAAGGGTATTCTCGAGTACAACACGGCGCCGCTCGTTAGTTCCGACTTCAACCATGACAAGGCGTCGTCGATTTTTGATGCGACGCAGACGGTCCTTGTCGATGGTGGCAAGATGGTGCGCGTCTGCTCCTGGTACGACAACGAGTGGGGCTTCTCCAACCGTATGGCCGATACGGCAGCCCTGTTCGGGACCCTCTGAGTGATGGCCTTCCGCACCCTTGATGGTGTGGACGCACGCGGCAAGCGCGTGCTGGTCCGCGCCGACCTCAACGTCCCGATGCATGACGGCGTCATTACGGATGACACCCGCCTGCAGCGGGTTGCACCGACGATCCGCGAACTGGCCGACAAGGGCGCGCGCGTTGTGGTGTTCAGCCATTTTGATCGTCCGAAGGGTCAGGTCGTTCCGGCCATGTCCCTGCGCCCGATCGCGCTGAAGCTCGGTCAGATCCTTGGCCAGCCGGTCGGCTTCGTAGCCGAGTGCGTCGGCCCGACCGTGGAAGCGGCTGTGGGCGCGATGGAAGACGGGGACATCATCGTTCTCGAAAACACGCGCTTCCATGCGGGTGAAGAGGCGAATGATCCGCAGTTCGCCAAGGCCCTGGCGCAGCATGGCGATATTTTCGTCAATGACGCGTTCTCGGCTGCGCACCGCGCCCATGCCTCAACCGAAGGTGTGGCCCGCGACCTGCCGTCCTTCGCCGGACGTCTGATGCAGGCCGAACTAAGCGCTCTCTCCGCAGCTCTGGAAAACCCGGAGCGTCCGGTCGGTGCGATCATTGGCGGCTCCAAGATCTCGACGAAGCTCGATCTGATCGGGAATGTCATCGAGAAGGTGGACACGCTGTTCATCACAGGGGCGATGGCTAACACGTTCCTCGCCGCTGAAGGCATGAATGTGGGTAAGTCCCTGCAGGAAGCCGAAATGCACGAGACGGCGCGCAAGATCGCCCATCTTGCGCAGGAGAAGGGCTGCGAGATCGTCCTGCCGGTCGATGCTGTCGTGGCGCGCGAGTTCAAGGCTCATGTCCCGACCGAGACCTGCCTGATTGGCGAAGTCCCGGATGATGCCATGATCCTCGATGCTGGTCCGCGTACGGTCGCGTTGATTCGCGAACGTCTGGACACGCTCAAGACTCTGGTCTGGAACGGTCCGCTCGGCGCGTTCGAGATTGCACCTTTCGACAAGGCGACCGTCGAGGTCGCTCAGTATGCGGCGCAGCTTACGGAAGACGGCAAGCTCAAGACGATCGCCGGCGGTGGTGACACGGTCTCGGCCCTGCGCCATGCAGGGGTTGCAAACAAGATGACCTATGTCTCTACGGCAGGCGGGGCCTTCCTGGAATGGCTGGAAGGTAAGATCCTTCCAGGCATTGAGGTGCTTCGCTCCGCGGGCCATGATCTGGGGCTCGAATAAGACAAAAGCCGGGGAAGGTGACTTCCCCGGCTTTTTTATGCGCTGCGAGAGAAAGCGTTGGATATTGCTGAGTTTGTCTCGGGCTGTTTTCTGCTCTGTAGTCTCATCGCCTGTCAGGCCTATGACCGTGCCCCTACGCCACCTGTTCCGCCTTCGACTGCATAACCTGTCCTGAGCGGTTGTCCGGAGGGGATGCTGCTGTCTCCTCCAAAATGGGAAACGCAATTCCATCATTCCGGCTGGTGTTCCAGCACGAAAAACCCCGCCAGAGCCATGCTCCAGCGGGGTTTTTCGTGAAAGATGTTTCTTCAGGCTTGAAGGCCGTTTTCGCGGCGACGGTGTTCCACTTCGGCGGCCATGGCCTTCTGAAGCTTCTCCATCGCACGGGCCTCGATCTGGCGGATGCGTTCGCGCGAGACGTTGTAGTGATGGGAAAGCTCTTCCAGCGTGGACGGCTCTTCCTTCAGACGACGCTCGCTCAGGATGTGCCGCTCACGCTCGTTCAGCGTCATCAGCGCCTGATCAAGCAGAGCCTTGCGCCCCGTGAACTCTTCAGACGCAGCGTAGGTCTGCTCCTGGTTTTCGTGATCGTCCACGAGCCAGTCCTGCCACTCACCTTCACCATCGATGCGCAGCGGCGCATTGAGGCTGTGGTCAGGCGCGGCCAGACGCTGGTTCATGGACAGGACGTCTTGCTCCGGCACGCCAAGCGTTGTGGCAATGGAATTGACCTGCTCCGGCTTCAGATCACCGTCATCAATGGCCTGCATCTGTCCTTTGAGACGACGCAGATTGAAGAACAGCTTTTTCTGGGAGGCCGTTGTGCCAATTTTCACGAGCGACCAGCTATGCAGAATATATTCCTGCATGGCGGCACGGATCCACCACATGGCGTAGGTGGCAAGGCGGAAGCCACGCTCCGGATCGAACCGGCGCACGGCCTGCATCATGCCGATATTGCCCTCGCTGATAAGTTCGTTCACCGGCAGGCCATAACCGCGATAACCCATGGCGATCTTGGCCACGAGACGCAGATGGGACGTGACGAGGCGGTGTGCCGCGCTCGTATCCTCGTTCTTGCGCCACTGGCGGGAGAGATCGAGCTCTTCCTGTGGCGTCAGCAGGGGGAACTTGCGGATTTCCTGAAGGTAGCGGGTGAGATTGTTTTCTGGACCCACTGAAATGACGGCTGGGGATGCCATGGTTTTCGACTCCTTTCGCCCGGGGCTTAACCCGCATCCGGATGAGCTGGAGACTCATACGGACCGGCGACGGAAGAGTTCCGTCTGACCCAGGTGACGCATTGGGAAGGACTTTCACGTCCCCGACCGTCAGCCCCCGAACTGGGCGACCTCTGGCGGTACGATCCGTTCCGGCGGCGCGTCAGCTCGTCGGATAAGCAGTTAATGACAGGCTCAGCTAAAAAAGTCAATAACCTTTTAAAGTTTAGCCGATCAGTCGCTTTTTCAAGGCCTGGAAATCTTCAGGAGGGGCGGTTTCGAACGAAAGCTGTTTTTTTGTCCGCGGATGGATAAATCCGAGTCGGGTCGCATGGAGCGCCTGACGGGGGAAATCAAGCGCCGCTTCTTTCGCATCCTGCGACAGGCCGCGCGCCGCTGCGGGAATCCGGCGCAGATAGACCGGGTCTCCGAGCAGGGGATGGCCTGCATTCGAAAGATGAACACGTATCTGATGGGTCCGTCCAGTGGCGAGGCGACATTCGATCAGGGACACGGCAGCCTGAAACGGCTCGATCAGTTTGAACCGTGTCAAGGCAACCTTGCCGCCACTGCCCACGACCGCCATGCGTTTGCGGTCCCTCTTGTCACGGCCGATATTGCCGTCAAACTCGCCTTCGGACGGCACAAGCCCCCAGGCGAGCGCCAGATACGCACGGTCAATATCGCGGGCGGCAAAGGCTTCAGACAGGGCGTTGTGAACCATCGCCGTTTTGGCCACCACCATCAGCCCGGATGTATCCTTGTCCAGACGATGCACGATTCCCGGCCGCTTTTCGCCGCCAATTCCCTCGAATCCTTCACCGCAATGGCCGAGCAGCGCATTGACCAGCGTGCCCGTCTCGTTCCCCGGAGCAGGATGCGTCACGAGCCCTGCTTGCTTGTCGAGCACGATCAGGTCGTCATCTTCATAAAGGATATCGAGCGGAATCTGCTCGGCGATCGGCCGGGCAGGGGTGGGGTCCGGGAATGTCAGCAGCATTTCCATGCCGTCGCGCAGCGTTTCCGCTGGCTCGCAGACCGTCTTTCCATTGACGGAAAGATTGCCGCTTTCAATCAGGGCCTTGACCCGGGAGCGTGAAACCGTGCCGATGGCGTCCGCCAGCGCCCGGTCGGCTCTCTGGCCAGCCGTGGACGCATCGACAACAAGACGGAATGGGGAAACAGGATCAGACATGACACAGGGTGTAGCTGAGGAAATGGCGAACAGCGAGTCGCACACACCAAAAGCGCTTCTGGCCGCCGTAATTTTGATGGGCGTGCTGATCATCGCGGCCGTCTTCGGGCTGATTGGCGTGATTGCCTACCGTTTTCTGCATCCCCGACCGAGCGTGACGGCGACCGTCCCGCTGGTTGATGGCGGCTTTTCCCGTCTGGCGCTTCCGCTGGGCGCGGGCGAACACATCACGTCCGTCACCTCCCGTCCTGACGGGCTGATGGCCGTCACGCTGAGCGGCGCCGGCAGTGACCGGGTCCTGCTGTGGAATCCGGATGCCGGGAAGATCGCGGCCGAGCTCGATTTCGGCACGCCCGTGCCATCGGCCTCCCCGGCCCCCTGAACCGTAAGCCCTGCTGCCGCGTTACGGCAGCAGGATTTATGAAGGATCAGGGATTATGGGACGTCTGGTTGATGCGGTCCTCGCCGCCGGCACGGTTTTCGGAGTTCAATACGCCGCCCGGGAAATCAGCCCTGCCGACGATCCTTCCACCCGCCAATGGTACAACCGCCTGAACAAGCCGTATTTCAATCCGCCCGGACCGGCTTACGCCGTGATCTGGACGCTGCTGGATGGCCTGTTAGCCTGGTCGGGCTACCGGCTTCTGCGCGCCGAAAAATCCTGTTGCCGGACGATGGCTCTGGTCCTCTGGGCACTCTGTGTCGCGGGGGTGGCGGGGTTCCCGTTCTTCGTATTCCGCAAGCGCCAGCTCGGAACAGGTCTGGCCATCTGCGTCGGCCTGATCATGATGTCAGGGGCCTCGATCTGCACGGCGCACAAAGTGGACTGCAAGGCGGCCTCGATGCAGGTGCCGTTCTTCGTCTGGCTGGTGTTCGCAACCTGCATCCAAGAAGAAATCTGGCGCAGGAACTGAGGCTGTTCTTCAGGGAGCGTTCAGAATAGCCGCCAGAAGCCCGGGGAATCGCATGTCGAGTTCCTCGCGACGCAGAGAGTTGCGATGCTGAACCCCTTCGATGCGTGTCCGCAGAACCCCGCTGTCCCGCAGAACCTGAAAATGATGCGACATGCTGGATTTGGGCCGCGTCCCGACCAGCGTTGCGCAGTTCGCTTCTCCGACCCGCCCCAGGTGCCGGACGATATCCAGACGTGCAGGATCGGCCAGGGCGCGGAGCACCGAGGTCAGTTCGAACGTCGCGGGGTCAGGATGGTCGTAGGCAGGCATGGGGTCTTATCCCTTTCCTGAGGTTTTATCGCAACACCTGCTTTGTTCGAGTCCTGTCAAACAAAAGGCTTGCCTTGTTCGATTATTGTCGAACATTATGCGGCCCTGTCCAGAGGAGATTAAGTGATGCCAACCCTGTTCGATCCCATCGATTTCGGTCCCATTCACGCGAACAACCGGATCGTGATGTCACCGCTCACACGCGCACGCGCCGACAAGGATGCCGTTCCAACCCCCATCATGGTGGAATACTACGCCCAGCGCGCCAGTGCCGGACTGATCATTACGGAAGCCACCGGGATTTCCCGTGAAGGTCTGGGATGGCCGTTCGCTCCGGGAATCTGGTCAGACGCACAGGTCGAAGCCTGGAAGCCGATTGTTGCTGCCGTGCATGCAAAGGGCGGCAAGATCGTCTGCCAACTCTGGCATATGGGCCGCATGGTTCATTCCTCCGTCACCGGAACCCAGCCCGTCTCGCCGTCTCCCACGACCGCTCCGGGCGAAGTCCATACTTACGAAGGCAAGAAGCCTTACGAAGAGGCCCGCGCGCTGGATGCCGCCGATATCAGCCGCATCCTGAGTGACTATGAGAACGCAGCCCGCAACGCCATCCGCGCCGGTTTCGACGGGGTGCAGATCCATGCCGCCAATGGCTATCTTATTGACGAGTTCCTGCGAAACAGTACGAATCAGCGGGCTGACGAGTATGGTGGGGTTCCCGAAAACCGCATCCGCTTCCTGAAGGAAGTCACCGAGCGCGTCATCGCAACCATCGGTGCTGAACGTACCGGCGTGCGCCTCTCCCCCAACGGAGACACGCAGGGTTGCATCGACAGCGCGCCGGAGACGGTCTTCGTGCCAGCCGCGAAACTGCTTCAGGATCTGGGCGTGGCGTGGCTCGAACTGCGGGAACCCGGCCCGGATGGCACGTTCGGAAAAACGGAGCAGCCCAAGCTGTCCCCGCAGATCCGCAAGGTCTTCACCCGTCCGCTGGTGCTCAATCAGGACTACACGTTCGAGAGCGCACAGAAAGCCTTGGCGGAAGGTCACGCCGATGCGATCGCCTTTGGCCGTAAGTTCATCTCGAACCCTGACCTGCCGGAGCGTTTCGCCCGCGGCATCGCCCTTCAGCCGGACAACATGAAGACCTGGTACAGCCAGGGCGCAGAAGGATACACGGACTACCTGTCCGCCACATCCGGCCCTAACTGACCCTCAGTTTTCCGGGAGCATTCAGTGCTCCCGGAAACCCGTTCAGTGCGTACCTCTCAGACCGGACGCACCAGTTCGTAAAGTGCGACGGCGGCGGCATTGGAGACGTTCAGGCTCTCCATGTCGCCGGGCATGTAGACGCTGGCGATTTCGTCACAGGTCTCGCGCGTCAGGCGACGTAGCCCTGCGCCTTCGGCTCCCAGAACCAGCGCCACACGACGCCCGGCAAAGCTCTTGCCATCCAGTCGCGTCCCCCCGGCATCCAGCCCGACAACCCAGAAATCCTCGGCCTGAAGCGCCTGAAGCGCACGGGAGAGATTGACCTCACGCAGGATCGGCACAACGTCCAGCGCGCCCGAAGCCGCCTTCGCCATCGCACCGCTTTCCTGCGGCGCATTGCGATCCTGCACCAGAAGTGCCGCCGCACCGAATGCTGCGGCAGAGCGGAGAATGGCGCCGATATTACGCGGATCCGTCACCTGATCCAGCACCAGAACCGGGCCCTTGCGCTCAACGATATCAGGAATGGCGAGCGTCTCCAGAGGCTCGACCCGCAGGCAGAGACCCTGATGAACGGCATCGCGCTCACACAGCTTGTCGAGGCGCTCACGGTCAACGATCTGCGGCTTGCGTGAAGCGCTTTCGAATGCAAGCGCGGCTTCGCGCGTGGCCAGAAAGTCATGAATGACACGCTCGGGGTTGGCGAGCGCGGCCTGTACGGCATGGTGTCCGTAAATCCAGTAGCCAGAGCCGGAACTGCCCCCATGGCCACGGCCAGACCGGCCACCGCGTTCTTTCGAACGCTCACCGGGAGTGCGTGTCTGCTCGGCATGTCCGGCGGGAGAGGAGGAACGATTCGTGGAGCGATCGGGGGCGGAACGGGAGGGAGATCTTCTGGCCATAAAAAAGCGTATAATCGACATCAGGGAATTGACATAGCCGTCAATCCGCCATATCTGAACCGCCGACCCGGAGAGGTGCCCGAGTGGCTAAAGGGGGCGGACTGTAAATCCGCTGGCGTACGCCTACGTTGGTTCGAATCCAACTCTCTCCACCAGGTCCCCTTCTCTTCAATAAAATCAATTCAGTTATGGCCAAGTTCTGGTAACAGTTCACTGCCATACTGGTAGTATCTTGTCGGTATCCTTACATGGCCAAGAAGGCCTATACAGGATGATAATATGCACGGCTTGAAGCGGACAGATAGTCTCACATGGCCTGTTCGTTCATCGATTCCCCAGGACCGCTGGGCTGCCGCGGGGAAGGTGTCTCAGACCAAATCAGGCATTAAGTAAGAAGTGGAGGGATCGAAGAACCGTTAATTGATGCGCTTGGCACGTGTTTTCCATTTTGGAATGCACCGAACGGGATGGCGAGATCGCTGGATGGTATGGTTCCATCGTCCTGACGCTTCGTTTCCGTGAGTTTCAGGGGGTAGCGTGCATGACGATCCTGAGTGCGACCGTTTTGTGGGTTTGTTCTGCCAGTGTTCGGGAATACGTCCCTCTCGAAGATACGTTTTCTCGGTGTCGGTATAGCGTTGCTTTGGAGCGGCCAGATTGTTTTGGTATCCGACACCCGACCTGAAAGCCCCAGTTCAAAGAAGCGCATGAAGGGCAGGCAATAATTGATCAGGTATTCCGTCTGTTCATCGGACAGGTTGTTCAACGTCTGGGTCATCAGGAACTTGAATATCAACACCAGATCGAATGGCGGACGTCTGCCCTTGCGCTCATCGGAATACGCCAAAGCCTGGTTTAGATCCGGACGGAGGACTTCAAAATCCACAGTTCGGGAAAACACTTCGAGCTAGTCACCCAGAGCGCTGAAACGGGGTAAGCCGGGCTTCAATATCAAAGAAACCGCACTGCTTCATGATCCATATCCCAATCAACTCAGGAAAAATGGAATCATACAGAGAGGAGCAAAACCAGAGGGTTTTTCGAGCCCTCCGCCTGTTTTTCCGAAAGTAAAAAACAGAATAAGGAGACCAGTATGACAGCTTTTGGAGGCCGGGGTGTCCGTATCCAAAACATCGGTAACGATGCGGCTGGAAACTCCAATATTGCAGGACAGGCTTCAGGAGCACGCTATTTCCTGAAGCTATAGTCTTGGATTTATTATGATACTAATCCGAAACGGAAATCCTGTTAGAGTTGGGCCTCGTCAGCATGCTGCGTGATGTTACCATTCCCACAACGTGAGATCCGTGATGACCGAAGCCCCCAACCGCGAAGCATCTTCCTCAATCATGAAAATGATCGTCAATCGCTGGTCCCCCCGCGCTTTTACGGACGACACCATTTCTGACGAAGTTCTTCGTGAAATTCTTGAAGCGGGCCGGTGGGCTCCCTCCCAGTATAATTCGCAGCCGTGGCGGTTCATGTACGCCCGGAAAGGAACAGAAAACTGGGAACAGTTCCTGTCTTGGCTGAAGCCGGTGAACCAGAGATGGGCCAAGTCAGCGTCAGCGCTCGTCTATATCGCATCGCGTACCACCATGATCCCGAGAACAACGCCGGATCGTGTTTTTTCCCGCACTCATTCTTATGATGCCGGGGCCGCTGCCATGCTGGTCCTTTTGCAGGCACACCATGCTGGATGGGCGGCTCACACTATGAGTGGTGTTAGTGATGTCGATTTGACCCATGCGGGTCTGCAACTGCCAGCCGATTATGCTTTTGAAACCGCAATCGCCATCGGAAAGCAGGCTCCGGCTGAGATTCTTCCGGAAGATCTGCGGGTGCGTGAAGTGCCTTCACAGCGTGTGCCGGTTGAGCGCGTCATATTTGACGGGACCTTTGTCGAAGCCCCTGATGCCTGACATCCCCTTGCCCTGCGGGCCTCTGTGGCATCGGTAGGGTAAAGCTTGCGGAGAGAATAATGCCAGGATTTGATTCGCTTGACAGAAAGCTGCTCATCCGTCTGATGCCGCTTCTCGTCTTGTGTTTTTTTTTGCTTATGTAGACCGGGTCAATGTAAGTTTTGCTGCCGCTGACATGCGCCATGACCTCATGCTTTCAGGCACGACTTATGGACTGGGCGCCGGTATTTTCTTTATCGGCTATGTTCTCTTTGAGATGCCGGGCAATTACATTCTTGGTCGACTGGGGGCCAGGTTGTGGCTTTCGGTTTGCATGATTACCTGGGGGCTTGTCTCTGCAGGTATGGCCTTCGTCGGGACCGGGACCGGATTTCTCGTCATGCGTTTCGTGCTCGGGGTGGCGGAGTCCGGTTTTTATCCCGGGATCCTCTTTTTCCTGATGCAGGCCTTCCCGCCCAAGCTGCATGCACGGGTCGTCAGCTACCTGATTGTGGTCATCCCAGTGGCGAGCGCTGTGTCGTCATTGCTTGCAAGTGTCATCCTGCACTTGAACGGGACATGGAATCTGCACGGGTGGCAATGGCTTTTTCTGATTGAAGGGCTTCCCTCAATTCTTCTGGGTGCTCTGCTTTATCACTGTCTTCCTGAGCGGCTGGAGCACGCCGTGTGGCTGACAGAGGATGAGCGGGTCGTTATGGCCGGTCGTCTTGCCTATCTGAGGGCTTCCCGGCAGTCGCGCTCTCTCGACCTGTTTCTTGGCGCGTTCAGGCTCCCGATCGTCTGGAAAATTGCCGTTGTCTTCTTCTGTACCTCTTTTGTGAGCAGCACCATTCATTTCTGGCTGCCTCAGATGATTGCTCATGCCGGGTTCGAGCGGCACAATGTTCTCCGGCTTGCGACCGTTCCTTATTTTGCAGGCGCAGTGGCTCTCCTGATAAGCGTGAAGCGAACCGGGACGGTTACTGATAACAGGCGTATTCTCAGTGCTCTGGTGACTGCCTGCCTGGCCTTGGGAAGCATGACATTCATACCGTCTCTTGCAGGACAGGGCGCCCTGCTCACACTGGCTACAGCTGCAATTTTCGTGATCCTCGGGCTGATGTGGGGCGTACCCGGACGTTTTCTGCACGGCGTTCAGGCAGCAGCCGGGGTTGCGTTGATCAATTCATTCGGAAACCTCGGAAATTTTTTTGGTCCGGTGGTTTTTGCGTCTCTTGCCGGTTCGACGTCAGCCTATGCCTGGGGGCTAATTATGGATGCTTTGATGCTGGGGGGAGCCACGATCTTTTTCTGGAAGTTGAGCCGTAAAGGGTCGGTTTCTTCCACATAGCTCATGGGCATGGTGCTCCAGCAGCAGGAAAGACCGGCTTCTGGAGCGTTGTTTTATTCCTGCCCCCTGACGTTCAGGAGACTATTCAGCCCCAGCTCTGACAGCGTAGCCTTTCCACTCAGTGCCATTGTCACGCGCAGTTCGTCCAGAAGCATGTTCAGGATGCGCTCCACACCCTCGACCCCGCCTGCAGCAAGACCATAGAGTGGCAGACGTCCGACCATAACCGCATCTGCGCCAAGAGCGAGTAGTTTGAAAACATCGCTTCCCTGCCGGATCCCGCTATCGGCGATGACTGTCATATTCCCGGCTTCGTCTGCCAGAGAAGGAAGAACATCTGCTACGGGAGGAGCTGAATCAAGATTACGCGCGCCATGTGTTGAGACGACAATTCCATCAATGCCGATCCGTCTGGCGTGTGTTACATCTTCAGGGGACAAAACCCCTTTGAGTACAAGCTTCCCTTTCCAGAACACACGCAGATGTTCGATATCCTGCCATGTCACGTCCTGTGCCAGCCGTACGGACGGGTCCTGTTGGGGGCGCAGGACATTTGGGCGCAGACCTTCCGGGTAATGCGGGAAATCCGGTACTCCACGCCCCTGCAGCAGAGGCCGTAGAAGTGCATTCCACGCCCAGCGCGGATGGGACGCAATGTCCAGGACAGACCGTGGTGTAGCCCGAAAACCCATGCTGAACCCGTTGCGTCGATTGTAGTGCCGCAGCGGCTGAACGGCCGTGTCTACCGTCACCAGCAGCGTTTCCACACCGGCAGTTCTGACGCGTTCCACCAGGTCCAGTGTCCGTTGCCGGTTCTGCCAGATGTAGAGTTGAAACCACACGTTTCCCGGTGCTGCCCGTGCAACGGTTTCGATCGGTACGATGGATTGTGTGGCCAGACAGACCGGTATTCCCACCCGGGCCGCAGCCGAGGCGATCCGGGCTTCTCCGCCGGTGCGGATCATGCCTGCAATGGCCGTGGGCGCGACGATCAGAGGGGTTGGGAAGGTTTTCCCCAGGATATTACACGACAGGTCTCTGGTGCTGGAGCCAGTGAGAACGGACGGCATGATCCGCAGATGGTCCAACGCCGTTCTGCCCTGTTTGAGGGCTGTTTCCCGTTCGCTTCCCCGGTCCATGTATTCAAAAAGCACCCGGGGCAAATAACGACGGGCGGCTGTACGAAAATCTTCTGTTTCCAGCAGGGGCGATAAATCATGCCGCATTATACACTCCTGACCATTCCACCATCGATGCGGATCTGGCTGCCGGTGATGTAGGATGCTCGCTCACTGGCCAGAAAAACTGCGGCATCGGCAAATTCTTCCGGCCGCCCATAACGTCCGGCGGGAATGTTGCACAGGGAGCGGTTGGCGACTTCTTCGACAGTTATGCCGTCACGAGAGGCCGCTGCGCCATCGAGCTGGTCGAGGCGATCCGTATGAATGCGTCCAGGGATCAGCATGTTGACCGTCACACCATCCACAGCAACCTCATTGCTGAGTGTCTTGGACCAGCCGGCAATCGCTCCGCGGATCCCGTTTGAAAGGCCAAGTCCGGGGATAGGCTGCATGATCCCTGATGACCCTACAGTCAGCACGCGCCCCCATTTTCGTGCCCGCATCCCGGGAACCAGCCGGGATGCCAGCAGGAAGAAGCGGCTTGCCATGACCGTGAAATGGTCGATCCACTCCTCGTCGGAGAAAGCGCTGACGGGGCCGGGTGGGGGGCCGCCGCTGTTGTTGACGAGAATGTCTACGCCTACGCTGGCCAGAACGCTGTCTGCCAGTGCGGTAATGGATGCACGGTCCTTGAGATCGGCCTGCAGCGCTGTAATACGGTTGCGCTGCTCTTCAGGTAATTCTGCACGCCAAACTTCGATGTCAGCGGGATGCCGCGAGGCTGCCAGGACATTGACACCTTCGGCGCATAGGCCAATCGCGATTGCACGTCCCAGCCCCCGGCTTGCTCCAACCACGAGAGCCGTTTTTCCATTCAGACCCAGATCCATGGATTTTCCCCTTCAGAGGCGTATGCAGCAGCACTGTGGAACAGTTTCCAATACCCTGTCGACAGGATCGGATACGAAATAATTACAATTCTGCTCTTTATTCCGGGGCGGTATTAAGATGGCTTATACCCGGCAATGATTCGCAATCGAAAAAGCCGGGAAAACAGTTCACATCAGCTGCTTTTCGTTCTCTCCTGTAAACGATATTCCAGATGACAGGCGGTGTACAAAATGACCTCAGACGCCCTTCCGCAGACAAATCACGCTCTGGCCGACCTGACAGTCCGCGTTCGTGATGACCTTGATCGCATCGCTCATCCACGCCGCTCCTGGACATTCCGGCACGTGGCCCCCTTCGGCGAGGCAATGCTCGATGTTCTGATCGTGGGCGGTGGGCAAAGCGGTCTTGCTGCGGCATTCGGCCTGATGCGCGATGAGGTCAGCAATATTCTGGTGGTCGATCAGGCTCCCCGGGGGATGGAAGGGCCATGGCTGAGCTATGCCCGCATGCATACGCTTCGCAGCCCTAAGGACTTCACCGGCCCCGATCTCGATATTCCGTCCCTGACCTATCAGAGCTGGCACGAAGCGAAGTTCGGGGCAGAAAGCTGGACTGCATTGCATCTGATCACCAAGCAGCATTGGGTCGAATATCTGCTCTGGCTGCGTGATACCGTTGGAATTCCGGTCCAGAATGACACGACTGTTCTGGATATTGAGCCCTGTGAAGGCGGTTTGTGTGTCCTGCTCCAGAGTGCAGGTGCGGAACCGGTGCGCCGTTTTGCCCGCAAAGTTGTTCTTGCCACGGGACAGGAGAGTCTGGGTCGCTGGTCTATGCCGGGCTTCATCGAAGCGCTGCCTGCACAGGTTCGCGCCCACACGGCTGAAGGTATTGATTTCGCGGCTCTGCGTGGGAAACGCGTTGCCGTTCTTGGAGCTGGTGCATCAGCGTTCGACAATGCAGCGACCGCTCTGGAAGCAGGGGCAGGAGAGGTACATCTTTTCTGTCGCCGGGCGGAGCCGCAGCTTGTGCAGCCCTACCTGTGGCTGACCTTTACTGGTTTTCTGAAGCATTTTTCCGAACTGGATGACGTCTGGAAATGGCGCTTCATGAACTATATTCTTGGCCTGCGTGAAGGTTTTCCCCAGCCCACATGGGACCGCTGCGCGAAGCACATGAATTTCCGTCTTCATACGGGAGCAGGCTGGAACGGTGCCCGCATGGAGGGAGAAAAAATCCTGCTGGAGACCGCACAGGGGCCTTTTGAGGCGGATTACGTCATCTGCGCCACCGGTATTGAGCATAATCCTGCGCAGCGCCCGGAACTGGCTCGTGCTGCTGAAAATATCGCCCGTTGGGAAGACCGCTTTACGCCTGCTCCGGGTGAGCAGAACAGCCGCCTGGCGGCCTTTCCCTATTTGGGAAACGATTACACGCTCCAGGAACGCGTTCCCGGTGAAACGCCGTGGCTGCGGAATATCCATCTGTTCTCGATCGCGGCCACGATGAGTTTTGGGCCGTCAGGATCATCCATCAACGCCATGAAATTCTCTGTGCCCAAGCTGGTCTCTGGGATCACCGGTGCCCTGTTTCGTGATGATGTGCAGGCCTACTGGCAGGATCTGAAAGACTACGACATTCGGCAGGCGGAGCTTCGTTGGCCCGCCGGTCATCCCATGACACTGGAAGATGCCTGAGCCTATGGTCAGAAACATCTTCAGCCGTCGGGCCTTCCTGAGTTCGGCCCTCAGTGCGGGGGCTGCCCTGACACTCCCGTACCCGCAGGGTTCCGCTTTGGCCCAGTCCCGAAGAGAGACGCTGCGTCATGTCACGGGCGGTGCCATCAATACGCTTGATCCCACCATGCTCGGATCGACCCGTGAGTCCTTCGGGTTGAGCATGAATGTCTATGATCGCCTCATGACGTTCGGCAGCCGTCCTATCGGGGCCTTCGCGACGTTCGATCCTGCGCATCTGCAGGGCGAGCTTGCTGAATCCTGCGAGATCAGCGCAGACCAGCGGCGTCTTACACTTCACCTTCGGGACAATGCCGTCTGGCATGACGGTACACCCGTCGTGGCTGAAGACATTAAATGGTCTCTTGATCGCTGTGTCTCGGCCAACTCGCTCGCCCGCCCCCAGTTTAGCAGCGGTTCCCTGACCACACCGGATCAGTTCCGCATTGCTGGTGAGCGCACCATCGAGATTTCCTTGCCCAAGCCCGACCGCCTGGCAATGGCCAATCTGGCCATGCCTTATGCGATCATGGTCAACAGTCGGCTGGCCCGACAGCATGCCACATCAGACGATCCCTGGGCCCAGCAGTGGCTCCAGCACAATACGGCCGCCGGAGGGGCTTTTCGTGTCGAGAACTTCAGGCCCGGCGTGAATGTCACCTTGACCCGTCATAACGGCTGGCACAGTGGAGCAGCGCCCTTCTTCCAGCGGATCATCAGCCAGACCGTTCCTGAAGCCACAACCCGCGCCGGGCTGATCGAACGCGGGGACGCTGACATTGTCATTGACCTTGAGGCCTATGACATCATGGCGCTTTCCCGGCGCGGCAAGGTCCACATCGATTCCGTTGTGGAGAGCAACTGCTTCACGCACTTGGCTTTCAATACACAGAGCGCGCCGTTCGATAATGTTCTTGTCCGCCGTGCCATTGCGCTGGCCCTGCCGTATCAGGACCTGTTTGCCGCCAGCATTTTTGGACGCGGCAAACCCCTTTATGGTGCAGACTGGTCAGAGCGGTCGCCTGCGCCTGACTTTCCTCAGCCTCTGCCATTTTCGCAGAATGTCCAGAAAGCACGCGAGATGTTGACGAAAGCCGGCCATCCCGACGGTTTTCACACGACTTTCTCCTATGCCACCAGCCAGACGACAACAGCTGAGCCCATGGCCGCGCTGATCCAGGAAGCGCTAGGTCATATCGGCATTACGGTCAGAATCGACAAGCTCCCGGATGCACAGTTCAATACTATGCAGGCCCGGCGACAGCTCGATTTCTACACCGACACAGCGGCCGGCTGGATCGAGCATGCCTATTATTTCTTCTACCTGTATTTCACCCGCGACCAGCGCTGGAATTTCTCCAACTGGAATAGTCCGCAAATGGTGGAGCTTGTGGAAAAGGCCCGTTTTGAGACAGACGAAGCGGCCTATGTGGCCGAATGTCAAGGCATGTTGGACCTGCTCGTCGATCAGGTTCCGCTAATCCTTCTGTGGCAGCCCAACATGGATGCCGTAACCGTCCCTGACCTTACTGGCTTCACATACCAGTATTACCGTCAGGTCGATTTCCGCACTCTGGCCCGGAGCTGAGCATGTCCGCGGAAAAACATCTCCTCCCGCCTTTGGTCCGCCGGATCGGGCTGCGTCTGGGCGCGGCGCTTCCCGCGCTCTTCTGCGTCATTCTCTTCACCTTCATCATGATGCGGGTGCTTCCCGGTGATCCTGCCGTCTATTTTGCTTCTGGCCCTAATGCCGGGCAGGCTGAAATTCAGGAACTGCGCCACAAAATGGGGCTTGATGCACCCATGCCCGTCCAGTTTCTGCACTATCTAGAAAACCTCGTGACGGGTGATCTTGGTCGCTCCCTGACGACTGGACAGTCCGTGGCACGGGATATGCAGGAACGTCTGCCTGCTTCGCTGGAACTGACGTTGACAGCATTGGCTCTCAGCCTGCTGATTTCTCTCCCTCTGGGCCTGACGGCGGCCTGGTGGTCCGGTTCGAAATACGACCAGTTCGTCCGTGCTTTCTGTTCCGCCTGTTTTTGCATACCGCCGTTCGTCTCGGGGATTCTGCTGGTCTACGTTTGTTATTACTGGCTGGGTCTTGCGCCGGACCCGACTGGCCGGATTAATATTTTCCTTCCTCAACCTCCAAGGCTGACGGGTCTCCTGTTGATTGACAGTGCGCTGGCGGGGGACTGGACGGCGTGGCACGAGGCTGCCGGTCAGCTTGTTCTGCCGGCCACGACCATGGCGCTGTTTGTGATTGCGCCTTTGACCCGTATGACGCGGGCGGCAGTGATTTCGGTGTTGGGGGCAGATTATATACGTACGGCACGGGCCATGGGACTTCCGACCTGGCGGATCATGATCGTCTATACGCTGCGCAACGCGCTGATGCCGGTCCTGACGACTGTGGGGATCGTGTTTTCGACCATGATGGGGGCGAATGTGCTGGTGGAGAAAATTTTCTCCTGGCCGGGTGTAGCGTCCTATGCGCTCGATGCGCTCGTTTCGTCCGATTATGCGCCGGTGCAGGGGTTTATCCTGCTGATGGCGTGCCTGTTCATTCTGGTAAATCTGGTGATTGACCTGCTGCTGGGTGTGTTGGACCCGCGAGTGAGTGTGGAATGACCATGATGAATGTCACAATGCGCTCAAAGCGCTTCGGGTTCGGACGTTTTATCCGCCAGCAGCCTGTGGCAGCGCTGGCAATCGGTGGTCTTTCTATCATCGTGATTCTGGCGGTGCTTGCGCCCGTAATCTCGCCATACGATCCGCTGGCTTCGGACGTACCGCATGCGCTTCTTGCGCCTGACGGGCAGCACTGGTTTGGAACCGACGAGTTGGGGCGTGATGTATTCAGCCGGATCCTTGCGGCGGCACGCCTTGACCTGTCGATTGCCGTTTCTGCAGTGGCGATCTCGCTTGTGGCGGGTGTAACGGTCGGGTGTTTCTGTGGGTATCAGGGGGGCTGGCTGGACCGTGTGACGGGGCGCATTGTGGATGTGCTGACGGCGTTTCCGCTGTTCGTCATGGCCATGGCGCTTGTGGCAGTTCTGGGGAATTCAATCGCCAATCTGATCTATGCGACGGCCATTATCAATTTTCCGTTCTATATTCGGATCGCACGGAGCGAGGTTGCGGCGCGCCGGAATCTGGGCTGGGTCGAGGCGGCGCATGTCAGCGGAACGTCGCCCACGCGCATCGTGCTGATGTTCCTGCTGCCCAATATTTTGCCGACCATCGTCGTACAGGCGTCCCTCAATCTGGGCTGGGCTATTCTCAATGCCGCAGGGTTGTCCTTTCTGGGACTAGGTATTCCGGTACCGACGCCTGAATGGGGAGTGATGGTTGCCAACGGGGCACATTTCATGTCCTCGGGGCGCTGGTGGCTGGTGGTGTTTCCAGGCGGGATGCTGATGGTGACCATCCTGTGTTTCAATCTTCTGGGAGATGGCCTGCGGGACCTGCTCGATCCGAGGACACGCTCATGAACGAACCTCTTCTGACCATCGATGGTCTTCGTGTCAGCTTCACATCTGACCGGAGCAGCAGAGAAGTCCTGCATGGCATTTCTCTGTCCGTTGAGCGCGGGAAGGTGCTTGCGCTTGTGGGGGAAAGTGGCTCGGGCAAGTCCGTAACAGGGCTGACTACGATGGGATTGCTACCGAAACAGGCTGTCGTGACGGAAGGGACAATTCGGTTCCGGGGGCAGGATATTACACGTCACGTTCCGCGCAGCCTGCGCGGGGCAGGCATCGCGATGGTGTTCCAGAATCCGCGTGCGGCGCTCAATCCGACACGGCGGGTGCGGGACCAGCTTGCGGACGTGATCCGGGCTCACGACAGACTGGACCGCGCTGCATTGCAGGCGCGGCTTGTGGAACTGATGCATCAGGTGAGCATCACGGACGTTTCGCGGTGTCTGAATGCGTATCCACATCAGCTTTCAGGGGGTCTGTGCCAGCGCATCGTCATTGCCATGGCAGTGGCATGTTCGCCTGATCTGATCATCGCGGATGAGCCGACGACGGGTCTGGACGTTCTGACGCAGAAATCGGCAATGGATTTGCTCCTGCGTCTGACGCGCGAGCAGGACATGGGCATGATTCTCGTGACGCATGATCTGGGAATGGCGGCGCAGTACAGCGATGATGTTGCGGTCATGCGACATGGTGAAATCGTAGAGCGCGGAACGCCCGAAATGCTCTTTAGTAACCCGCAGAACAACTATACGCGTCGGCTGGTTGCGGCATGTCCCAATGAAACATCTTTACTGGAAGCGCCGGAGGATGCTGCCGCCCGGCAGGAAAGCGGTCCTGCGGTATTGCTGGAGGTACGAAATCTGGTGAAGGAATATCAGAGCGGGTTCCGGGCCGTAGATGACGTGTCCTTTTCTATCCGTCAGGGCGAATGTCTTGGACTGATCGGGGAGTCCGGTTCGGGAAAAAGCACGATTTCCCGGCTTATCAGTCGTCTGGTAGATGTGGACAGTGGTGAAATCCTGTTCAACGGGACGTCGATCAGTTCACTTTCCGCCGAGGATTTTTATCGGGCGCCACAGCGTCGGCAAATCCAGTTCGTTTTTCAGGATGCGGCAGGCAGTCTCAATCCGCGTTACACGGCTTTCCGGTCAATTGTTGATCCACTGCTGCGAATGGGGCCGGTCCCTGAGGGAGATGCACTTGCAGAGCTTGTCGTGCAGACCGCGCGGTCCGTCGGGCTGTCGGAAGATATGCTGGAGCGTTATCCACACCAGATGTCGGGAGGGCAATGCGCCCGTGTGGGTATTGCGCGGGCGATTATTGTATCGCCGGACCTGCTGATTCTTGATGAACCCACTGCTGCTTTGGATGTGCTGGTGCAGGCCGAGGTGCTGGCGCTTCTTGAACGGCTGCGGCGGGAGCGGGGCATGTCCTACCTGTTCGTCAGTCATGATCTGCATGTTGTGCGCATGCTGTGCGACCGAGCGATCATTCTGCGGAAGGGGAGGATTGTTGAGGCCGGGCGGTGTGAGAATATCTTCCACGCCCCGCAAAGCAATTATACGGCGCAGCTTCTGGAAGCGATCCCACATTTCAGGCCGGCGGCATGCGTATAAGCAATTCAAATAGAGGCCATTCAATTGTTATAGGCCTTTAATTGATTCGATTTCGGAATTTCCATAACGTCAAGACAGGTCAAAAATAGACGCAATACCTATTCTCCTCCAATACAGCTTCGAGAACATAATGAGCCGCATTATCAGAATTGCTGCCGCCCAGATGGGGCCCACCCAGCGTACGGACTCAAGGGCAGACACGCTTGCCCGGCTCATAACGCTTCTGGAACAGTCTGCTCGACAGGGTGCTGATCTGGTAGTTTTTCCGGAACTGGCGCTGACGACCTTCTTCCCGCGCTGGCTGCTAGAAGGACAGGAACTACAGGATTATTTTGAAAAATCGATGCCGAACCCTAATGTTCAGCCGCTTTTCGATCGCGCAATGGAACTCGGAGTTTCATTCTATCTCGGTTATGCTGAATTAACGCCGGACGGTCAGCGGTTCAATACGTCCGTTCTGGTCGGTCCGGATGGCCAGATCATGGGAAAATATCGGAAGATTCATCTTCCTGGTTCAGTCGAGCCGCGTCCTGGTGCGGTCTATCAGCAACTTGAGAAGCGCTATTTTGAATATGGGGACATTGGCTTCCCGGTCGTCCATTCAGGCCCAGCGCTCAAGGATGCCATTATTGGCATGCTGATCTGTAATGACCGCCGCTGGCCGGAAGCCTGGCGATGCCTGGCGTTGCAGGGCATGGAGCTGCTCTGTGTCGGCTATAATTCGGCGGCTTACGATCCTAACGGCGGTGACACCGAAAGTGCCGCACTGCGGACTTTCCATGCCCAGCTCGTCGCGCAGTCCAATTCCTATATGAATGCGTGCTGGAGTGTGGCTGTTGCCAAGGCTGGTAACGAGGACGGATCTGGACTGATCGGCGGGTCATGCATCGTTGATCCGGACGGACAGATTGTTGCGGAAGCAAAAACTCTTGCAGATGAAGTCGTTGTTGCGGACTGCGACATGGATCAATGCCTGCAGGGCAAGTCCAAGATGTTCAACTTTGAGGCACATCGGCGCCCGCAATGGTACACCCCGATTACCGAGCAGGTGGGTGCTATCATCCGCAAATAAAATGCGGTTTTCCAATCTGTCAGCGGGATTTTTTTATGACCGATACAGCCAGAATACTGGTCATCAACCCGAATTCCTCGGAGCTGGTCACGGCGGCGATTGACCAGGAAGTCGAGCACTTCCGGGCGCTTTCTCCTGTCAGGATCGATGTTCGGGGCACACCGGGCGCTCCGCCGGGCGTATCGTATCAGCGGGATGCAGATGATATTGCGCCGATGGTGCGCAGGATCGTGTCGGAAAATGAAGCAGATGCCTATGTTATTGCCTGTTTCAGTGATCCGGGGCTTCTGGGGGCCCGGGAGACGTTCCCGGGAAAAATCATCCTTGGATGCGGTGAAAATGCAATCCTTCAGGCCCTGACAGAAGCGGATCAGTTCGGAATCATTTCTCTATCGATCCTTTCTACCTATCGGCAGCGTCGCAAGATCCGCATGATGGGTCTGGCTGATCGGTATGTGGGAAGTCAGGGCATTGCATCGAACGCGGTCGAGGCGACTTCTCCGGAACTGCTGGACCGGATGTTGGAAGCCGGACAGACCCTTGTGGCGCGTGGGGCGGATGTTGTCCTGACGGGCTGCGCGAGCATGTCCCATTTCCGCGAGCCTCTGGAAGAGCGCCTGGGGGTTCGCGTCATTGACCCGGTTGGGTCTGCCGTTTCTGCCGCCATCGGGCGGATTATTCTCAAACAGGGACAGCGTCGTGGACCAGTCCGTTAAGCTGATTGGCGTTCTGGGCGGAATGGGCCCTGCGGCAACTGCGGATTTTATGGGGCAGGTCATCGCTAATACCTCAGCGAAGGTGGATCAGGAGCATATTCCGCTTTTGATTTTCTCTGACCCGGTCATACCGGACCGGAGTACTTCCATTCTGGATGCTACTGCCCCGTCTCCGCTACCGATGTTGCAAGATCATGCTGTGCGGCTGCAGAGGGCAGGCGCTACGGCACTCGTGATTCCATGCAATACCGCTCATCATTTTCACTCCGATATTGCGGCCGCACTGAATATTCCTGTTTTGCACATTGCGGATGCGGTCTGCGAGGATCTCGGTCGGATGCGGAGTGACGGAGTTCGGGTGCAGAAGGTGGCGTTGATGGCTACTGCAGGAACCATCATGTCTGGTTTTTATCGCCAGCGCCTCGAGAAGGCGGGTTTTGTGTGCATGATTCCTGATGTCGAAGAGCAGCTCCTCATCAACGAGATTATACGCATGGTGAAAGGCGGGGACATCACTGCGGCGATTGCACCTGTGCGGGAGGCAAGTCGACGGCTGAAGGCACGTGGGGCGGATGCGGTAATTCTTGGTTGCACTGAACTGCCGCTGCTGCGTGAGGCGATCGAAGATATTTTGCCTTACGTGGACTCAACACGATCGCTGGCGCAGGCTTGCATTCGGTACGTTCAGCAGAACTGACTTTTTTTCTGCATCACTACTGTTGAAGGGAGGGGGCCTGTGGCTCCCTCCCTCTCTGCGTTTCAGCCTTCAGAGGGCATGATAAAAGGAGCCAGTGCGTCCAGATCCGGGCGTAGGCCCCAGCCGGGAGATTGCGGAAGAAGAACCTCGCCGTTTACGGGCGTGAGGTTTCCATGGAAGTAGGGCGCCCAGAGTGCCGCCTTGGACATGGGCCATTCCAGAAATAGTGCATTAGGCATTGCTGCCAGCCAATGGGCATGCATGGCGATGTTCAGCGGTGTCGTGAAAGAATGGCTGCAAACCTGCGGGACCTGCGGGGCAATTTCGCAGGCTGCGAGCAGGCCGCAGCGTGTGATGTCCGGCTGTAGGATGTCTACAAAAGAAGCAATTCGTTTCAGGCCGATAATCCCGCATTCGCCCTCACCAGACGCGATCGGGACGGCACTTTTCTCACGCAGGGTCTTCTGATCGTTCAGATCGTCGCGGTTGAGGGGCTCCTCGATCCAGGCAAGATTGAAAGGCTGGAAGGCGCGGGCGCGGGAGAGGGCTTCCTCCAGCGTGAAGGCCTGTGCGGCATCCACCATCAGGGTGGCATCGGGGGCGACATTGCGTGCGGCCTGAAGGAAAGCGACGTCGCTTTCCTCGCTGGCACCGAAGGGGGGCCAGCCCAGTTTATGGGCCCGAAAGCCGGCCTCACGTTCGGCTCGGATGCGCAGCGCGGTACCTTCCGGCGTGGCGGCAACCTTGTCGCTCGCGTAACAGGCGATGGATGTCCGGGCTTCGGGCGAAAGCAGACGGCTGACGGGGAGGCCTGCGCGCTGCCCTGCCAGATCCCACAGCGCCAGTTCGGCGGCGGCGATGGCCTGCATGACCACACCGTCACGACCGATCCACTGGGTGTTTTTTTCCATCCGGCGACGCAGGGCTGGAATGTCGGATGCATCGGTGCCGAGCAGGATGCTGCGCAGTCCTTGCGCGGTGATATGGGTTTTGGGTGCGTTCACTACGGCGCGGGACAGGAAGGGGCTGCCATGAGCCTCACCCCAGCCCGTCAGGCCGTCTTCGGTGACAATTCGCAGTAGGAAGCATTCCTCGTCGCGTGGTTGGGCAGTCAGGGATGAGGGAAGGCGGAATGCCAGTCCGTCTACGGCTTCGATGCGGCTCATGTTGGCAGGGCTCTTGAAAGAAAGGTGCGTCCACGTTCGGTGGCAGGCGCGGAGAAGAAGGTCTCGGGTCTTTCGTCTTCCACGATCTGTCCATCCACCATGAAAATGACGCGATGGCCGATACGGCGTGCGAAGGCCATTTCATGTGTGACGACCAGCATGGTCATTCCGCTCTCGGCTAGTTTTTCCATGACGCCGAGTACTTCCTGCACCATTTCGGGATCAAGCGCGCTTGTGGCTTCGTCGAAAAGCATGACCTTGGGCTGCATGGCAAGGGCGCGGGCGATGGCCACGCGCTGCTGCTGTCCGCCCGAAAGCTGGCCCGGATATTTACTGGCATGGGCGGAAAGACCGACCTGCTCCAGCAGTGCCGCAGCTTGTTCACGTGCCTGTGCGCGCGGTGTGCCAAGGACAGTCACCGGACCTTCCATCACGTTACCGATCGCCGAGAGATGCGGCCACAGGTTGAAGGACTGGAAAACCATTCCGACATGCTGGCGCAGTTGTATGAGGTCGCGTTGACGGCAGGAGGGCGAGATGCTCTGACCGGCGACAGAAATACTGCCGGTGGTGTGGCGATCCAGCTGGTTGATGCAGCGGAGAAGGGTGGATTTTCCAGCCCCGGAGGGGCCGATCAGGGAGACAACCTCCCCCTTCGGGACATCGAATGTGATGTCCGTAAGGACCTGGCGTTCTCCGAAAGATTTGGAGACGTTCTGGAAGGAAACAACGGTCATGTCAGCGCACCGTGTAATAGCTGAGGCGGCGTTCGATCCACGCCTGTGCGATCTGGAGAACTGTGGTGATCGCCAGATAGAGAATGCCGGTTGCGACCATCACTTCCGTCACCTTGAATGTTACGGAATAGATGCTCTGGGCGGTCAGCATCAGATCCGGAACGGCAATGACGGACACAAGCGACGAATTTTTGATAAGTGTGATGGCCTGTCCGACATAAGGGGGCAATGCGGGTTTGAGCGCCTGTGGCAGCACGATGCGGCGCATGATCTGAAAAGGCGCAAGACCAACTGCGGCTGCCGCTTCGGCCTGTCCTGATGGGACGGATTGGATGGCAGCGCGGAAAATTTCGGAGAAATAGGCTGCGGAATTGAGGCCGAGCGTCAGGATTCCAGCGCTCCATGGGTCAAGACGGAAGCCGCTCTGGGGGACGGCATAATAGACTGCGAAGAGCTGAAGCAGCAGAGGCGTTCCCCGCAGAATCCAGACATATCCCCAGGCCAGGAGTGAGATGGCGCGCACCGACGACAGGCGTGCCAGCGCAATACACAGCCCGAGGCAGGTGGCCATAACCAGCGCCGCCATGCTGATTTCGAGCGTGACGCCGCAGGCCTGGAGGAGGCGCGGCATGATATGGGCGACGAAATGCCAGTTCACCACGGATTTCAGGCCCCGAACCAGTGATCGGACAAGGATTTGGCCTGACCGTCCGCCCGTCTGGCGCGGATCTGTTCTGAGACGGCAGCTGCAAGTGTTTCGGAGCCGGATGGCAGTATCATTGCCAGAGGATGAGGATCGATTTCACGTCCGACGAGCTTGAGGGGCACCTGCTGCTGTCTGATGGCATATTGCGCGCCGCCACATCCGACGATCCCGGCGTCCAGTCGGCCAGACATGACATCCATGATAATGTCAGGCAGACCCGGATAGGAGCGTAGTGTGCCGGGTTTGGCCTGATTATGAGCCACGTCCTCAAGAATGCTGCCGGATGCGACGCCAATGGTCAGTCCGTGCAGGTCTTCGACTTCATGAATGGTGTTGTTGTCAGCCCGTACGATCACCGCAGCGGAATCGGTGCAGTAAGGCTCTGAAAAAACGAAGCTGGCCTTACGCTCCGGGGTGACCCGGACGGCGCTCATGACAGCGTCATACTGGCCAGCCATCAGGCCGGGGAGGATTCCGCTCCAGGATAGGTAGGAGAAACGCGGCTCAACACCAAGGCCTTTGCAGATCAGCCGGGACCATTCGAGATCGAAACCTGTAAGGGTTCCGTCAGCGTCCAGAAAACTATAGGGCGCATTGGCTCCTGTTGTCGCGATGCGCATGAAGCCCTGCTGGCGTACACTCTCCAGAGTTGATGCGTGGGCTCTCCCAATCAGGGATGTTCCGGCAACGGTTAGCATTCCGGTCAGCAGGGAGCGACGATGCATCATGATTTTCCTCAGCGATGATAAGGACTGGGGAGCACTGCGGAGAGTGCTCTCCGGAAGCAGGCGTGTTGTGGTTTAGTGACGTCCGTTGACGAGGTAGAACGGCTCCGAAATATCGAGGTGATCAAGCATCTTGCGGTGCCAGTCATGGAAATAGGGACGCAGTTTGGCGAGTGCGGAGATGCGCTCGGGTGTTGCGGCCTTCGTCTCGTGATGTTTCACGTAGCTGCGGATCTCACCATATAGCCCCTCGACATCAATGGTCTGGAACTTGCGGTCACGGATCACAATGCGGCCGTTGACAATGACATCGCGGACGTCCTGTCCCTTTCCGCGCCACAGGAGCAGGTCCGGGATGGAAAGATTTTCCGAAGTCCAGGGATCGTGTAGCATGGAACCCGTCTCCATGACTGCGAGGTCAGCAGCTGCGCCGACTTGAAGCGTTCCGTGGTTCTGCTCGAAACCCAGTGTCCGTGCGGCGTTTGTTGTTCCCATGGACAGGATCTGGCCTGATGTCAGGGGAGGCATCTCCGCAAGATCGAAGCCCGGAACACGCGAGAGCATGGCCGACATCCGCAGTTCCATAAGGACGTCATCATCATCGTTCAGGGATTTATCGTCGATGCCGAGAGCAACGTTGATGCCTTTGCGCATCATGTACCAGACCGGGGAAATGCCATTGCGGACATGCAGGTTGCAGGAGCCATGATGCGTCGTACTGGCACCGCGCTCGGCGATGAGGTCGATGTCTTTTTCAGACAGCCAGACGGCGTGACCCAACGTGGTATTAGGCCCCAGAAGACCGATGCGGTCCAGATGTTCCACGAGAGAGCAGCCGAAGGTCTTGATGCTCCAGGCGCGCTGATGAGGTGTCTGGAGTGTATGAATATGGATCGGGGTGCCGCCGTGGGAATTGGCACTGTCGCGGATGCGGGTGAAGAATTCGTCAGTGGAGCCGTGCGCCCAGGAAGGTCCGTGGAGAACCCTGCTCATCGGGGTGTCTTCCTCGCGGTGTAAGGTCTCGAAGAGATCGAGATAGCCGTCTGCAATCGCGCGTGCATCATAGCGTGTCATTGGCAGGACGAAATCGTGCAGCTCCGCTGGAAGGGTCTTCAGGAAGTCCCCTTCATCAATGCAGAATCGGTTGCGGTCACGAACTGCTGGCGAATAAGCCAGACGGATACCGGTTTCGCGATAGCTGTTGATGGCCTGACGGGCCTGTTCGAGCGCTTTGGGGCCTTCATCGTTCCACCCGGTGTGATGGATCGTGGTGCAGCCGCCCCGCAGATGACGAACCGCTGAAAGAGCGGAACACAGATCGTTCGGCAGATAGACCATAGCTGACCAGTCGAGAAAAGCGTTCTCGAGGTAGTCGTAAAGCACGCCCTTCTGGATGGGCGACAGGCCACGGCCATGTGAATGGGCGTCGATCAGACCCGGCATGACGAGCGAGGTTCCATCGCCGATGACATTGGCAGCAGGATATTTCGACTGCATCTCGGTCCAGGAACCGAATTCCTTGATTGTCTCGTTTTCGATACAGATTGCCGCATCCTTCAGGATCGTTCCGGTATCGATGATGACGTGGCCACCCCTCACAAGCAACATGTCGCGCTCCGTATAAATCTGTGTTCCGCAAAACCGGCGCCCTGATGGGCAGGATACCCTGGTAGCCAGACCTGTAAGGCCAGCTCATGCTTATAACGAAAGAACGAATACCATCTACTGATATGGATTCGAATCCGAACTGATTGCAGGCAATCTCTCTACTCGCTTGCTGAAGATCAACCTAATCAAACCTGAATTCGACTAAAACCTTTGAAATTCGTAGGGTGGTGTAAGGTTTCTAATAATCGCAAATAATTGAAATATATACTTTTCTGGTCAGATTTTCATGCTGTTTGTGGGGGAGCTATCACGAGACGATATAGCGCTGCTGATCTCCTAATAACCAATTTGTTGCCGCCTCAAATATTCGGATGCTTATATCATCACGAAACGGAAACATTTTCGCGTTGCTTAATATCGCTGCACGGCATCGCCTCCTAGGAGAGCGATACTTACAGTAAAGCACGCGATCATCATGGTATTATAGGGAGCAGAGCGATGAGACACTGGTCAGCTGCACGAATACTGCTTCTGTCTACGACGGGTCTGATTTACGGAGCTGGTACCGTAGCGTATGGAGCGGACATCAAGAGCAGGCATTCAACGCCGGTATCCGCCTCTCAGCCACAGGCAAAAGCAGGAAAGCCGAAGGCGCCAAAAGGCGGGGCCAGGAAGCCGAAAAGCGTTGATGCCAAGGGTGATATCGAAGCGATTGCCGTGCATACGCATCGGCAGAGCGGCGGCGGCCTGCTGTCCATGACTAAGGATATCCGCTCTTCGGTCGCAACGACCCGTGCTTTTATTGAGACGCAACCGGCTACAGCCAATCCCGAACAGCTGATGGCGATGCAGCCGGGAGCGGTTGTGGCGACGCAGGATCCCTATGGTATCGAGCCGGGAAACATCACGGTCCGTGGTCTGAACAACAATGAGATCATCTGGCTGTACGAGAATTCTCCGATCACCAATGATGGTACATTCTATCCTCAGGAAGCGGTGGATGCGCTGAACCTCGAGGAAGTCCGGCTTAGCCCTGGATCAACCAGCTTCGATCTGCCGGGTTCCAATGGCGCTGCGGGTACGATCCGCATGGCTTTGCATAATCCAGAGCATAAGCTGGGAGCGTCAACCAATATTACCTATGGCGCCCATAATACCCGTCAGGTTTATGGTCGTATTGATACGGGTGATATCGGGAATACCGGGGTGCGTGGATTTGTGTCCTATTCCAACTTTGTTGGTGATGACTGGCGCGGTCCGGGGCATAACTGGCGCGAGCACGTGGACGCCAAGTTTATCAAGGACTGGCAGGGTGGGCACCGGACGACCCTTGCAGTGGAATGGACCAAGCTTAATTTCCAGCTCGAGCGTCCTCCAACTATGTCTGCGTGGAATACCTACGGTAAGAATTACAATTATACGAGCAAATTTACGCCGGGTGATACCAACTATTACAAGCTGCACCAGAATGTCTATCAGGGTATGTTTGCGACCCTGAACCAGCATTTTGCGCTCTCCCATAACCTTGCCCTGGATGTTGACCCGTATCTCTACTGGGCAGAAGCAGCCATTCCGGGGGCGATGAACCTGTCTGCGTCTTCGGCCTATCAGGGCACACAGAAGATTTCGGGGCTTCAGCTTGAGACAGGAAATGGCTCTACGGCCAATTCGGCACTGTTGTATGCCAATTCACCAGCGCTTTTCATGCGTTCGGGTATCAATGCGAAGCTTGAATGGAAAATTGGCGAGCATAACCGTCTGGTTTTCGGAGATTGGTATGGCTTTACAGAGCAGTCACAGGCAGGTCAGTTCAACTATCTAAATGCTTCTGGCAGCCCCAAGAGCCTGTGGGGCAGTACTTCCTCGGCCGTATATCTGCCGAACGGAAAGCTCTATAATTTCTCTGACGTGCTCAACCGCATTCAGACGAACCAGATTTTCTTGGGCGATCGTGCCTCCTATCTGAATCACCGTCTTTCGCTTGAGGCTGGTTTTAAATATCTGTTCTATCGTGCGCAGGATTTCAACCGCATTCCCGGCGTGACCTATAACATCAACAACAACCAGACAGCTCCGATGCCGAGCATTGGTGCGCGGTATGATTTCAATGACGAGCATGAGATCTTTATGGATGCGGGTGTGAACTCCCGTGTTCCGGATCCGAGCCAGATTGCGGACTCCGTCAGTGCCAGCACGGGCAAGATTACGGGGCGGGCATCCCGCGACCAGAAGATCGAAACGTCGATCATAGAGGAACTTGGCTATCGCTATAGCGGCAAGCTGATCAACGCCCAATTGACGCTTTTCAACTATAACTTCACGAACCGTCAGGTTCAGACAGTTGTTGTTCAGAATGCAGGTCTGGTTACGCAGTATGTCAATGCTGGTGGTCAGACAAGCCGGGGTGCGGATGTCTCGGTTGGAACAACGCCGTTTCACCACTTCTCCGTTTTTGCATCGGGTGAATACCTGCATGCAACGATTGACAACAACATTCCGACCCAGGGTACATATCTCCGGACTGCTGGAAATACGGCTACGGGTTCTCCGACATGGACGGCTAACCTTGGTGTAAACTATAATGACAGCCGGATATTTGGTAATATTCAGATGCATTATGTATCAAGTCAGTATTCGACGTTTATGGATGACGAAAAAATTCCCGGGTTCAAGACGGTTGATATGACTCTGGGTTATCGTCTGCCGAAAATTGGTCCGGTCAAGGCGCCCAAAATTCAGCTCAATCTCGTCAATCTGACAAACAATCACTATCTGGCCGGAATCTACAGCACGCAGTTCAATGCAAAATCTGCACGTGCCATGAACGGATCGACAGTCGCTGGCTCGGCTCCGCTTTACATCATCGGGGCTGGTTTTACGGCGATGTTCTCCTTCTCTGCGGCGCTTTAAGCAGAGAAGATTTTTCCATGACATGCGGGATATCGTTTTCATTCTGGAAGGGGACCGATATCCTATCGTTACAGAGCACAGGAATATGACTATGACACAGAATGCAGCGTCCATTACGTCCACAGGCTTATCCGTCCGGCAGGAGCTGGCGGCGATCTTCCGTATCCTGGCTCATTTCCGGATGACGGACCTGATTCATACTCATGCCTCGGCCCGGATCAAGGATCGTGATGGTGCACTGCTGATCAACCGGTATAACCTGTTGTTTGATGAAGTTACCGCTTCCAACCTGATCGAAATCGACGAAGCCGGTGTGCCGTTCCCTGAGTATCAGGATGCGGACATCAATGACGCCGGCTGTAACATTCACAGCGCAATTCACGAAGCGATGCCGGAAGTTGGGTTTGTGATTCATACGCATACACGCGCCGGTGCTGCTGTTTCCGCCCAGAAGCACGGCCTGTTGCCTATCAGCCAGCAGGCCATGATGTTTGATGGTGCCGTTGGGTATCATGAGTTCGAAGGCTTTGTGCTGTCGCATGAAGAGCGAGGTCGTCTTGTTGCCGATCTTGCGGATAACAAGGTGCTGATTCTGCGCAATCATGGTCTGATCGCAGTGGGCAACAATGCTGCTGAAGCTCTCAACCGGATTTATAATCTGGAGCGGGCCTGTGAAATTCAGGTTGCCGCGCTGGCAGGGAATCCTGAACTGGTGACGCCACCGATGGATATCCAGAACCGTATGGGCAGGCAGGCCGTGACGCCCAAGCAACTCCATATTGAAAAAATGGGTTGGGACGCATGTCTGCGCATGATTGACCGGCAGGATATCAGCTATCTGCTTTGAGGGCTCATCAATGCATTATGATCTGCTACTGCGGGGCGGGACGGTCGTCACACCCCAGGGTCGCTATGTCGCGGATATCGCGTGTCGGGACGGCAGGATCAGCACTATTGGAGATCTTCGTACGGCTACGGCGGATCAGGAGGTGGACTGCCGGAACCTGACTGTGCTTCCGGGGCTGATTGATCCGCATGTTCATCTTCGGGACCCAGGTGATCCGGCAGTCGAGAATTTCAGCGATGGAACACGGGGGGCAGTTCTGGGAGGGATTACGACTCTCTTTGATATGCCTAACACTGCGGAACCCGTAACGGATCTTCCGACGCTCACGAAAAAGATCGCTTCCCTGCACGGGCAGATCTGGTGTGATGTCGGCCTGTATATCGGGGCGACCAAGCGGAACGCGCTCGAGCTTGAAACACTCGAGACGCATGATGCGGTCTGTGCCATCAAGCTGTTTCTGGGTTCATCCCGGGGCGATATGCTTGTGGATGACGACGAGAGTGTAGAGCGCATTATGCGCCATGGGCGTCGGCGTATCTGTTTTCACTCCGAAGACCATGACCGGCTTCAGAAGCGCAGGGCGATGTACCAAGAGGGGGAGCCGCATCGCCTCCACGCGGAATGGCATGATGTGGAATGCGCCTTCCTTGGAACACGACGCCTGACAGCACTTGCGGTCGAAACAGGACGTCCGATTCATATTCTTCATGTCTCGACAGCGGAGGAACTGGAGTATCTCAAGGCTTATCGCCATCTCGTGACGACCGAGATTCTGGTCAATCACCTGACGCATGTCGGGCCGGAAATCTATAATCGGCTGGGTGGTCTTGCCGTCATGAATCCGCCGATCCGTGACCAGTTTCATCATGACGCGATCTGGAAAGCCGTGCGGGAAGGGAGGGTGGATTGCATTGGTTCGGACCATGCGCCACATCCCCTCGAAGCCAAGATGAGGCCATGGCCAGCCACAGCGGCAGGTTTGACGGGTGTGCAGACGTTAGTGCCAGTCATGTTGGATCATGTGTCGGCTGGTCGTCTGTCACTTGAACAGATGGTGCAGCTCATGTCCGCTGGACCGGCAAGGGTCTATGGTTTGCGTAACAAGGGCCATATCATACCTGGCTATGATGCTGACTTTACCATCGTGGACATGACAGCGCAGCGGACCATCACGACGGATTGGATTGTATCTCCATGTGGGTGGACGCCATTTGACGGCCATGAGTGCACAGGGTGGCCGATTATGACGGTTGTGCGCGGAGAAATTGTCATGCGTGATGACGAGGTTATAGGAGAGGCAAGCGGGCGTTGTGCGTCCTTCTCGAAAGCCTGAAAAGCCGTCTCAGCGTTTATGCGTCGCCTGCTGGTTCAGCAGGCGACGCATTTCTCCCAGAAAGGTTTTTGCCAACCGTGTGAGAGACCGGTTTTCAGCCCAGACTGCTGATGCTGCTACCGGAATGGAGGGGGAGAACGGGCGCTGAATAAGGCGGAAACGTCCGGCAGAGTTGGCGGTGAGAGGGTCAACCACGGCCACTCCTACCCCCTGATCAGCCAGAATGCAGGCTGTCAGGCCGTAGCGCACTTCTACTGCAAAAGTCAGTTCGACGCCCATCTGTTCGTAAGCGCGATGTAATGCCGCGCCGAGTTTGGTTTCCTGTTCCAGTGCGATCAGGCGATGGTGATGCAGATCTTTTGGCGTGATGATTTCACAGGCAGCGAGAGGATGTTCCGGAAGCATGACACAAACCATTTCTCCTTCATACAGGACTTCCGAGCAGATCCCCGGCCGCTCGGCAAAGCCAAGAATGAAGCCTAATTCGGCCTGATGCGTCTCTATGCTTTCAAGAACTTCCTCGTAACGCCGGGTGTCGAAGAAGGTGCGGACACGTGGGCGGCGGATCTGCATTTCGCGAATGGCACGAGCCAGGACGCCGTATCCGACCGGAGGCGTTGCTATGAGGCGGAGTTGTCCTGCCTTGTTGTCCCTTATGTCCTTTATCCGGCTCTCGAGACGTTTGTGTGTATCGAAGATTGATTCTGCTTCAGCCAGAAGAATCTTTGTTTCGGGTGTTGGAAAAATGCGGTTATTAACTCTCTGGAACAGCGCAAATCCGACCTGCTCTTCCATGACCTTGAGGGCATTGCTGACAGCAGGCTGGGACAGACCGAGAGCATGGCCGGCAGCAACCGTCGTGTTGTAACGTACGATGGCACGAAGAATTTCAAGCTGTCGGAGATTCACTGAATAAGCACCATGAATAGTCTCTGCTTGAATCATCATATCGATATCATGAATAATCCACTAGCGGAATATTCATGGGGTTTATATCATGATGTATCCAGCTTCGATCACTGAAGATTACAGCCTGACAGGATGCCCTGATGTTCTGGATCAAAGACCGACCTGCCCTCGTTTCGGCCCATCCTATCTACGATATTACAGCCGCCTTGCCGCCAGATGCGCCGGTTGTGACATCGCCTCATGCCTTCACGGAACAGGATCTCAGGCCTCTGCTTGCCGAAGCTGAAGTCCTGTGCATTTCCATGATGTGGCGTGATGAATTTCTGGACCTGCCCCCTAACCTGAAGATGATCCAGTCAATCAGCGCAGGTGTGGATCATTTCCCGATGGGACGCCTGAAAGAGCGCAATATTCCACTCTGCACGGCGGGAGGGACCAATTCCCGCACGGTCGCGGAGCATACGCTGGCTTTCCTGCTGAATATCTCCCGTCGCCTTTACGCAGCCCGGGACGACCAGAAAGTCCATCACTGGAATCCTCCCCGGCATGGCCGTTCTGATCGACAGAGTGGTTTGAGGGGTGGTCTTAGGTTTCGTGGATTAAAGGGTACCTGTTGAAGTGTTGAGACGAGATTGCCGAAGCCAGGATATGACTTCTTTGTTTTGTCATATCGGGTGGTGATGCGTCGTCAGTTCCTGAGTTTATTGAAGGGGCGTTCGACGAGATAACGCCAGCGAGAGTTGTCCCTGTTGTGACCCAAAGACGAAGCACGATGCTCCACTTGCCCTGGTCATCAGGCAGATGGCGTCGTTGTGATCCGGTGTGGACAATCCACATTATACCTTCGAAATAGATGCTTGTTTTTCGCAGGATGGTCGTCACGACCCGTTTGAGGCACAAGCATCGTCCCGATGAAGGCCCATTCTTTGTCCGGAAGCTCAATACGCTCCCCAAAATGCAGCCTTGAATCGGTTGCGGATATTACTGTCAATTTTTGTCCGCGGTAATCGATAATACATAAAATATGAACGTCTATTTGTATAAAAATTCCAAATATATTCTAATGAAAATGCTATAATTTCCCTTATTGTTTCGTATTGTATTTCAGATGTATGGTCATATGTGTCACGTTTCAGCATGGTTTTTGAGACTGGGACATCTGTTTCTGTAAAACTCTGTTATTGTTCGTTGCTGTGCCGACAGTGCGTGTCGGTTATGATAAACGCCCCGTATCAGCCCGGTCCGGGAGGGGACAGCGTGTGACACAGCGGATTTTTGTAGTGATGATTCTGGCAGGGTTGGCGGGATGTTCTCATCCTCGCTCGCAACCGGCCGACAGCCGCTCGACGCTGTTGCGCCCACTCGCGACCAGCGGTTCGGACAACCAGAAAGACACCGCCAGGTCAGACCACAAGATCCATGGCGCCGTCAGCGTCGGAACAGGTTTCGGCGGCGGGAGGAATTACGGCCTTGGCTCTCAGTCCGGTTTGGGGGCCATGACCGGAACCGGTACGGGCGGGATGGGGCTGACGCCAGAGGGTTGGTAATCCCCCGGCGTTGCGGGCCTTCAGTTCAGAGGCGCGATCTTCACAACAATATACGGCATGACCTCAAGGTCCTTACCGTCATGGAAAACCGGCAGCCGCGCCCACTGCCCAACCGTCCCGTAAAGCGCCCCATTTGCATAGGTCAGACCGTCGGGCTCGGTCATGCGCGGATCATGCGCCACAACCGAAATATCGCCATTTGGCTTGTGGCGAAGGATGGCGTGACGTTCGTCATCGGTGATGTAAATCGAACCATCCGGCCCGGTCGCCATGCCGTCGCCCATGCCCGTCTCTCCCTCATCCTTCACAGCCCGCTCCAGCGTTGCTTCGCTGGCTTTCGGATCGGACAGAACAGCGGTCGGCGCGGAATAAAGACGTCGGCTGGTCTGCGGCTGCCAGTAAAGCGTCTGCTGGTCGGCACTGATGGCTATACCGTTCACACCACCTTGCGGTACAACAGCATGGTTCGGATCATAACGTCCGGCCACACCATCCATGACGGCCACAAAACCCTGCACCGGCATGACAGAAACCGTATCGGCCAGAATGCGTCGCTGATGGCCCGTCGCCAGATCCACAACAACCAGCGCCGGATGCACATCGGTGGACGTATCGGTAATGAACGCCGTCCCCGCCGCACCATGCGTCAGATCGATCCGCACATCATTGACGTGACTGTCCGGCAGCAGGGCAGGTGCACCCAGCGGCACGACCTGCGCGATCTTCCCGCTCGTGGGATCGATCCGGAACAGCTTCTGCGCGCCTGCAACAGTCCCCGTGCCCGCAACCATTCCTTCATCCAGAACCCAGAGCTGCCCCTTCGCATCCACCGTCATGCCAAGCGGTGAGACAAACTGCGCCTGCGCGGCCGCATCGGGGAAGGGCGTCAGCTTTCCGTTCGCATAGAGCGCCAGGCGCGGCCCGGAATGTTCATGCGCACTGCGCGGAAAGCCAAGCACCAGACGCCCGTCGGGCAGCACGGCAATGCCGGAGGGCTGGGCATTGGAAAACCGCCCGATGATCTGCACATTCCCCGACGAAAGCGTGCCTTTATCCACGGTCTGGGCAGCGAGGGCAGGGGAGGCGGCGCTCAGGGCCGCAAGAGCGGCGCTGAACGTAAGAGCCAGAAGTGTCTGATGGGACATGGCTGAAATCTCCTTTACCGTGAAAGGACCAGAGCGACCGTACGATGACAATTCACGCAAGCGCGATCGGGCAGATCAGGTTCGCAGCAGCCTCTCCCGCAAAGCCGGATCATGGGCATACAGGAACAGCCCATGGATGCCGCGTGTGAGGATGACGTTTAGGGCATTGAGAATAACGCGCGTCTTTGCTTCTTCCGGCGCCGCAATCCCGTCGCGTCCCTGAAACGCTGCGCTGTCCTCATAACGCTCCGGCCGCACCCCGATCCGGTCATGCTTCACGTCATAAAACAGCGACGGCCCCAGGATGACGCCCGCATAATTCAGATCGAACCCTTGGATTGTATAGACGGACCCCACCTCGTCGATCGTATCCGGCCGCTCGGCCCAGGGCAGTTTTTCGCGCGGCAGGGAGCGGTCCCAGCGCAGGCGGAAATCGCCTTCGGTGATGAAATGATCCTCCCCATTGAGCGTGTAGGGATAATCATAGGTCGAAAGCAGACGGCACAGCCCGTATTGTGCATTGCACGCGCACAGATCTGCATAGAGCGCCGCGCAGTCGTCATAGACCCTTAGGTCGAAATCCGGATCTTTCGGTCGTGGCAGAATCTTACCCTGTCCCAGTGCATTAATCCACGAGCACATGGCCGGACTGGCCGAAACGCGGAACTGCGTGTCGAGATGGAATTCCTCCGAAGGGCGCCCCTCGCGGAAACTCTCCAGAAGATCAGCCGACCAGTGGCTCTTGAACTTCAGGACCTGCAACGGATCAAACACCACAACCACGATCCGCGCCCATCGCAGGATTTCTTCCAGATGGTTCTGCTGCGCGAAATGGTTGTAACGGTCCGGCCGTGTCAGAAGCAGATGCGCTTCGTCCACCAGTACGATATCCGCGCGCCGGCCGGTTTTCGCAGACGTGTTGATGAATGTCGTCGGGCGCTCGTAATCGCTCTTGCGCAGGGCGGGCATGGTGGCTGCGATGTTGCGATAGAGCTTGAGCATCTCCGGATGGTTGACGATCACCATGTTCCGAAGGCCCTCCAGCGGGTCTCCTGCCGCGCCACTCCGCGCCCGGGTCTGAAGCGCATTGAAGATCGCATTCAGGACAACGCTTTTTCCCGTGCCCGCCGCCCCTTCGATCACGAAAAGCGCGCTGTCATCCGCCTGATGCCGCTCACAGAACGACATCACCCGATGCAGCAATTCCGTTTGCCGCTCCGACAACGTCAGCTCGGGGGAAAGTTTCTGCGTCGCAGCGTTATCCAGCGCGCGGGAGGAAGCGGCCACGCGTTTCAGTCCGCGCCGATATCGGCCACTTTGGCACCCGTGGCGCGCTGGGCATCCGCAGGCGTGATCCGCACGACAAAACCCTGCCCACCCGCATTGATATAGACATGCTCGCGCGGCATCGCGTCCTGCGAAATCACGACGGGGATCGGTGTTCTGGAGCCGAACGGGCTGGTCCCGCCGGACTGGAACCCCGTCAGTTCCTGCGCCTTCTCAGGGGCCATCATCCGCGCATTGCGCCCGTCAAACAGCGCCGCGACCTTCTTCAGGTTCATCCGCTGGTGAGCAGGGGCCACGACACAGACCGGCTGTTTCTTGTCCACTTCGACCACCAGCGTCTTGAGGACATCCTCGGGTGCCACGCCGATGGCTTCGGCCGCCTGCATTCCGATCAGGCCGCCATTAGGGGCATATTCATAATCATGGACGCTGAAGGGAATGTTTCTCGCTGCCAGAAAAGCCGTTGCGGCTGTTTCGCGGGTCATGTGAGTGCTCCGTTGCCAGAAACAGGTCTTCACACACCGGAAGGCTGAAACCGTTGGGAACCAGCTCCGGTCAGGACCTGCAATAGTCTGTCATGTATATGACGGCCCGAAACCCGATTGGCAACACGACGCCCGGCGGGGGCGATCGGGTTCAGGAAGCCTGTTTTGGCAGCGCATAAATGTATCGTTATTGATAGGACGGATGACATTTTTTCTGTTATAGTTTAACGGTAAAGATATTCCGGAAAAGCCGGGATCCGGGAGAATCGGCATGAGTGCCCGGCTAGTTGAAACCCTGTCATGAGGTTAACCGTGGATCAGAAGACCGTCTGGATCGGGACGAACTGGAAAATGAACAAGGGCCCTGCCGAAGCCGTTGCGGCGGCCCGGGCCCTTGCAGCATTTCGTCCCCCCGAGGGCGTTCGGACTTTCGTGAATCCGCCGTTCACGTCCCTGAAAGACGTGAGCGCGGCCCTTCAGGACAGCTCCATGATCGTGGGCGCGCAGAACATGTTCTGGGAAGACAGTGGTGCCTGGACCGGAGAAATTTCTGCCCCGATGATCGCCGAATGTGGCGCATCCATGGTGGTGATCGGCCATTCTGAACGCCGGCAGCATTTCGGCGAGACGGACTGGACGGTGAACCTCAAGGTCCGCGCGGCGCTGAAGCACGGTCTGCAGCCGCTGATCTGCATCGGTGATACGCTGGACGAATTCGAATTCGGGGTCTCGCAGGAAACGCTCGCCCGACAGGCGAAAATCGCCCTGCATGGGCTGTCGCAGGAGGATTTCGCACAGGTTCTGATTGCTTATGAGCCCGTCTGGGCCATCGGTTCGGCGGGGCGCCCGGCAGAAGCCCCGTTCGTGTCGCAGATCCATACGAAACTGCGCGCCGTGATGCAGGAGATCACTGGCCCCGATAGCACCGTCAGGATTCCGCTGCTCTATGGCGGCAGCGTATCTCAGGCCAATATTCGCGACTATGTCGCCCTGCCGGATGTGGATGGAGTGCTGATCGGCCGCGCAGGCTGGGAGCCTGCGGATTTTATGAAGCTGATTGACAGCGTCAGCACGCTGCTCGCTGCCGGAGTGGATGCCTGATGAATTCCGTGCTCGTGGAAGGGCAGGTTCTGTCTAGCCGCCGGCGCGGGATCCTTGACTATGTCACGGAGCGAGGCGTGGTGCCGGTCGGGGATCTGCTGGAGCGGTTTTCGCTGAGCCGGGCCTCGATTAACCGGGACCTTCTGGCCCTGTCCGCGCAGGGACTGCTCCGCCGGGTCGGCCCGGATATCACGGCCCTGCCGAGCGCGAGTTCTTCGGGGAGCGTGGTGTATCGGGCGCGGCAGGCCGTTGCACAGAAACAGGCCATCGCTGCGCTTGCGGCCTCCCTGATCAGCCCGGGCGATACGGTGGCGCTCGATGATTCCACAACGGTGCGGGCGATGGCAGACAGCCTCTCCGCCATCGCGTCGTTGACAGTCGTGACCAACAGCCTGGGGCTAGGGACGCGTCTGGGAGCCTGCGAGACTCTCGGCCTGATTGGTCTGGGCGGACGGTACAGCCCGACATTCGAAGCCTTTGTGGGAATGGTCTGCGAACAGAGCGTGATGTCCATGCACATCGACTTGGCATTTGTTTCTGCCGCCGCTATCCACGGTCTGACGGCCTATCATCAGATCGAGGAAATTATCCGCGCCAAACAGGCCTTGATGGCGGCGGCGGATTCCCGTGTGCTTCTGGTGGACAGCGGGAAGTTCGGTAACTCGGCCATGAACCGGCTGGCGGCACTTTCCGAGTTCGATGCGGTTATCACTGATGACGGCATCGATCCCGGTTATGCCGCAATGCTGCGCGATGCGGGCATAACGCTGAAGATCGCGGCTGTGTCCCCGCCTGCGGAGCGCGCCCTCACTGTGGGCTGAGTGTCTCCTCGCGCGTCATGACCGGAGCCGCGGGCCAGAATGTGGCCGAGACTTCCGCCTGCAAGGCCGCAAGCTGGTCCTGGATATAGGTCATGTATTCATGCAGCCCGCGAGAAATGATGTCCTCGGCGGTCTGATCCTCAAGCGTAGCGCGCAGATTGATGATGCGTTCCTGAAGTGGACTGCACTGATGGCGCAGGTTGTAATGGGTGGATAGCGCGTTGAGCGTGTTGTCCACCTGTCGCAGATTGAGCATCAGGGAGCGTGGAAACCCCTCGTTCTTGAGCAGAAAACCCACCACATTGGCAGGCGTCGTGGTAACGGGCTGCAGGCGCCGGAACGCGTGATACGCCGCTGCGGAGCGCAGGACAGCCCCCCACTGCGTGATATCAATCTGCGAGCCCGGAGTTTCGCCCCCAGGCAGAAGCGTATGATAGCGGATGTCGATCAGACGGGTGATCTGATCAGAGCGTTCAAGATATTTGCCCAGCAGATAGAACAGCCACGCCTGATCGCGGTACAATGTGCCTTCCGTAACGCCGAAATGCGTCTGGCAGTCCTGCTTGAGACGGTTGCACAGCTCGGACAACCCGTCGCGCCGGATGTCGGGGGTGGAGAGCCCCATCATACTCCGGGTGAAGACATTCAGCTGCATCCACATCTCGGTGGAAATCAGCGGCCGGGCCGAGCGTGCATTCTCCCGAACCATGTGAGCCATGGCGCGGATGGAGGTTGGGTTCGCGCTTTCGGTAATGTAGAAGGCGAGGATGTTCTCTTCCGTCGCGGGAAGGGGATAAATCGCGGCGTAGCGCTCTTCGTCCGAGTTGATCTGGAGAATGGAATCCCAGCCCGGGCTGCCATCGGGATTACGGACAAACGCTTCCGTGACCTCCAGGAGCCGCGCGAGGTTCTCGATCCGCTCCATGTAGCGGGCAAGCCACATCATGCTCTCGCCATAGCGCGACAGTAGCATGTTTAGATTGGCGAGCATGGCGGGAAAACGCGTGCCTGTCTGTGTCATCGCGCCATCACCCATGTATCTTTCGAGCCGCCGCCCTGAGAGGAATTGACGACCAGTGACCCTTTGCGTAGGGCCACGCGGGACAGGCCGCCGGGGAGAACCCATGTATTGTGTCCGGTCAGGGCAAATGGCCGCAGATCCACATGCCGCGCCTCGACCCCGCTGGGACACAGTGTCGGGGAGACGGACAGATCGATGACAGGCTGGCTGATATAGTTGGACGGGTCCTCAAGTAGTTTGGTGCGGAACTCGTCCAGCTCCGTTTGCGTAGCCTGCGAGCCGATCAGCAGACCATAGCCGCCGGACTCACCCACCGGCTTGATGACCAGCTTGTCCATATTGGCCAGTGTGTAAGCCAAACCTTCCTCTTCGGCGCAGATATTCGTCTGCACGCTGTCGAGAATGGGATCTTCGCCCAGATAGTAGCGGATAAGACGTGGCATATAGGCATAAACAGCCTTGTCATCCGCCACCCCCGTTCCCAGTGCGTTGGCCAGCGTGACGTTGCCGCGGCGATAGGCCTCCACAAGGCCGGGAACGCCGAGCATGCTGTTGGGGTTGAAGGCCAGCGGGTCCAGAAATTCGTCGTTGAGACGGCGATAGATCGAATGGACAGGGCGAAGCCCTGCCACGGTGCGCATATAGACCCGGTGGTTTTCAACGATCAGATCCCGCCCTTCAACAAGCGGCACTCCCATCTCGCGCGCCAGGAAAACATGTTCGAAGTAGGCGGAGTTGTAGATGCCGGGTGAGAACAGCACGACCTGCGGATCGCTCACGCCCTCGGGGGCGACCTCGCACAGCGTCTGGTGCAGCCTGAGGCCGTACTCCTCGACCGAGCGAAGTGGCATGCCTGAGGCTAGATCCGGCATTAGCCGCAGCATCATGTGCCGGTTCTCGATGACGTAAGACACACCCGAGGGCGTGCGGGCATTGTCTTCGAGCACCATGAAACGCCCGCTGCGGTCGCGGATCAGATCGGTCCCGTTGATATGGACATAGACGTCGCCAGGTATGCGTACACCGACCATGGCTTCGCAGTAATTCGGATTGTTGAGTACCAGATTGGCAGGGATGATGCCGTCCCGCAGGACATGGCGCTCATGATAGATATCCCGCAGGAACAGATTGAGTGCCTTGACTCGCTGCTGCACGCCACGGTCAATATGATCCCATTCTGCAGCTGTAAGGACACGCGGGATCATGTCGAAAGGCAGGATGCGGTCGATCGCTTCGCGGTCGGAATAGACGGTGAAAGTAATGCCCAGACGATAGAGCTGTGCTTCCGCCGTGTTGGTGCGGTGGCGCAGTTCGGCAAGATCGAGCTCTGCAAGACGATCACGAACGGTCTGAAGGGGCGGGGAGAGCGCATCCGTCCGGTTCATGAGTTCGCAGAAGAAATCCGGCGTGTCATAGGCAGTGAACATCCCTGCCGCGCTCTTGGCAGAGGCGCTGGAAGCCGGGGCGATACTAGCTGGAGAAGCACTGGCAGAAGCGGGACTGGGAGACTGCAAAAACGGCCTGTTCATTCTTTGCCTCACACCCCTGTTTATCGCCGACCCTGTGCCAATGGGAAACCCGATCAGCCGTGGCGCCTCGTTACGATATTTTATTAACGGAGCAAGATTCCAGCGCTTTGCCAAGCGTGAAATTTTCCATTTGGGCAGATCGGGAAAAGTCCTGCGGAAATTGTTGCGGTTCCAGGGAAGACTGATAGGGTAATATTTCGACTGCTCTCAGACCCAATGGTTGCCGGAACGGGATGGCCCGAAAATCACGCGTCTGAATCTGAGTATCTGAAACCGTTTCCACAGGGCCTCCTGAGCATGAATTCCCGCGTCATATTGCGCCATCAGACCCGATATCAGTATGACCGGCCCGTCTTCCTGGGACGTCAGACCGTGCGTTTGTGTCCCGTGCCGCGCGTGCGAACCTCGATCCACGATTACGAGCTCGAGGTCTCCCCGGAGAATGCGGACGTCACTTGGCGGCAGGACGCTTATGGCAACCGGCTGGCAGAAGTGCGGGTTCCCGAGCGTGTGACGGGCTTCGATGTTTCCGTTCGCATGGATGTGGATCTGGGCGTCCGGCCAACCCTGTCCAGGCTTGTGGAGGCGCCGGTCTGTACCGCTTATCGCGATGTGGACGCGGCTGGTGCGCGGGTGTCGCGCTTCGTCGAGGCCTGGCAGATGGCGGGTGTGGACAAGACTTTGGAAGCAGTAGCGGAGCTCAACCGTGCCGTGGCGGAGCATCTGACCTATCAACGCCGGCTTGAGCCGGGAGTCTGGACACCTGAAGAGACGCTGCAGCGGCAAAGCGGATCGTGCCGGGATAGTGCGTGGCTGCTGGTAACAGCCCTGCGGCATCTGGGATTTTCGGCGCGTTTCGTGTCTGGCTATCTGATCCAGTCCAACGTCAGCGACGGGTTGAACTGCGATTTGCATGCCTGGGCGGAAGCCTGGATTCCCGGAGACGGCTGGGTCGGCTTTGATACGACATCGGGACTGGTGGTAGCGCAGCATCACATTCCGCTGGCGGTGGTCGGCCGGCCGGAAGAAGCTGCCCCCATTTCCGGAATGCTGGACCTCTGCCGCGCCACGTTCGATGTGACGATGTGCGCGGAGCCCCTTTTGGTCGGGCGCGAGGCCCCGGAGCTGGCCATGATCGGGCAACCCGGTGTAATGCGATCTCATGAAGCTCTTTGAGTGCCAGTCCTGCGGTCAGATCCTCTTTTTTGAAAATACGGTCTGCGAGCATTGCCGCCGTGCCGTCGGATATCTGCCCGAGCAGTCGCTCCTGACGGCGCTGGATCCAGCCGGGGACCGGTTGTGGCATCCGCTAGAGCCTTCGGTGAAACATGAACAGGTCCTGTACTGTTCCAATCATGACGATGACGTCTGCAACTGGCTGACGACGCCGGATGCGACAGGGGGGAGGCCGTTCTGTCTGGCCTGCCGGTTCAACCGGACGATCCCGAATCTCGATATTCCTGGAAATCTTGAGCGCTGGCGGAAGATCGAGGTCGCCAAACATCGCCTCTTCTACACGCTGTTGCGGCTGAAGCTGCCGCTGAAGGATCGGCGTGAGGACCCGGAAAACGGATTGGTGTTCGATTTCCTCGACGATGCGCCGGACGGGTCATCCTCCGTCATGACCGGACATGCCAGTGGCGTCATCACCATCGCCATACGTGAAGCTGATGATGCGTCCCGTGAGCGGATGCGTGTCGAGATGGGGGAATATTACCGCACTCTTCTGGGGCATTTCCGGCACGAGATCGGCCATTACTACTGGAATGTTCTGGTGCGTGACGCCGGGCGGCTGGACGAGTGCCGCGCCGTGTTCGGCGACGACCGAGCAGATTACCAGAAGGCGCTTCAGGTCTATTACGACAGCCCCGCTCTCCCTGACTGGCAGGACAGCCATGTCAGCGTCTACGCCACCTCCCACCCCTGGGAGGACTTTGCCGAGACTTGGGCGCACTACCTGCACATCGTCTCCACGCTGGAGACGGCCTGTGCGTTCGACGTGAGTGTGAATCCGCGGGTGGCCGGGATCGGCCATTCCCCGGTTCGAACGCTGGGTGACCCGTACACGCAAGCGTCCTTCGAGGAGATCATGCAGGCCTGGCTGCCGCTGACCTATGCGGTGAACAGTATGAACCGTTCCATGGGGCTGGCGGATTTTTATCCGTTCGTACTGACTGCCGGGATCATGCACAAGCTTGCCTTTATTCACTGTCTGATTCGTAAAAGTCAGCCTGCCTGAAGGCTGACTTTATTCAGAACGCTTGCCGCCCGGTTGTGCAGCGCATATCGTTCTGCTTCCGGGATCGGATTCAGTATTTTCCCGGAACGATCCGCTTTCGATTCTCGATACTGATTTAAATCCGTTTCCGCATTATCCCTGCTGACCTGCTCAGGTGGACTGTCTATGTGTAAACGATCCGGCGTTCTGCACTTCGCTCTTTCGGTAACGACGATACTGTCTGCCGTTTTTCCTTCGTCCCTCATGGCCGCGACCCGTCATCCGGCCGTTGTGCATAAACATGCCTCCCGGGCTGCGGCTCCGGCTCCACGCGTGCATCGTCAAGTTGGGCCTTATATCAGCCAGAGTGCGGAAAGCATGGCAGTTATGGCCCGTCATCCGCCGCGCGGTACAGTCGAGACTGTCAGTCAGAAAATGCTGGCAGAAGCACCGGCCGGAACGAACCCGATGAAGGTGATCTCCCAGCTTCCCGGCATCGTGTTCCAGTCCGGTGATGCACAGGGTCTCGATACCTGGAGTTCCCAGATTTTCATGCATGGTTTCCAGCAGCAGGAAATCGGCATGACGCTTGATGGGATGCCGCTCGGGGAAATGACGTACCGGAATTATAACGGTCTGAACCCGATCATGGCGATCTCGTCGGAGAACGTGGCGCGCATTGACGTATCGCAGTCCGCCGGTGCGGAGAGCATGGCGGCGAGTAACAATCTGGGCGGCGGGCTGAGCTATGTTTCGATGACGCCGTCGGACAAAATGGGGGGCACGGCTGCGGCGGGTTTTGGCAGCTACAGCACCTATCACACGTTCCTGCGTTTCGAGAGCGGCAAGCTCAACTCCAGTGGTACGAAGTTCTATACGTCCTACATGCGTAACGATAGCGGGATGTGGAAGGGCTATGGCGAGCAGTTCATGCAGCAGGTGAACGCCAAGCTCGTGCAGCCGATCGGCCATGACAGCTCGATTTCGGCATTCTTTGACTGGAGCGACTTGCACCAGAACACCTATCCGGACATCTCTCCACAGATTATCAAGCGGGTGGGCTATGGCTTGTCTAGCTACGAGAACGGCAGAAATTCCGGCTATATTGCAGCCGTGAATGCAGCGAACGGGATCTATCCGGGGAAGGTCGGCACGCTCGATGATCCGGCAGATGCGGCCTATTATGATGGCAGCACGAATACGGTCGATACGTTTGGCGGGATTAAGGCCGATCTGCGCCTGACGGATCGTCTGACCTGGAATACCACTGCCTACGGACATGGCGAACGCAACCAGACATCCTGGGCAACGCCCTATTTCCCGTCGCCCACGGGATCGCCAGTCAGCGAACTGATGAAGGAGCCGGAAATCAGGCGTTTCGGCATCGTCTCGGCACTGCATTACGATATCGCGCGCAATCATATCGGTGCGGGCGTCTGGTACGAAAACAACAGCTACATGTCGCCTATGAACGCCTATGCGCAGCCGGCGGTGGTGAATGGCGTGGTTCAGGGAAGGGTGCATGATCCGCTGACCCAGTGGCGCGATCCGTTCGCTCAGATCTTTAACCAGAACTACAACACCAACACATTCACGGCCTTCGTGCAGGACACCTATAACGTGCTGCCGAACCTGGCCCTGCATTTCGGCTTCAAGTCCCTGCTGAGCACGACGCGCGTCGGTGACGGTTATCTGAACCAGGATTATTACGGCGCGGGTTCCGCGATCGCGAGCGGCGTGGGGTTGACGGTCGCCAAGCCGTTTCTGCCGCATATCAGCGCGGACTGGCATTTCCTGAAGGACCACGAGCTGTATTTCGATATTTCGGAAAACGCCCGGACTTATGCTGAATCCGGCTACAAACTCTCGACCTCACCTTTTGCAGTGTCGCAGGCCGCTTATGACGATACGAAATCCACAATTCGTCCTGAGACGGCATGGACCTATGCGATCGGCTATCGCTACACAGGCAAGATGGTTGCCGCGACAGTTTATGCGTATCGAACCAACTACAACAACCGCCTTCAGCAGATCACGGAAGGGCCGGTCGTTAATCCGATCTCGGCCGTTTCGAACGTGGGCGGGGTGACGATGAATGGCGTGGATGCGGGCCTGACGCTGATGCCGTTCCGTGGTTTCGCACTGACCAACTCCGTCAGCTACAACCACGGTGTTTATGATCAGAACCTTGTCAGCGGTGCCACGGTCTACGCGACGAAGGGTCAGCAGGTCGTGAATTATCCGCGCTTCATGTACAAAGGGCGCGTGTCATACGAATGGCGCGGCATGACGGCCTATGCCGATGGTAGCTACACGGGCACGCGCAATTACAGCTACACGGGTGACGTCAAGGCACCTGGCTACTGGCTGACGAATGTGGGTGTGCAGTACAGTTTCGGAAACATGAAGAAGTACAATCGCTATCTGGGCGCCATTAAAAACCTGACGGTCGCGTTCAACGGCTCCAATCTGACGAACAAGCGTTATATTTCCACGATGGGTCAGAACGGTAATCCGGCGGATATCGCCTCGGGCGCGCTAACGGATCAGTCCATGCAGATCGGTGCACCGCGCATGTTCTTCGGAAGCGTGCGAGCAGACTTCTAGGACAAAAAGCCCGTGGCTTGGGACGCGGGCTTTTTTTTGCTGTCAGGCGGGGTCCTCAGGTACGGATGATGCTCAGTCCAGGCGCACGGAAGGCCGGACAAAGGTCTCGACCCAGTCGGAGTAAAAGGACATCAGTCCCCGGTAATACCCGAACAGCTCGATCTGGTGCTGGCGATACAGCATCAGATGCGCCATCCGCGCCCAGAAGCCATGCGAAATACCGCCTCCCCACACGGTGCCACCCGGAAGCGCCGCCCAGCCATTATATTTTCCCAGAGCTACGATCGCGCCTTTGTTGTGGAAAATACAGCCGGGAACCTTCTGGCCACGTTCGATCCAGGCGGGCAGATAGTGCGCGAGATGCCGGGCTTGCTGGCGGGCGACCTGCGCCGTGGCGGGTAGAGGATCGTTCTGAATGAAGGAGCAGTCTCCCAGGGCGAAAATCCGTTCGTCATCAATGGAGGACAGGTTCGGATTGACGAGGATCTGGCCGGTCCTGTTGAGCGTCAGCCCACCATAGGCAGTCGTGACCTCAGGGGCACGGACGCCCGCCGCCCAGACACGGAGTTTTGCAGGAACATAGGACCCGTCTTTCAGCGTGAAACCATGCTCATCAGCTGCCGCGACACGCGCATTGGTGCGGACGGTCACGCCGATATGTTCGAGTTCCTGCTGTGCCGCAGCTGAGACGGATTCCGGAAAAGCGGGCAAGATGCGCTCGCCGGACTGCAGCAGCGTGACATGCAGTTTGGGGGGAGCCTTGCCGAAAGCATGCAGGTTGTACGGCCCTACGATTTCCAGTGCTTTGTGAAGCTCCGCGGCGAGCTGGACACCGGTGGCTCCGCCGCCAACAATCGCTATGTCCAGTTCGGAATTGTTGGCGAAGGCGCGGAGCAGCTCCATCCGGAATTTTTCGTTGAACGCATTGGCATCGACGAGATTGTCGATGGACATGCAGTGTTCCTTGACGCCGGGCGTGCCGAAATCATTGGCGGTACTGCCAATCGCGATGACGATCGTGTCGTATTTCATGCGCCGGCTTTCCAGAACGACGGTGCCGTCGGCTTCCAGAAGTGGGCTGAGAACGGCCTCGCGGTTTTCGCGATCAATGGAAGCGACCTCACCAGGCCAGAACTCGAAATGGTGCCCACTGGCTTGGGAGATGAAGTTCACCTTGTCGTTTTCGTTGCTGAGCGTGCCGGAGGCAAAGCAGTGCAGCATCGGTTTCCAGACATGGGAAAAGCTCTTGTCGATCAGCGTAATGCGCGCCTTACCGGGTTTTCCCATTGACTTGCCGAGGCGGGTTGCAAGGGAAAGACCGGCAACACCGCCACCGACAATCAGAATTTCAGATCGAGACGCCATCAGTTTTCAGGCCTCCGTTCAGGGGGTGGGCGACAGAAAAAGGCACGAGGGGAGGGGCGTTTACCGCAAATCGACGCAGTAAACGGGTTATTTCGTACAGACTGTTATGGTGATTTCGGAAAGGCCGAAAATCATATTCAGGTGACTGAAATAAAGATTGATGAATTCTTTGTTGTGATCAGTAAACAACTCAAATAAACGTGATGAATTAGGAATGCGACGTGCCGAGAAAGGGGGCCCGGCACGTCGCACGCCCCTCAGATCGGGGCATCGATATCCACGATGTTGATGAGCTTGTGGTTGACGAACTCCTTGATCCCCAGTCCGACCAGCTCGCGGCCATAGCCGGAGCGGGCGATGCCGCCGAACGGAAGATCGGCCTTCGGGATCAGGGGATGGTTGATGTAGACCATCCCCGTGCGGATCTTCGACGCTACCCGCGCACCGCGGCTCTCGTCCTTGGTGAAGACCGCACCGCCCAGACCATAGGGGGAGTCATTGGCGATGCGGATGGCATCGTCCTCGTCCTTGGCGCGATAGAGCTGCGTGACCGGGCCGAAGAATTCCCAGTGACGGGCTTCATTATTTTCGTGCAGGTTTGTCATCAACAGCGGCTGGAAGAAGGAACCCTTCGTAGGAACCGGTGCGCCGATGGCTTCGACCGTCGCGCCATGCTTCTTGGCATCCTCGACCTGTCTGCACAGATCATCAGCAGCACCTTGCGAGCAGAGCGGCGCAAGCGTGGTGGACGGGTCCATCGGGTCACCGGCCTTCAGCTCGGAAACGCCCTTCTTGTAGAGCTCCAGGAAGCGGTCATAGATTGCGTCCGCTACAATGATACGCTTGGCCGAAACACAGACCTGACCGGCATTCCAGTGACGGCCCATGACGGCCCATTTCGCAGCCTTTTCGACGTTCGCATCATCCAGAACGATGAAGGCATCGGCGCCACCAAGTTCCATCGTGGCTTTCTTCAGTGCCTTGCCCGCCGTGCCCGCAATGATGACGCCAGCCCCTTCCGACCCTGTCAGGGCCACGCCGCAGACGCGGGGATCGTTCAGGATCATCTCCGTATGGGGACGGGCGAGATAGAGATTGCGGAACAGGCCCTTGGGTAGTCCGGCCTCATTCATCAGGTCCTCGCAGATGGCGGCACACTGCGGCAGGTTGGATGCGTGTTTGAGCAGAACCGCATTACCGGCCGAAAGCTGCGGGGCAATGATGCGAACGACCTGATAGAACGGGAAGTTCCAAGGCTCGATGGCCAGAACAATTCCGAGAGGCTCGTGAACTAGCGTAGCCTTGCCTTCGGCCGGATCGGCGACTGGAAGCGTCTCGGGTTTCAGCAGTTCTTCGGCATATTTGGCGTAATATTCAAAGATTTCGGCTGAGAGAATGATCTCCAGTTTCGACTCTGTGAACAGCTTGCCCATTTCCAGCGTGCCGAGGCGGGCGTATTTGTCGACGTCGCGGCGTAGGATTGCTGCGGCGGCAGTCATGATCTTCGCCCGCTCGGCAAAGGGGGTGTCGCGCCAGCTTTCGAAAGCCGTATGGGCTTCTGTGAGGGCCGTCTGGACTTCTGCATCCGTTGCGTTGGGAAAGGTCTTGAGGACTTCGCCAGTCAGGGGATTTGTCGTTGCGTAGGCCATTTTTACCTCGTTACCGATAAAGAGAAGGCGACAGGGCGCAGAGCGTCCGGGCGTGAGAGGCTTTGTTTCTGGATTTTGTGCTGAACAAGGACAGTATATGCGGTCCCAGATAGAATAGTGGATCTGATAAGATCAGGTCGTTGGCACAAATACTCTACGGGATTACAGCCGATCTTCAACATCCATTTCGTCCTTCATCCGGATTGCAAACAGAGAGACTGTCGAGAAACAGAGTGTCGTCAAAATATGGCACCCAGTGCCAGAAATGGGTATTATCCAAATCGCGGATGATGACCAGAGCGTGGTCATCACATGGATGTGAGGCCCGACAGCAGATCTGTGGCCCTGGGGCGGTGCAGGTAATGCAGGATTGCTGAAAATGTGGAGAAAATCCGATCGTCCAGTCACGCGGGATTTTCTCACCAGGCATGACTGTCCATCCGCACTTTTATGGAGGCGGACGGGATTTTCAGGGCCGGAAAAGGGGAGTCGCTGGCCTCAGGGGCGCAGGCAAAGAATTCCCGGGACATAAGCCATGTCCCGGGGGGCAGCCGTGAATCAGGCCGCGAAAACCTTGGAGATGGCGTCCTGCGCTTCCTGCTGGATGGCCCGCAGATGCTCCTCGCTGACGAAGCTTTCGGCATAGATCTTGTAAACGTCTTCCGTGCCGGAAGGGCGTGCGGCGAACCACCCGTTCTCGGTCACAACCTTCAGGCCACCAATCGGCGCATCATTACCCGGCGCACGGGTGAGCTTGCTGATGATCTTATCCCCTGCCAGCACCTCCAGCGGGAACTGCTCGGGCGTGAGCTTGCTGAGCTTGGCCTTCTGTTCCGGATTGGCGGCCGCGTCGATGCGCTCGTAATAGGGCGTCCCGAGGCGTGAGATGATCTCGTGATAATGCACGCTGGGGTTCTTGCCGGTCTTGGCCGTAATTTCAGCCGCCAGCAGACCCAGAATGAGCCCGTCCTTGTCCGTGGTCCAGACGGTGCCATCCCGACGCAGGAAGGTCGCGCCCGCGCTTTCCTCGCCGCCAAAGCCCAGCGAGCCATCCATCAGTCCCGGCACGAACCATTTCAGCCCGACCGGAACCTCAACCAGCTTGCGGCCCATGTCTTTCGCCACGCGGTCAATCAGCCCGCTGCTGACGAGCGTCTTACCGACGCCGAGTTCCGGGCTCCAGTCCGGACGGTTCCGGAACAGGTAGGAAATCGCCACCGCAAGATAATGGTTCGGATTCATCAGCCCGTCAGGCATGGCGACGATGCCATGACGGTCAGCGTCGGTGTCATTGGCAAACGCAACGTCAAAGCGGTCGCCCATCTCGATCAGTCGCGCCATGGCATAGGGGGAGGAGCAGTCCATGCGGATCTGCCCGTCCCAGTCAGCGGTCATGAAGGAGAACGTCGGATCCACCACGTCGCTGATGACGGTGGCATGAAGGCCGTAGCGCTCGATGATGGGCTTCCAGTACGCAACAGCAGCTCCGCCCAGCGGATCGATGCCGATCTTCACGCCCGCATCGCGGATCGCCTTCATGTCGATGACCGAGTCCAGATCGTCCACATAAGGCGTGATGAAATCGTAGCCCCGGATGCAGGCTTCCTGCCTGGCCTGCTCGTAAGGCAGACGCTTGACGTCCTTCAGCCCGTTGGCGAGGAACTCATTGGCCATGTCCTGAATGGCCTTGGTGATCGCCGTATCGGCCGGTCCACCATTGGTCGGGTTGTATTTGAACCCGCCATCGGCCGGGGGATTATGCGACGGCGTGATGACCACACCATCGGCCAGACCCGTGGTGCGACCCTTGTTGTAGGTCAGGATGGCGTGGGAAATGACAGGTGTCGGCGTATAGCCGCCGTTTTCGTCAATCCGGACGTCGATGCCATGAGCCGCAAAAACCTCAATGGCGGATTTCTGCGCCGGGCCGGACAGGGCGTGGCTGTCCATGCCGATGAAAAGCGGGCCATCAATGCCCTCGGCCTTGCGATGGCGGCAGATGGCTTCGCAGATGGCGAGGATATGGTTCTCGTTGAAGCTGGTATGCAGCGAGGAACCCCGGTGACCGGACGTGCCGAACGAAACGCGCTGTGTGGAAATCAAAGGATCGGGCTTGCGGTCATAATAAGCTGCGATCAGGGCGGGAATATCGGTCAGCTTGTCGGAAGAAAGCGTTTTGCCGGCCAGAGGGCTGAGATGGGCCATTACTTCAAAATCCTTGCATTCGCCATTGGGCATTGCCGTCGGTTAACGGCCGTAACGCATGAGTGCCCGGTCAGGGCGCCTCGTTAGGGCAGGAAAACTTGTATCCGGGTCGATGTCCAGAGAGGCGCGTCAGTTCTGTGAAGATTGCACCCCGACCAGCCCGGCTGGAACGGACGTCATGCAGATTGCATGATGGTCCCGCGAAACAGAGAGCTAGAAGCGGAGACAGATTGATCCGAACTCCTGTAGAAATGATTTTTAGCGGACTGCACAGTCTTGTGTCGGTCTGCGCCATTCAGTCCGCCGCTGGAAGCGTTTTTCCGCCCCCTCGGAAACGTGATCCGATCCGAGGTTATCCCCACTGCGGAAAACGGTCGTCTCTGACGTTATCCCCGCGCCGTCATTCAGGCGCTGAAAAATTGTCGCCTGATAAGAAAGCGCCCTTGCGCGTGGCGCTCGGAGGCCTCGTTCTATCGCTTAAAAGCCGATGAAGATTTCATGGAAGAGCAGAATTTTGTCTCAAAGCTTCGCAGGAAGAAGCCGTATCTCAAGCTTATGCCTCGGCATATCCAGAGATCTCATGCCGGAAAGTCAGTGATCCGATCACGCGTCGAGCATGTTTTTATCGAACAGAAATCACAGATTGAATTATTCGTTCGAACCGTGGGCATCACACGGGTCACTATGAAGATTGGGCTGGCCAATATCGTCTACAGCATGCAGCGCTCTCTCTCTTCTGGGAGAGGATTAGTGCGAGCGCATAGCAATCCAGAGCCTGGAATTTTCGCTCTGCACAAGTCGCAGAGCGAAAATTAAGTCCAGGAACCAGAAATTAACTTGCCTAAAAATAAAATTAGGCAAAAGAAAAATCAATCAGTGCTTCTTTGGACCACCCAGGTTTTCGAACTGTTCCGGATGTTGGGACGCTGTGACTTCTCCAACCGGCTTTGGGTGGTGCAGGTTATCGTATTGCAGCGGAGTGATTGAGAGGGTCTGGTCCATGGTCGGCAGGTCCTTCACGTTCCAGCCGCCGCCGAGGCTGCGGATCAGGTCCACGTCCGCGCGATACAGCTGTGTCGCGATCTCGACCTGATGGATGCGGCTTTCCAGCGTGTTTTCCTGGCTGAAGATGGCCTCAAGATAGGTTCCGACGCCGCCCTGATAGAGCGTCATGGTCATGCTCTGCGTGGCAAGATTGGCTTTGACAGCCTGCTCCAGCGCCGCGTTTTCCTTGGTCAGACGTTCGGTCATAGACAGCCCGTCTTCCACTTCGCGGAAGGCCGACAGAACTTTCATGCGATAGCCGTCGCGCGTTTCCCGATAGGCCGACCATGTTCTTTGCAGCTCTGCCCGGCGCAGTCCGCCATCAAAGAGCGGCATGTCGAGTGTTGCGCCATAGGTCCACAGCGAATTGGCCAGATTGGCCAGATCGAAGCCATTGGCGGAGAAACCACCATTTAGGCGCAGGGCGATATGCGGATAGAAAGCCGCACGCGCAATGCCAATTTCACGATTGGCCTGTGCCATCTCGCGTTCGGATGATGCGATGTCAGGACGACGCTGGAGCAGGGTCGAAGGAACGTTCGTGGGGATCGTCGGCTGAACGAAATGGAACTCAGGGCTGGCAGGGATGTGGAAGCTCGACGGTGAGGTATTGGTCAGCACCGCGATGGCATGTTCCGTCACCTGTCTTGCGGCCTGAATGTCCAGACGCGCCGCCTGTGTCGTGTAGAGCTGGGCCTGTGCCCGCGCCAGATCGAGGCGGGGAGCCGCCTGGTTCTGAACCTGGTTTTCGGTGATATGAACGGCGCGCTCATAGTAGCCGATGGACTGCGCATAGATCGCATCCTGCGCATCGTAGCCACGAAGCTGGATGTAGTCGCGCGCAAGCTCGGCTTGCGTACTCAGGCGAGCCATCGCGAAATCGGCCGCACGCTGCTGGGCGAACTGTTTCTGTTCGCGGACGCGGTTGCGGATGGACGACCAGAAGTCAGGTTCCCACGATGCCAGACCGCCGTATTCCTCTTCGGTCTGGGTCAGGGTTGCACCGTTGCGGAACAGGCGGTCAGCGGACTGCTTGTTGTCCGACGCCCCGGCTTCAAGACTGACATGCGGAAGCAGTTCTGAACGCGCAGCCACGACAAGGGCGCGCGCCTGAATGAAGCGTTCGGCGGCGGCCTGGATGTCGCCGTTATCCGAGGTCGCGCGGGCTTCAAGATCGTTCAGCAGTGGGTCCTGAAACATGGTCCACCAGTTGGTGGGCAGTGCTGTATCCGCGGGTGTGGCCACGGCAAACGGTGCCTGCCCCTGCCATGAGGCAGGGACGACAAGGTTCGGAGCCTTATAGGTGGGCGCCAGATCGCACGCGGACAGACCAAGCAGCGACAGGGCGGTGCCGCAGACCAGGCCGGTGCGGCGGAGGCGGGAGAAGGATGGAATCATCTTACTCGTTCTCTTTTCCGAAGCCGGACTGGTTGTAGCCGCGCTGCGGCACGGTCACGTTGACCTTGTCACCTTCGAGCACATCCGCTGGCGGGTTGGCAATCACGCGGTCGTTCGGGCCGATACCAGCCTGAATTTCCGTTGCCGTATCAGCCATGCGTCCGACCGTCACGTTCTGGAAATGGACCGTGTTGTCGTCCCGCACCACAGCGAGCTGCATGCCCTTTTCCTGAAAGACCAGAGCACTCGTGGGAACTTCGTAGAGATGCGAGTTCTCATTGTTCGCCTTGAGCTCTACCGAAGCAAAGGTGCCCGGCCACAGAACTTCGTTCGGGTTGTCCATTTCGAACTCTGTGGTGGAGGTACGGGTGTTCGGATCATAGCCGCGTGCGGTCGTCAGGAAGTTCGCCTTGAACTTGCGGTCCTTGAACTGCGGTACGCTAACGTCGGCTGTGATGTCCGGCTGAAGAACATACTGGAAAACTTCCGGCACGGAGACGAAGAGACGCAGCTTGTGCACGTCAGCCACGGTGAAGAGTTCGGAGGCCGCACCGGCAGCGTTGAGATTGCCGCCGCCGTCATGGACGTAGTCGCCGACATTGATGTCACGCGAGGTCACGATACCATCGAAGGGTGCAACGATCGTCTTGAAGCGTTCGAGTGCCTCGAAATGCGCAACGTTCCGTTCGGCGGCTTCGACCTGCGCCTTGGCGGACTGCTGGTCAGCCTGTGCGACCGAGACAGACTGCCCCGAGACGGACTGGGAGCGGCCCATGGCCTGCCAGCGCTGGAGCGTGACATTGGACAGGTTGTACTTTGCCATGATCGACGCAAGATCGGCCTTCGCCTGTGCGTATTGCGCGTCCAGCGCTGGGGCGTTGATCTCGGCCAGAACGTCGCCCTGCTTCACGCGGGCACCGTAGTCCTTGTACCACATCTTCACATAGCCCGAGACCTGCGGATAGATCGGCGCCTGATACCAGGCGTCAATATTGCCGGGCAGCGTCAGGGCGACCTTCTTGGGTGACTGGATCGGCTTGACGACGGCAACGTCGGGCAGAGCATTTTCCTTGGTCTCGACCGCGAGGGCAGTAGAGACATGGATGCGGTCAACCACGATATAGCCGACATAGAGCGCGAGGAGGCACCCTCCCGCAGCGGCGATGAGTTTGGGGGAGGTAGCCATCAGGCGATTTCCTTCTGACGCGATGTGCGGTTGTGGAGGATTGCGTAGACGCAGGGAACAAAGAGGAGAGTCGAGATCGTTGCGACGATCAGGCCACCAATCACGGCGCGGCCGAGAGGCGCGTTGGTCGAGTTCGATGTTGCCATCGGGATCATGCCCACGACCATGGCCAGTGCGGTCATGATGACCGGACGGATACGGCCATAACCGGCTTCAATAGCGGCTTTAAGCGCATCGCCGTGGATTTCAAGGCGTTCACGGGCAAAGGACACCACGAGGATCGAGTTCGCGGTTGCGGTTCCCATGCACATGATGGCGCCCGTCAGGGCCGGCACGGACAGGCGTGTCTGTGTAAGGAACAGAGCCCATGCGATGCCGCCGAGTGCACCCGGCAGAGCCGTGATGATGATGAACGGGTCCAGCCAGGACTGAAAGTTCACCACGATCAGCAGATAGATCAGGACGATCGAGATCGCGAGACCGAGGATGAGCTGCTTGTAGGCGCCTGCCATTGTCGTGGCCTGACCATGGATATCCACAGCCGTTGAGCGCGGCAGGTTGTGAGCGTCCTTGGCGGCGACGTGGCGAACCTGATCAAGCACCGAACCCAGATCCTTGCCCTCGACGTTCACATAGATGTCGATCTCGGACATGGAGTTGTAGTGCGAGACCTCACCCGGAGTGCCCGTTGCGACGACGTCGGCAATGGCACCCATGAGCTGGATCTTGTCGTTCGGGTCACCGTCTCCCTTGTCGACCGGAATGGTCAGGAGATCAGACAGGTGGGTCAGCTGGTCCTGTGACGTATAGACGTTCAGCGGGAACGTCACGTTGTCGACTGGATCAAGCCAGAACTGCGGATCAACGACGACCGAGCCGGACAGCGTTAACAGTTCGTTGGTGGCGAGATCAGCTTCAGTAACGCCTGTTGCCTGGCTGAAGGTACGATTACCATTCACCATCAGCGTTGGCGTGGACATGGTCTGCTGGATATTCACGTCTGCCGTGCCCGGGATCTGGCGAATCAGCCCGATCAGGTGCTTGGCATAGTTGTAGTTCTCCATGGCATCCGGGCCGGAAAGCTGGATGTCGATGGGAGCAGCGGAGCCGAAGTTCAGGATCTTGTTTGTCAGATCCGCAGGCTGGAAGGTGAAGACCGTTCCCGGGAAGCGCTTGGAGAGATCCTTGCGCAGAAGGGCACGGTAATCCCAGACGGGGGATTCAGCGTTCTTCAGGGCGATCGTCAGATCGCAATCCTGCGTCCCGACAGATGGGGTCGGAATGAAGGCCTGGTTATGCGGTCCTTCCGGCAGGCCACAGTTCGAGATGATGTTCTCGACCTTGCCCGGCAGAAGCTGGTTGATGCGGTCATCCACAAGGGCGGCAATCCGGCCTGCGACTTCAATACGCGTTCCGAGCGGTGCGCGCATGTGCATCTGAAGGGCATCGGATTTCACTTCGGGGAAGAAGTCCCGTCCTGCGACGAAATAGAGCCCCATGGATGCGATGGACAGCATCATGAAGACGCCGACAAAAGCGCCACGGCGTTCCACACAGCGTGTGAGGATTGTGTTGTATCCTTCACGGAAGCTGGTGAAGCGCGCCTCGAAGCCCTTCTGGAAGCGGCTGAAGAAGCCGGACGGCGGACGCTGGGTCGCATGCGGATTCGAGATGTCGATCGCAGAGTCATGAATTCCGTGCGGGTCTTCATCCGGGCCGGGTGCGCCGGCCGGGTGATGCACATGACCTGCGAGAAGGTACTTCGCCATGGTCGGAACAAGGGTTCGCGACAGGATGAAGGACGCGATCATCGCGAACATAATGGCAAGGGCCATCGGCATGAATAGGTAACCTGCAACGCCATCCAGCTCGAACAGCGGCAGCCAGACAATGCAGATGCAGGTCGTGGAGACGAAGGTCGCGATGACGATCTGGTTTGCCGCATCAATGATGGCGGTTTCGAGATCCTTGCCCATTTCGAGATGGGTATCGATGTTCTCGATCATCACTGTAGCGTCGTCGACGAGAATACCGACCGCGAGCGCGAGGCCACCCAGCGTCATGACGTTGATCGACTGACCGGCCCATCCAAGAGCGATAATCGAGCACAGGATGGCGAGCGGAATTGAGGTCGCGATAATGACCGTCGAGCGCCAGGAACCGAGGAAGAGCAGAACCACGATACCGGTCAGGAACGACGCGGTAATCATTTCCTGAACCACATCCTTGATCTGATCCTTCACCATGATGGAGGCGTCAGACAGAATGGAGATATGGACGTCAGGCGGCAGGATCGCTTTCAGGCGCGGAAGAAGGGCCTTGGTCGCTGCGACAACGTCGAGCGTCGAGGCTGTTCCGCCCTTCTGCGTGATGATTTCAACGCCCTGGCGGCCCTTAACGAGAACCAGATTCGTCTGGGGATGCCCGCCGCGATACACATCTGCAACATCGCGGATATAGATCACGGCATTCCCGACGCGCTTCACCGGAATACTGCCAATGTCTTCCATCGACTCAGGTGTCGCATTCGTCTGCACCATCCAGTCGGTCGCGTCGATCTTCTGGTCACCTGCGGGAAGAACGATGTTCTGAGCTGTTAGGGCCGCTTGAACATCAGAGGCCGTCAGGTGATGCGCGAGGAGCTGCTTCTGGATGAGGGACACCATTACGAAGCTGTCCATACCACCATACGGATGCGCTACGACTGCGCCAGGAACCGTTGCAAGGAGTGGCCGTACTCGAATAACACCGAGTTTGAACAAGTCAGATGGTGTCTGCTTGTCGGACGTCATTTGAAGCGCAATGACAGGAACCTGCGAAGGGTTCAGGGCCACAATCATTGGCGCAGGCACTTTGGGAGGCAGTCCCAGAAGCACCGTTTGGGCAATGGCCGTGACCTCAGCTTCAGCAGTTCCGACCGGAGTACCCGGCTGGAAATAGAGGTTCACAATCGAGCGGCCGTAATAGGAGTTGGACTCCATATGCTCGATGTTCTGAACGGTCGTGGTTACGGCCAGTTCGAAGTTATAGGTGATACGGCCTGCAAACTGCTGAGGCAAAAGCCCCGGATAAGTCCAGATTGCCGCAACGACCGGTACCTTGATGTCTGGAAAGACATCGGTCGGCGTCTTGAGGATCGACATCACGCCAAGCAGCACGATCATGATCGATAGAACGACAAAGGTAAGTGGTCGCCTTAGCGCGGTGACGACAATGGCATTCATTCAGCTCGGTCCCCGACAAAGGTAGCAAGGATAGGGAAAGCGGGACGATACGGGTCTTGAAACACAACGTCTTTTAAATCGTGTTTTATGGATTTTTTTTAATATTTCTGAGAATGTAACAAAACATCTATATAAATTCGACCATTTTTAATAAAAAATATTGTTTTTCATCAACGGTAATTTCTCACCTTCATAAATAGAGTTTCTGGCTTGTTGGGGTAAATATGGATCAAATGAATATTATCTGTGGTAATTGTGTGGTTGCAATAAAATAATTTAACAATATTTATAAATATAAAATTTATCTGGTTCTATAGTTATGGCTATGATTTCATTTTTAATTTGATTGGCGGGGGGTGGAAGATGAAGTGGTCCGGATTGTTTGATGTTGAGGGCCGCTTGCGCGATTGACGGTCTGTTCAATCGCTTTGGCGCAACCCTGCGTAAGGCTGGTTATTCTGTCGATGTGGGGCCAGATCCTGGATGTTACATTGGTGGCTGCTCCAAAGCAGTGTAAAACGAACGCAGAGAAAGCGGATCTCCGGGCAGGGCGTATTCCCGAAGACTGGCAGGGTAAGTCATCCAAATTGTCCCACAAGGATCGCCATGCGCGTTGGACACTGAAGTTCACCAAAGCGAAGCAACAGGATGATGGAAGCATGCCATCGAGTAATCTTATCATCCTGCCCTTTGGCTACAGACCACACATCTCCATCAACCGGCAGTTCCGTTTCATCCGGAAGTGGAAGACAACTGATGCCGTTGCCGGTGATGGCGCGCTGTTGAGAGAGGCCTGCTGGATAAAACCAACACGGCCTCTAGCGTTTGGGCAGGCACGGCCTATCGCTCAAAAGCCAATGAGGATTTCTTGGAACAGCAGGGCTTTGTCTCAAAGGTTCACAGGAAAAAGCCGCATTTCAAGCTCACGCCCGAGCATCTCTTTTCCGACCAGAAATCGCAGACGGGATTCTTCATCCGAACTGTCGGTATCATACGGGTCACCATGAGGATCGGGCTGGCCAATATTGTCTATAAATATGCGCCGTTTTCTCTTGTTGAAGATGATTGGTGCGAGCGCAGAGAAGTTTTGTGCAGTAATCTCTCATTTTAAGCAAAAAGATAGAAAAAATTCCATCAACAATATCTTCTTATTTTATTTAAATAATTGTTCTTTGGTGGGAATATTATTAATCATAAGTAATTTTGTTGTTTTTAAATATTTTAAATTTTCTCTTTTTTATTGGTATTGACATTGGGTAAAGGGAATGCCGAGAAAATAGTTGACAGACTCGGGTTCTGAAGGGTCTGCTTCGAGGGTTAAGAGCGATCTTTGTACGATCGCACTTTCGTATGCGTTAACGTGAAACAACGCGCAGAAACTGACAGTAGAATGCTGGCAGCCTGTGCGTCTGTGTATCTACAGTCACCGGTTTGCCGGCAGATAGGGATACATGGTCATGAAGCTTTTTCAGTCTTTCTCAAATCGTGGTGCCAGTCCCGAGATTCGGCGTGTGCGACATGAACTTGTCCGACGTCGTCTCGAGGTCCATGTTGTTGAGCATCTTACTTCCCACATGATTCGTATTACTCTGGGGGGGCGCGAGCTTGCCGGTTTTACCAGTCTGGCTCCTGATGATCACATTAAGATCTTTGTACCAGGGCCGGATGGGACATTGACGCCGCGTGATTATACGCCGCGTCAATATGACCCGCAGAATGGGACGTTATGCCTGGACTTCGTCAACCACCCTGGCGGACCAGCTGCAGCTTGGGCGAGGTCTGCCAGACCTGGTGATTATCTGGAAATCGGCGGTCCGCGTGGGTCGCAGATTGTTTCCGGACAAATTGAACACTGGCTTCTTATCGGCGACGAAACGGCGCTTCCCGCGATCGGGCGACGCGTTGAGGAAATGCCAGCTCAAATGCCGGTTACTACTCTCGTAACAGTGCCAGGGAAGGAGGACGAACAGGTGTTTGTCACTACAGCCTGTCATGTTGCTCATTGGGTTCATCGACCTATGAAACAGGCGGATGACGCTGCGGACATTCTTGCTGCTCTGAAAAATCTGGAGATTTCGGAGCGGACTTTTGTCTGGGTTGCTGCTGAAAGCCGTGTGGCAAAAGCCGTGCGTCAGTATCTTCTGGATGAACGCCGGATTCCAGTCCAGTGGATCAAAGCATCCGGCTACTGGAGCAAGGGACAAGCCGATGCTTCCGTCAAGGATGTGGGAGAGGCCGGCTGAACGTCAGGTGGTAGAATTGCAAGGATTCTGGCACTCCCCCTACAAAGGGAGGGATCGAAGAACCGCTAATTGATGCGCTTGGTACGTGATTTCCAGGCTTTTGGTGATTTAATTGACGGTTCTTTGGGGCGTTTCGATCTGCTTTTCGAGCAGATCGAGAGCTGCCACTCGCTGGATGACTAGGGTCCTGAATATCAGTAACAGATCGAATGGCGGCCCGATTTTTAACTACAAAGAAGCCGGTCTGCCTCATGCTCCACATTCAAATCAATTTAGGAGAAATGGAAATACGAAGGCAGTCTCAAAATACTGGTTTTTTGAACCATTCATCTGACTAGTTGTAATAATTATCTTCTGGACATGAGACTTTTTGCTATATTGGATTCTATTTTTAAATGATTATAGTTCCGGATGGTGCGTCATTTACAAATTTCCACTGAACGTCGGATAATCCGTATAGCCATGAAAATCTCCACCATAGAAGGTTGAACGGTCGTATCGGTTCAACGGCCAATGATTCCGTAATCGCAAGACCAGATCCGGATTGGCGATGAAGGCGCGTCCGAATGCGATCAGGTCTGCGTCCCCGGATTCCAGAAGTCTTTCGGCGCTCTCGGCTGTGAAACCGCCTGCGGCGATGATGGTTCGGGAAAAGAGGGGGCGCAGGACAGATACATCGACCGGATCGGGTTCTGCATCTACGCCGACCCGTGGTTGAACGATGTGCAGATAGGCAACCCCCATTGTCTCCAGCATCGTGGCGACATAGCTGAATGTGGCGTGTCGGTTGCTGTCGAACATTGATCCGTAAGATCCACTTGGCGTGAGTCGGACTCCGACGCGATTGGCACCCCATACGTCAATCGCCGCCTGAGTAATTTCCCGAAGAAAGCGCGCGCGGTTTTCGAGCGAGCCGCCATAGGCGTCAATGCGCTTGTTCGTGCCGTCTTGCAAAAACTGGTCGGGCAGATAGCCGTTGGCGCCGTGGATTTCCACACCGTCGAATCCTGCCTGAAGGGCGCGTGCTGCGGCTTGACGATAGGCATCGATCAGAGATGGGATTTCATTGAGTTCCAGGGCGCGGGGCATGTCATAGGGGACTGTGCCGTTGAGTGTCCATGCTGTGCCGTCGGCTCTGATAGCGGAAGGAGCAAGAGGTGCAGCGCCGTCGGGCTGAAGACTGCGTGCGGACTGACGACCGACATGCCAGAGTTGCAGGAACATACGTCCCCTTTTGGCGTGAACAGCATCCGTGATGCGTTTCCAGCCGGGGATTTGTGCATCATCGTAAATTCCAGCGGCGCGTTCAAAGCCATATCCGGTCAGGGCAACCGGAGAGGCCTCTGAAATAAGCAGACCGCCCGGCGTGGCGCGCTGGGTATAGTATTCGCGCATCAGGTCGTTGGGCAGATTGCCGATGCTGGAACGCATTCTGGTCAGGGGTGCCATGACGATGCGATGTTCGAGCCGCATGGACCCAACGAATTTCGGGGAAAAGAGAAGATCGGCCATGGGAAAAAATCCTGTGTGAAACGCGCTATCTGCGCTGTGTTCCTGAGGATGAAGATTTCCGTATTGGATTGGTAGTTATCATTTTAGTATAGAGAGAATTCCATAATGGAATAATAAAATGGATCGTCTTCAGGCCATGACCGTTTTCGTACGGGTCGTTGAAAGTGGCTCTTTTTCTGCGGCGGCGCGGCTGATGCATCTTGGGCAGCCAGCGGTCTCAAAGGCCGTTGCACAGCTTGAGCGTCAGTTGGGCGTGCAGCTTCTACTTCGCTCTGCACATGGTCTGGCACCGACGGATGCAGGGCAACGCTATTTCGAGCGTGTGGCCCGGATCGTGTCCGATGCGGAGGATGCCGATGCCGCAGCGCGTGACAGTACGTTCAGTTTGCAGGGAAGGCTTCGGGTTGCAGTTCCGACAACCTTCGGGCGGATTCAGATTGTGCCCCGTCTTGGTGAGTTTCTAAAGGAACATCCCCGACTGAAAATGGATATCGAACTTGATGACCGGCGTGTGGATCTGGTGGCGGACGGAATTGATGTTGCCATTCGCGTGGGGCCTCTGAACGACAGCACGATGATTGCAAAGCGCATGGCAAGAGGGCGGCGCTCTGTTCTTGCTACGCCCCGGTATCTGGAACAGTCCCTGGCTCTGGAGACACCGGAAGACCTTGTTCAGCATCAGGCTGTCACCTATGCGCGGGACGATGGAGAAAGATATGTTTTCCACCAACAGGGAAGAGACGTAAGCGTAACACTGAGTTCGCGTCTGAACCTGAGTGCGGCCGAAGGGATCCGGGCTGCCGTGCTTGCGGATCTGGGTCTGACCATTGCGGCGGACTGGATGTTCCTGCCGGAACTGGAACGCGGAACGGTGGTCCGCTGTCTGACGGGCTGGTCTTTGCCGCCTGTTGATCTGTGGGTCGTCTATCCTTCTGGCAGGCTGACGAGTGCCAAGGCGCGGGCTTTTTCGGATTTCGTTGCCGGAGTAGTCAGAGAACTGGAAACAGTGTCGCGTTCGATGTGCTAGATCCGGAGTCACATCCCTCTCTTCCTGAGCAGGCTGCAGCACTGGATGCAACATGTCTGATACGGCGCGTTACGAGTATTTTCTGTTTCTTCTGACTGTCATCCTGATTCTTGAGCTGTTATCGCGGAAACTGAAGCTCCCTCCTGCGGCAGCGTTCATTTTGGGAGGTACGGGGCTTGCTCTTTCGCCCTGGTCACCTGAAGTCACGATCGACCCCGAACTGGTCATGGTTGTCTTTCTTCCGCCCCTGCTGATGAGCAGTGCGTGGTTTACAGCCTGGCGGGAGTTCCGGAAAAACCTGTCCGGTATCCTTCTTCTGGCTGTTGGTACCACGACGTTCACGACCGCAGCTGTAGGGGTGGCGGCGCATCTGGTGGTGCCCGCTCTTCCATGGGCCGCGTGTTTCACGTTGGGCGCGATCGTTTCTCCGCCCGATGCAGTTGCGGCCGAAGCGGCTCTGGAGCGCCTGTCGTTACCCGGTCGTGTGACGTCCCTGCTTCAGGGGGAGAGTCTGCTGAATGATGCGACGGGGCTGGTTCTTTTCCGCTTTGGGGTTGTTGCGGCTCTGACAGGAATCTTTCGCCCGCTTCAAGCCCTGACAACATTCTGTGTTGTTTCTGTGGGCGGGGTGCTGATTGGTCTTGTCGTCGGGTTCCTGGGATTGTTTGTCATCCGCCGGTTACGCGACAGCGACATGGTTATCATTACGACAGTTCTTCTGGCCGAAGTATCTTATATTGGTGCGGACCATCTTCATGTTTCGGGTGTTCTGGCTACCGTCGCAACGGGGCTGGTTCTGGGCTGGCATCAGCACAGGGATTTTGATGCGGAGACACGTCTTCAGTCTCATGCATTCTGGAAAGTGCTTGTCTTTCTGCTGGAATCCGTTCTGTTCATTCTGATCGGGCTATCCCTTCGGGGTGTTTTGGGCCGCCTTCGGGGCACGCCTGATATTCTGCATCATCTTGTCTATCCCGTCGGGATCGTGCTGGTAGCGATGGTGTTTTCCCGGTTTGTCTGGTTGTTCGCATCGGACGGCATTGTCGGTCTGTTGCGTCGGCGCTGGCCGGAACGGTTTGCGCGTCCGTCTGTGGCCATTTCAACGATTATGGGATGGGCAGCCATGAGAGGGGTCGTGACCCTGACGGCGGCTCTTTCGCTTCCGGAAGGGTTCCCCGGACGTGATCTGGCACTGGCCTGCGCCTTTGCCTCAATTCTGGTCACCGTTCTGGTTCAGGGGACAACGCTGGCGCCTTTGATTGGGTTGCTCAGGATTAATGGGGCGTCAGAGCTGCGTGTTATCCAGTCGGATGAAAACCGGGCCTGGATTGCAGTTGCGGAGGCGCAGCTTCGTGCCATTGAAGAGGCGTCCCGCCTTCCGGACGGAAGCGAGCGCCATCCGCGTCTTCTGGAGCAATACCGCTATCGTCTGGATGTGACACTTCAGTATGCGGAGGATACTGCGAAGCATCGCCCTGAGGAAATTGCCCATTATGAAGCTGTTCTAAAAGCCATAGGAGCGGGGCGGGAGGAAATTCTGCGCCTGCATCATGCAGGGCAGATCCATGACCGGGTTCTGCGGGAAATGGAACAGGCCATGGATATGCAGGAAATCGAGGCTTCTGGTTATCTGGGGGCTTCAGAAGAAGGAATGGCATAAAAACAGGAAACAATGAGTTTCCGTTGTTTATATATATTCCTCGGGAATTCTCACTTAATTTTCTGGTCAACAAGGATGCACAACAGGCTCTTTTAGGGCCTGTTGCTCGGTCCCTGCTTTTTCATTCTGACCAGAGAACCCGACATGAAATCCTCCTTCTTTCTGCTTTCCTTTACCGCCCTGACATTTGCATCTGTCGTTCCGCATCCGGCAACAGCTCAGGTCGTCACTGCTCCTGAACAAGTTCAGTCCGGCACCTATAATGTTGAGCCCGGCCACACGCAGGTTGGCTTTTCCGTTCTGCATTTTGGGTTCACCAATTATCAGGGCGTCTTTTCGGACGTTTCCGGCACGTTGGACCTCAATGATAAAAATCCGGCTGCGTCCCATCTTTCCGTGAGCATTCCGGTTGGGTCAGTTCAGACGACCAGCGCCAAGTTGACCGAAGAACTCAAGGGCGACCAGTGGTTCAACGTGGCGCAGTATCCGAACGCCACGTTTGAATCCACCTCCGTCCGCCGCACGGGCAAGGCTGACGCCATCGTCACAGGTAATCTGACGCTTCATGGTGTGACGAAGCCTGAGACGCTCAAGGTTCATTTCATCGGCGCAGGTGTGAATGCGCTCGACAAGAAATATACAGCCGGTTTTGAAGCAACAGGCACCATCAAGCGCAGCGATTTCGGCGTGAAGATGTATGTTCCGTATGTCAGCGATGCCGTGCAGCTGCGGATTGCTGGCGCTTTCGAAAAGCAGGACTGAGTTCATGACAGCGCCCGCAAAGCAGAGCCGCGGGATCACGCGATATACGGGCGTGGCGATCATCCTTCACTGGTTGATCGCTGCGGGGATCCTGATCCTGATCGTCATGGGGCTGGTCATGGATCACCTGTCTCTCGATCCGATGCGTGTTTTTCAGCTGTACCAGCTTCACAAGTCGATCGGCATTACGGTCATGGTCTTCATTGCGCTACGGATTGTCTGGCGCCTGACGCACAGGCCGCCAGAGCTTCCTGGTGATATGAAGGGGTTCGAGCGCATGGCAGCCCATCTGACGCATGCAGCTCTATACGGCCTTCAAATGTTCATGCCGCTCAGCGGATGGGCCATGGTGTCGGTGTCCACTCTTGGGATTCCAACTCTTTTGTACGGCACTATCCTATGGCCCGATCTGCCAGTGCTTTCAACGTTGCAGAACAAGGCCCCCGTCGAAGCCGCACTAAAAGCGGTTCATCACTGGGGCGGCTGGTTTCTGCTGGCCTTGATTGGGCTGCATGTCGCCGCCGCCCTTCGTCACCATTTCGTTCTGAACGATAACATCATGCGACAGATGCTTCCTGCCATTGGCAGAAAATCTGCTTCCAGACACGGAGACTGACATCATGGCTTTTCTTAAAAAAGCAGCCTTTTCAGCGTTCGCCATGAGCTTTCTGGCCGCAACACCTGTTTTCGCCGCAGACTGGACGATTGATCCTGCTCGCAGCACGATCGGCTTTGCGGGAACACAAACCGGAAATGCCTTTACGGGACATTTCGGAAAATTCGACGGAACCATCTCCTTCGATCCGGCCCATCCCGAAGAGGGGCATGCGAAAATCACGATCGATATCGCAAGCGCCACGACAGCAGACAAGCAGCGTGATGGGGCCATGCCGGGAAGCGACTGGTTTAATGTGGCCAGTTTCCCGACTGCGACGTTTGAAGCCCGTAGCTTCCGGGCCAAAGGTGGTAATGCGTACGAAGCTGTTGGGACGCTGACGATCCGTGGTGTCAGCCGGCCCGAAACTCTGCCTTTCACTCTCGACATCAGTGGTCAGACAGCTCACGCCAAAGGCCATCTTGATCTGATCCGCTCTGCCTTCGGCATTGGTCAGGGCCCGTGGGCCACCGGACAGTGGGTTGCGCTTCAGGTGGGTGTAAGCATCGATGTTATCGCAAACCAGACCTCTGGGTTATCGTCGCGTCCATAAGGACGGCTTTTGCAGCAGTTTTAGTAGACGGGTGATTGTGGCATTTGCGTTCGGTATTGGGCTGACCGCGCTGTCATCTGGTGCTGCTTCGCCCTTGCAAGACCAAGCCAATCCTGAGAGTTCGTCAGATGAGAGTATCGCCACGTCTTATGAACACTGGATGTTGCATCACCAACGAAAGCGTCCAGAAAGCGCTATATCGGCGCGAAGGTGGGAGTTTTCCTCTTCTTTTATCAGGTCGATAAAAGCCGAAGACGAGCGTCAGAAACGGTCTGCACAAGCCGACCAGAAGATGGCCATCGCTTACTCAGCATGGCCTATTCTGCAAGTATCGACTCCTGCCACACGGCTCGGCGTACAACATGATGAGGCTCTTCTCGGAGATTGGTGGGGTATTCGTTCAGCTCTTGCACGCTACGGAATTGTTCTGAACGTGAATTACTTCGGCATGGCCGTTGGAAATGTTTCCGGCGGGATGCGGAAAGGTGCGGATTATGCCGGGCAAACATCCGTTAGCGTTGATGCAGACTGGGGACTTCTGGCCGGTTTGCACGGCTTCAGCACTCATCTCTTTTTCCTGAACAGGAGTGGTCGTCCTGTTGGGCGGGATTATGTGGGAGACAGTGTTTTCAATGAGAACAATATCTATGGTGCTGGAGGCGATGTTATTGCGCATCTCGGATATGCTTTCATTGAACAGAAGCTGTGGCATGACCGGCTGGACCTTATGGCAGGCCGGATGGGCGCGGCGATGCTTTTCAATGCTTCGCCGATCTTCTGCGATTTCTTTTCGTTCGGCCTGTGTCCGACTCCGCGCGCCATAAGCGGTGGCAGTCAGGGCGCCTTCATCATGCCGCCGCAGAATAACTGGTCTTTCTATGCCAGTCTCAGTCTGGATCACGACCTTTATCTCCGCACAGGCATCAATGCTGTTGGCGGCGCGCTGGGCGGCCCCTCGGGACTCAATTGGTCCGACCATGGTGTCACGGGGGTTATGCTTCCCGTTGAGGCAGGTTGGACTCCTCATTGGGGCAAGAGTCAGAAACCGGTTCATTTGAGGGCAGGTTTTTATGCCTCTACCGCACAGGCTTCGGATATTGCCCTGAATCGACAGGGAAACCTTCTCGCCCTGTCGGGAGGGGCGCCCCTGGAACATCGGGGATATTTTGCAGCGTGGGCGGGAGGTGACGTTATGCTCCTGCGTCAGACAGCAGCAGCAGACGGCGGTCTTCTGTTCTTTTTCAACTACACCCATTCCGATGACCGGATCTCGATTTATCGGGATATGGGCGTTGCTGGTTTTGAAGATCGAGGCTTCTGGGCAAAATGTCCGCAGGACAGGGTCGGGCTGTTATTCGTCTGGTCCGAACAAAGTGCTTGGCTCAGGAAACGATTACGTGCTGCCCATTTGTCAGACACCCAAAACCATACTGGTGTTCTGGAAGCTCAATATGGCGCGCATATCGCTTCGGGTACGTTTCTGACGCCCGACATCCAGTACGTTATCCGCCCCGGTGCAACCGGTATTTATCATAATGCGGTTGTTCTTGGGACGAGTCTTCAGATTGGATTTTGATGACAGGTTTGTGGCGCAGATAGTCCGCATTTAGATAAAAAAAGAAACATATAGTTTCTATCATTTCCATTTTATTCGTTTATGCGGCGGAGATAAAACAGACACCAACGGCCCCGGAACGCAGAAGCGCAAACTTCCAGCCGAATGTCAGATACCTGCAAAGACGAAAGATAAACCGATGAACATGCCCTTCCCCCGCGATCAGCTCCTTCTCGCTTCACGCATTCTTCTGGCTCTTTTGTTCGTCCTTATGGGATGGAGCAAACTGATGGGTTTTGATGGCACCGTAGGCTACATGGCCAGCACGGGCGCTCCAGTTCCGACTGTATCCGCCATCATCGCTATCATTACGGAACTGGGTATCGGTCTGGCGCTTGTCGCCGGGTTCCTGACAAAACCGCTTTCCATCCTGCTGGCTATCTACACGATCGTTACAGCCTTTATCGGGCATCATTACTGGACGTTCGACGGTATGGTTCGTTACGATATGTGGATTCACTTCTACAAGAATTTTAGCATCGCAGGTGGCCTTCTTGCGCTCGCCGCTTCTGGAGCCGGTCGTTTCTCTGTAGATGCCCTGCGTCGATAAGAGTACTTTTCTGGTCGGACCTCAGGCGTCCGCTTTGGCCCAAGGCGGATGTTCAAACGCAGAAACCAGATGCTCCATCAAGGCATTGACACGGAAGGGGCGGAGCGTACTGCTGGAAGTCACGAGATAAAGCGCAATACTCGCGGCATCCCAGTCCGGCAGGATCTGTTCGAAACGCCCGTCCTGTAGGCCATCCCAGACCATGAATTCTGGAAACAGACCAAACCCCAGATGCGCTTTCAGGGCTGGAAGAAATGCCTCTGCATTGTCGGCCCTAAAGCGTGAGGCCTGCGACAGCACATAATCCTCACCGGTCTTTATGGAGGTGAGGCGCAGCGTACCAGGAGCGGAAGTATTCGTATAAACGAAGCTTTTCTGCCCTTCGAGATCACGCGGATGCGTTGGGCGCCCGATACGATTCAGATATTCTGGAGTTGCGACCAGAAGCAGGCGGACTCCACAAAGATGTCGGGCACGCAGAGATGAATCGGCCAGAGACGCAATCCTCAAAGCCAGATCATACCCTTCAGCCACGAGATCGACGAGGGAATCGCTGAAATCGACAGTGATGTCGATATCCGGATATTTCTCCAAAAAGGCCGGGAGTGCGGGCGAGAGATGCCTGATCCCAAAGGTCATGGGAGCAGCGACCCGGATCAGGCCTGAAGGACGATGAGTGCCGCCGCGGGCTTCGCTTTCAGCAGCTTCTGCTTCAGCAAGAATTCGGTTGGCATGTCCAAGCAGCATGCGGCCCGTTTCCGTCACGGACATCTGCCGGGAATTCCGATTGAATAGTGCAATGCCCAGAGACTGCTCCAGACGATTGATGGCTTTCGAGATCGTTGGTTTGGAAAGCTGAAGCTCTTCGGCAGCTCGGACGAAGGATCCGCGTTCAGCCACTTTGGCAAAAATGGCCCATGCTTCAAAATCCGGTAATCTCATATCAGCAGTCCTCAGAACAGATTTTTCTACACGGGAACGGGTGAATCTTATTGAGGTATATGTAGAATATATAAAAACAGAAACAATTAATTTATATTATTTCTATATTGCGTCCCTAATTTTCTATCTTACATTTCATGTCGAACACTGAACATGGCGTCGTAATTGTTTTTCGGAAAGCAGAAGTCATTGAAATAATACATCCCTGCATTCATCACGACATCCGACGGTGTATAGATTTTTTGGAAAGACTGGAGATCGAAAAAGGCTCAGCCAACTGGAGGGATCGAAGAACCCTCGGTTGATATGCTTTGCCTGTAATTTCTGGCATTTGGCGTATTAATTGACGGTTCTTTAGGTCGCTTTTGATCTGCGTTTTGAGAAGATTGGGGGCCGTCACCCGCTTGATAGCTACGCTGTGGTGCTGATCCGCTCCAGGCAGAGGAAGCGGCGCATGTTGTAGATGATATTGGCCAGTCCGATCATCATGGTGGCCCGGGTGATGCCGACAGTCCGGACGAACAGCCCTGTCTGCTCAGACCAAGGAAGGTATAAAGGAGAGGTGATCGTTAATCAGATACTTTGTCCGTTCGTCGGACAAATTGTTTAGCGTCTGGATCACCAGAATTTTGAACATCAGCACCGGATCAAATGGCGGTCGTCCGCCTTTACTCCCATCTGAATAGACCAAAGCCTGCTCCAGATCAGGGCGGAAGACTTCAAAATTCATAATCTGGGAAAAAGCTTCGAGCTGATCACTAAGCCCACTCAGCCGGGCAAGCCGCTCTTCAACGTCAAAGAAACCGGCCTGCTTCATAGCGCCATTCTCTCAATTAGAACCGGAGGAATGGAAACATACAGAAGAATTCAAAACCTGGAGGTTTTTCGAACCCTCCTGGTTCAGATTCCGATCGAGTGTATTCTCCGATGGGCCATTTTCGACGAGCTCATCAGGCGTAGGTCTACCTCCGCGCATTACAATAAAAGTGCGGGAAATCTGGGATAGCCTCTCTTTGCCCCTCCAACTGCTACAAGGGCCGGAATTATTTCATTCGGGGCTGGTTTCGAAAATGGACGCATTGGTCTCCGGCGCCGAGAACGATACCGGGGATTTACATTCGTTGTTTACCTGCAGATTAAAGATATCAGGACGGGCGTAATGCCCCGACACGTCGAGGTCGTATTTCCCCCGGATTACATCATCCAGATCAATATCGGCGGTAATGATGGCTTCACGATCATAGATCGGGCCTGCGATGATTTCTCCCAGCGGATTGATGATTACGCTGCCGCCACGAATAAGAACGGTTTCCGGATTATTGCCCTGATGACAGGCATATTGCTCTGGCGCATCTGCGCGCGTCATGTACTGACAGGCACTGAGAACAAACGTTCGTCCTTCATAGGCAATATGTCGCATGGACGCCTGCCAGATGTCGCGCTCATCCACCGTAGGCGCACACCAGAGATTAATGCCGCGTGCATACATGCTCTGCCGCAGGTCCGGCATATAGTTTTCCCAGCAGATCGCAGCCCCGATACGGCCGATATCCGTCTCAAAAACCGGAATGGTCGAACCATCTCCCTGTCCCCAGACCAGCCTCTCGGTTCCCGTCGGCATCAGCTTGCGGTGTTTGCCCAAAAGCGCCCCATCGGGTCCGAAAAAAAGCGCAGTACAATACAATGTGGCCCCATCACGTTCGATAACACCAACAACGAGGTGAGCCTTCATTTTCGCTGCAAACGAGCCAATCCGCGCCGTTTCTGCCCCTGGCACGTCAATGGCAGATTTCCAGTAACGCAGATAATCCTCACGTCCTTCTGGAAAACGGCTTCCCAGAATTGCACCGAAACTTAGCCCTTTTGGATACCCGCCAACATACGCCTCGGGAAACACTGCAAGCTCAACGCCCTGTGCCGCAGCCGCTTCGCAATGGGCCTCCATCCGATCCAGTGTCTGAGGAGTGTTGAAAAGACTGGTTCCCGCCTGAATAACGGCGACGCGATGCTGGCTCATGTCCGGATCTCTCATGCATGTGGTGAATTAGGGTGACAGGAAGAGTGGAATTTTTCCCATTATCGGGCAAATTGATGGTTTTGATAATCAAAATGATCATGGTCGATATTTCACGTCTCGATTTCAATCTGGCCACCACGTTTCGGACACTATGGGACGAACGTAACGTCTCCCGAACTGCATAACGGCTGTCTCTGAGGCAGTCTGAAACACTTCGGGATTTTCGGAGACCGGTCTGTGTAAATTACGCAGCCATGTGGACGTGGTTTATAGCGGCGTAGAACGGCTTCTCGGTCTCGGCCAGAGCGCGCGGTCGTATGAATTGCCGGACACTGCCGACGTACGGCTTGATCCCGGCCTTAGTCAGACGCTCGGTGTAGCGAAGGGCGAAGGGTCAAGACCCTGAGTGACCTCACACCTTGCGAATGCATCGGCAAAATATGGACTTCAGAGTCAGAAAAATTCATCAATCGCAATCATTAAAACATGGGACTAAAAATTTAAGACGATTCAACAGCAGTATTCCTTTGATCAAGCTTTTTCCTAGAGAATACAGCCATCCGGCAGGTGCTATCAGTTCATGTGGAAATCGGTAGTTGCCTCATGGAGGCTTCCTCGCTTCTCAGCTTCTGTGCTTCGATGAAGGCTGATGCGCTATGAGCCATTTTGAGGGCTTGTAGAACATAATGGTCTTGCAACAGTTGTTCTGAAATCCACGTGCCTCGGTCATCTTGTCCATAGTGGCCAGCATTTTGTACTTTTGAAAGCAATCTGGCGACGTTTCCGCGAGAAACACCATAGTGTTTGGCCATTGCACTGGCGCTACCAAGAGCAATATAAACGCGGCTGGCGTCTGACGGCGTCTCTTTTTGTGCTCGTGTCATTTCATTGAGAATAGAGATTCCAATCGTTGTGTTGACCAGGGGGGCAATCGACGGCGGGGGCGCATAATAGACCGGGTCATTGAGCATGTGCCGCGCAAAAATCGGGTGCATGTGGGTTAAAATTCGCGGATCTGTACTGGCGATGTCAGCACGCCCGGCACCATCGATCAGATCCAGTCCCTGCAGATTGATCTGAAGATAGAGATAAAACATTTTTTCGGAAAATTCTGTCATGGCATAGGCCCGCACACGCTGGTCTGCCTTGGGCAGCAAGGTGATATAACCTCGTGTATGAATTTCTTTCAGATAGCTCGTGACCGTGTTTGGGCTGGCTATTCCTGTATGTTCGACCTCACGAAAAAGATTGGTTGCCGTGAGTGGTGGAAGATCCGGATTAATCTGGTGTGAAAAATGCAATGCAAGTGCGCCGTGGGTCATAACCCAGCGACGTAAATCAGCGACATAGCGGACTTCCCGCGGCATTTGCCTGTGGATCGACAGAAGTTGCTGGTTACAGAAATTCAGGCACTGAAGGAAGCTCGGCAATGCCATCAAATCATCAACTGTGTAGGTTGGCACGGCTTTGTGATCGGAGGGTGTAAAGTCAGCGTATGTCATACAAATGCCCAACAAAATGATCAGGTCTCATCTTTAGAGGTCTGCCGGATGAAGGAAATCCCTTTGTCGCATTTTTGGTGAGATTCATGTTTCGACTTGTTTTTTTTGAGGCTGAGATCGAAACTGGAGGAATGTCTTTTAAAAACAGTCCATTTTACAGAGATGCATTTGTGTATGTGATCTTTTCTTGCGCCAAATACGACAGAAAAAAGTATCAAAGGCGCGCATCTGCATGACTACTGGGGCATTTGACAATAATCAGCAGACTATAACGTTGACGCAGGCGATTGTCGTCAGCGGCAGCTTTCTATCTGCCGCAAGCTCCTCGGATATGCCGATCGCAATGATCCGAACTTTTTCTTTTGACAATATTTTAACGTCAGTCACCTTAAAGAGTCAGGGTCAGCTTCTTGCCATTAAGGGCAACGAGTCGTTGTTTGTTCTTCTTGGTACGATATATGGTGGAGATGGTAGTCAGAATTTCAGTCTTCCAGATCTGGCAGGAAAAGTAGAAGTAGGAAGCCAAAGCAGTTCGTATTTGGGAGAGGTGACGGGCGAAAGCCAGACCACGCTGACCGAAGACCAGTTGCCGCCAGCATTGGGGGGCGTTAGTCAGTCAGTGGATAACGCTCAACCTTCACTGAACGTCAATTATCTCATTCGCGTGACGAGTGACTCGTCTTCGCCGGGATTTGTGGGAGAGGTTGACGCTTTTGCGGGGTCAACCTTCATGATCTCTGGTGGTCAGTTTCTTGTGGCAGCTGGGCAATTACTGCCTATCGCCGAATACCCCCAGTTATATGCGGTAATTGGCACTACTTATGGCGGAGATGGACAGGCAACATTTGCGCTGCCTAATTTGACTGGGCGCAGCATTATCGGGACATCCAGCACGTTAAAATTGGGGGCTGTTGTAGGAAAGCAGACAGTTTCGCTGAGTAATGCGAACGTCCCCGTGTCCGATGGAGGTAAAGGCACGTCCTTTGACAATCGTGCTCCCGGGCTTGCACTGAATTACATTATCTGTGTCGACGGTGCTTATCCTAATGCAGGTAGCGATAATGGTCCCGTCATGGGTGAAATCCGTGCCTATGCAGGATCAGAGGCCTCCATTCCTCAGGGGTGGGTACTGGCGAATGGCGCACTGCTGCCCATTGGGCAAAATGTGGCGCTTTTTTCTCTTTTAGGCACAACTTATGGCGGTAATGGCACTACGAATTTTGCCCTTCCGAATCTTTCAGATACAGTTGTTGCCGGAAGTGGCGGGTCTCAGAGTTTTGGCAAGACTTACGGAAGCAACACTGCCATTCTGAGCGTATCTGGAGGGGCCTGCTTTTGCAGGGGAAGCCGTATACGCACGGTCAGAGGCGATACTCCCGTAGAAGAGATCCAAATCGGCGATCATATTGTTGCCTTTGATGACGACGTAACAGAGGGCACCATCAGGCAGGTAACGTGGGTGGGGCAATCGCGTGCAATCGTTCATGTGCGTTTGCCGGATGATGAAGCTGGCTATCCGGTGCGTCTGTTGAAAGGGGCGATTGCACACAACGTCCCTTACAAAGACATGCTCATTACATCAGAACATTGTCTGTTTCTTGACGGTCGGTTCGTCCCGGTCCGCATGCTTGTTAACGGGCGTTCGATTTTTTTCGATAAAAGCATAGTATCTTACGATTATTATCATGTGGAGACAGAGGAGCACTCTGTCATTATGGCCGATGGTGTATTAACTGAAAGCTACCTCGATACCGGTAACAGGCGCGCCTTCGATCAGAACGGTCCGGTTGTCTCAATTAGGCAGAGCCGTAATTTAACTTGGGATGATGCGGCGGCCCCGCTCGATGTTTCGCGCCATTTTGTTGAACCTCTGTTTCGTAGCCTTCAGTCACGGGCCGATCACGTCGAATATTCGGGGCGGTCGCAAGCTCCGATTCTGACATACGAAGATGGGTTACGTCTTGTCACTGAAGCCGGGAAAATTCTTCATCCTATCCGCAAGGCGAAAGATCGGGTCATGTTTAAGGTCCCTTCTGGCGTGAGGTCGGTTCGTATTCTGTCCAATGCCAGCCGTCCCTGCGATGTGATCGGTCCTTTTGTGGATGATCGTCGTGTACTTGGTGTGTTGGTCGGCAATATCAAGCTTTTTGAATCTGATACAACGACGACGTTGATCTCCCACTTGCATGACGCTGATCTACCTGGATGGAATAATGTCGAAAATGGCACGATGCGCTGGACAAATGGAAGTGCACTGTTGCCGCTTCGTTCTTGGTCGGTTGGCAACATAGCTATCATGGCGCTTCAGATTCACAGCGCGGGTCCATACTTGGTGTCGGATAGTTGCGCCAGCCCTATGAGATTGAAAATGGAGGGAGCAAAGAGGTGTTGATTGATATGTCGAGCTTAGGATGTTGGACGTTTATCATACTGATTGATGGTTCCCCCTTTGCGTCTTGAGTCGATTGAAAATGGAGGGTTCGAAAAACCCGCTGGTTTTGAAATCAGCTCTGTGATTCCATTCGTCCGGTTCTGACTGAGGGAATGGCGCTATGAAACAGGCGGGATTTTTTGACGTTGAAGAGCGACTTGCTCGATTGAGCGGGCTTGGTGATCAGCTTGAAGCATTTTCCCGGACTGTGGATTTTGAAGTGTTCCGTCCTGACCTGGAGCAGGCTCTGGCCTATTCAGACGGAAGCAAGGGCGGGCGACCGCCGTTCGATCCAGTGTTGATGTTCAAAATCCTGGTGATCCAGACGCTGAACAATCTGTCCGATGAACGGACTGAGTATCTGATCAACGATCGCCTGTCGTTCATGCGCTTCCTTGGCCTGGGGCTTTCAGATCGTGTTCCTGATGCCAAAACGGTCTGGCTGTTCCGTGAACGCCTGACCCAGGCGGGAGCGATCGAGGGTCTGTTCAATCGCTTTGATACAACCCTGCGCAGTGCTGGTTATCTGCCGATGTCGGGTCAGATCCTGGATGCAACGCTGGTGGCTGCTCCAAAGCAGCGCAACACGAACGCCGAGAAAGCCGATCTCCGGGCAGGCCGTATTCCCGAAGACTGGCAGGACAAGCCGTCAAAGCTGTCGCACAAGGATCGCCATGCGCGCTGGACACTGAAGTTCACCAAAGCAAAGCGGCAGGATGATGGGACGATCCCGTCAACGGATCTTGCCATTCCGTTCTTTGGCTACAAATCACATGTTTCCATCGACCGGAAGTATCGGTTCATCCGGAAATGGAAGACAACGGATGCCGCCGCCAGTGATGGTGCGCGATTGAGAGAAGGGCTGCTGGATAAAACCAATACGGCCTCAAGCGTTTGGGCGGACACGGCGTATCGCTCAAAAGCCAATGAAGATTTCATGGAAAAGCAGGGCTTTGTCTCAAAGGTTCACAGGAAGAAGCCGCATCTCAAACCCATGCCACTCCATATCCAGCGGTCCAATGCAGGAAAGTCCGTGATCCGATCCCGCGTCGAGCATGTCTTTGCTGACCAGAAATCGCAAATGGGTCTGTTCGTCCGAACTGTCGGTATCACCCGGGCCACCATGAGGATCGGACTGGCCAATATTGTCTACAACATGCGCCGCTTCCTCTTCCTGGAGCGGATAAAGGCCGCCGGGTAGAAACCCAGAGCACAAATCCCTTGTTCTGCTCAAATCGCAGAGCGAAAACGATCTCAAGAACCGTCAATAAAATCGCCAAACCCCAGAAATTACAGGCCAAGCACATCAATCAACGGTTCTTCGATCCCTCCATGTTCGGAAGGCTCAAGGACTGGCGACGGGTCGCAATACGCTATGACAGATGCCCGACCGTCATTTTTTGGTGATGAGTCCTGAGCCTAGCCGTTGCCGCGCAAATACATTTTTTCACGATAGGCGGCGGGAGTTTTTCCGAAAACCTTACTAAACACGGCAATAAATGCACTTGCTGTTGCATAACCCAAGTCAAGCGCGATGAGGTTTACGGATTGGCCTTCGGCAAGCATCTCCAGAGAACGTAATAGTCGCGCCCTCTGCCTGTAGGTCCTGAAGCTAAATCCTGTTTCCTGTACAAATTGTCTGCTGAGCGTGCGCTCACTCACCGCAGCCCACGATGCCCATGTCTTAAAGTCACGTGCACCGGAAGGGTTATCAATTAAGGCCTGAGCTACGCGTTTGACTCTTGGATCACGCGGGAACGGCAAACAAAAATCTTCGGAAGGCAATGTCGAGATTTCATCCAAAATAACACGAGCAATTCGATGTGAAGCTTCATCGTATGGCCCGGTTTTCCAACTTGCTGCGCGTACTACGGCCTCTAATAATAGGCCTGAATTTCGGATCGTACACGCCTGTGACGGCAGATTTCGACAGGCTTCCTCGGAAATATAAACCGTCCATCCCTCCATCGGGCCGTGAGAGCGGTTCCAATGTACCGTATTCGGCGGAAACCACACGGCATGAACTGTCGGTACGATCCAGAGGCCCGCATCGGTTCCGACTGTCAATAAACCTTTCAGAGAGCCGAGCAACTGACCTTCAGAATGACGGTGTGGCGGAGAGGTTCGCTCCATGGACTGACGGCCCATTGCTGCGACTAACAGGCTTCCGGAGGGCATGGGTACGGCGAGTGGGATCGTTGCATGCATATGGCGGTTCAGCGATATATAATGGCCTAAACGCTTTATATCCGCCTTTCATTGAGATGCTAGGTCTTGAGGGAAGGAGAGTTTGAATGACGAAAAAAAGGCAATCCTCGAAGGTCTTTGCAGACAGGCTCACAGTTCTTGATCCTGTTGCCCAACGTGTAATCGACACTCTCATCACGACTGCAAATGCTCAGAGAGCGCAATTACTGAAGCGTTATCTGCCGCAGTTGCCTGCGTTATTGATGGGGCGTTCAATCAATTTCAAAGAAAAAATGAGTTTTTATGATGATAAGCTTCTCCCAATCGATCGCGAGCAGGGTGAATTCTTGTACATGCTTCTCCGGTCGCGAGGGGGGCAGTGCGCTGTCGAGTTTGGCACGTCGTTCGGGGTATCCAGTATTTACCTTGCTGCAGCGATACGGGATAGCCAGACTGGCGGACGTCTTATTGGGACGGAAATGGTTGCTGCTAAAGTCGTCTCTGCCCGTGCCAATATCGCTGCTGCAGGCTTAAGCACCTATGCCGAAGTCCGTGAGGGTGATGCGCGTTTGACGCTTTTAAATCTCGCATGCGAGGTGGATTTTCTTTTGCTTGATGGCTGGCCCACGTTGGCAATGGATATCCTGCGACTGGTCGAACCAAAATTGTCTAATAACGCGATTGTGGTTTTGGATAATGTAGGACATTTTCGCGGCAACCTACGCTCGCTGACGAATTATCTAAAAGAAGATCGTCGTTATATTGTATCCGAACTTCCGTTGCATGGCGGTATGATCATTGCGATTTTTAAAAAATTGTGCTCCCAACTGTGAAGCGATCCTGCAAAATGTATTGGCTTTCTTTGCCAGTCAGATAACCGACTGCTGCTCCGATCCGTGTTTTCAAAAACAGCCAAAAAAAAGAAATGCTGACGGCTGCACGATGAGCGTGATGACGTTCAAAAAAACGCCGGGAATACACAGTCAGAAGATTTAAATCGGGCGTCGTCATCAAGTATCCATTCCTTTTTGGAGTGGCCTTACACGCAATTATTGTTTGCATAAGAAGCGTCTGGCGAATGTCTGTGATCTACATACATTGAGGGAATAACACAAAGGAATCACGACATGGACAGCCTGTCATACCCGCAAGAAAAATCGATCGTGCTTGTTGGAGCGTCACGTGGCCTTGGGCTAGCGATGGCGGCCGAATTCGTAAAAGCAGGATGGCACGTCGTCGGCACTGTGCGTGGCACCACTCGGACCGGATTACATGACCTGGCCGACGCCAATCAGACCCAGATCACGATTGAAGAGCTCGATTTTACCCAACCCACACAGATCGCTGCACTGCGCGACAAAATGTCCGGACGCACTCATAATATGCTGTTCATCAACGGCGGAACAGCTAACTACAATCAAGGCGAGACTATCGCGGAAGTATCAACAGATGAGTTTATGAGAGTCATGTTGACCAATGTACTTGGCGTTATGCGTGCCGTGGAGGGCTTGCAAGATCTGGTAAGTCCCGACGGCCTGATCGGAGTCATGTCGTCTGGACAGGGTAGCGTTTCCAATAATGAGCGGGGCGGTCACGAGGTTTACCGGGGCAGTAAAGCGGCACTCAACCAGTATATGCGCTGCTATGCTGCTCGTCATGCTAATGGTCGCTCGTTAGTATTAATGGCGCCGGGCTGGATTCGTACCGCACTGGGTGGGCCGGAAGCGACATTTACCATTGAGGAAACGATCCCGCAGCTGGTCAAAACATTAATTGCGCAACAAGGAATACCAGGCCTGCGCTTTATTGACAGGTACGGAAAGACTGTAGCGTGGTGATGTATCACCGCACTCCGCAGCGACGACATTCAAATATACATTAAGAGATTTAGAATATAGACTATAATTATTTATGTTTATACATAATGACCGACAAAGATCGCCTTATCACTCTGAATTCACCGAGCGTCTATGAAGGATCTCACTCGGATCATTTCCTGTTCGCTTGCCGGATGAAAGGTCGTCATCGTGAGATCTGACCGACCTTCCACCGAGAAGCTGGAAAATTCCAGGCTCAGAACACCTAGATCCGGGTGGTGTAGCCTTTTGATGCCGTCACCAGGTCCTACAACATCATTGTCCCGCCAGAGCTCATCAAATTCCGGGCTTTCAGCTGAAAGTTCCGTAACAAGACGGTTAATCTCCCTTGAAGCCCCTGCGCGGATGACATCAGCCCTGAATGATCCGACAACATAACGTGCGACGGCTTGCCAGTCCTCCTGGGCGGAACGCACGCGTGGCTCACTGAATATCAGACGCAGGATGTTGCGTCTCTCAGGAGGGAGTTGCGCATAGTCCGTAAGAAGCAAGGTAGCGGCTCTGTTCCATGCGACGATGTCCCAGGTGGCTGTACGGATGGTCGCAGGTGTGAACGGCATGCCATCAAGAACGTGCTGCAAGCGTTCCGTAATACCGTGGTGCTTCCGGTAGCGGATTTCAGGCGCATGACCCCGCGCAAGGATAAAGAGGTGTTCGCGTTCAACTTCGGTTAGCAAAAGGCCGGTGGCCAAGCGGTTGAGCACGTCTGCAGATGGCGCTCCACCCCGGCCTTGCTCAAGCCACGTATACCACGTTGGGGAAATGCTGGATCGCTGCGCAACCTCTTCCCGGCGAAGCCCGGGCGTGCGCCGTCGTTCGGATTTCAGCCCGAGCGCCACAGGGTCCATGCGTGTCCGACGGTCACGCAGGAAGTCCCCTAGAGCGTTACCGTCTTTAAGACTCATATCGAACCTATTAAAGATTATACCATGATAACGTCACTACTTTAACTGGATAGAATTTAGAGCAAGCTGGCCGTTCGAACAATCTGTGGAGACAGGTCCATGCGTGTATTTTTGACAGGTGCAACCGGATTCGTCGGGGCCAGAGTGGCTGACCAACTCCTGGCAGGCGGACATCAGGTCCTGGGGCTGACGCGATCAGATGCTGGTGCCCAATCGCTGATGGCAAAAGGAGTGAACGTGTATCGGGGTACACTGGAAGACCCGGACAGTCTGCGATCCGGTGCAGCCCAGGCAGATGCTGTAATTCATACAGCTTTCGATCATGATTTTTCGCATTTTGTAGAAAACTGCGAAAAAGATCGCCTCGTAATAGAGACCATTGGAGCCGAACTGAAGGGTTCAGATCGGCCATTCATTATCACGTCCGGGACTGGGATGGGCAGCCTTTTGCCAGGAGCGGTTGCAATGGAAAACGTCTTTAATGCGAACAGCCCAAACCCTCGCGTCGCGTCCGAACTTGCTGGTCAGGTGCTACAGGATGCTGGGGTCAATCTCTCAGTTGTGCGTCTTCCACAGGTGCACGATACGGCACGTCAGGGACTTCTCACACAATACATCGAAATTGCGCGCCAGAAGGGCATCATTGCCTATCTTGGGGACGGCGCTAACCGTTTCGCCGCGGCACATGTACTGGATGTCGCTTTGCTATATCGCCTTGCCCTCGAAAAGGGAGACGCAGGAGCGCGGTATCACGCAGTTGGTGAAGAAGGGATATCAGTTCGGAGAATTGCTGAGACACTGAGTGCTGCCCTTGATTTGCCAATGATGTCTTTGCCCCCGGAAAGGGCTGAAAGCCATTTTGGCTGGCTCGGAATGTTTGTTGGCATGGATCTTCCTGCATCAAGCATCACGACGCGGGAGCGCCTGAACTGGCAACCGGTTGGTCCTGGCCTCATTGAGGATCTGGAACAGGTTGCTATGACCACCAATAATTAATTGTTGTCGATCTCGTATAAATTTTTAGTTTCGCGGGATCGTAAGGAGTTCAGAATAATCGACGTGTCGGGACGTTATGTCATTTTCGAGCTATGTTGATGGATGAATCCGATAAAAGTGTCGTTTCGTCGACTGTCTGGAAATACTTCTATACTATTTTGTCGTGTTATGGCACTATTACACTGTGATACTTTTGCTTGGACAAGGAAAATTCGATCATGTTTCTACCTTCAAAAGGTAGAAACATAATTTATTGTATATCTGTATATTCTCTTTACATGGTCCTATAGTCAGGGAGATGCAGAAAATTATAAACTCTCGCTCTACGTGCATCAAAGATGCCTTCCGTCCCATTGCGGGCGATTTCAGAGAGAATATGGTTGCGCACCTCAATATCCCTCTGCGTTTTGGGTAAGAAGAAAGCCCCGTTATCATCGGTTGCCAATGTCTGGTTCGCTTCAGAAAACGGCCGTACGAGATGTTCGTAGGCCGCAAACGCCTCTTCTGGAGTGTCACATACCGCCAATTCCCCCGCCAACACATAGGCCCCAACCAAAGCCAAGCTGGTACCTTGGCCTGATCGAAAAGAAGGTGCACACGCCGCATCCCCCACCAGCGCTACACGTCCTGCAGACCAACGAGGCATGCGAATTTGACTGACCGTATCGAAATATAAATCGTCGGATGCCTCCATTACATTGAGAAGATGTGGAACCTTCCAGCCCATGCCGGAAAAAACAGCCCGCGTGCGCTTCATCTGTTCTTTTGCATCACGACAGAATTTTTTTTCTACTTCGTCTATCGCAAAGGCAAGGAAACCAAAGGCGCTAGGGTTATCCTGAATGGCCCAGACCCCGGCTGTACGCCCCGGCTCAGCATGAATGACTGCGCCGTGTGAGACTTCCCCGTCGTTTGGTATAGAGAAAAGATTGAAACAGAACCCGAGAGAATGCCGGAATAGTTCTTCAGGACCAAAGACCAGATTGCGGGTGTGAGAGTGTAAACCGTCTGCACCGATGATGACATCGTATCGCGCTACTTCACCATTTGTGAATCCAATATCCACGCCTTTACCGACATCATGGAGTGAGGTGATTGAATCATCGAAGCGATAATTCACTCTGCCACCGCGTGTAGCTTCATAGAGTAATGTCGTAAGAGTGCCGCGCGGGAGTTCGACATCACGTTGTTTATTGCCAATGGCCTCGTAGATCGGAATGTTGCCGAGGACATGGCCCGCACCATCTACAAAGGTCACATCACGAGATGCTATATGTGCCTCCTGGATTTGTGACAGAAGCCCCATGCGCTCGACTACATCAGTTGCCGTACCGCGCACATCGATCGGGTATCCCCCCGTCCGGATGGTTGATGCCCGTTCAACTACCGTTACATCAAATCCATAATGATCGAGCCAGAAAGCAAGTGTCAGTCCTGCAATACTGGCACCGGAGATGAGAACGGAGCGGTGCTGCGCTCGAACCATTGGAATGCTCATATTATGCACCTAGAATAAGACTCGAAAAGCATCTTATCTGATTTATAATAGTGCGCAATAAGATTCGATATGCATCTTAATGGAAAGCCATGAGACCTCAGAAACAGACACGACGACGCGGTCCCGCACTGGAAAAGGCCATTCTGGAAGCAACGTGGGCAGAGCTAATAGAACATGGTTATGCAGGCCTGACGCTTGAAAACGTTGCACGTCGGGCAGAAACCAGCCGTCCAGTGCTACATAGGCGCTGGCCCAGTCGAACAGCGCTTGCAACAGCAGCGCTAGCTCAGCAGTTTGCGCGCACGTGTATCGTCATTCCTGATATGGGCAGTCTGCGCGAAGAACTCTGCCAGCTTCTCAGATACATGTCAGATCGTGCCGGCTCCAAAGACCTGCAACTGTTCTTCGATATGCAGAAGGATCTCGTTGCCGAACGATCAAGTTTTTCTGATATACGGGCACGGATCGTCGATGGGAGTCAGTTTCACTCTATTATTGAACGAGCTATACGGCGGGGGGAAATCGATCCAGCACATCTTACGCCCAGAATTATGTCACTTCCCCTGGACCTTACCCGTCACGAAATGATGATGACATTCCAACCTTTATCCGATGAGGCTATTCACGAGATCGTCGATGAAATATTTCTTCCATTAGTGCGACAAAAAAAATCATTTCAAACGTAACGTATTTTTACTCGTGAATATTAATTGCGACTTCCGGGATGAAGAACGTTATTTTGCAATAGCCGCATATACCGCGCGTATTAGCCTATCATTTTCTGGTGCGGCGGCGAACGGGACAGGCGGGCGACGTCGACTATAAGCATATGCAATTTCATTCCGCGGATCGGCAAAAGCCTGCTGACCACCAGCACCGCTGTGACCAAATGCTCCTTGAGCTACCGCAGGATAATATTCGGAGGGGAGATGAAATCCGGCTCCAAACGCCCTGTGATTGCGGGTTACCAAATCGTAGCCGATAGAGTGAATCTGCGAAAATTGTGTGGTGATTTCGGGGCGTAACAACGGTTCCAGATTATCCATGGGGCTAATAGCTGAAGCATACATCCGAGCGAGAGCTCGTGCAGAGGCCACGCCGCCAAATGATGCTGGCCCACGCTCTCGTACAATCCTGAAATTAGGCAACTCCCATACTGCGGGATTTTCAGGGTGATGCCGGTTAAAAGCAATGTCCGACAAGTTGGTTGAACCGACTGCATGTCCAGATGTTCGGGTTGAATGCTCCGGAGTAATTAAAGGTAATTGGGCCTCTAAGAAGCGATGCTCCTCTTCTTTTGGAAGGCCTAGAAAAAAATCGACGTCGCGCGCAGCACGAATACGAAATGCGAAATGCTCTTGAATGGTCCAGCCAGTAGCACGAAAAACGACCTCTCCTGTGAGGGCCGCAATGACAAGCGCATGATACCCGAAAGCGGTACCTGGGCGCCAGTAAGGCCGCTGCTGGCCAATCCTCTGGGCGACAGCGCGATCGTCTGAAAGCTCATCCAGTGAAAGCCCTCTGTCTGGTCCTGCGAGCCCGGCTCGGTGCGCCATCAGCTCACGCAGGCTAATATCAGATTTTCCGTTTGCAGAAAATTCTGGCCAGTAGTGACTAACGCGCTCGTCCAGATTGAGAATGCCATCCTGCACAAGGAGTGCGACGACAAGGTGGGCCGCCCCTTTACAGGCCGAATATACGCCACATAGAGAATCTCCGTTTACGCCTGCTCCTGCCCAAAGATCAACGACGCATTCTCCTTGATGATAGACAACGAACTGTGCCGTAAAATCGTTGCCCTCATTGGCTATTAGGCATGCAAATTCCTGTTTTACTGCTTCAAACCGTTCAGAGGTTGATCCTTGGAAAGCGAAATTTTCTGGCATGATTAAGCTCCGTTCAGGCATGTGTCTGATAGAGGCATACGAGTTCAAGCCAACTTGAGGTCAAGGCCTTAATCGACTACTTATGAGGCATGATGATAGATGCTCTTTCCATCGCTGAGGTGGCGCAGCGCTTCGGCATTCGGGCCTCGGCCCTGCGCTATTACGAAGATATTGATCTTCTCAAGCCCACCTTTCGGAAATCAGGACGTCGCTATTATGCTCAAGCAGAGCTGAGACGTCTTGCGCTTATCCAACTCTTGCGCAAAGCGGGATACCTATCCTTAAGCGAAATTGCGAATATACTGGTTAGCAACCGTCATGATCAAATCGTTAGAAATATCTTAGAAGAGCGAGTTAAAATACTCGATCAGAAGATCGAGGCAGCCATTACGACAAAGAAATATCTTGAACATCGTTTGACCTGCCCGCGCGAAGATCCCGTCAACGACTGCCCTATTTTGGCTGGAGAGGTGGACACTTGGCTGGCCAAGTGTTTAATCTCAGGATTTAATGTGTTGGATTAATAGAGCAGTCATCAAAGCTCTGGATTTCTTGGAAACCTCCACTCTCTTGGGAATGCAGAGTGGAAGTCAGGCCTGAGAATTTTCATGTAGAAAAATATTAACGTAGGCATAAGGCGCATTAATCAATGCTTATGAGATTGTTCCATTTCAGAAGTTGAATGAGGCCTTGGCGTAGTAGTAGCCTCCCATAAAACCAGATGGGGAATAGGTGGCGTAACGATAGGAGCCTGTTGGAGCAGCTGCAGCAGGATTGACCTGTGTAGGATACTTGTCGAACAGGTTGTTGGCTCCCACCGAAACATGCCATTTTTTGGTAAGGGCGACATCGAGGTTGATGTTGGTGTTCCACTGTGGACGGACATGCGTCCATAAGGAGGAAGCCTGTGTCGGGCTGACAATGAAGATGACGCTGCCATAGCGTAGTTCCTGCACACTGACGGTATAGCGGCCTTTGTGCCACGTGAGAGACAGTGTCTCCCGGTTTTTGGGCGATGTGCGCAGAAGATCGTTCTGTGAGAACTGGTTATAATAGGATTGGCCATAAGCCGCGAGAATAGCCGGAGTCTTGCGGTAGCGTGATATTTCGGTATCAGCGATATTCACGTAAACGCCGAATTCCAGACTATGGCCTTGCGGCAGGTGCCAGAGATAGGTGGCATTGATGTCACCCCCATTCGTGACGGTATCGACTGGGTTGGTATAGTACTGGACGAAGCGTACGCCAGAAATTCCCTGCTCCTGAAGGAGGCTTTCGATGGCGGTTCCGCCGAAATTGGACGTGCTTTCAAGACGGTCGTTGATACCAATTCTGTACAGGTTTGCAGTGAGATGGAAATTGTCGACAGGGGTCGCATCAATTCCAATGCTGTAGCTTCGCGAATATTCCCCTTTACGTCCTTCACCGCCCAGCAACCGTGTGACCGCACTGTTAGATGCCTCGTAAGCTGTTGTGTAGCTCGGAGTGGAAGAGATGGTGCTGTAATAAAGGCCACCAAGACTTGGAGGACGATATCCGCTATTAATATTGCCTCTGACCGCCCATCGTTTGCTAAAATTATAACGTGTGCCGACAGAACCGGTATAGGCCGTAATGGTATCCGAATAATTTACCGCATGGCCTCCAGCAGTCCATTCCCACTTCTTGGTCGCCCAGGCGTCAAAATTAACGTGGCCGTCGAAGATATCACGATAATGATTACCTGCGGCTGAGGGGGGGGTTCCAGCATAGGCAGAAGCGCCGGGAGAAGCGAGTTTACCTTTGTCCGGACCATCAAGAATGGGCACACCACCATTGCCCCAGGACTGGGTATCACCTTGCGTCATCTGGAATGTGTCATGTCGGTACTCGCCCCCGAATTCTACCCCTAAAGGTTTGGGAAGAAACCCAAGGTTATAGTGACGAGAGGCCTTGAAGCCGGATGTCAGCTCGGAGGAAATATCTGTTCCGTTATAGAATTTGGTCTGGCTGTCGAGACCGTAAGTTGGACTGATGGTGTCATAAGCACCAAAGCGGAGCTGATCGCGACCATAGGTCGTATAAAGATCCCAACTCCAACCCAGAAGGTTCTTGCCGCGCAGGCCGCCATTGACCTGGAAATCGTTTTCTTCTGCCGTCAGATGAGGAGAAAATCCGTTCGGGAAAATGGCGCGGACGTTTGAATCGTTATTGGACGTGCGAAAAAAACCTGGTGCGTCGACATCCCGGTGGCTGTAGGTCGTCGTATTATACAGCTCGACATCATTGCTTAGTGGAACAGAGCCGTTGGCACTGAAGGTCTCGAGCATTGAACGGCTGAGGCCCTGAATACGGTTCACATCGTTGCCAATGATGGATTCACGCGGGTCTCGCTGCCCGTTGGGAAGGGAGAAATATTTCTGCGTCGTGTTCAGGCCGGAGCGGTTGGTAGGCTGCTGGTGTGTCACCTGAGCCGCGAAGTCCATGTAGCCGCCGTTATGGCCCAACGCGACCCCGTAGTCGCCATATCCGTCGATTCCGACACCGTCGCCTGCGTAATATCCGCTGTCCTGAAGGGTGACGGAGCCGTGATGTGCGCCGGTTTTCAGAACGATGTTGACCGCACCGCCGATTGCATCCTGTCCGTACAGGGCCGTAGCCCCTTCGGTGATGATTTCGACATGATCGACAGCGCTAAGTGGGATCAGGCTGATATCGGCAGGTTCGGAGCCGGTAGCGGGGCCGGTATTGTAGTTAAAATTCGCGCCGACATGTCGCCGTTTGCCATTGACCAGGATCAGGGTTTCATCAGGTCCGAGGTTTCGCAGGATCATGATACGCGCGACGTTATTGGACCCAATTCCGCCGGCGGGTGGAGAATTCACGGCAGGGACGGTCTGGGCCAGAGCTGCCAGAACGCTGGTCTGCCCGGTAGCCAGAAGCTGTTTTGCCGTCACGACTTCCACATTGGTCGTGCTGTGGCGCGGTGTCATGTTCGACAGGGCGGACATGGCGCTGGCCTGCGCCCCGATGACACTGATTGATTCGCTTGAGGGTTTGGATTGGGATAGCGCGGATACCTGAGCGGCCTTGGCGGATGTTTTCCGGGAATGAGGCGGCAGGGGCGCCAGATCGGCGGCCCGGGCACTGTCCACAAGGGCATTCGTGCCGAAATCGAGACCGAACAGCAGTCCCGCAACCATATGTTTTGTCTTCATGGTCAGTCTCATTCTGTTCCGATGCGCGCAGGCATGCGCAGTGGGGAAGCGGCCGGTTCAGGAGGCCGCATTAGGGCGGCGTAGCGAAGGACTTATGAGCAGTGCGCATGCAGCGATGACGCCGATCAAAACGCCCGTCATGACGAAAAAGGCAGGAGCCATGGCGCGTCCGGTCACGGTGATGAGCCATGTGACGATGAACTGGGAGCCCCCTCCGACGACCATCACTACGGCATTGTTCACGATGGCCAGCATCGTTGTGCGTGTCTGGGGAGTGAGGATTTCGGTGATCAGGGTAACATAGGCACCCAGAAACATACCGCTGGCGACAGAGAGTGCGACTTGCAGGACAACAAGGCGTCCGATTGACGGCGCGCTCAGAAGCCAGCTGTAGAGAGGCCAGATCAGCGCAAGATAGGAAGCAAGGGCCGCGAGGATAATCCAGCGCTTTTCGATACGATCCGAAAGATAGCCACTGAAGGGGACGACAAGCAGCATTGATGCAGCCGCCGACATTTGGACCAGATAGGCATGGGTTACGGAGAGGTGCAGCACGCGTGAGGCATAGGTTACGACGTAGCCGTAAATGATATAGAACGAGACCGTACTGGCCGTCACAAGGCCCATACCTGCGGCGATCTGACGCCACTGTGCTCCAAAGCTTCGGTAGAACGACGATGCAGCGGGTGGCGTGCGGGGACGTATGGCTGCGCCCCGGGCAGCCGACAGACGGATCAGCAGAACGACGGGCACGATCAGCAGACCCAGCGCGAATGGTAGCCTCCAGGCATAGGCATGAATGGTGGCTGTGGAAAAAAATGTACTCATCGCATAGCCCACGGTTCCTCCCAGAACCTGTGCAATGATCTGGCCCGTGATCTGCCAGGAGCCAAAAAAACCGCGGCGTCCTGCAGGTGCCATTTCCACCAGAAAAGTCGTGGAAGTCGCGAATTCGCCGCCTACGGAAAAGCCCTGAAGCAATCTGGCAACTGCAATCATGATCGCACCTACAGGGCCTGCCTGCTGGTATGTAGGTGCGCACGTCATCATGGCGACGGCAATCGCCATGATGACCATTCCGAGCAGCATTGAAGCCTGACGTCCGCGACGGTCGCCGTAATATCCCAAGACAATTCCACCAATCGGGCGGCTGACGAAGCCGACCGCGAACAGGGCGGTGCTCAGTAACAGCCCTCCCGCTCCCCGATGGTTGGAATCCGCGAAGAAAAGATCACCAATGAGCGGGATCATATAAGAGAATATTGCAAAATCGTACCATTCGAGGGCATTTCCCCCGATTGCGCCAATGACGGCTCTGAAATTCCGTCGTGTTTCAGACATGCACTATGCCACCTTATCTTGGGGAGTGATGCTTCAGGCCATGTGGCCGTCAGGGAGTAATCGCTTCACCCAGTGTGTGCATGAGCCTATTGGCCCAGCCGAAAATTGCGACTGAACAGACGAGGTCGAAAATCTCCAGATCCGTCAGGCCGCCGGTGCGGAGTATTTCGATATCCGTGGGAGATATCTCTCCCGGTGTGCGAGTCAGCTTGAGAGAGAAATCAAATACGGGCTGCCAGTAATCGTCCAGCGCAGCTTCCTCACCCTCCGCGAAAATCTCCTGGATCAGGTCCTCGCGTCCGGTCATCTGTAGAAAACGGGCAGCATGAACGGATGTGCAGTAGATGCAGTGATTGTGGATGGAAGTCGCAATGGCACCCATTTCGCGACCTGCGCGTGACAAACCGTCCCGCCCGTACATGATGGCATTGAAGAGGGGAGAGCGGATGGCAAGGCTTTCAGGATCATGTGCGAGTGTCAGCACATAATCGGAAATTTTGCGGTTGGACGGCGTAACCTTCATTGCATCCAGCTGTTCGGGCGTGGCCTCTTCCAGCCTGACAGGGCAGATATAGGGCAGCCAGTCCAGCGTTGCAGTAGTGAAATTGTGGACCGGACGGCTCATGATGCGGTCTCCAGAGCACGGAGCCCGGGAACCAGGCGCGTGAGGTAATTGATGCAGGCAACAAGTTCGGCGAGTTGAACAATATCGGCGTCTTCCAGCCCCGACTTCTGTAAGATTACGATATCCTTGCGGGTGGCCTTGGCGGGGTGCAGCGTGACCAGATCAGAATAGGCAACTATGGCGGCCGTGAATGTATCCATAGGTGGTTGTGCAGACGTGTCGGCAACAGCGCTCCATTCGTCTGCTTCAGGAAGACCTGCCAGACGTTCCAGATAGATCTGCCGCAGCGTGTCCACCTTGCACTGCCCTGAGATGCGCGCGGCGATGGCCAGCCGTAGCGGGTATGAAAGCCGCCCCGGCTTTCTGGGAGTAACAACGGCGTCGTTTGCCGCATAGCTCATTTCAAGCAAGGTGCCACGCTGGGCGAGGAAATCCTCGGCTGGGCAGTTTGACGCTGCCTCCCTCAAAAGCTCCAGAATATCCATTGTCGAAGCCTGCCCCTCAAGATTCCTGTTCAGCGTTAGTGTCAGCCTAGCATGTCGATAATGAATGGCAACGAATTTTCATTACTATTATGCATTATGGCTTGTAGGGATATAAAAATCCCTTCTATGATTGGTGTTATGGAACTGGAATGTCTCAACATCAGGCAGCTTGAAGCGTTTTGCGCGGTCGTGTCCGCGGGAAGTCTGACGGCAGCGGCACGACAGCTTGGCCGGTCCCAGCCAGCCATGACGCGACTCATTCAGGATTTGGAAGAAACCGTTGGATTCGTGCTGTTCCACAGGAACGGTCCCAGAATCGTCCTTTCGGAACAGGGAGGTATCTTTCATACTGAAGTCGACCGCTTCCTGAGTGGATGCTCGTTGCTTGTAAAACGTGTCAATGACATCCGGAACGATATTGCCGCGCCATTCGAGCTGAGTGCCATTCCAGCCATGGCCAATGGGGTGTTGCCTGCGGCCCTTGCCTGTCTCCCTGCAGATTTGCTGCCAGAACATGTTCATCTTCAGTCTGTTCCGGCCGCACAGGTGACCCTGTCCGTGGTGGCTCGACGGGCTGGACTGGGTATTACGAGTTTCCCAGTGGATCATCCGGAAGTGGATGTCCTTTGGATTGGAGAAGCGTGCTGTATGGTGGCGCTTCAGGAAAATGATCCACTGGTTAATCAGGAGGCAATCAGCCTTCGACAGTTTAAAGACCGGGATATCGTAACGATTGCCGATCGGTCGCGCTTGAGGGGACGCATTGATGCCGCGTTTATGGCTGAAAATGTTAGACCTCGCAGGATTTTCGAATCAACAGCCAGTGTGACAGCGCTCTCTATGGCAAATGCAGGGCTTGGGGTGGCCATTGTGGACCCTGCCACAGCGTCCGGGATGTCGATCAAGGGTATGACCGTCCGTCCGCTCGCGGAGCGGATCCCGTTTTTCTTCGGTGTGATCAAGCCGGGCGGGCATATTCTTTCTCCAGGCCTCGCCGCGCTTTCAGAAGCTCTGAAAGCCGTTGCGACCCAGCGGTTGTCTGGCTTCAGACTGCATGGCCGGGCCTCATCTGAAATTATCGAAGAGGCATTATGCGGGTATGACCCCGCGCTTCGTTCTTGAATTTGAGAGATCAAGCCTCCCATGGATGACGTTACAGATACGATGAGTGGTATTGAAACTCTGAACCGACGTGTTCGTGAAGAACTGAAATGGCTTGAGTTTCCGGCCAGATCCTGGGTGCCGGAGCGGGAGCATCAGGGCGAGAAAGTCCATGATGTTATCGTCATCGGGGGAGGGATGGCGGGTCTGACGGCTTCCGGAACGCTCAGGCGCTACGGAGTGCTGAATCATGTTGTTTACGATATGGCGCCGAAGGACAGGGAAGGACCGTGGGTTACCTATGCCCGAATGGACACTCTGCGCTCTCCCAAGACGCTGACAGGACCATGTCTTGGGATACCCGTCCTGACATTCCGTGCCTGGTACGAGCATCGTTTCGGCGTGCAGGCATGGGAGACGCTTGGACTGATTCCGAGAACCATGTGGATGGAATACCTTGTCTGGTTCCGTGACGTACTTGAATTGCCGGTCGAAAACGGGGTCCTTGTCCAGAAAATCGATACTGCGGATCATGGTCTGCTCAGGCTGAACATTTTGCGCAATGGCAAGGCGGAAGAGGTTCTGACGCGCAAGGTTGTTCTGGCGACGGGGCGTGACGGCCTTGGTGGCGCCTATATGCCGGACGTGATCCGAACACTTCCCGAGCATTTGCGGGCGCATTCGGCCGATATGATCGACTTTGCGGCCCTTAAAGGCAAGAGGGTGGTCGTGATCGGGGCCGGGGCGTCGGCGATGGACAATGCGGCAACTGCGCTCGAGCAGGGGGCCGCGCAGGTCGATGTCTTGGTCAGGCGGGGAGATATACCACGGATCAACAAGTTCACCGGTATTGGAAGCCAGGGTGTCGTGCAGGGGTTCGTCAACTTACCCGACGAATGGAAATGGCGTTTTCTGGACGCCACACTCTCGGCCCAGACGCCTCCGCCACGTCCAAGTGTCCTGCGTGTTTCGCAGCATCCGAATGCTTTCTTCCATCTGAACTGTCAGATCGAAGAAATCGCTGCGGATGGAGATGCCCTTGAACTCATAACATCACGCGGTGCGCTTGCGACAGACTTCATCATTGCAGCGACAGGCTTTAATGTTGATCTGGTAAAGCGACCTGAACTTCAGGTTTTCTCTGACCGGATACGTTTCTGGAAAGATCGTTTCGTCCCGGCTCCTGATAACCGCTACAATGGTGTTATCAACAGTGAGTTGGCCAATTCACCAGATCTTGGCCCCGCGTTCGAGTTCCAGCCAAAAGCTGACGTCATTTGTCCGGATCTACGGAATATTCACTGCTTTTGTTTTCCGGCGACTCTGTCTCATGGCAAGGTTAGTGGAGACATTCCGGCCATCAGTGATGGAGCAGATCGGCTCGTGAAGGGAATTGTAAGTCATTTTTTCAGCGAAGATTGCGCTATTCACTTCCGTAATTTGGAGCAGTTTGAAACTCCGGAACTTGTGGGAGACGAGTGGCAGGATACGTCATTGTCTTGATGGTAACTGTTGAGGGAACGTTGTATTGGGCAATATGCGTCATAGGCAGAAGATGACGGTTGCAGCGAGGCAGATGGCCGAGAAGAAGGCATTCGGACATCTGTCATAGCGTGTTGCAACACGCCGCCAGTCCTTATGCCTTCAGAGCATCCCGGACCCAGTCAGCATCATAACCCGGATTCGCCAGCAGTTGCTGTGCCATGGGAAGACTGTCCAGCAGAGCAGAAGCTTCGGTGTAAGCGCTGACTTGGAGGGATCGAAAAACCGTTATCCGTAATCAAATCAATGGGTCCTGAGCCTAATTCAAGCCATTCGCGCCTCAAAAGAGCGTATCCGACCTCGTCATGCCAGCAGCCATTAAAATAACGACTTTCGACCGTCTGGCTTTCCTGTCGGAGACCAAGTCTTCGCATTAAGCGCTGCGAGGCATCGTTTGCAATAAGGCAATGGGCCGTCAGGCGATGGAGAGGTCGATGGGCAAAACACCACTCGATTAGCGCCGTTCCAGCCTCCAAAGCATAACCCTGTCCTTGATGATTGGCAGCGAACCACCAACCGATGTCCCCCTTTTGCGGCTCCTCCGCACCAATGAACACGCCGACCTCTCCAATTAGGCCGGGTTTGTCGCTTTTCTCGACCGCGAGCATTCGCCAACCATAAGCTTCCGGCGCCATACGTGACTGCGCGGCGAGAAACAATTCGGCTTCCTTCAGCTCCACTGGCTGCATCATCTGGGCAGCGAGCGCCGCTGTATCGTTTCGGTAAGCTAGATAACGATAGAGATCGTCAGCATTCGGCGTCCTAAGTCTCAGGCGTTTGGTTAAAAGAGGTGCAATCAAAAGGATTTCTTGCTCCGCGCCAGATCGATGAAGGCCGGTGCATCGTAGGGTAGAGATTGCCATGGGCGCAAATGACGGCCCAGGTGACCGGCGCTGCATTGGTGCAAACCAGCCTTCTGAAAGCCATGAGCATGTCCGTTCTAAGAAACAATGGAGTGCGTTTCGGTGTCCGACATGAGGCGCTTGCCGCCTCGGCATGGTCGAACGCGCTTCTTAGCCCACGAATCGCTCCAGGTGCCTACGAACGTAGACCGGATGCGGGCGATGGGCAGGATAATCCGTTCAATTTGTCGACCAAAAAGACTGCTCAATTCGCTCTGTATGCGATTGTGGGCCACGAGCAGGCCCAAATGGAGGGATCGAAGAACCCTTGATTGATTACCCTTGCGCCTGATTTCTGGTTGCTGGTCCTGATTTTCACTCTGCATTTTGAGCAGAGAGAGGGTTTTATGCTCTGGATTGCTACGCGGCGACGTTAATCCGCTCCAGGAGGAGAAAGCGGCGCATATTATAGACGATATTGGCCAGCCCGATCCTCATGGTGGCCCGCGTTAAGCCTACGGTTCGGACGAACAGTCCAGTCTGTGATTTCTGATCGGCAAAGACATGCTCGACGCGAGATCTGATCACCGACTTCCCTGCGTTGGATCTCTGGATATGGCGGGGCATAGGCCTGAGATGCGGCTTTTTCCTGTGAACCTTTGAGACAAAGCCCTGCTTTTCCATGAAGTCCTCATTGGCTTTTGAGCGGTAGGCCGTGTCTGCCCAGACCGTTGAGGCTGTATTGCTTTTATCAAGCAAGCCCTCTCTCAATCGCGCGCCGTCACTGGCGGCGGCATCTGTCGTCTTCCATTTGCGGATCAGCCGAAATTTCCGATCGATGGAGATGTGCGACTTGTAACCAAAAAACGGGATGGCCAGATCCGTTGCGGGCATACTCCCGTCTTCCTGTCGCTTCGCTTTCGTGAATTTCAGGGTCCAGCGCGCATGCCTATCCTTGTGGGACAGCTTTGACGGCTTGTCCTGCCAGTCCAAGGGGATCCGTCCTTCCCGCAGATCAGTCTTTTCATCGCTGGTATTGCGCTGCTTCGGAGCCGCTACCAGCGTGGCATCCAGGATCTGGCCTGACATCGGCAGATAACCAGCATTACGCAGGATCGCATCAAAGCGGTTGAACAAAATATCAATTGCTCCCGCCTGTGTCAGACGTTCCCTGAACAGCCAGATGGTTTTGGCATCAGGCACACGGTCCGACAGCCCCAGGCCTAAAAAGCGCATGAAGGAGAGACGGTCATTGATCAGGTATTCCGTCCGTTCATCGGACAGATTGTTCAGCGTCTGGATCACCAGAATTTTGAACATCAGCACCGGATCAAATGGCGGTCGCCCACCCTTACTTCCATCGGAATACGCCAGGGCCTTTTCCAGATCAGGACGGAACGCTTCAAAATCCACAGTCCGGGAAAACGCTTCGAGTTGATCGCCAAGCCCGCTCAATCGAGTAAGCCGCTCTTCAACATCAAAGAAACTCGGCTGCTTCATCTTCCTTCATCCCCAATCAACTAAGGAGAAATGGAATCACACAGAAAGCCTCAAAACCAAGAGGTTTTTCGAACCCTCCACTTTGACCGAGGTTTCCTCGAGCCACGCTCGAGCAAGACGGGCGGTGTCAAATGTTCTGGTGATCCGCTGGCCGCTGACCAGCTTGCGGGCCCTGTATTGCCTGGGTCCTCGGCAACTCACGCCATCAGGCAGGGGGCGTCCTGTTGCAGGATCTTTGGCATTCTCGGCGGACTTTATACGGGCCATGAGACGGAAGCGTCATTGGTCCGGAACTGGTCCAAAATCGCTACTTAATTTTTGGATGGGATAGGGCGGTTTACCCGCAAGCTACTGATAACATTGCCAAATAAAATTGGCGTCCCATAGGGGATTCGAACCCCTGTTGCCGCCGTGAGAGGGCGGTGTCCTAGGCCTCTAGACGAATGGGACGAGGCGAGGGGCTTGATAGTCGGCCCCTTGGGGCTTGGCAAGTGTTATTTATAAAGTTTTTTGTGTCAGCAGGGGGCCGAGAGCCGCGCCGCCGAACAGGTGGATGTGGAAATGGGGGACTTCCTGTCCGGAATTAGGGCCGGAATTGCTGATGAGGCGGAAGCCTTCGCGGGTGAGGCCCTGTTCTTCGGCAATCTTGGAGACCGCGCGCCAGAAGCCTGCGATTTCAACGGGAGAGGCTGTCGCGCCGAAATCGGCGATGGAGACGTATGGCCCCTTGGGAATGACCAGAACGTGGATCGGGGCCTGCGGGGCAATGTCGTGGAAGGCGAGCGCGAAGTCGTCTTCATAGACGGTGCGGGCCGGTATTTCCTTGCGCAGAATGCGGGCGAAGATATTGCCGGGATCGTATGCCATGGTCTGTTTCCTGTTCAGCCGAGCTTTTCCTTGGGGCGGGCCGCCTTTTCGGCAATGCCACTCGTGCCTTCGCGGCGCTTGAGTTCCGTCCAGACATCTTCGGGAGAAACACCGGCATCAACCCACATGACGATCAGGTGGTACAGCACGTCAGCGCTTTCACCGATCAGTTCCTTGCGGTTACCGTTGACAGCTTCGATCAGGCATTCGACGGCTTCCTCACCAAATTTCTGGGCAATCTTGTTGCGACCGCGGGCCATCAGGCGTGCGGAGTGGCTGAGGGACGGATCAGTGCCGCGGCGGGACTGGACCGTGTCATACAGGCGCTGGAGAACCAGTTCCTGCTGAAGGTCGGATTTTTTGTCGTCCTGCTGCTTCGAAGGCTTCGGAGCCGGTTTGGTGGCGGGTTTTCCCATGGTTTTACTCTCCAAGCCTGACCGGAAGTCCGGCTTTATTCAGCGCGTTCTTGACTTCATCGATGCGGAACTGGCCGAAGTGGAACACACTTGCTGCCAGAAGGCCACTTGCGCCGACTTCCGCTCCCTCCACGAAATGTTGTAATTCGCCCACGCCACCCGAGGCAACAATCGGAACAGTCACTGCGCCGCAGACGGCACGAAGCAGATCCAGGTCAAAGCCTGAGCGGGTGCCATCCCGGTCCATGCTGGTGAGCAGGATTTCGCCCGCACCCAGATCCTGCATTTTCTGCGCCCATTCCACGACATCCAGCCCCGTGGGTTCACGACCCCCCTTGGCATAGACTTCCCAGCCGCCCTGGTCATCGGAACGGGCATCAATGGCGACAACGATGCATTGGCTGCCGAAGCGTTCGGAGGCTTCGCGGATCAGGGCAGGATTTTTGATGGCGGCGGAATTGACGGCGCATTTGTCCGCACCCGCCAGAAGCAAGCGACGCATGTCTTCGCAGGTGCGGACGCCGCCGCCCACGGTCAGGGGTAGGCAGATGGCTTCAGCCGTGCGACGGACGACGTCGAGGATGGTGTCACGGTTTTCGACGCTCGCCGTAATGTCGAGGAAGGTGAGTTCGTCGGCACCGGCGGCGTCGTAGAGCTTGGCCTGTTCGACTGGATCACCCGCATCGCGCAGGGAGACGAAGTTTACTCCTTTGACGACGCGGCCGTCCTTGACGTCCAGGCAGGGGATAACGCGGAGTTTCAGCATGGGCCGAGGACTTCCAGTGCGTCTTTGAGCGAGATGCGACCGTCATAGAGTGCACGTCCGACGATAGCACCGGAAATGCCCGGAACATCGCGGGCAACATCGCGCAATGCCTTAAGATGCTCCAGGCTGCCGACGCCACCGCTGGCGATCACAGGAATGGAGAGACGGCGGGCCATGTCCGCAGTCTGCTCCAGGTCTAGTCCGGCCAGCATGCCGTCCCGTGTGATTTCGGTGAAGATCACGGCCGCAACACCGGCATCTTCCATGCGCAGGGCGAGGTCGTTGGCTTCGAGTTCGGACACTTCGGCCCAGCCTTCAGTCGCGACACGCCCCTGCCGGGCGTCAATGCCGGCGACGATCCGGCCGGGGAAAGCGCGGGCGGCCTGACGGACCAGTTCAGGGTCCTTGACGGCGACCGAGCCCAGGATAACCCGTGAGACGCCTGCTTCGAGCCAGCGTTCGATCGCGGCCATATCCCGGATACCACCACCGAGCTGCACGGGCAGGTTGGTGGCTTTTACGATGGATTCAATCGCCGGAATATTGGTGGACCGCCCGGCAAAGGCTCCGTTCAGATCCACGACATGCAGGTGACGGCAGCCGGCTTCCGCGAACAGTTTGGCCTGTGCGCCGGGATCGTCGGAATAATGGGTGGCGTCTTCCATTTCTCCGCGGCGCAGACGGACGCAGGCGCCGTCCTTGAGGTCGATGGCCGGGTAGAGCGTCAGGCCGTGAGCCGGGTGGGTTGTGTTGGTCATCGTGTCTGAAGTCGCGCCGCTGGTGTCAGGCATGGCGATGCTGGACTGCCAGCGGGCAGCCTCGTTCTCGTTTGCCAAAAGTTTCGAGAGAAAAAGTCCGCGCACCGTCTGCCCTCCGATCCGTGCATAATAGGGATGGGTCCCCCAGTGCTCGAATTCGAACGACCGGAACAGCCCTATGGCTGCGACATGCGTTTCGCGGATGTCGCAGTTTACAACCTTGCAGCCAATGGCCTTTGCGCCTTTGAGCATTGTTTCCAGCAACGCGCGTCCCAGACCGCGACCACGGGCATAGGGGGCAACAAAGAAGCCTGTCAGATTGGCGGTTGCGGCATGGGCTTCATAACTCGCTGGAGGCCGGACGAGCTGGCCTGCGCCGCAGATTACTCCGTTCTCACGCACGACGTAAAAGCTGCGCTCCGGCACCAGCAGCAGGCCTTCGAAATAGCGGGTCAGAGCCTGATGACCGGGAGGTTGCAGCCAGCCAAAGCCGCCGCCGTCCAGAATGCCGGCGGATGTGGCCTCGATCAGCGCGTCCAGATCTTCGGGCAGAAGCGGCGAGACGACGCGTTCACAGGTGATGGTCATGAGGTCCACCGCAGGAAGTTTCCGAGGATGGTCAGACCGACATCCTGGCTCTTTTCGACGTGGAATTGCGTGCCGCAGCGATTGCCGCGCGCGACAATGGCCGGAACCTGTGTGCCGTACTGCGCAGTTGCGACGATATCGTTGTCAGTACCATCATGCAGGGCATAGGAATGGACAAAATAGCCGTGATTGCCTGGGGTGAGGCCGTCCATCAGCAGATGCGTACCAGGTGTGAAATCGAGCGTGTTCCAGCCCATATGCGGCAGGCGCAGGCCGGCATTTACGGCCTCGTCCATGCGGCGGATATTGCCCGAAATCCAGCCCAGACCTTCGGTGCGGCCATGTTCGAGGCTATATTCGCACATAAGCTGCATGCCAACGCAGATGCCTAGGAACGGCGTCCCATTGGCGGTTGCTGTTTCGAGCATGTTGCGCAGTTCGGGACCAAGGCCCTGCGCGCAGTCGGCGAAAGCGCCTTGTCCGGGGAGAATCAGTCGGTCAGCCGTCAGGATGTCATTCGTATCGCGTGAGATGACAACGTCGGCTTCGATCCCCCTGCGGATGGCGGCTTTGCGGGCTGCCTGAGCGGCCGAGGCGAGATTTCCGCCATTGTAGTCAATTACGACGACGCGCATGGAAACTCCGGAGATGTGTTGCCGTAAGGGGCGGCGTAGTGCTGCTGGTCCATCCAGCGCAGGAGGGCGATGTCCCGGCTGGGAGCTGCGATCGGCGTGCCGGTGATGCGGCCGTTCAGGCGCTGTTCCCACAGGCGGATCTCCGCCGTGAAGCTGGCGAGGACGGCATGGATGGCCACGATCAGATCAAGCCGGGACCAGAAACCCATGAAAACATGCAACGCAACCATAGTGGTGGCTGCGGCCAGTAGCGCGGAAATCCAAGCGCCGTAAGTCAGTAGTCCAAACCAGCCAAAGAACAGGACGCGCCATGAAAACCCGTCCTGCACCATAACGGGCACCTGTGGGCCGGCGGCGTCTGGTTTCGTGCAGGGAATATAAAGCTTCACAGTACGCCTTTGGTGGAGGGGATGGCACCAGCCGAACGGGGATCGTGCGAGGCGGCCACTTTGAGGGCGCGGGCAACGGCCTTGAAGCCGCTTTCGGCGATATGATGGGCGTTGGTGCCCGCCTTGCAGGTCAGGTGCAAGGCGATATGGGCCGACATGGCGAAGGCGCGGAAGAACTCTTCAAACAGCTCCGTGTCCATCGTGCCAATCTTCTCGCGTGGAAAGACGACGTTCCAGGCAAGGTAGGGACGGCCGGAAATATCAACGACCGCCTCGCACAGGGCTTCATCCAGCGGTACGAGGGCATGGCCGAAACGCTCGATGCCGCGCTTGTCGCCGATGGCCTGACGGAAGGCCTGCCCGAAGACGATGCCGACATCCTCTACGGTGTGATGGCCGTCGATATGCAGGTCGCCCTTGGCTTGCAGCTCAAGATCAAAGCCACCATGCTTGGCCAGTGCCGTCAGCATGTGGTCGAAGAAACCGATACCGCTATCCACATCGGAGCGGCCCTGGCCGTCGAGTGTGAGGGCAAGAGTGATGTCGGTTTCGCTGGTGGTGCGATGCAGGCGGGCGTGGCGGCTTTCGTTCATGTTCTTTCTGCTACACCAGCACGATGTGGATTTCCACGCTGTCTGGTAAAGATGGTTGCAAAATACCTTGGCAGACAGGGATAAAATCCGTGATGGAGAGGATGCCGATCCGTATCGACCAGCACGAGGGAGTGTCACTATTCCTTGAGAATGACGGAGTCTGGAAAAGGCCCTTGGCGGAGAGGGGAGATCGGGCCATATTTCCTGATCATGGCACATCATCATTCCCCCCTCGACGTCCTTCTCTCCCGCGCTTCGACGGACCATCTCGTCGAGCCCCCGCCGAAGGGGGATGAGCTCCGAACCATTCTGTCCGCTGGCCTGCGGGCTCCGGACCACGGGAAGATGCGTCCCTGGCGCTATACGGTGATCAAGGGCAAGCATCGTGAGGCGTTTGCTGATCTCGTGGTGGAAGCGATGGGGCGGCAGGAGCCTGACGCTCCCGAGGCCAAGAAGACCAAGCGCCATCACCGCTTTGCCAACATGCCGATGATCATTGCCCTGGGTATGCATCTAGAACCGGAAGGCAAGATCCCGGTGATCGAGCAGGAAATGGCTGTTGCGGCAGGGGCGATGAACGTCCTGAACGCGTTGCATGCTGCCGGATTCGGCGGAATGTGGGTGACGGGGCCGTTCTGTGAGGACCGCGTGCTTCTTGAGTCGCTGGGTCTGCCCGAGCCACATCGCCTGGCCGGTTTCCTGTTCGTGGGAACGCCTGTCAAGCATTCGGATGAGCGCAAGCGGCCTGAGATCAATGATTACATGGCTGTCTGGAAAGGAGATGCCATCACATTCGTCGCGGACGCCGGGTGATCTGATGCGTTACGACGTCATTATTGCGGGCGGTGGCCCTGTTGGTCTGGCCTGCGCCATTTCGCTCGGGCGCGATGGCCGGAAAGTCTGTGTGGTCGAGCGGTCACCAGCGCACGTACTGGCTGACCCGCCGTTTGATGGCCGTGAGATTGCGCTGACGCATCATGCGTCGGAATGGCTGAAAAGTGTCGGCGCTTGGGACGAAATCCCCGCTGGTAATATCTGTCCGATGTATACGGCGCGCATTGAGACAGGAAAGTCCGGGAGCCCGCCGCTTCTGTTCGATGCACCTACAGCTGGTCCCGATGCACTGGGATATATGGTGGCAAATCACCTGATCCGCCGTGCCCTGTATCGTGTCGCTTTGCGAACGCCGGGCGTGGATATCCGGGCCGGGGAAGCTATTGCCAGTTCGTGGCACGATACTCGATCGGCGGGTGTTGTACTGGCCAATGAGGAGCGGATTGAGGCTGATCTTCTGGTCGCGGCGGACGGGCGCTTTTCCCGTCTGCGGACTGAAGCGGGGATTGGTGCGATCGTGCATGATTTCCAGCGCAGCATCATGGTCTGTCGCCTGCGGCATCCGGAACCTCATGCCAATACCGCGCTTCAGTGGTTCGATGAGGGGCAAACGATTGCCCTTCTTCCGGTCGCCTCCGACGACAGACCGGGATCGTGCTCCTCGCTGGTCCTGACGCTGGAGCCAGATGAAATCGCGCGCCTCAAGGCACTTGATGGTAAGGCTTTCAGCGAGGATATTACGGCCCGGACGCAGGGACGCATGGGGCAGATGACGCTGGAAAGTGCTCGCTGTGTCTATCCGCTCAAGGCGGTCTATGCGCATCGTTTTCAGGCTCCGCGTTTGGCGCTGATTGGTGATGCGGCTGTGGGCATGCATCCGATTACGGCGCACGGGTTCAATCTGGGCCTGAGGGGACAGGAAGTTCTGGCACGGGCGATTGCCAACGGGGCGGGGGATGCGGGCGATCCGTCCGTTCTGTCGCGTTTCGAGCGCACGCATCGTCGGGCAACGGCGCCGCTCTTTGCCGCGACCAATGCGATCGCCACGGTTTATACCCGCGATGAGCCGCCGTTCTTGATGGCGCGGCGGGCTGGGCTGGCGGTGGCCAACCGTCTGTTGCCGTTCAAGACGGCGGTGACGAACATGCTGATGGACCGGCACGGCTGATTCTCTGGCGGCGTTCTTTCTGACTTAGGAGATTTCTCCAATGAAGGCTTTCGGGCACAGGCGCGCGACCCGCATGGACGAAACTGATGCGTTGGTTGAACTCGACATTCCGACCCCTGTTCCGGGGCCGCGGGATGTCGTGGTGGAAATCCGGGCGGTTTCGGTCAATCCCGTAGATACCAAGCTGCGGTCTCTGGACCCGCCGGATGATGAGCCCCGGGTTCTGGGATATGACGCGGTCGGAACTGTTGTTGCGACGGGTGGTCAGGTCCGGGGTTTCCGGGCCGGGGATCGCGTTTTCTATGCGGGTACCGCCAGTCGGCAGGGGAGTGATGCGCGCTATCAGGCGGTCGATGAACGCCTGATAGCGCTTGCTCCGAAAAGCCTCTCCGATGCTGAAGCTGCCGCCTTACCGCTGACTGCGCTCACGGCCTGGGAGCTGCTGTTCGACCGTCTGGGGGTGCGGCTGGGCGAGATGGACAATCCGGATGCGATCATGATCGTCGGCGGTGCGGGTGGTGTGGGCTCGATCCTTACACAGATCGCACGCCGTCTCACGGGACTGACAGTCATTGCCACGGCGTCCCGTCCGGAGACGACAGATTGGTGCCGCGAAATGGGCGCACACCACGTGATCGATCATCGTCGGCCGCTCGATCAGGAACTGGCGCGTATCGGAATTCCGCAGGTGCGTTATGTGGCTGGTCTGACCGCATCTGGCGAGCACAGGGATGCGATCGTGCGCTCTCTCGCGCCGCAGGGCGCACTCGCCCTGATCGACGACCCGGGCGAGTTTGACATTATGCCCTTCAAGCGCAAAGCCCTCTCCGTGCATTGGGAATACATGTTCGCACGTCCGATATTTGAGACGCCGGACATGCCCGAACAGGGCAGAATTCTTGCGCAGGTGACATCGCTTGTTGATGCCGGTCTTCTGAAGACGACACTGCATGAGATGCTGGGGCCGATCACTATTGCCAATTTGCGCCGGGCACATGAACTGCTCGAAAGCGGCAAGGGTATTGGAAAGGCCGTGCTCTGCGGCTTTGAGTGAGACTGTTAACTGACGGGCAGAAATGGCCCGTCAGTTGAAATGCGCCCGGAGCAGCGGGGTGGACGAGATGCAGAGCATGATCAGTCCGAATAGCGCCATGACCTTGATGACAAAAAAACAGGCGTGCTGACGGGCATCGGCCCCGGTAGCCAGCATCATGAATGGATCTGGATCGGGAAAGCCCGTTTTGCTACCGATCTGGACGAGTTCAAGCGCCCGCTGACGGTTGGCGGCGGCCTGGGTGCGGCGGCGTATCATTTCCGTGCCGGAGATATCAGCTTTTTCATGCAGGGCTGTGAGATAGAGTTCCAGATCCTCGCGGCGGTACACGATTTTCCCGTCGGGCGACTGCGTCCGTGCCGGCCCCGTGCCGAGCAGGGCAAGTAGCTTCATCCGACGTTCTGGCAGCCCGAGATGAACCGCGGCCTCCGCCATGGAGAGCGCCCTGAAGCGGACAGGCAGGTGAAAAATCTGACCCGGCGTTTTGTCTCCGGAAATCTGTGTCGGGGATGGCATCGATCTGAATCCTGGCCTCTTTAGACGGGCTGACCTTAGGACCAGTCCGTCTGGGAATCGAGAATTGTGCGGAGTCCCGGAAAGTATTTCCCGATCAGGCTGTTGTGATGGCCACGTCTTCGGCATGGAAGCGGCGGAAGACGTCAAAAAGAATGGCGTCCTGCACACTGCTGCCGTCGCGGGCCGAGATGATGGCGACGCTTAGCGTCATGGTCAGACTGTCTCCGGCAATCGCGCTCACCCGGACTTTCGGCGATGGTGTTGCGAGGACTTCGTCGCGATGGGCCGCGACTTCCAGCAGCATGGCTTTTGCCTTGTCTGGATCAGTGGTCAGGGGGATCTTGAACGTCAGGGTCAGGACGCCGGTCGCACCGCTCAGGGTCGCGTTCTTGACGCTGGTCGTGATGAACTGGGAGTTCGGGACGATCATGGTCGAGCCATCGCTCAGGCCGATATCAGTGGCGCGGATGCTAATGCGTTTGACGTCACCGCGCGTGCCGGCGATCTCGACCATATCGCCAACACGCACGGGGCGTTCTGCCATCAGGATCACGCCGGAGACGAAGTTCTGCACGATGGATTGCAGGCCGAAACCGATACCGACCGAGAGCGCACTGACCACCCAGGTCAGGTTCTGGACCGAGACACCGGCGATGGACAGGATGCCCAGGCCGACGAGAATCCAGGCGCAGTAGGTAAAAATGCTGAGGATCGAGGTGCGGCTGCCGATATCGAGGCGTGTGGTGGGGAAGAAGCGGTCCCGGAGCCAGCCGCGCGTCTGACGGATTGCGTAATACGCTACCACTAGCAGAATAACGGCCAGAACCACGGTATCGAGCGAGATCTTCACGCCGTGGATGGTATTGCCGACGAACAGGAGCCAGAGCCGGTTCGTAATGTCAGTGACGCTGAAGCTGCCGTCCGTCTGGGCAATAGAGAACAGGAGCAGCAGGAGCAGGACGTTGCCGAGCCCCGAGAGGATCACGCCAATCTGTGACAGGCGGCGTTGCGTCAGGCCGAGCTGGACCAGGCGCAGGCTGAAGAACCCGCCTTCCGAAAACAGCCGGTCCAGTACGTCGCGCCAGCACAGGCCCAGAAGCGTCACGATGGCAACCCCCGTACCCAGTGAGAGCAGCCAGCCATTGAGCGTGAAGGCGAAGGCCACATAGCCCAGCAGGATGGAGATGACCGTCACCGCCAGAAGCAGGCTGGAAACACCCAGCGCGGAAGGTGCAAAACCGCGGGTATCGTTCTGGTTGCCAAGCCTGCGGAATGTGTCCACTGCGCACAGGCCAATGGCGATCGAGAACGCGATTTCCAGCAGGAGCTGAAGCGTCTGGCCAAAGGTGTCTTGAGCCTGAAAGGCCCGCAGCAGGTCCAGCAGAAGGATGCTGATGGCAAGGATCCAGTCCACGCCGCGCAGTGCCTTGCGCTCGCCTGGATTTCCCTGAGCCAGAACACCGTTCCGTCCGAAGACGGGCAGCCCGGCACCAATAATGAAGCCGCAGACGGGGAGCGTCTCCCCGATGATAGCGCCGATCGGACCACCGCCATCAGGGAGAGCGGCGGCCGCCCAAATGAACCAGACTAGCGTAGCGATTAGGGCTTCCAGCGCGCCATTCAGTGTGATGGCGATTATGCTGCCTGAGAGAGCTTCTTTTACGCTGTCTTCGGTGGCGGGACGGAAATGGGCGCCGCAGCGTTTGAGCAGACGCAGGATCAGCGGTGAACTGAGGCCGATGGTCGCGAAGGTGATCGCGCAACCGATCAGAAGATAGAGCCAGTCGGACAGCACGCCACCCGCATGGAGAGAATAGCGGTTTTCGGCACGCTCGGTCAGGAGCGTGTTCCAGAAGCGCGGAGCGAGGGGCGAGACCGTCCGTTCGGACAGGGCTGCGTGTTGCAGGCGTGTGCGTCGGGCATTGATGGCCGTGTTGAGCTGCTGAGCCTGAAGATTATAGAGTTTGGCCCGCATAAGTGCCGATTTTACAGACTGCGAATTTTGCTGCATCCGCTGGCGTTGTGCGGTGACGGACGCATCCTCGTTTTCCGCGGCTTTCGGGCCAAGGATTTTCAGGAAGGATTCGGTGATGTTGTCGTAGGACTGGATCTGCGTAACGGCGTCCTGTGTGTTCTGCTTGACCTTCTGGATCTGGGCCGACAGGGCGTCGAGTTCATTATTGCCCGTGTTGACGTTCTTACGGTTCAGCGTCGCGAAAACCTGCTGCAATACTGCGGCGTTGTCATCGAGCTGACGACTGATGGAGGCGGAGACCGCGTTCCAGCCAAGCCCGGAATTGGCGGGATCTGACTGCTGGGTCTTGTCGGCATCCTTGGGTGCGTCCTTGGTCGGGGCCGCTGCCGTTTGAGCCGCTGCTGCCAGCGCAGTAGGTGTCGTCACCCCTGCGTAGAGCAGACCGAAGATGAGGAACAGAGCGCTCAGCATGGATCCACAGGTCGTTCCGGGGCGCAGGGTGCGGAGATTTGAAAAGTCGCGCGCGGGAGGCCGTGTGTTCATGCGAAGGTGTTCCGTCCAGTGGTCTTGATGGGGTTTTCAACGGCTTGTGGCCGCAGGGGTTTAATTTCCGCCCTGAAGCGGTTCATTGCGCGGGGCGGATTGATATGAAAAGGGCACCTTTCCTCAAAAGGAAAGATGCCCTGAGAAGGGAACTTACCGGTCCATCAGTTCGGTCGGTCAATGCCATGGGCATCGGCGATTGTCTCGAAGCCGTCGCGGCGCATGGCATCGAGCAGCTCTGTCTTCATACGGGCCAGGATGCCGGGGCCTTGCAGCACGAAGGATGAATAGATCTGCACCATATCCGCACCCATGCGGATGCGGGCGAGGATATCTTCGCCGGTCTCGATGCCACCACAGGAAATCAGTGCCAAGCGACCCTTGTTTAGTCCCGAGACGATCCTCAGTACATCGCGGGAACGCGGGGCGAGGGGGCGGCCGGACAGGCCACCATTTTCGCGGGCTGCGGGATCGCGTAGAGTTGCGGGACGGGCGATGGTCGTGTTGGTTAGGATCAGGCCCTGTGCGCCGCCTTCGATCGCGGCTTCGAGGATGGGCTCGTAGGAGCTGTCATCCAGATCGGGCGCGAGTTTGACCAGAAGCGGAGGCCGCTCCGGATTACGGGTATTGATGGCGTCCAGAAGCTCTTTCAGCATCGTGGCCGACTGAAGATCGCGCAGCCCCGGCGTGTTGGGAGACGATAGGTTCATCGTGATGTAATCGGCGTAGGGTCGCACGCGGGCCACGAGGTCCGGATAGTCCCGTAGCGGGTTGGAGCCGGTCTTGTTGATTCCGATATTCACGCCCAGCGGGACGGTCGGACCGCGCATTCTGCCATTGGGCATCGGGCGGTGCAGCCGGGCGAGGCGGCGGCAGAAGCGGTCAACGCCGCAGCCATTGAAGCCCATGCGATTGATGATCGCTCCATCTTCGACCAGCCGGAAAAGACGGGGGCCTGGGTTGCCGGGCTGGGGGCGGGGCGTCACGGTTCCGGCTTCGACATGGCCGAAGCCCAGTTTTGCCAGCGGACGGACGGCGCGGGCATCCTTGTCGAATCCGGCGGCCAGGCCGATCGGGTTGGGAAAGCGCAGGCCGAGCGTGCGGGTCGAGAGGGCCGGCACGTCCTTTGGTGCCTGGCCGCCAAGGCCAAGGGCAAGGGAGTGAATGGCGAGTTCGTGCGCCGTTTCGGTGTCAAAGCGGTGCAGGAGCGGAGTGACGAGCGTTCCGAGATCGATCATGAGTCGTTTCCATACCCTAATCCGCGGTGTGACGCATTAGCTTCGCGCGCCTGGATCATCCCGGAGTGTATCTGATGGCGTTTTGTCTTGGCGGTGGCGCAGGGACGCGATAGACGCGAACACATGTCCGATGCATCCGCTGCTGAATCCTACGATGAGCCTTATCTGGAGACGTGCTGCCGCTCGACGCTGCACCGGCTGTTATTGTGCGCGTCGACGGGGCGACCGATAGGGCTGAGGGACCAGCCTTGTCTTGAGCGACTGGAACGGCTCGGATTGTCGGAACTGCGTAATGACGGACGTTTTGTTATCACGCAGGATGGTCTGAAACGGCACCGCGAGGAAATCGGCCCGACAGAGTAACGTCAGGTCTTGCCGGTCTGGTCCCCCGAAAGCCTGCGTCCCATGTTGCCTGCAGCATTTTATGAAGTGGAACGCATCGTTTCGTCCATGGTCTGGCGTATGTTGCCCTTTTGTGGCGCGTCGATATTGGGCACGAAGAGGCTGCCGGGAACATGAGGCGCGAGTGTTTTCAGACCTTGGTTAAGACGTTTGACGCGGGCGTCAGGTTTGGGGACCATCGCGCTCCCGAAGAAGGTTCGCACTGACGCTTAGTCCGCTCGTCCTGGGATCACCTCTTCAGGAAGTCGGGAACGGTGCAGTTGAACTTTTCGGTTTCGTCGAGAAAGATCATGTGCGCGCAGTCCTCGAACTTCATCCCTGTGCGGTTGGGTATGTGCTGCGGTTTTTCGGAGCGCCCGTGTCCCTGTTCTTCTTAATGGATACGTGTTCCGCTACTGGTCGTAATGTGCGGTAAGCTCTTCATTCGTAAAGAATGGTGGAAGTTGCGTGCAAAGGAGCGTTTGCGCTTGCGGAGACGGGCCGCTAAATTGATCCTGCCATGACTGCTTCCGCTCTTTCCGCCGCCTCTGATTCTCCTGCCGCAGCACCCCCGAACCGTGCTCTGAAACCCATCGACCTGGGGCAGGGCGTAGTGATCGAGGATCCGGTGATCCTTGCTCCGCTTTCGGGGGTTACGGATCTGCCGTTTCGGCAGCTTGCCCGTGATCTTGGGGCAGGGCTCGTCGTGTCGGAAATGATCGCCTCCTGGGCGATGATCCGCGAGAATGAAAACACCATGCGCATGGCACGGATGGCCGAGCGCGGGCCCAATGCGGTTCAGCTTGCCGGATGTGATCCTGAGGCCATGACGCAGGCGGCAAAGATTTCGGTGGATGGGGGCGCGAACCTCATCGACATCAATTTCGGCTGCCCGGTAAAGAAGGTTGCGATTGGGCAGATGGCTGGTTCTGCGTTGATGCGAGACGAGGTTCTGGCTGGAAAACTGCTCGCAGCGACAGCGCGGGCCGTGAATGTGCCGGTCACGCTCAAAATGCGCATGGGGTGGGACCATAATTCGCTTAATGCACCACGTCTGGCGAAGATCGCGGAAGAGAGTGGCATTAGGCTTGTGACGGTTCACGGCCGTACCCGGCAGATGTTCTATAATGGTACGGCGGATTGGCGTTTCGTTAAAACGGTGAAGGACGCAGTTTCACTTCCCGTCATCGTCAATGGCGATATCAACACCATCCGCGATGCACGGGAAGCGCTGCACCAGTCGCAGGCTGATGGCGTCATGATCGGGCGTGGCTGTTATGGACGGCCTTGGTTTACGGCACAGGTCGCGCAGTCCCTGCGGACCGGTGAAGATGTGCCGGACCCGGATCTGGCGACTGAAAAGGAAATTGCCCTGCGGCATTACCGGATGATGCTCGATCATTTCGGCGAACGGCCGGGCCTGCGTCTCGCCCGTAAACATGTATCCTGGTATTCTGCCGGGCTGCCGGGATCGGCGACGTTCCGCTCTACCATCAATGGTGTCGAGAGTGCAGCCGAGGCTATCGCGCTGCTGACTGCGTTCTATGACCGGCATATTGATGCTGGTGTCGTGCGCAACCGTGAGGCCGGCCCGACGGGGAGTCTGAGCCGCGACGGCACGCGTGAAGCGGCCTGAGGGCGTGAGTGGTCCGGCCCGTCCGTGTCAGCCATGACGGAGCAGTCTACTTCAGGTCTGGTCGAGCAAGGCTGCCATCCGGTTTTCCTGTACGGCGCGTCCCGCCTGGATCGGCAGGACGTTGCCCGGCGGCTTCACAGTCATAGCGCACGTGCACAGAATCCGTTCGTGATTGCTGCCCTGACCGCGACGCCGCGCGCGCTTCGTGAAGCGGCTCTTTTCGGAAATGGTGAGGCGGGTTGGATCCGGCAGGCGCAGGGCGGAACCCTGCTGCTGGACGAGATCGACTGTCTGTGTCCCCTGATGCAGGATCGGTTCATGGAATGGCTTGCACAGGAAGGCACGGATCTGCGTGTGATTGCGGGAAGTCGGCATGATCCTGTTCTTCTGCTTCGGCAGGGAGGGCTATCTGCCGGCCTGCATCGCTGGTTGTCGGCACTGCCCGCCGCACAGCGTCTGGGTCCTGAGCGGATAAGTGCGGTCTGTCGTCTGGCGGCAGGTACGGGCACAGCGCGTCCTCGCGGGCTGGGGCGAGCCCTGGAACGACCGCTGGCTGAATATCTTGAAGGCGATCTGGAAAACGGGGCGGGCGATCTGCATGCCTGTGTGGTGGGCGAGGTCGAGCGGCCGCTGATCACGATGGTCCTGCGGCGGACCTGCGGTAACCAGTTGCGCGCTGCCGCCATTCTGGGTGTAAACCGCAATACCCTGCGCAAGCGCATCCGCGAACTGGGCATTACGATCCCTAAAGGTATCGACGAGTGAGACTTCCTTCCCTGAGGCGCCTGTTTGCAAGGCTGACTAGTGCCAATGGGGCGGTTCTTCTGACGGTTATGGCGCTGGTGCTCGCTTTTGCGACGTTCGTCGTGCTGTCGGGGGGCATGTCTCTGGCGCATCGTCCGCAGGTGCAGGCGATCGTTTTCCTGCTCGACTTCATCATGCTCATGCTGATTGCGGCAGCGGCGGTGGTTCAGATCGGGCGGATGTTGGCCGAACGCAGGCTCGGCCTGGCCGGTGCGCGGCTGCATGTGCGACTTATTACGCTCTTCGGCATCGTGGCGGTTGCCCCGACCATCGTGGTGGGAGCAGTGGCGACGCTGTTCTTCCATTATGGCGTGGAAATCTGGTTCTCCAACCGTGTGAATAATGCGCTGAACGAAGCCCGTTCGGTCGCGGTTGGTTATCTGCAGGAGCATAACGACAACGCCCGGACTGAAGCCTTCGCCCTCGCCAATACGCTCATTACCGTCCAGAACGACGAGCTTTTTTCCCGTGGGACTGACCTTTTTCACGATCCCGCACGTCTTCAGGAGTTTCTGGACGATGAAGTTACCGAGCGCGGTCTGACGGATGCAGAGGTGTTCGATCCGCTGACCTACAAGGTTCTGGCGGTGGGCGGGTTGCTGGGCAGCGATGCAGACATGACGACTGCACCGCCATTGCCACCCAAATCCGTGCTGGAACTGGCACGACACGGCGAAGCCGTGATTCTTGACCGTCCGGACCAGCGCAGGGTGCGCGCCGTGGTCGCACTGGGCGGTAATTCCGGTCTCATGCTGGTTATAACGCGTCCGGTTGACCCGGATGTCGTGGAACACATGCGTCGCACGGATACGCTGGTGGCGGATTACCAGCGGCTGATCACCAATCGCGGCAAGACGCAGGTCTTGTTTGCGGTCATTTTCGCCCTGATGGGTCTGCTGGTTCTGGCTGTCGGAATGTTGACCGGGCTGGCGCTGGCCAATCGTATCGCCAACCCGCTCGGACTGCTCATTCTGGCGGCCCAGCGGATCTCTAAGGGCGATCTGGGGGTGCGGGTGCCCGTCCCCGACGATGCGGGGCAGGACAAGGACGATGAAGTGACGGGCCTGTCCCGTGCCTTCAATAGCATGACGGATCAGCTTGAAAGTCAGCGCTCCGAGCTGATGCAGGCTTATGACCAGATCAACGAGCGGCGGCGCTTTACCGAGACCGTGCTGGCCGGTGTATCGGCCGGTGTGATCGGGCTGGACCGGATGCAGGTCATCGAACTGCCGAACCGTGCGGCGTCCAGCGTGCTCCAGCGCAATCTTCAGCCAGCCATTGGGATGAAGCTGACGGATCGGGTGCCGGAGTTCTCGGGCCTTCTGGAAGCCGCCCGTATGGCGCCGGAACGCGTTCATACGGCGGAAATCCAGGTGGACACGGAAGGTGCGCAGCGTCCGGGTGGGCCAGGCGAGGGTGCCGGTGCCGGGGCAGGGCGGACGCTTCTCGTGCGGGTCGTGGCGGAGCTGCGGGGGCAGGACGTTGCGGGATATGTTGTGACCTTCGATGACATCACGGATCTTCAATCCGCACAGCGCAAGGCGGCCTGGGCGGATGTGGCACGGCGTGTGGCGCATGAAATCAAAAATCCGCTAACTCCGATCCAGCTTGCGGCAGAACGTCTCAAACGGCGCTTCCTTAAGGAAATTCACTCCGACCCCGAGACTTATACCCAGCTTGTGGATACGATCGTGCGACAGGTTGGAGATATCGGGCGCATGGTGGATGAGTTTTCCGCCTTTGCACGGATGCCGCAGCCCGTCATGCAGCCGGAAGACTTTTCGCGCCTGTGCCGTGAGGCGCTGGTGCTCCAGCGGAACGCTCATCCCGAAATTGTGTTCGAGACGACCGGACTGCCGCCCTCAGGGCCGATTGTGCGTTGCGATCGGCGGCTAATCGGGCAGGCCCTGACAAATCTGCTACAGAATGCAGCTGATGCCATCAGCATGGCAGGCCGCGGAAAACCGGGAGAAAATGCTTCTGGACAGTCAGTGCAGCCAATTGGACACATTGTGGTGGGCTTGCACATTCGCGGCGGGCATGTCCTGCTAGACATAGAAGATGACGGGATCGGCCTGCCGACGGTGGAACGCCACCGGCTGACCGAGCCATATGTAACCCACAAGGCGAAGGGCACCGGCCTCGGCCTTGCGATCGTCAAGAAGATCATGGAGGACCATTCCGGGATGCTTCAGCTCACTGATCGGGAACCAGACCAGTCCCGTGGCGCGTCGCCCGGGCAGCGGGGAACGCGCGTGACCCTGTCTCTACCGTTATGGGAGCAGGAGAGCCATGGCCCGGGTGGAACAGACCCTCAGACCAGGAGGACAGCAGATGGAACATGAGATCCTGATCGTCGATGACGAGCCGGATATCCGGTTTCTTATCGAGGGTATTCTGAACGACGAGGGCTATAAGACACGGACGGCGGCCAATTCGGATCAGGCGCTCGAACTTTTCCGTGCGCATTGTCCGTCGCTGGCGATTCTGGATATCTGGCTTCAGGGATCCCGGCTGGACGGGATCGAACTCCTCAAGATCTTTCAGACCGAGGAGCCGGGCCTGCCGACACTGATGATTTCTGGGCACGGGACCATCGAGACGGCGGTGTCCAGCCTAAAGCTCGGGGCCTATGACTTCATCGAGAAGCCGTTCCAGTCGGACCGGCTTCTGGTCGTAGTGCGGCGTGCGCTGGAAGCCGCGCGTCTGCGGCGGGAAAATGCGGAACTGCGTCTGCGGGCCGGTCCGGAAACGACGCTGTCGGGAGACGGCGCCGTCATTTCAGGCGTTCGCGCCCAGATTGAGCGTGTCGCCCCCACCAATTCCCGTGTGTTGATCAGTGGTCCGGCCGGATCGGGCAAGGAGGTTGCAGCTCGCATGATTCATGCGCGCTCTCGTCGTGCGGAAGGGCCGTTCATCGCTTTGAACTGTGCCACACTGGCGCCCAACCGCTTTGAGGAAGAGCTTTTCGGCCTTGAGGGGGAGGGGGGGCAGCCGATGCGCCGCGGCGTGCTGGAGCGTGCCCATCGTGGCACACTGCTGCTGGACGAGGTCGCCGACATGCCGCCTGAAACGCAGGGCAAGATCGTGCGTGCGCTTCAGGATCAGACATTCGAGCGTCTGGGCGGTAATACGCGGGTGAAGGTGGATATCCGCGTCATCGCCACTACCAACCGGGATCTCCAGTCCGAAATCGCCGCGCATCGGTTTCGCGAGGACCTGTATTACCGCCTTGCGGTTGTTCCTCTGCGCATTCCGTCCCTGCGCGAACGGCGCGAGGACATTCCAGGTCTGGCTCGGCACTTCCTGGAGCGTTGCGCTCAGTCTTCCGGTCTTCCGGTCCGGGAACTCTCCGTGGATGCGCTTGCCGCCCTGCAATCCTATGAATGGCCGGGCAATGTGCGTGAATTGCGCAATCTGATGGAGCGGCTGCTGATCATGATGCCGGGGACGGGGAACGATCCGATCCGGGCAGATATGCTGCCGGCCACCATCAGCCAGGGGGCACCGTCAATGACGCGCCTCACTTCTGGAGCAGATGTCATGAGCCTGCCGCTGCGTGAGGCACGGGATCTGTTCGAAACGCAGTATCTGCAGGTGCAGCTCATGCGGTTTGGCGGCAATATCAGCCGGACGGCCAGCTTTGTCTGCATGGAGCGCAGTGCACTGCACCGTAAGCTCAAACAGCTTGGGGTGACGACGAATGAAGATCGCAATGCTGCACCTTCCACGCCGGTGAATGGCTGAGATGTCGAACCGTTTTTTTTCCTTTCCTTCTCTCGACTGTTAACAGCGTGACTTCAGAACCTTCCTCTTCTGCCGGTTCCCGTGCCGTGCAGGAGGTTTTCCTCGATCATTTGCGCAGAACCGAAGCGTCCGTGACCGTCTTTCTGGTTAACGGTGTGAAGCTTCAGGGCATCGTTGCTCAGTCTGATGCGCATACCCTGCTGCTCCGTCGTGATGGCCATGTGCAGCTTGTCTACAAACACGCCGTCAGCACGATCATGCCGGTGGCGACGATGTCCCATTTTGTGGAAGAAGAACTTTGAGCGGTTTTGACACCCAAAAACCCGCAACCCGTGCGGCCGTCATCCTGCCTTGGGAAAAGTCGGGGCCGCAGGAGGAAATCCGCGCGGCTGATGCGCGGCTTGAGGAAGCGGTTGGTCTGACGGCGTCGATCGGGTTGGTCGTGGTACGACAGGCGGCCATTCTGTTGCGTGCGCGTCGCCCGGCGACCCTGCTGGGAAGCGGTCAGGTCGAGCAGTTGGCTGAGGCGGTCAAGCTGGACAACGTTGATGTGGTCGTCATTGATGCGCGTCTGTCCCCGGGTCAGCAGCGCAACCTCGAAAAGGCTCTGGGCTGCAAGGTAGTGGACCGGACGGGGCTGATTCTTGATATCTTTGGTGCGCGTGCGGCGACCCGTGAGGGCGTGCTTCAGGTCGAACTCGCTCATCTGGAATACCAGCGCTCGCGGCTCGTGCGGCTGTGGACCCATCTTGAGCGTCAGCGCGGTGGCTTTGGCTTTCTTGGTGGCCCGGGCGAGACGCAGATGGAAGCGGACCGTCGGATGCTGGCCGAGCGGATCGGCAAGATCAAAAAAGAGCTGGAACAGGTGCGCCGGACCCGTGGATTGCATCGTGAATCGCGTAAGCGCGTGCCGTTTCCGGTCGTCGCCCTTGTGGGCTACACTAATGCTGGAAAGTCCACGCTGTTCAATGCTCTGACGGGTGCATCCGTCCATGCGCAGGACCAGCTTTTTGCCACGCTGGACCCGACCATGCGCGGGCTGCGTCTGCCATCGGGCCGTAATGTTATCCTGTCTGATACGGTGGGGTTCATCAGTGAACTGCCGACAGAGCTGATCGCGGCTTTCCGGGCAACTCTTGAAGAAGTCGCGCAGGCGGACGTGATCCTGCATGTCCGTGACATTTCACATCCCGACAGTGCGGCGCAGCGGGCTGATGTGCTCAACGTTCTTGACGGTATGGTGCGCGACGGAATGCTCGATGCGCACTGGCCGGACCGTACGATCGAAGTGCTGAACAAGGCCGATCTGGTCGGTGGTGTCGAAGCTGTGCCAAAGCGTGAGAACGCAGTGGCGATCTCGGCCATTACGGGCGAGGGGGTGCCGGATCTGTTCGAAATCCTGGACCAGTATCTGACGCGATCAATGAAATCTGTGGATGTCCGTCTTCCGATTACGGATGGCGCGGCTCTGGCCTGGCTTTACCAGCACGGTGAAGTGGTCGGGCGCACGGATCGGGAAGACGGTATGGACGTTCAGGTCCGTCTTTTCTCGGCGGATTTGGAGCGGTTCGAGTTGTTGCATCCGAACCGGATTATATAGCAGGCAGGCTGAACAAAGGCCGTTATTCGGGAGCTGGCGCGGGGCGTGCCGGGCCCGAAGACAGGCGGGCCGCTTTGGCCCGCTGACGGGCGCGGTCCAGCGGGATGGCCAGCGCGTAGGTCAGGCCGAGCCCGACCACATTCATCACAAGCTGCTCCCACAGATTGATGCCAAAGCTTGCGAACATTAGTCGTCCCAGCAGGTCCAGGACCGTGCTGCAGGCAAAGACTTCCAGCGAGTTCCGCCCGAGCAAAGCGAGGCTCTGACCGATCCGGTCGGCGGAAATGCGACGCAGAGCCCTGGAAGACTGCACCAGATAAAAGATCGCCATGATGTCCAGCAGGCGCCAGATGGCGAGAGTGGATTTTCCTGTATTAGGCGGGGCTGGGAAAATTCGTAGAAACGGGACGTGCCAGTACTCGTATGGGAAACACAGTACAAATGCTCCGGCGAGATAGGTCAGACACAGGCCTTTGGCCCATGGGCGATAGGGCAGATCGCCATTGTTTTTCGAGGCCCAGACGGCGCCCAGAATTCCCAGAATATACAGAAATTGCCAGCCGAACGGATTGAGGTACCAGCCAGTGGGATCCAGCCAGTTGGGGATGGTAATATGTGGATCAAGATTGGCGATGGCCCATATGGCTACGCTGAGAGTGACCAGAAGCCATAGACTGTGCCTCAGGAGCCAGTAGATCACTGGGAACAGCGCCAACAGCACGACATAAAGCGGTAGGATGTTGAGATAACTCGGCAGGGCATCGAAGGTCAGGATACGCCACAGCCAGCTATAGCCATGCGCAAGCTGGGGTTCGATCGTATATTCGGGCAGGGGCTGGTAATGGCGCCACTTACGTACAGTCCAGACGAAAACCAGCGTCATGCCGGTCTGATACAGATACAGTCTGAGGCATCGGGTAAGAATGCGGTGAATGCCGGTTTTCCAGCCCTGACGGTCAATCAGGCGCCCATAGGCCAGATAGGACGCGTAGCCCGCCAGCATGACGAAGATCTCAGCCGCGTCCGCAAAACCGAAATTGCGGATGGTGATGCGGTTGAGTAGATCATCGGGAACATGATCTACGAGCATCATCAACAGGGCAATGCCGCGTAGCGCATCCACGCGATGATCGCGGGGGTTTTTGCGCGCTAAAGTTTCTGGGGGCTCTTGAAGCGGCTCCATGACTTCTTCTTACCGTCAGTACGGAGGGAGGGGTATGGGTGAGACGTTACTGTCAGATTAAAGATTGGACGGAATTACAGACTGTGGCTGTTCGTCTCCGGATGATGCAGAGCCGGGTCCATTTTGCCCTGCATGTTCATGCCGCCGCCTCCAACGTTGTCACCTTTGTTTCCACTATTCGAGGAGGGGGTGGGTAGGCTCCTGTTCGGCAAGGACGAGACCGGAAGGGCGGCTTTCAAGGTTCATAACCTTGCGGATGAAGTTGCTCAGGGACACCACCAGGTCATGAATGGAGGTAGGGCGTCCGTACGGTTGTACAATTTCAAATCCCGCTGAGCCTTACAGTGCGAGTAGGCTCTCGTTAGACTGCGTGGCGATGATGCCATGCTGGTCATGATGAAGCCCCGTGACTTCGACCGTATGTCCGTGGGACTGGAGCTTGCTGATGATCTTTTCCAGAACCTGTACCGAGGTGATGTCCCAGAAGCGGGCCTGGGCGAGGTCGAGAACCACGGTTTTGGCATCGGTATGATAGTCGATGGCGTCAGACAGGCTATCTGCAGACGCGAAAAAGACTTGTCCGGACGCCCGGTATGCCAGCGTCTCGCCCGACCGCTCTTCTGTAACGCGCAGGAGCTTTGCGGCATGCCATGCGAAGAATACACCCGAGAGCATGACACCGACCGCAACACCGGCAGCAAGGTCGTGGGTCATGACGACTACGGCGACCGTGACGAGCATCGTCAGGCTGGACAGGCGCGGATGACGTGTCAGGTCGCGCAGGCTGCTCCAGGAGAACGTGCTGGCGGAGACCATGATCATGATGGCGACAAGGGCGGCCATCGGAACCTGCCCGACCCAGCGATGCAGCAGGACCATGAGGGCCAGCAGGAATGCGCCAGCGGTAAAGGTGGACAGACGTCCGCGTCCGCCATAACGCAGATTGCCAACGGTCTGCCCGATCATGCCGCAGCCTGCAATGCCGCCAAATGCGCCAACGAGAATGTTGGAAATGCCGAGACCCGTGCATTCCATGCGCTGGTTGCCATGGGTATCGGTAATGTCATCAACGACTGCGGCCGTCATCATGGATTCCAGCAGGCCCACGGCAGCCATGGCCAGCGCGTAAGGCAGCACGACCGACCACGTCGCCCAGTTCAGGGCGATGTGCGGTAAGGTCAGGCTGGGAAGGCCGGTCGGTAGGTCGCCGAGATCCGAAACTGTATGAACCGGCATAGGATGCAGCATCGTGATGGCGGTGAGAATGACGATGCAGATCAGGGGGGAAGGAATGGCGTCCGACAGACGGGGCAGCAGATAGATGATGACGAGGCCCAGCGCGATCAGCGCATAGGTATGCCAGGTCACGCCCATCATCTGTGGCAGCTGTGCGGAGAAGATCATGATGGCCAGTGCATTAACGAAGCCCGTGCGAACTTCGGCGGGTACAAACCGCATGACGGCCTGAAGACGCAGCAGACCAAACACGACCTGCAATACACCAGCGACAAGCGTCGCGAGCAGCATCGCCTGTACGCCATGAGCGTGAACCAGCGGCGCTGCGACCAGAGTTACCGAGCCGGCAGCACCAGAAATCATGCCTGGGCGTCCGCCGAAAATGGCGATCGAGACCGAAATGACGAAGGATGCGAACAGCGAGACGGCCGGGGAGACGCCGGCGATATAAGAGAAAGCGATGACTTCGGGGATGAGGGCAAAGGTGCCGACCATTCCGGCCAGCACTTCGCGCAGCGGGTTCTGTGCCCACTGGCGACGATAGAGAGCGGGAGTCATGAAAGATCCTTGAGCGTAGGGCGTGAACAGGGTGCGACGTATTCCGGCCCGGCGCGGCAATGAGGAGTGCAGTGTAACCCGGCTCGGTTCAGGATTGAAGGTCTGGAATGGAAGGGATGTTTTACTCGCGCATGGAATAACGGGCGACGTCTTTGCGTTGGGACGGAACAGACTTTCTTTCATCTTGAGCGTGTCACGGCCAACTGCCCCGCCCCGCCATTCAACACCCCGCATCAGAATCATATTCCTGGCCAGACGTCCCTCATGAAGCCGAAGCCCGATTATGGTGAGCAGAGCTATGTGGGCCATGACCGCCTGCGCGGAAAGATTGCGGGCATCACGGGCGGGGATTTCGGTATCGGGCGGGCGGTTGCGATCGCCGGGGCACGCGAAGGCCTGAATGCCGTCCTGTCATTCCTGATCGAGGAAAGGGATGATACCCGCGAAACTGAATTTTGGATGCGCAAGGCGGGACGGCGCGCTCTTCTTGTTCCCGAGATCTGGGGGACGGGGATGTCTGCGTCGAATTTTTGTGGACCGGACAGTCTCGGAGTTTGGTCAGATCGACACTTTGGTGAATAACGCGGCCTTCCAGATCGAGCGTTCGCCTCTGGCGGATGCCGGTGAGGAGGAATGGGACAAGACATTCGACATCAATGCCGGCTTAGCCTTTCAGCTGCCGCGTCTGGCAGCGCCGCACATGCCGCGAGGTTTCGGTTAGTGTCGATTAGCCCAAGCTTCTGGCCTACTCCGCGACCAAGGGTACCATCGAGAACTTTAGCGGTGGCCTGGCACAGTTTCTGGGCGAGAAGGGAGCTCGCTCCAACGTGGTGGCGCGCTTGACCCGATCTGGACGCTGCGGATTCCGGCGGCCATGGATGTGGAGCATGTTGAACACTTTGGTGCGAATACGCCAATGAAGCGTCCGGGGCAGCCTACGGAACTGGCCGGGACGTATGTTTCCCTGGCCACTGATGACGCCAGCTACATCTTGGACGCCACGATTACCGTCATCGGGGCTACTCCTGTGGTCTGAGTCGGAACGGGGTGATCGAAAAAATCCGGGGCGTAAAAAAAATTGCGTCAAAGGACTGGACGACAGCCCCAACCTTCCTCTAGAGAATGCGTCGCTGTGTGGCGGATGTAGCTCAGTTGGTAGAGCGCCGGTTTGTGGTACCGGTTGTCGCGGGTTCGATCCCCGTCATTCGCCCCAGCAATTTTTCTCTGAAAATTTGAATATTTCCTTCAAGGCTTTGCGACATCAGCCTGCTGGTGCTTGTGTCCCCAGTGTTCTTCCAGAGCCATGCGTTCGAAACGTAGTTTCTGGCGGATCCAGTTCAGCATGCCTGAGAACGTGACGATCACGATCCCCACGAAAGTCCAGTTGTCCAGCGGCTGCTTGAACAACATGTAGCTGAATGCAACTGCCCAGACCATCTGGCTGTATTGTGGAAGGGCAACCCGGTTCGCGGGGGCGACGGCTGTGGCCATCATCATGAAAAGCTGGCCCAGCGCTGCGAGAAAGCCGTATCCGAACAGGATGGACCAGACCTTCCAGCCATGGGGCCAGGACGCATGAGCGATCATGAGAAGTCCGTCGCCGATTAGTGGGCCGAACAGGCTTGATCCAAACAGGGAAAGCCTGGCACTTCCATTTCCGGCCAGCCGGTAGGCTACGACGCTGCTGGCATTGGCGAGGGCTGCGACGATCGCGCAGGCGTGGCCCAGATGGAACGTCCTTGCGCCGGGCCGCAGTACGATTAACACGCCGAGAAATCCGACCGCGACTGACAGCCAGGTCCAGAACGAGACCTTTTCCTTGAGGATCGTCACAGAAATGATGGTGACGAAGAAGGGCATCAGGAACATCAACGATAGCGCTTCTGGCATGGGTAACAGCATGAAGGCCATGACGCTCGCGGCCGTCGAGACGAATGTCGAAGCTGCACGCAGAATCCACATTCCCGGGCGCGCTGTCGCGAAAATGTCGGAATAGGGTTCGTTAGGATAGCGGATGAAAGGCAGGATAATGAAGCCGAAGACGCCGCCTGAAAACGCAACTTCAAATGGGTCCAGATGCCCCGACAGCCCCTTTGAGCAGGCATCGCTGATGGAAAAAGCGGCATAGCCAAGCAGCGCCAGCAGAATACCGGAAGAGAAAATATTCTGCTTCATGAGTTCGTTTCTCCACGGATAAAGCCAATTTCCATCTTGGGATAAGGAAACCTGCTTATGGTGACAGTCAATGTTTCTGATGTTCCACTCATTATTGGGGGTAGGGATAGGACTGGAAGCAAAATTGGAAAGGTTGCGCCCTTGATGTAGGATGCCCGCCATTCGGGGAAGCCATACGGCCCCCATCTTGTGGATGAAAAAGCGTAAGCCCCCCATGTCCCAGAAGATCGTTCCAGTCATTCTCTCCGGTGGATCAGGCAGCCGTCTGTGGCCGGTTTCGCGCAGCAGCTACCCCAAGCAGTTTTGGCCTCTCCTGTCGAAGCATACCCTGATCCAGGAAACGGCACTGCGTGGCGCACGGGCAGGGCTGGCAGATCCAATCGTAATCTGTAATGCCGAGCACCGCTTCATCGTCGCCGAACAGCTGCGGGATGTTGGGGTTGAAAACGCCCGGATTGTCCTCGAGCCCGTGGGGCGCAATTCCGCCCCGGCCATCGCTGCGGCCGCGTTTCTGGTGGCCGAAACCGATCCAGACGCCGTTCTGTGGATCATGGCTGCTGATGCGGCCATTACCGATGAGGCAGCTCTCTACTCCGCGCTTGAACATGCCGTTGCAGCAGCAGGCCAAGGACGGATCGTGACGTTCGGAATGAAGCCCACGTGCGTCGAGACGGGCTATGGCTATATCGAAAGCGGTGCGCCCCTTTCGGGCCTTGAAGGCGTTTATGAAGTGTCGCGCTTTGTTGAAAAGCCTGATACCGCAACCGCAGAGGCTTTTTTTCGTGATGGCCGGTATCTGTGGAATTCTGGCATGTTTGTGACGCAGGCCAGCGTTTTCCTCTCCGAAATCAAGACGTTCGAGCCGGACATCTATGAGTATGTTGGACAGGCCGTTCAGGCCCGTCACAGCGATCTGGATTTTGACCGGCTGGATGATGCGAGCTTCCGTCAGGCTCCAGATATCTCCGTGGATTATGCCGTCGCCGAGCGCACCAAGCGTGCGGCGGTGGTGCCGGGCACGTTCGGATGGTCGGATATCGGAAGCTGGGATGCGCTGTGGGAGCTGACGTCCAAGGATGAAGCAGGCAACGCCACGTTCGGAGATGTTTTCCTCGACGATGCGCGGAACTGTTATGTCCGTTCGGACGGAATCGTGGCCACGGTCGCCGGTGTGGAAGATCTGATCGTTGTCGTGACGCAGGATGCTGTCATGGTCTCGCATCGTGACCGGGCGCAGGACGTCAAGCACATGGTCAACCGCCTGAAGAAGGCCGGACGGAAGGAGGCCGTGGCTCATAATCGTATGTATCGCCCGTGGGGCTTCTATGAGAGCCTGATCCAGGCGGACCGGTTCCAGGTCAAACGGATCGTGGTTGAGCCAGGCCAGAAACTCTCGCTGCAAAAGCATTTCCATCGCGCCGAGCACTGGGTTGTCGTGGGCGGCACGGCAGTCGTCACCCGTGATGCCGAACAGATCATGGTGCGTGAAAACGAGAGCATCTATCTGCCGCTGGGCTGTGTGCATCGGCTTGAGAATCCGGGGCGGATTCCGCTGACCCTCATTGAGGTGCAATCCGGGCCTTACCTGGGCGAAGACGATATTGTCCGGATCGAGGACGTTTATTCCCGAAACTGATGCGGACCGGAGGCCCTGATTCTTTGCGGATCAGGGCTCCTGCTTCTGGTGCATTCTGCTGCCGAACAGATGGTGTAGCCCGTTGGCCAGCGGAACGGGGATGACGCCCAGACGCTGTTCCATCGGACCGATATCGAAATTTTTGTCTTCCAGAAGGCGGCGGATTTCTTCCGGCGCGATCTGCGGCAGTCTGCGGATATGCCGGGTTAGATGAGACAGTGCCATGAGCGTCCATCCTGGCAGGGAGACGATGGGACGGCCGCCAAGCTCCGCGAAATACAGCACCATGCGCACGAATGTTCGGTAAGCCATCGCTGTCGGACCGGCAATCACGATGCTCTCCGGCCCCGTGACGTTTCCGTTCTGGATCAGATGTATGGCCGAGACCAGGCAGCGCGTGACGTCGCGCTGGTCGATGGGCTGCACGAGGGCGCGGCCACCGCCGGGAAGCGGGATGATGGGCAGGCGCTCCAGAAGCTTTGCCAGCCGCTGTACATTGTCTTCGCCCTGGGCGCCATAAATCATGGTCGGATGAAGGATGATCGAGGGGCGACCGTCGGCCTTGAGGGCCGCTTCGCCCGCGAGAACACCCCGTCCGTGATCGTCGGGCCAGTGCGTGAATTTGCGTGTGCTGCCCAGTGCTACGATAGGGGCTTTCGTAGCAGCCAGAATGGCGGGCAAGTGGCGTGCATGGGCAGTGTTGATGATAACCGCCGCATCTTCGAACGCCAGAGTCAGCGTGGCGCTGTCCGTAAGGTCTGCGATTCGTACGGCCTGACAGGCTTCGGCGATGTCGGGCGGGAGGTTGCCCTGGCTGCGTACGACGGCAATGATCTTCTGGCCTTCAGCCAGAAGGACCCGGCAGAGCGCGGCCCCTGAGCGCCCGCTGGCGCCGATGATGCAGATCGGACCTTTTGCGGGTGATGGGGGGCCTGGGATGTTTCCGGTCGTCATCGCGCGGAAGCTTTCAGGTCGGGAGAAGCGAGAAATGTCAGCATTGAAGCCGGGGAAGAAAAGGCGTCATTGAGGACCCGAAGGGAGACGGGCGTTTCGGAAGTATAGGTTACCGTTAGGGTGCGGCCAGCTGGATTGGCGATATAATCCGGGATCGCACTCAGCGCCGGATTGACGGAAAGGGCTGTTTGTAGGACCTGCGCAGCCTGCTGGCGGAGCAGGTCCGCCGTCATGCCATTCCCGGCCTGCCGGGCGGAGAGGACGAAACCGGTATCAAGAAGCTTGTCGCCCTTCAGCGACAAGGTCACGTTCTGCAGGGCCGTTGACTGGAGCATCTGCTGCGGTGAAGAATGGCCTTGCGCAAAATCCGTCTGAACGGTTCGGGCACTGGCCGTCAGAGTCATGAAACCCGGAACCGTAAGGAATGCGTCGGTTTGGGACGTGTGATCGTCCAGATTCGAGACCTGAACAGAATGGGCGGTCGAGCCGGCGCCGTTGATCGGGAAGGGCAGCTTCTCGTTGCTTTGGAAATGAAAGCCCTTCAGGTCCTGCGTCATGGTCGCGGTCTGGTTTTCCAGCGTTCCCGTTCCGTGTAGTTCATCGAGCTGGATTGTGCCTGATGTCATGCTCAGTCTGAAATTGCGGGCCGCAAAACTCTCGGGTGGGGGCATGTGCGGCGGTAGGGGATGGTGGTCCCACAGGGCTGCAACCTGGGCGGCGAGATCCTTCTGCTTCAGGTCCAGCCGCTCCAGGCTGGCCTGTCCGCTGACAAGCTGTGGCCCCTGACCAGGGGCGTGAATGGTCCGTTCGTATGCGATGGTCGACCCTACGGCGCGGAGCGTCGTGACGAGGGCGGGGCCGTAGTTGTCCAGCGTGAGACGAGCAGAGAACAGGCTGTGCACATTGATCGGGCCGGGTGAGGGCGACGGGACAAGGTTCTGGACCGAAAGCTGTTCGATCTGTCCGTGTGCCAAGGCAATATGTGCCGGATCGATTCGGGAATGGCCTTCCGCTGCGGGTCGGGAAGGGGGCAGAACCAGCTGGCGCAGGCTGAGCGTGCTGCCATGGATGATCTGTGTCGGCGTCTGAAGGAATGGTTCGCGGACTTCGACGGAGTGGATGGAGAGGCCACCATCCGGCGTCGGGCGGGGATGGCCCAGCCGCATCCGAGAGGCGCGCAAGGTGAGTGAGCCATCCCGCAGGGTGATGTCGGTCAGGGTTGCGCCCAGCGAGAGAATGGCCGGGTGCGCACTTCCATAAGTAAACGTCGTTCCGGGAGGGAGCGCGGCGCGGAAGCTTGAAAGGCCACGGACCAGCTGCATGTGGGCTTCGTGGTGAACGCCGGCCATGCCGATCACGGCCGTTACCGAAATCAGGCTCGCCGTGAGCCAGGGTCTTTTCACGTTGATGTTCCTGTCTGAAACGGCCCCGTATAGGCGTCGGGCGCGAACGGTCTGTGTTGGGGCAGGATACCATTGTCGCGACATGGGGCAATGCAGACGTCGTTTTTGTTGCGGTAATGGGATACCATATAGCTGAGAATGGCGGAAAACTCCTGCGAATCCCATAATTCAATGTGTGAACGGGGCTTGACGCGCGCCTCGGAGACGGCAATAAGGCCCCACCTGATCCGCTTTGTCGGTAGAAGAGAGTGCTTTCGGGCACGTTTTTTACTGCAAGCGCCATCCACGGTGCGGCCTGAGGGTCGTGCCCCAAGCTGGAATGTCACTAATGAAGACCACACGTTCGCTGAAGCCAGCGGAGGTGACGAAGAACTGGGTGCTGATCGACGCCGAAGGGCTCGTTCTCGGCCGTCTCGCCACCATCATCGCCACCCGTCTGCGCGGAAAGCACAAGCCGCAGTTCACCCCGCACGTTGATTGCGGCGACAACATCGTCGTCATCAACGCCGAGAAGGTTGTGCTGACGGGTAACAAGGTTGGCCAGAAGCTGTTCCACTACCACACGGGTCACCCGGGCGGTATCAAGGAGCGCACCATTACGCAGCGTCTCACGGGCAAGAACCCGGGTGAAGTTGTTGAAAAGGCCGTCGAGCGCATGATCACCCGTGGTCCTCTGCAGCGCGCCCAGATGAAGCACCTGTATGTCTATGCCGGTTCCGAGCACCCGCATGACGGCCAGAAGCCCGTCAAGCTGGACGTTGCTGCGATGAACCGCAAAAACACCGTAACCCACGAGTCGTAAGGCCTGTATCATGTCCGAGACCCAAGAGCGCACCGGCACGCTGCAGGACCTTGCGAGCGTTGCTCCTGCCGTTACCTCCAACGCTGCCCCGGTTCACGAAGTCAAGCGTGATGCCCAGGGCCGTTCTTACGCAACCGGTCGTCGTAAGGACGCCGTGGCCCGCGTGTGGATCAAGCCTGGCAAGGGTGACATCATCGTCAACGGCCGTCCGGTCACGACGTATTTTGCCCGTCCGGTTCTGCGTATGCTCCTCACGCAGCCGTTCCTGATTTCCGATCGCTACAACCAGTTTGACGTGTACTGCACGGTCGCTGGTGGTGGTCTGTCCGGTCAGGCTGGTGCCGTCCGTCACGGTATCTCCCGTGCACTGACGTATTACGAGCCGAGCCTGCGCGGCATTCTGAAGGCTGCTGGCTTCCTGACGCGTGACAGTCGTATCGTCGAGCGTAAGAAGTACGGCCGTGCGAAGGCACGTCGTTCCTTCCAATTCTCGAAGCGCTGATTTTCTCAGCCTTTCCGAACGACGAAAAACCCGGTCAGAAATGGCCGGGTTTTTTTGTGGCTGATTTCGGAAGATATGAGTCCGATTTTGAATAAAAAACTGAAAATTACCATCGAATAGAATTTAAATTTCAATAAATAAATTTAAAACGAAACAAACTTTCCATATCGCCACCGCGATGTAGGTATGGCAGAGTGCAGGCGCTGTTTTTGAGACCAGAATCTTCGGAAGATATTTTCCTATGACGTCCTTCATCATTGAAAAGACCGAAACCCCGACTGACCCTATCAAGCGGACCGAACTGCTCGCCAACCCGGCTTTCGGGCGTATTTTTACCGATCACATGGCCATCATCCGCTATTCCGCGGACAAGGGCTGGCATGATGCGAAAATCACACCGCGCCGCCCTCTGAGCATCGATCCGGCCTCGACAGTCCTGCATTATGGGCAGGAGATCTTCGAGGGCATGAAGGCCTATCGCGAAAAGGACGGCCATGTCGCTACCTTCCGCCCCGAGGCCAATGCAGCGCGTTTTGCCGAATCTGCTCGCCGCATGGGCATGGCTGAACTGCCAGAAGACCTGTTCGTGCAGGCCGTTGATGAACTGGTGCGTGTGGATCAGGACTGGGTGCCATCGGGAGAGGGGCAGAGCCTCTATCTGCGTCCGTTCATGATTTCCAATGAAGTCTTCCTCGGGGTGAAGCCGGCGAACGAATATCTGTTCATTGTCATCGCCTGTCCGGTCGGAGCCTATTTCGGTTCCGGTTGTGTATCCGTGTGGGTGTCCGAAAACTATACGCGGGCTGCGATCGGCGGTACGGGTGAAGCCAAGTGTGGCGGCAACTATGCCGGCAGCCTGATCGCCCAGGCCGAAGCCAAGGAAAAGGGCTGCGATCAGGTCCTGTTCCTTGATGCGCGTGAGCGTCGCTTCGTCGAGGAAATGGGCGGCATGAACGTGATGTTCGTCCGTAAAGACGGCAAGATTGTCACTCCGCCGCTGGGTGGCACTATCCTGCGGGGCATTACCCGAAACAGCCTCATCCAGCTTGCGGCCGATCAGGGGATCGAGGTGCTGGAAGAGCCGATCGATATCGACGAGCTTTTTTCGGGGGCAGCTTCAGGCAAGTACACGGAAGCCTTTGCCTGCGGTACGGCGGCGGTTCTTTCTCCGATCGGAAAATTCGTGCGTCCGACGGGCGAAGCCGTGTTTGGTGACGGCAAGACGCCCGGCCCGGTCTCGCAGCAGCTCAAGAAGACCCTGACGGATGTGCAAGGTGGCCGGACGAACGACGTCCATGGCTGGATCCACCGCATTTCCTGATACCTGTCAGCCGGGTTCGTGAAGAACTCGGCTTTTCAGTCCCGATCGATCCAGCCGGCATGAAGCGCAGCATCCAGCTGTTCCGGCGTGTCTATATCGAAGCCGAGTTCAGGTGCGCAGACGCAGATCGGTGCAGTTTGCGTGTTCTTCCAGAGTTGTCGCAGGCCGGTATCGCCTTGCAGATCCTGAATATGCTGTTGTGTTGTTGGGCTCAGCAGCACCGGAATGCCCTGTCCGTCTTCGCCATAAGACATGATGACATCTTTCCCGCCGGCGTCCTGTTCCAGCAGACTATGAAGATGCTGTTCGGTCAGGCGGGGCTGATCCGTGCCAGTGATCAGGAGCGGGAGGCTGCTCCCGGTGAGCGCTTGATAACCGCATCTGAGCGATGACGCCATGCCGGTCTGCCAGTCTTCATTCTGCACCAAAACGACATCAAGACCCGCAAGGGTTGGTTTTATCGTGGCTTCAGCGCCGCCAGTCACGACGACAAGGTGCTCTGGTCGTGTTGCGAGCAGAAGCTGGGCGACATGTCGTACCAGAGGGACGCCACCGATGTTCAGAATCTGTTTGGGGCGGCCGAGGCGGGTACTTCCTCCTGCGGCCAGAAGAAGGGCAGAATGACGTTTCATCGGGGACGGGTCGCGATCATCTGGGTCAGGATGGAGAGCGCGATTTCCATTGGGGTCCGGGCGCCGATCTCAAGTCCCGCCGGCAGGTGGAGCCGGTTGAATGCATTTTCCGGGACCCCGGCTGCCCTGAGGGCCTCAAGCCGGCCCGGAATCTTGCGCCGGCTTCCGAGGATGCTGACGCAGAATGCCTCGGATTTCAGGGCATGGGCCGTAAGCGTCAGGTCCGAAAGAGCGTCGTGCGTCAGGCTGTAGACGGCCGTCCATCGATCAAGAACGAGCGTGGAAAGGGCGGCATCCAGACTGCCGCGGATATAGTGTGCTGGCGAGAGGCCGGGCGGCAGTTCGGGAGGGCCGTAAGGCCGAAGCAGGATGGTCTCGAGTCCCATGAGACCGGACAGGCTCAGGAGCGCAAGCGTAATGGGATCCCCGCCAGAGAGGATCAGACGCAGGGGCGGCAGATACTGGCGAAAGAAGCGACCGGCCTCGTTTCCAGTGGGGTGTGTCTCGTCGCAGAACCGCATGTGGCCTGTGTCGAGATCGGTCAGGAGCGTGATCGGGCTGCGCTTCTCTCGGGTCGCCCGGAGAGCTGTGACATGAGCAGGAAGGTCTGGCACTGCTCGCACGAAAATTCCGATGCGGCCGCCGCAGGTGAGCTGGATGTCCAGAATTGGACTGCCCGCGCCATAATCCAGCATCCGTGGCTGTCCGTCTTTCAGGCACTCCAGCGCCTCTGCGCGCACGGCCGCTTCCACGCAGCCGCCGGATACATAGCCCTGAACCTCTCCGTCCTCGCAGATCGCCATTTCGCTTCCCAGCGGACGCGGGGAGGAGCCAGTGATGCTGACCAGCGTTGCCAAGGCGGCGCGTTTCCCTTCGGCGGACCAGCGTTCCAATGTGGGAAACAGGTCGTCTGTCAGGCCATAAAGTGGCCACTGGGGAAGGGGAGAAAACTGTGCCGCGGCCGTCATGGAGGGGTCCTGATGCTCTTTGGTGGCATAAGGGTAACGCTAAAGTCGATTATGACATACCCTTTCACCTTCAGACTGTTGATCCGTAGACCATGAGGTCTATATCGGCAGAGAATACATCGTCGGCATTTTAGCCAGCTGAATAGACACGGCAGTGACCGGAGCGGAAATGAGTGAACTCCTGAGCGTTACACGGGCCATGGAGCTTGTGCTGGATTATGCCGGCAGCGTCGGGACCGAAGCGGTTGATCTGACGATGGCAGCCGGGCGTATCCTCCAGCAGACAATCCGCGCCGAACGCGCCCAGCCGCCTTATGACCGTGTAATGATGGACGGCATTGCCTTCCGCCACGGTAGTGGTCCAACGTTGGTGTCGCACGGAATCCAGCGGGCCGGTGCGCCCGGTCAGATATTGCCGGAGGGGCATGTCTGCCTCGAAGTTATGACAGGGGCTGTGCTGCCTGAAGGTGCGGACACAGTCGTTCCGGTCGAACGTCTAGTTCGTGAAGGCCGACTGATCTGCTTTCAAGAGGGATACGAGCCGTGCAAGGGCCAGTTCGTCCATCGGCGGGGTTCCGACTGTACGACGGGAACGGAGCTTCTAGCCCCTGGGTGCCGTTTGGATGGCCCCGCGCTTGCGGTTCTGGCGGGAAATGGCCATGCGCAGGTCAGCGTATCGCGGATTCCGTCTATCGGGATTGTGGCAACGGGCGACGAACTTGTGGATGTCAGCGCCCCTGTGCGGGACTGGGAAATCCGGCGTTCCAACGAATATGCTCTGACGGGTGCTCTGCTATCACGCGGGTTCAACTGCATCGAGCGGTCCGTTGTGCCCGATGATCTCGCGGAGACAGTCGTGGCCCTGCGCGAACAGCTCTCGCGTCATGACGTCCTGATCCTGAGTGGCGGTGTGTCGATGGGGGCATTTGATCATGTCCCCAAAGCACTGTCGAAAATCGGGGTGGAGCGGGTCTTTCACAAGGTGGCGCAGCGTCCGGGCAAGCCGCTTTGGTTCGGCGTCGGCCCTGAAGGACAGCGCGTGTTCGGTCTGCCGGGAAATCCGGTGTCCGCCACGACCTGTGGCGTGCGGTATGTCATGCCCATGCTTCTGGCGGGGCAGGGGCTATGTCGTCCCGAGCCTTACATGGTCATGCTCGATGCGGAAGTTGATCTTATCCCGACGCTCACCCGTTTCCTGCCAGTAAAGATCCGTCACGACGCGGCAGGTCAGGCACTGGCAACGCCATGCCCGATGCCGACCTCCGGGGATTTCAGCTTCCTCGCCTCTACGGACGGATTTGTAGAACTGCCGTTCGGCGAAGGTGTGGCGTCACGCGGAACAGCTGCGATGTTTCATGGCTGGTAACCCGACGCCTGCTCTGACTGATCGCTTCAGCCGTCCGCTGCATGATCTGCGGATTTCCGTCATGGACCGCTGCAATTTCCGCTGCCCCTACTGTATGCCGGAAGCGACTTATCACGAGCATTTCCGCTTTCTGGAACCGAAAGAGCGCCTGAGCTTCGATGAGATTGAGCGTGTGGCACGGGTGGCGGTCTCGCTCGGTGTTCGCAAGCTGCGCCTGACGGGTGGGGAACCGCTGTTGCGTCCGAAGCTGCCGGAACTCATAGCGCGTCTGGCGTCCATTGAAGGCGTGGAAGACATTGCCCTGACTACGAATGGAGTTCTGCTGGAGCGACATGTCCGGGATCTTAAAGAGGCCGGGCTGAACCGCGTGACGGTCAGCCTAGACAGTCTCGATCCGGCGGTCTTTGCGCGAATGAGCGGAGGCCGGGCGCAGCTTGAGCCGGTTCTGGATGCGATCGACAGCGCCGCACAGGCCGGATTTTCCGGAGGTGTGAAGCTCAATACCGTCGTCCAGCGTGGTCTGAACGATGCAGGTGTCGAGGCTCTGGCCGAACGCTTCCGGTATAGCGGCGTTGTGCTGCGGTTCATCGAATATATGGATGTCGGGACGCGCAACCACTGGGAGCGCGCCGAAGTGGTGCCGTCGCGTGAACTGCGTGAGCGCATTGACGTTCGCTGGCCGCTTGAGCCCGTGGATGCGCATTATCGGGGGGAAGTGGCCCAGCGGTATCGCTATTGCGACGGGGCTGGGGAAGTCGGCTTCATTTCCTCTGTGACTGCACCGTTTTGCGGAGACTGCTCTCGTGCGCGTTTGTCATCGGAAGGGCAGCTTTATACCTGCCTGTTTGCCGCGGAAGGGACTGATCTCCGCACGCTTCTGCGCAGCAATGCGGAAGACGCAGCCCTGCGGGATCTACTGGCCGGGGTGTGGCGCCAGAGGACGGACAGGTATAGTGAAGAGCGGGCCGCCTTTTCGGATGCGCCCGCACGACGCCGCATCGAGATGAACTATATCGGTGGCTAAAATCGGTGGCCAGAATTCGGTGACCAGACCGGGAGATCGAAGACGATGAAGACGCTCACTCATGTCAATGAGCGCGGCGAAGACCCGCGCATGGTCGATATCAGTGGCAAGGATGTGACCGAACGCAGTGCTCATGCCCAGGCGCGTCTGGTTTTCCCATCTGAGATGGCGCGGACCTTGTCGGATGCCGGGTTCATGACCGCCAAGGGGGCGGTGCTGACGGTGGCACAGATTGCGGGCGTCATGGGTGTGAAATCGACGTCGCAGCTCATTCCGTTGTGTCATCCACTGTCGCTCAGTGGTTGTCGGGTGGACATTACGGTCGAAGGCGATGAAGCGGTGATCGACTGCCGGGTCTCGTGCAAGGGGCGAACGGGTGTAGAAATGGAAGCGCTGACCGGGGCCTCTGTAGCAGCGCTCACGATCTACGACATGTGCAAGGCCATGTCCCATGACATGGTCATCCGCGAGGTCCGGTTGATGGGCAAAGCCGGCGGCAAGCGCGACTTTCAGCGGATTGAATCATGACACCACTTTACGGCCTGATTCTTGCGGGCGGTGCCAGCAAACGCATGGGAACGGACAAGGCCGCACTCGACTATCACGGCAAGCCACAGCTTCAGGTGGCGTTTGAAGTTCTGACGCCTGTGGTGGAGCGGTGTTTTGTTTCAGTGAGACCGGGTCAGACGTCCGATCCGCTGCGGTCCAGCTTTTCGCAGATCGTTGATACGGTGGATGCTGATGGACCGGCGGCGGGGCTGTTGTCGGCGCATCGGGCTTATCCGGATGTGGCCTGGCTGGTTTTGGCCTGCGACCTGCCGATGCTGGATCGCGGTACGCTCGACACCCTGATCACCGCTCGGAACGGGGAGCATGTCGCCGTCTCCTACCGCAGCGAACATGACGGTCTGCCCGAACCGCTCTGCGCCATCTGGGAGCCAGAAGCGCTTGATCTTCTGGAGCAGCAGGTCGCGAGTGGGCGCATCTGTCCGCGTAAGCTGCTGATCAACAGCCCGACGAAGCTGCTGGAGCCGCATAAGCGTGGCGCACTCGATAACATCAACACGCCGGAAGAACGCGAAGATGCGACCCGGCGCCTGAAGGATCTGCCGGGAGGGCCGATGATTCGCCTGACACTGGAATATTTCGCACAGCTCCGGGAGCTGGCTGGAACACGGGAGCAATCGCTCGAAACAGCATTCGCGACCGTGGGACCCCTTTACGAGGAACTGCGTGAAAAATACGCCTTTCCGTTCGAGGCCTCGACACTTCGTGTGGCGATCAACGGTGATTTCGCTCCTTGGACGCAGGTTTTGAAGGACGGGGACCATATTGTGTTTATCCCGCCGGTGACGGGCGGATGAGCCGCTTTCGCATGGCGTCCGCGCCCGTGGATCTGAGCATGTTACGTGAGGATCTGCATCTGGCCGAGGCAGGTGGGTTCTGCACCTTTGAAGGCTGGGTCCGTAACAGGAACGAAGGTCGTCCGGTCGATGGTCTGGAATACGAATCCTATGAGGCGCTGGCCCAGCTTGAAGGGGAACGGATCGTAGCCGAGGCGCTGGAGCGTTTTGAGATCAGCCAGGCCGTGGCTATGCATCGGACGGGTAGCCTGAAGGTCGGGGATGTTGCCGTCTGGATCGGGGTCTCGGCACCGCACCGGGATGCCGCGTTCCGGGCCTGTCGCTACATTATCGACGAGATCAAACATCGGGTACCTGTCTGGAAGAAAGAGCATTATCTGGATGGCGATGCCGAATGGGTGGCGTGCCATCACTGCCAGACTGCTCCCCGCGCGTCGGAGGCCGGGGCGCATGACCACGAGCACGATCATGGAAGTTGCGGCCACCATCATCACTGATTGAGCGTTTCCGCAGGGTCGTATCTTTATGCCTTGCAGAGCGTTTTTAAGTTGTAATTGCAAATCATTCTCAATTAGGATGACTCCGGTTCTGCTGATTCGGAGTTTTTCCATGACACGGCTGTCGCTTTCTCTATCCGACCTCTGCTGCTGTGAACGCCTCGCGCTGTGGAGTATCCGCTGCCTCATCAGCCATTACCGTTTGCCAAGCTGCCCCGAGACGAAAACGACCGACGGTCTGTTTCCCGCCTGTTTCCGTTCGGCCCTGGATGCCGCGGAAGGAGCCTTTGCGGACGCCACCCATCTTCTGGAGGTCGCGGATCAGCCGCGGCTTGCGGTGAATGCACCGGGCATGCAGTCTCTGACCGCGCTGGAGGAACGCTTCCTGCGCGGGATCATCGCTGCCCAGAACGAGGGGCAGCGCGAAGTTTTCGTGCTTCTGGCTGAAATTTTTCCGGACAGGTTTGTCCAGGGTTGCCTGGCCACGGCGCTGACCCTGCTGGCGGATTGTCTTGCGGGAGCGGGGCACTGGCTGCCCAAAAAACTGCTGAAAGACGAGACCACGATTTCGGGGGGAGGGGCGCTGTCTTCGATCAACCGCTGGCGGTCGGTCAGTCCGTCTCGGATGCGGGTTCTGTGGCCACAGGATAGCGGGCCTTTACATGCTGGTATGTCGCATGACGCCAGCCGGGTGATGCACTGATGATGTCGCTGAGCGGACGCCCCACCCGGAACGGGGCAGAACCGCAGCGTCCAAGGCTTGAGGAGCTGGAACACATGACGGTCTGTTTGCTATTGCTGGCTGTCGGAGTGGTCGGGTTCTGCTGGCTAGCCTGCGTGAACCTCGAAATTTCTGCAGATGATCTGTTGTCTGCGCTGGGATATCAATCCGGGCTGGAAGCATCTTTCAGGAGCTGAGGCTCCTGAAACGTTTCCTGAACATTCAATCTACGCCGATCATGACGCTTGTGATGAGCGTGCTGTTGACATCGATGGTGATGTGGGACGTCGTCGCGCCCCTGAGAATGTTTGTGATCCGGCCCTTGAGCTGGTTGCGTGCGCTGGGTTTCATGAAAAACCCTTCCCTTGGAGGACAGACAGGAATATCTGTCTGTCCCATATCGGCAGGCTTCATGCCTGCGTCTAGAGAGACAGACAAAGGGAACATGCTCCGGACCTCGGCTGGTCCGGAGGGGCTGTTTTCAGATGTAGTATTCGGTCAACGGCGGGAAGCCGTTGAAGCCGATGGAGCAGTAGGTCGAGACATACGCGCCCGTGGCGAGGATCTCGACGCGGTCCCCACACTCCAGAGAGTCTGGCAGAGGGATGCGGTTCTTCTCGTACATGATGTCCACGCCGTCACAGCTTGGGCCGGCGACTACGCAGGGGGAGCGGCTGGTGTCGTCGGAATCGCGGGATGTGCGGAAAATGTAGCGGATGGCTTCACCTTCAGTTTCGGCCAGGCCACCGAAGCGCCCGATATCAAGATAGACCCAGCGCGGATCGGTCACGGCACCGCCGCGACGGCTGACGAGGATGACCTCGCTCGACACTATGCCGGACTGTCCGACCATGTAGCGGCCTGGCTCGAGCAGGATTTCAGGCGCACCGTCCGGGAAATGCGTCTTGAGGGACGCATGAATCGTGTCGGCGAAATCCTGAACGGAGGGTACGTTCTCGCAGTAATGCGTCGGAAAACCACCACCCAGATTGAGCATCTGAAGGTCTACGCCCTGCGCTCGCAGGTCATGGTACAGGGCGGCAGCTTTGGCGATCGCATGATCATAAGCGGCAACGCCCGTCTGTTGGCTCCCGACATGGAAGGACAGGCCGTAAGGCTTCAGGCCCAGTTCACGGGCGCGCAGCATCAGCGTGCGAGCGTTACTCAGCGTGGTGCCGAACTTGCGCGACAGGGGCCAGTCCGCGCCTTCGTTCTCGACAGCCAGGCGGCAGAAAACGCGCGCGCCAGGAGCATGCTTGGAAAGCTTCTCCAGTTCTTCGATGCTGTCGAAAACGAACAGGCTGATGCCCAGATCATGCGCTTCGCGGATCCATTCGGCTTTCTTCAGTGTGTTGCCGTAGGAAATCCTGTCCGGGGTTGCGCCGGCATTCAGACACATCCTGATTTCCGCAGGGGATGCGACGTCGAAGGACGAGCCCAGGGCAACGAGGCGGTCAAGGATGGCCGGGGCCGGGTTGGCCTTGATGGCGTAATAGATTTTTGCTTCCGGGAGCGCATCGTGCAGGGCACGGTAATGCGCCCCGACGACGTCGAGATCGACGACGAGGCAAGGGGTTGCCGGCTGTTGCTCGGCAAGGAAGCGGGTGATTTTGGGAGTCATGACACTCAATTCCCAGAACCGGACTCGTCAGGGAACGATATCGCCCTGCGAGTATGTTGCGAAACGGTCGAACGGACCGGCGAATAGCGGGAATCCGTAAAGGGTGGATTCCTGAAGGCCAGAACGCTTGACGTCGTTGCGTAACCTCGAGTGGGCCAGTGGCACGTGCGTTGCTGCGTGAGGGCGGGATATGAGACCAAATCGCCTGTCACGCAACCGATAATTTTGCATTGTGATGGTTTTGCCAATATTGGTGAATTGAATCAGGGCGAATTCGGAACGCTGAAGGCATCTTCCGCGTCTGTACTGGCTCATGTCGTTCAATATGGACGTTCGTTACGGACAGTCCGGTAAATAGCGGCAAAGATGCCAAGACTGCTGCCCTAACAGGAAACTGCCGAGGACACCCTGCGTGAGCTTGACACCCGAATCTGCGCCTCTCTCCGGCTCCCGAACCGGGTCGGAACATGCCGTACCTTCGGAATCCGGACCCGAATCTGCTGTAGCAGGCACGACTGATTCGGATGCCGCATCGTCTCCGGACCGGCTACATCATGCGGCCTGGCGCGTCATCGCGAAGCATCTGTTTGCTGAAGTGGGCTCAAGCCAGACATCGCTGTCGGCTGCGGGATGCGCCTTTTACGCCACGCTCTCCCTTTTTCCGGCCATTTCCAGCCTGATTTCCCTATATGGTCTGGCGTTTGACCTGCAGACAGTTGAGCCGCAGCTCGAAGTCCTCCGCGATCTCCTGCCGCCCTCAGCTTACACTCTGATCGGGGATCGGATTCACGAACTGATTTCCCAGCCTCATTCGTCGCTAACGATCGGGCTGATCTTCTCGCTCGCAGTCGCCCTGTGGTCGGCTTCGGCAAGCACGAAGTCGGTCCTTTCCGCGCTCAACATGGCTTATAATGCGCAGGAAACCAGGAGCTTCCTGAAGTTCCAGGCCATCGCACTATCCACTACGTTGACGGCCATTCTGGGGGCTGCGCTGACACTGGCCCTGATGGTGGCTGCACCGGCACTGGTGGATTACCTGCCGCGTCATGTCAGTTTCCTGAGCGATCCGCCATTTCCGGTTGATCTGCTGCTCTCTTACGGCGCGCCGATGGTCGTGCACACGCTTGCACCGCTGTTGATGCTGCTGTTTGTTTTTATCGCCGTGACGCTGCTCTACCGCTTTGCCCCCTGCCGCGTGCATACACAGTGGCGCTGGATTTTTCCGGGTTCGGCACTCGCGACCATCCTGTGGGTCATCACGTCGCTGGGTTTCTCATGGTATGTCGCGCATTTCGCGAGCTACGGCGCAACCTACGGGCCACTTGGTGCCGTGGCTGCCATCATGATGTGGCTTTTCGTGAGCGCGTATGTGGTGCTGTTCGGGGCGGAGTTGAATGCCAGCCTCGAAGCCCGGGCCGGTCAGAGTCAGGAAGTGCCTCCTCAGCCCGGAGCTGCCTGACAGTAAGGTCAGGCAGCCGTAAAGATCAGTGGTGGTGCGGCGTACGGTGTGTGTCGCTGCCCTGTGAGACGGGGGCGATGCTGGTTCCCGCCGCCTGAATGGCCTGTGCGCTCGTGTCCGACGGATCGGCCTCGGCTACTTCCGGCTCCGTGGCGGGATGCAGGGGCGGCGCAATATCCGTCATCTTCGCAATTGTGACATGGGCCGTGCCTGCGCCGAGCATGCCGATCTTTGCAGCAGCGGCATGGGACAGGTCAATGATGCGGCTGTTGAAAGGCCCACGGTCATTGACCGTCACTACGACGGAGCGTCCCGTATCCTGCGATGTCACGAGAAGCTTCGTGCCGAGAGGCAGGGAAGGGTGCGCTGCTGTCAGATCGTTGGTGTTGAATGTCGTCCCGCTGGCCGTGCGTCGTCCATGAAAATGCCGTCCATACCAGCTCGCCATGCCATGCTGGGACCAGACGTGAGCGGCCTGGTGGGCACGGTTTGCAAGTGCGGCCCGAACGGAGTCTGCCCAGCTCGTCTTCGGCGTTCCAACCACGGCAGAATCGTCGCTCGCGTGAGCAGCGTGATGACTGGCCAGCCCGGCAAGCGCCACGGCGAACGTCATGCTGCGCAGGGGAATACAACGTGAGGGATTGCGAAGGACAGACAGATCAAAGCGCACTATATCAGGTTCTTCTCCAGTGGACGGGGCGGGCTCAGATCGCACCAGATAGCACAAAAATGCGGCCCTGTCCCTTTTTGGATACCCTGAAGACGGCAGCAATAGGGCAATGACGCTTTCATGACAGCTCCGAAAGTGCTATCGCGCGGCCAGATGAAACGCCCTCTGATCACCGTTCTCAACGGTCCGAATCTCAATATGCTGGGTCTTCGACAGCCCGGAATCTATGGTCACGCCACGCTCGATGATGTCGAGCAGGTGTGCATTCAGGCTGCCGAACGGCTTGATGTCGCCATTGATTTCCGCCAGACGAACGGAGAGGGTGAGCTTGTGTCCTGGGTTCAGGAATGTCGCGGCCGTGCAGACGGAATCGTGATCAATCCCGCAGCTTATGGACACACCTCGATTGCCCTGCTCGACGCGCTTCTGGCCGTCGAGCTGCCAGTGGTCGAGGTTCATATTTCCAATATTCATCGCAGGGAGCCGTTCCGTCATCACACTTACGTCTCGCAGGCCGCCATCGGCGTGATCTGTGGCCTCGGCGTCAGGGGATATGCGCACGCGCTTCAGGCAATAACCGACATGATCGAAGACGAAGGATGAGCCGTATGCTCGTGGACAAGGATGCCATCCGGGCATTGGCCGATATTCTGACACAGACCGGCCTGACCGAAATCGAGATTTCCGAAGCGGACAGCCGTATCCGCGTGGCCCGCAACGTCAATGTGGTTCAGGCTGCTGCTCCGGTTCAGGCCGCTGCGGCACCCGCTGCCCCGGCTGTTGTCGCCGCTGTTGCGGCTCCGGCTGATCCGGCCAAGCACCCGGGTATGGTGCCGAGCCCAATGGTTGGTGTTGCCTATCTGACACCCGATCCGGCCTCTCCGCCGTTCGCCGTCGAAGGCCAGACGGTGACTGCGGGTCAGACGATCATGCTCATCGAAGCCATGAAGACCTTCAACCAGATCAAGGCCCCCCGTGCCGGTACGCTGACGAAGTTCCTTGTTGAATCCGGTCAGCCGGTCGAGTTCGGCGAAGCTCTGGCGATCATCGAGTAATGATTTCCAAGGTCCTCATTGCCAACCGGGGTGAGATCGCGCTGCGGATCCAGCGCGCCTGCCGCGAGATGGGCATCAAAACCGTTGCCGTGCATTCGACGGCAGACGCCGATGCGATGCATGTGCGCCTTGCGGACGAAGCCGTCTGCATCGGTCCGCCGAGTGCGCGCGATTCCTATCTGAATGTTGCCGCCATCCTTTCGGCTGCGATGATCACGGGAGCAGACGCCATTCATCCCGGCTATGGCTTTCTGTCGGAAAATGCCGAATTTGCTGAGACCGTAGAAGAACACGGTCTTGTCTTCATCGGTCCGACCGCCGAGCATATCCGCACGATGGGCGACAAGATTGCCGCCAAGACGACCATGCGCGCGCTCGGCGTGCCGCTGGTGCCGGGGTCCGATGGCGGTCTGGCGGACTTGCAGGCCGCGCGTGAAGTTGCGGACAAGGTCGGCTATCCGGTCCTCATCAAGGCTGCTGCCGGTGGTGGCGGACGTGGGATGAAGGTCGCGATGACGGCGGACGACATCGAGGAAGCCTGGTCGGTCGCCCGTGCCGAAGCCCGTGCCGCTTTCGGCAATGACGAGGTCTATCTCGAAAAGTATCTCAACCGTCCGCGTCATATCGAGCTTCAGATTCTTGGCGATGCGCATGGCAATGTCGTGCATTTCGGAGAGCGTGACTGTTCGCTCCAGCGCCGTCACCAGAAACTGCTGGAAGAAGCCGGTTCACCGGCCCTGACTGACGCCGAACGTGAGGAAATTGGCCGCACAGCGACCGAGGCCCTTTCGCGCATGGGCTATCGCAATGCGGGCACGCTGGAGTTCCTGTATCAGGACGGCCAGTTCTGCTTCATCGAGATGAACACGCGTCTTCAGGTCGAGCATCCGGTGACGGAGATGGTCTGCAACGTGGATCTCGTGCGTGAGCAGATCCGGATCGCCTCTGGTGAGCCGCTTGGGTACACGCAGTCGGACATCAAGATGTCCGGTCATGCGATCGAGTGCCGCATCAATGCGGAAGACCCGGAAACCTTCATGCCGAGCCCCGGTACGATCAAGGTGTTTCATGCTCCGGGTGGATTGGGCGTTCGTATGGACAGCGCGATTTACGCTGGTTATCGCATCCCGCCTTACTACGACAGCATGATCGCCAAACTGATCGTGCATGCCCCCACGCGCGCTGAAGCCATTGCCCGTATGCAGCGGGCCCTGGATGAATGCGTGGTTGACGGTGTGAAGACGGTTATTCCGCTGCACCAGAAGATTCTGGCGGACCCGTCTTTTCAGAAGGGGGATTATACGATCCACTGGCTGGAAAATTTTGTCGCTGCCCAGCAGGCAGGGAAATAAACCGGAGACAGCCCATGAGCTACGCAGAAACCATCGTTCTCGATGTCCGCATCGGACAGATGCCGCAGGTGGTTTCTGCCCTCACGGGGCGTGACGGGCTCGCCGTTTGGGTGAGTGAGATCGGTGTCCTGAACCGAGTTGTTCTTTTCCGAACAGCAGATACCTATAATGCTCTTCTGGAAGGGCGTCCGGATGTGCTTGCAGCTATTCCGGAAGAGTCTGTCCAGAATGTTGCGGTGACAAGCTGGCGCATTATTTCCCCGCTGCTTCCGGCCGGGGAGCACGGCAGCCTCTATGAATGGCGCTGTTACGATCTGAAGCTCGGACAGGTCGGAAACGTGGAAGAGGCTTTTGCCGCTGCGGTTCCGCTCCGTCTGGAGCTGTCTCCGCTGCTTTGCGGGATGATCTCGATTGAGGGAACGCCTCGGCTGGCGCATATCTGGCCGTATGCGGACATGAATGCCCGTCTGGAAATCCGGGCGCAGGCCGTGGCCACGGGTGTATGGCCGCCGAAAATCGGTAGTGGGCTGGTTAACATGGAAAATACGATTCTGCTTCCGGCAGAGGGCTCCGCTTGGAGTTGAGGCATATTGAAGAGCCAGCGCAAAAAAAGCGCTGCAGGTCTGGCCTGCAGCGCTTTTTTTTGTCTGAGGGCTGGGCCCTTGAAGATTACTTAGTGGCAGCTGCCGGAGCCGCGGTGGCCGGGGCCTGTGATTCGACAGCGCTTTCGGAGACGAAGATCACCGAATCCAGAGCCTGAGTCAGCGCATCAACAGCGTCCTGCGGATGATGGCCTTCTGTGAACACGGTCGCACGGTAGACTGCGCCTTGGACCGGCGTGATAGGAGCAAGCGCCAGAATGAAGTCTGCATCTTCGCCGACAACCTTCATGGTTTCAGCGGCCTGATCCGTGTTGCCGGATTTCAGCTGCGCATTGGCCGAGGCAATAGCCGTCTTCTTTTCGGGAGCAAGAGTTTCATTCACGATGAACTCACCGCCAACTGGAAGCCAGTCGGTTTGTCCCACAACAGGCTGATGGTTTGTTGCCACGGGGTGTTGCGGGGCGGGGTGCAGATCGCTTTCGGCGGCCTGAAACTTCTTGTCAGCCTTTTCAGCAGCGGCGAGGCGCTTCTGGGCATCATAAAGTGCCGGAATGGCCGCCTCGGTCTTGCCGCCTGTCTGCAGGATGTCACGGGCGTTCATGATGTCCTGAAAGGCGCGCTGACCATCAGCGGAAAGGTGATGAAAAGCCCGGTGTGCCTTGAACTGCTCCCAATGTGAGTGAAGTGAAGCGGCGCCGGCCAGGGGTGTTGCGCAGAGAAGGGTTGAAATCGCAGCCATGGCGGGAATGAATTTCATGATATCGTCTCCGTGAATATTCGCTTCTGACTCTTATGGGTATTTCATGGGGACAGATCGGGCAAATTACCGATCATTTAGTGACAGTAGGTCTTTCCAGTTTTTTTTGTCGACGCTTCTAGTTTTGTACGTCAATTTCTGTGCGAGGCTGAAGGAGATTTCTGAAAACCGGAATTAACACATCTCATTCGCATTGTTGCTGTGGTGATGTTATTTTTGGAACTAAGATGCCATATGGAATGATTCCTTGAAATAAAAATGAGAATATTAAGGTTTTCATTTGCGGATGGCTTGCTCTGGGGAAGGGCTTTCCGTATGTACGATGGCTCAATCACGATACCGTGCTTTGCGCCGGAAAGTCGGCCTTTCCTGAACGCATTGCAAGCATCAGCCGAGTAGCGAGTATTTCCAGATGTCTCTGAATTCCGTCGTCGAGAGCGTGACTGCCCGTATCATCGAGCGTTCGAAAGTCTCCCGTCGTCGGTATCTCGCCCTGATGGAGCGCAATTGTGCCAAAGGTGTGCTACGGCCCAAGCTAGCCTGCGGGAATCTGGCTCATGCCATCGCAGCATCAAGCTCCGATAAGCCGGAACTGATGCGTCCCACCGGCACCAATATCGGCATAATTACGACCTATAATGATATGCTCTCGGCACATCAGCCTTATGGTCGTTATCCTGAGCAGATCAAGCTGTTTGCCCGCGAAGTCGGCGCGACGGCCCAGGTTGCAGGCGGCGCGCCGGCCATGTGTGACGGCGTGACGCAGGGGCAAGAGGGGATGGAGCTGTCCCTGTTCTCCCGTGACGTGATTGCCATGTCCACGGCGGTCGGTCTGAGCCATGGTATGTTCGAAAGTGTGGCGCTGCTCGGGATCTGCGACAAGATCGTACCGGGGCTTTTGATGGGCGCCCTGCGCTTTGGCCATCTGCCAACCATGCTGATCCCGGCTGGTCCGATGCCGTCCGGCCTTCCGAACAAAGAAAAGCAGCGCATCCGCCAGCTCTATGTTCAGGGCAAGGTCGGACAGGCTGAACTGATGGAAGCGGAAAACGCCTCCTATCACAGCGCGGGAACCTGCACGTTCTATGGAACGGCCAATACGAACCAGATGATGGTCGAAATCATGGGTCTGATGATGCCGGATTCGGCGTTCATCAACCCCAATACAAAGCTGCGTCAGGCTATGACCCGCTCGGGGATTCATCGCCTCGCGGAAATCGGTCTGAACGGCGAGGATGTCCGTCCGCTCGCCCATTGCGTGGATGAAAGGGCTATCGTGAACGCGGCCGTTGGGCTGTTGGCGACGGGTGGTTCCACCAACCATTCGATCCATCTTCCGGCTATTGCCCGGGCCGCTGGTATTCTGATCGACTGGGAAGACATCAGCCGTCTGTCGTCCGCGGTGCCGCTGATTACCCGTGTTTATCCGAGCGGTTCCGAGGACGTGAACGCGTTCAACCGCGTGGGTGGTATGCCGACCGTGATTGCTGAACTGATGCGCGCCGGCATGTTGCACAAGGACATCCTGACGGTCTCGCGTGGTGGTTTCTCTGATTATGCCCGTCGCGCCTCGCTTGAAGGCGACGAGCTTGTTTACAGCCACGCAAAGCCGTCCACGGACACCGATATCCTGCGTGATGTGGCTACGCCTTTCCGTCCAGATGGCGGTATGCGCTTGATGACTGGTAACCTAGGGCGCGCGATTTACAAGAGCAGCGCTATTGCGCCCGAACATCTGACTGTTGAAGCGCCGGCACGGGTTTTCCAGGACCAGCAAGACGTCATCACGGCCTATCAGAACGGTGAACTGGAGCGCGATGTTGTTGTGGTCGTCCGGTTCCAGGGGCCAGAAGCCAATGGTATGCCGGAGCTTCACAAGCTGACCCCGGCGCTGGGTGTTCTTCAGGATCGCGGATTTAAGGTTGCTCTGCTGACGGATGGACGCATGTCCGGCGCGAGCGGCAAGGTGCCAGCAGCCATTCACGTTGGCCCCGAAGCGCAGGTTGGGGGGCCGATCGCCCGTGTGCGAGACGGCGACATGATCCGTGTCTGCGCCGCAATGGGGCAGATCGAGGCTCTGGTGGATGCCGCCGAGTGGGAGAGCCGCAAGCCGGTTTCTCCGCCGCTCCCGGCGTTGGGAACGGGCCGCGAACTGTTCGCGCTGATGCGTTCGGTGCATGATCCGGCCGAGGCCGGCGGATCCGCGATGCTGGCTCAGATGGATCGCGTGACCGAAGCCGTTGGCAATGACATTCACTAAGGAAGAGTTTTGATGATCGATACTGCCAAACTCGACGCCGTCATGAACCGCTGTCCGGTCATGCCGGTGCTGGTGGTCAATGACGTGGCGCAGGCCCGCCCTATGGCCGAAGCACTGGTGGCCGGTGGACTGTCCACGCTAGAAGTTACACTGCGGACCCCCTGCGCCCTTGAAGTCATTGAAGAAATGTCGAAAGTACCGGGCGCACTGGTAGGTGCCGGTACGGTGTTGAATCCGTCCGATATGGACCGTGCCGTTAAGGCGGGTGCACGCTTCATCGTCAGCCCCGGTCTGACCGAGGCGCTGGCAAAGGCGTCGGTCGAGCATGATGTCCCGTTCCTGCCGGGTGTGGCGAATGCGGGCGACATCATGCGTGGTCTGGATCTGGGTCTGTCGCGTTTCAAGTTCTTCCCAGCCGTGACGAATGGCGGCATTCCTGCGCTCAAGAGTTTGGCCAGTGTTTTCGGTAGCAATATCCGCTTCTGTCCTACGGGCGGCATTACGGAAGAGAGCGCACCGGACTGGTTGGCGCTGCCGTCCGTAGCTTGTGTCGGTGGGTCCTGGGTGACGGCCGGCACATTCGATGCGGACAAGGTCCGTCAGCGCGCCACGGCTGCGGCACTCTTCACGGTCTGATTTTCGAAGTGTTTTGCGGATGCCGTCAGAATGTTGCGGCGTCCGTGAACGTTTTGTGAACAAAAGGTTTGCGGGGCACGTCGAAGCAGACCATATAGGGCGCGTGACCGGACGTTCCCATCTGCTGATTGGCGGCTTTGCCGTGCTGTGCGCAATGCGCTGGCACATCTTGTCGCCTGAACCGCTCTCCGTCTGTACGGGACTGCTTGGCAGTCTTTTGCCAGACATCGATACCGAACGCTCCATGCTCGGTAGTCGACTGAAATTCCTCTCCCGTTTTCTGGCAAAGGCCTTTGGTCATCGTGGTCTCACGCATTCAGGGGTGATGTTGCTTTTGGCCGCGGCCGTGCTGAAAGGTTTGATGGGCCCCGAAAGCCTGCGTGGCCCTTGGGGGGCGCTTCTGCTGGGGGCAGGGACGCATATCGCGGCTGACCTTCCGACAGGCGGGTGTCAGCTCTTCGCGCCTCTCAGCCGTTCGCGCCTCTCGCTCTGGCCTTATGTCCGGACTGGCGGGATCGGAGAAATCATGCTTCTTGTGCCCATTCTCTGCCTTCTGGGTTGGGCAGGAGTTTCCGGTAATGGCTCTGTTCCGGGTCATGTTCCTCCCTCTGCGCATCACGCTCGGTTGCGCAGACATGTTTTGAAGGATATTTCATTCTCATCATGACTGAGACCCGACTCCCCGTCCGTCGCGCCCTCCTCTCCGTTTCTGACAAAACGGGACTGATCGAACTGGGGCGTGCGCTCGCCGCCCACGGTGCGGAACTGCTTTCGACGGGAGGTTCTGCGAAGACCCTTCGTGAAGCGGGTCTGACAGTCAAAGATGTCTCGGAGCATACCGGTTTTCCTGAAATTTTGGACGGCCGGGTCAAGACCCTCGTCCCACAGGTGCATGGTGGCATCCTTGGACGCCGCGACCTACCGACACATATCGCGCAGATGGCGGAACATGGCATTGCGCCGATCGACCTAGTCTGTGTGAACCTCTATCCTTTTGCCGCAACCGTCGCGTCCGGGGCGGGGGACGAGGACTGTATCGAGAACATCGATATCGGCGGCCCGGCCATGATCCGCGCTGCTGCGAAGAACTTCGATCACGTCACGATCCTGACGGATTCGCGTCAGTATGCGGCTGTCGTCGCCTCACTGGAACAGGGCGGCACGCTTCTGACGGAGCGCCGCGATTACGCTGCTTCCGCCTATGCGCATACGGCTGCCTATGACAGCATGATTTCCCGCTGGTTCGCTAAACAGGCCGGTGAGATCCTGCCTCCCGTTCTGACGCTGAGCGGCACCCGCGATGATCTGCTGCGCTATGGCGAGAACCCGCATCAGAAAGCCGCCTTCTATCGTGACGGCAGTCAGCGTCCGGGCGTTGCAAGTGCGCGTCAGGTTCAGGGCAAGGCCCTGAGTTACAACAACATCAACGATACGGACGCTGCATTCGAAGCCGTAGCCGAGTTCGACGAACCGACGGTCGTGATCGTCAAGCATGCCAATCCGTGTGGCGTGGCTTCTGCTACCACTCTGGAACAGGCCTGGATCGCGGCTCTGCGTTGTGATCCTGTCTCGGCCTTCGGCGGCATCGTTGCAGTCAACCGGACGCTGAATGGTGCCACAGCTCAGAGGATCAGCAAGATCTTCACCGAAGTGATCGTGGCTCCGGATGCCGATGCGGAAGCGATCGAGGTCCTGTCGCGCAAGAAGAATCTGCGTCTGCTGCTGACGCAGGGCGTGCCGGATCCGGCTGCAGAAGGGCTGGCGTTCCGCTCCGTTGCGGGCGGTTTCTTGGCTCAGACCCGTGATGCGGGTCGTGTGACGGAAGCCGATCTGCAGGTCGTGACTAAACGCGCACCGACGGCTCAGGAAATGAAGGACCTGCTGTTTGCGTTCCGTGTCGCAAAACATGTGAAGTCAAACGCTGTCATCTATGTCCGCAACGGGGCAACGGTTGGTATTGGTGCCGGGCAGATGTCCCGAGTGGATAGCGCGCGTATTGCCGCGCGCAAGAGCGAGGACGCTGCGAACGAAGCGGGAGAAGGCGCACCTCTGACGACTGGTTCGGTTGCGGCTTCCGACGCCTTCTTCCCTTTCGCTGACGGTCTTGAGAGCGTTGTTGCGGCGGGCGCTGTGGCTGTCATTCAGCCAGGCGGCTCCATTCGTGATCAGGAGGTGATCGATGCGGCAGATGCTGCCGGGATCGCCATGGTATTCACTGGCATGAGGCATTTCCGACATTGAAAAAATTCGCTTTCGCTAGCTTTGTCCTGGCTATGTCCGTCTCCGCAGCCGAGGCAGCTCCCTGCGTCTATGACATGACGCCGCTGCCCGTCACGCAGGGGATTGTCTCCGGCATCGCGCCTACGGGCGTGAAATTGCGCGATGGAACCACGATCATTCTGCCAGAGGAATTTCTGGCAGGTGTCCGGTTGAACCGGAGACTGGCTGTCAGAGGTCTGGTCTCTACAACGACGCATACAGTGCAGGCGTTCGCTCTGGAAGGTAACCCTCCTGTATGCCCCAGCGCACCCACAATTCCGCGCGGACCTTTTGCAGGATCCCCTGCTTATGATGCGATTCATCCCTGAGTTCTAAGGTGTCCCCAGCTTCATGTTTCTGAAGGGATGAGCCGTTCAGTTCTGTAATTGCTGACATGTGCTCTAACGCGCTCGAGAAAGCCTGAAAAAAGCTTTTCTCGAGCGCGTATGCTTTTGGGGCTGTTAAACGCTTTCTTTACTGTTCCTGTGCCAACAGTTTCTCCGGGTTTCCCATTGTTAGCGGAACCGGAGGCACACAGTTTTGTCACATGTCACGACATCCGCAGTTGTAACGACAACGGGGGCAGGACGGCTCGAAACTCTGCCGCAAACCCAACTGGCATCGAATGAGCGTTTTCGCGATTTTCTGGCAAGCTATGTGCACCAAAAAACCTCTGCGCATGCAGATGATAGCCAGAGAACTTCAACAGGAAAGCCGCGCGTCATAAAGGCTGCGGTATCTCCTCCCGGGGAGAAGAGTCAAACCCAGCTTCAAAAAACCAGCTCTGAAATGGCTGCCGCCACGAAGCGCCACGAAGCAGCAAGCTCGCAGCCGTATTTTATTTCTGCAAAGCAGGTCAGTATAAGCGCTAAGAATACAGTATCGTCTTCTGCCGCTCAAAAGAGCGCCGTGGCAGATCATAAGGGACAGTCTCAAAAAAACGTTGGGGATGGACACCAGAAGACGTCTCAAGCGAATGTCCCGAAGAACAGTGACAAATATTCGGCTGCTGACAGGCAGAAGGCAGAAAAGCCTACCCTGATGCAGGGTGAGGGGGGTGACGCGGCTGATGGTCACTCAACGGAAACTGCATCCCCACAGGACAATATCCCTGTTGCCGGATCGAACGTCTCTGCTGCAGAAGATGCGGCGCCGAAAGACCATCCGTCATTAGCTGACACCACACAGTCAAATTCAGAAACGGGTGGGATCGAAGCATCCCCTCAAAAAGAGACCATCTTTTCAGCAGAGAAACAGGATATTGTGGAAGTAAAAGGAAGCATTGTCTCGAATGTGACGACTGCAGCACAGAGCGTTCCAGTATTTCAACTGGACTCTGTATCCGCGTTGAAAACCTCGACCGATTCAGCCGTCGAGGCGTCTCATGTCGCTCAGTCAGAGAATGCTTCAGAGACGGCGGACAATAATGAACAGCTCTCCCGTCATGACGAGCAGCAGCCTTTGCTCTATCAGAAGAACAGTAACGGGAGAACGACAACTCATATTGAAATGAATGTCGGTCACCACGAAAAAGTCCATGTGGAAATTGGTGAAACGATTGCCATGGAACAGCGGATTCACATCAATACCGACAATCCGAAAGTCTACCAGTCTCTCAAAGACGACCGCGATACATTGCTCGCAAGTCTGGCGCAGAGTTCCGTTTCCGTGACTGCCTCGCAGAGCATCATCCCTCCGGATATCCAGATCAGTCTTTCGCAACCCTCTTTTCTGGGCATGTCATCCCAGGATGAGCGGCAGGGAAGCAATAACAAGTCAGGAGGAGGCGCAAAGGAAACCTCATCTGCGACTGATACTCCAGCCCCTGAACGCCGGTTTCTGCGTGGCGTTGTCGATCTCACCGTCTAACATAGGATTCGAAACATGGTTTCTTCAGTTGGTACAACGACCGCCAGCACGTCGCTTCTAAGCCAGGCTATTGCCGCCGCGAAAAGCAATGCGGCGGCAAATGCAGCCGCTGCTTCTTCCAGTACTCCAACGAGTGCCAGCAGTTCGAGTAGCTCGCTCTCATCTCTGGGAGGAAATTTCAACCAGTTCCTCACGCTGCTTACAACACAGTTGCAGCATCAGGACCCCAGTAACCCAACCAGCACTGATTCCTTCACGGCCGAACTCGCTCAATTTGCTGGTGTTCAGCAGCAGGTCGAGACCAATACAAATCTGACCAGCCTGATTTCCGCGACGCAGGATAACCAGATGGCTTCAGCGGTCAGCCTGATCGGCAAGACGACAACTGCGAGCAGTTCCAGTTTGCCGCTTCAGAGCGGTTCTGCATCCCTGTCGTTTACCGCGCCGCAGGCAGAAGATGTCGCGATTGCCGTAACGGACAGTACGGGTACGGTCGTGAAATCCGAAACAGTCAACGCGTCAGCGGGAATAAATACCTGGACATGGAACGGTAAGAATAACAGTGGTACGCAGTTGAGCGATGGCGCTTATACAGTTGCTGTAGAGGGAAGCTCTACTGATGGTACCAGCGTTGCTCTTCCGACCACGATAACGGGGACTGTTACTAGTGTTTCAAAGGGAACAACGGGAGTTAATATTGATATGGGCGATGCTACCATTGACATGAGCGATCTGACCGGATTTTCGACCACCTGATTCTAGTGACTGATAATGCCCATTGTTAGGCGTGCGTTAACCTTTTTTCTCCACAATCAGCATTATCGTCAGTTGGGTTTAGGGGTTAAGGGGTCATGTGGGCAGTGCAGGAAGGTTTTTCTAAAGGGAATCGCCACGATGACGATTCACTGAAAAACTGGAGAGAGAGCAGCCGATGAAAGCGCTTCTAGCAAACCTCAAGCAGCTGGGGCTCCCCCGTCTGGCTGCTCTTGGTGGCGTTGGCGCTGCGATGCTAGTCCTGCTCGGTGTGCTTGTTCTGCATGGTGTCAACGCAACAAATGGTCTGCTCTACCGCGATCTGGAAGCGCATGAAGCGGGTGAAATAGTAGAGCAGCTTACAAAGGCCCACATTAAATATCGTCTTCAGGATCAGGGTAGCATTATTATGGTGCCTGATGATGACGTTGCACGTGCTAGATTACTTCTGGCGCAAAGCGGCCTGCCATCAGGTGGGTCTGTCGGATACGAGATATTCGACAAGGGCAACAGTTTTACCGCCACGCAATTCGAACAAACCATTAATGAAACTCGTGCACTCGAGGGCGAATTGGAACGTTCAATCCGTCTGATCCATGGTGTCCGGAATGCTAGGGTGCATCTTGTGCTGCGTCACAGAGAGCTTTTTTCAACAGACGAGCAGAATGCTCAGGCAAGCGTCCTTCTTTCAATGGATAGTGGGCGTCGGTTGGATGATGAAAGCATTGCAGCAGTCGTGAACCTGGTTTCCGCAGCGGTCCCCGGGCTGGACGCCCACAATATCTCGCTGATCGACAATCGCGGTCATGTTCTTCTCAAGCAGGGAGAAGGAAGCTCAAACGGTGGTCAGTCTGCGGAAGAACAGCGGCAATTAATTGAACAGCGGATCGCGCGTGAAGTTGAGGATCTGCTGGGCTCTTCATTGGGGCCTGGGCACGTGCGTGTAGAAGCCAACGTCACCATGAATAATGATCATGTTCGGGAAACTCAGGAAAATTATGATCCCGATCAGCAGGTTCTGCGGTCGCAACAGACCAAGACAGAAAAAAGCATCAATACCCAAGGCTCTACTAACACCACGGTGTCCAATAATCTTCCGAACGCCAATGCAGGACAGCAGCAGAATGGCAGTCAGAGCAACCGGCAGGAACAAACGAACAACTATGAGATAAGTAAGACAGTCCGGACCCTGGTTCAGGATCAGCCACGCATTGCCCGTATCAGTATGGCCGTCATGGTCGACGGTATCAGCCATTCTGATGAAAAAGGACACGCATTATGGCAGCCGCGCAATCAGGAAGAACTTGGACGAATAACTGCGTTGACAAGAAGCGCTATTGGTTTCGATCAAAGTAGAGGTGACGTAGTCACCGTAATGTCTATGAAGTTTGCGGATATGGACATGGAAATGAAGCCAGAGACTTCCGCCTGGAGTAAGTTTTTTACCCATTCAAATCAGATGGAGGCGATAAGATTTGGATTGTTCGCAGCCTGCCTGGCGATGGTTCTGTTTTTTGTCGTGCGCCCATTACTTCGGCCGATTGGGGAATCCAACTCGAGGAAATTGCTCAATTTTGCCGCTTCTGAAGCCCGCCCCCCGGCTGCCGATCTTTCTTCGCAGAGAGCTGTTTATCTGCCTGAGCAATCCGAGAGAGCAAGAACTCCAATGCTCGAGGCGGCTTATGTAAATGGTGAACCAGATGATGAAGAAACAGTATCTGTCAGTGGAGTACAGGGACTGATTAGAGCCTCTTCCGTGCAGAAAGTTGTAGATCTTGTGGAAACTCATCCATCTGAAAGTATTGCCTTGATAAGGGGGTGGTTAATTCCTTCTCAGGAAGGAGTGGCAGAGCAATGAATATAGAAAAAAATGTCTCCGGCGTACAAAAAGTGGCGATTTTGATGATGGCCTTGGGCGAAGAAAACTGTTCTCGTTTGTTTGAGCAGATGCATGAAGAGGAAATTAGAGAGATTTCATCCGTAATGGCTCAGTTGGGTATTGTTTCGTCAAATACCGTTGAAAAAGTATGCCACGAATTTAGTCAGAGTTTAGGGGCTGCTGAAGGTATAGTTGGAGATCTGGAAAGTACGGAAAAACTTCTCAAAAATGCTCTCCCCGCTAATCGTGCTGCAGCAATCATGGAAGAAATCCGTGGGCCCGCTGGACGTACAATGTGGGATAAGCTTGGTAATGTATCAGAGACAGTTCTCGCAAATTATTTAAAAAATGAATACCCACAGACTGTTGCCGTTATATTGAGTCGGATCAAACCTTCTCATGCGGCTAAGGTTTTGGTGCTTCTCCCCGAAGAATTTTCGTTAGATATCATGGTAAGAATGCTTAAAACAGGAACAATACAGAAAAATATTCTTCAAAGCGTTGAAAAAACACTAAGATCGGAATTTGTTTCAAATATTCCGCGCGGAATAAATCGGAATAGCCATGAGGTTATGGCAGAAATATTTAATAATTTTGACAGACGTATTGAAGGTAAGTTTATGAATTCTCTGGAGGGTCGGAGTCAATCTGATGCTGATCAGGTAAAAAATCTTATGTTTACTTTCGAAGAGCTCGTAAACATCTCTGGTGAAAGTTTAATAGTATTGCTGAATCAGATACCTCGGGAAAGCCTTCCGCTAGCCCTTAAAGGTTCAAGCGATAAATTGAAACAGGCGTTTTTTGCTTCTATGTCGGAGCGTGCAGGTCGTATTCTTATGGATGAAATCGAAGATTTGGGTCCTGTGCGAGTAAAAGATGTTGATTCTGCACAGAACCAAATTCTTGTGATTGCGAAAGATCTTGTAGACCGAGGCGAAATTGATCTGATTGATCAAGAACAGCCTGGAAATGAGATGATTTTTTGATGGTCCACAATTTCTTAGGAGGCAATAATGCTTCTGGAATTCTCTACGCGGAGGATTTCGATAGGGTCTTGCCGGACAGTGCAAAGAAAAATGACGATATTCCGCCGCTTATCGAGAACGAAAATATTAATACGATATCTGATGAACTTTTAGAAGAATATTATCAAAGGGGACTGCAGGAAGGAAAAATATCAGGAAAGGAATCGTTTGATAATGAAAAAATAAGCATAGAGATTTTTTATAAAAATGAAATAAAAAAAGAAATAGATAGAATATCTGATAGTATAAAAAACATAGATAAGGATATTTCTAAGCAGGCTACGTCTTTCTTTTTGAAAATGCTTGTGAATCTGTTTCCAGCGCTTTTGAAACAGTATGGAATGGAAGAATCGAAGCGAACGATCGAAAAAATTAACTCATTTATAAGTGATAAATCTCAGTTAGAATTAACTTGTTCTCAAGAGTTTTCTGAAAAAATAGAAGGGTATTTTCGAGAATCCACACAAAAAAAAATAAATATTATTGTAGATGAAGCGAAGAAAGGTGGAGATTTTAAGGTTTCTTGGGATGCAGGTCTGTTTGTGAGGAATGCAGATAAAGTTATTTCTGAAATAACGTTAGAAATTCTCTCGTTCCCTCATGAAAAATAGGAGGAAAAAATGCTGGATAAAGATGATTTCAGTCTGGAAAAAGAACAATTTTCAAAAGAAGAAATTCTAGGTGATAAAACGCCCAATGATTTGCAAGCCATTTATAACATCCCTGTTACAGTAAGCGCAGTGTTGGGTCGAGCTACAATGCCGATAAACCAATTATTGAAGCTGGGGCGGGGAGCTGTAGTGGAATTAGACCAGAAAATTGGAGATCCAATCGATATTTTTGTTAATAATCGCTTAATTGCAAGAGGTGAGGTGGTTATGGTGGATGAAACGCGTTTAGGCGTAACCATGACTGAAATCGTAAAGTCAGGAAAATAAAAAAACCACAGCGGAAGAAAAATGAATAATATAAAAAAAAGTTTCTCTTCTGAGGTGAGAAATATTTTTTCATCAAATAATATTCCTCAGAGTGTGCGTTCTCTAAAAAAATGGGTTCCTGGCTCAGATATCAGTCTTGCTCTCTCTGTCTCTGCGCTGTTGTCGATATTGATTTTGCCTCTTCCAACCTTTGTTTTAGACGTTGGATTGTCGTTGTCTGTTACATTGTCTATTCTAGTTCTGATGGTGGCATTATTTTTAAATAAGCCGCTTGATTTTACATCTTTCCCCACCCTGCTTCTACTAACAACCCTCTTGAGACTTTCACTTGAGGTCGCAACCACACGTTTGATTCTGAGTCACGGATACGAAGGCACTTATGCTGCGGGACATGTCGTCGCTGCCTTTGGTGGCTTCTTGATGGGCGGAGATGTAGTTATCGGGACTATTTTGTTCTCAATACTTCTTGTTGTTAATTTTATGGTTATCACAAAAGGTTCGGGACGTATTGCCGAGGTCGCAGCAAGATTTTCTCTAGATTCCATGCCGGGCAAGCAAATGGCAATTGATGCTGAACTATCTTCGGGTGCGATCACTGACTTTGTTGCGAGAAAAAAACGAAAAGAACTTGAAGAAGAAAGTGGCTTTTATGGCGCGATGGATGGTGCCGCCAAATTCGTGCGTGGAGACGCGATCGCTAGTTTGATCATAACCGCTATCAACATTGTGGGCGGATTAACTATAGGTGTTGTACGTCATGGTATGCAGATAGCAGATGCAGCTACCTCGTTTACGACGTTGACAATAGGTGATGGCCTTGTTTCGCAAATCCCCGCCCTGTTGGTTTCTACGGCCTCAGGTATTGTCGTAACAAAAGGTGGGACTGAAGGGGGGGCTGACATTGCTCTTGTCCGTCAACTGGGTGGCAATTCTAAACCGCTTGCCTTGGCGTCTGGTTCGGCAGTGGTTTTGGCATCAATACCAGGTTTGCCGACATTTCCTTTTTTGTTCCTGGCTGTTTTGGTTGGGGGAGCGGCTTGGATAAGGTGCCGGACGCCTGTTGTTGGTACGGATAATGATGGAGATTCCGTTGTAGTTCCCGAAAATTCTGTTCCCGCAGAGGTTCCAATTTCGGAAAGCTTGAGGGTAGATCTTTTGAGATTGGAGTTGGGTTTTAATTTATTAGCGATAGCAAGCGGTGAGGGAGCGCGCTTAACAGAGAAAATAAAAATACTTCGCCGAACAATTGCAAGCGATATGGGTTTTGTCCTTCCACCTGTTCGTATCCAAGATAACTTGCTTTTATCGCCTGATTCTTATTCTGTTTCTATTAAAGAAATAGAGATTGGTCATGGTGAAGTTAGAATAAATAATCTTTTAGCGATGGATCCGCGGGGTGGAGAGCCCAATCTCGAGGGAGAAAAAACTAAAGAACCCGCTTTTGGTTTGCCTGCATTGTGGATAGATCAAAATTTGCGGGAAAATGCCATTGTTCAGGGATATACGGTGGTTGATCCCGCTAGTGTCATCATCACGCATTTAACCGAATTGGTTAAAGATAATATGCCAGATCTTCTTTCTTATTCGGAAACGCAAAAACTTCTAGACGAAATGCCTAGAGAGCAGCAGAAAATAGTCGTAGATCTGGTCCCTTCGCAGATTTCAGTTAGTGTAATACAAAGAATTCTGCAGTCTCTTCTTGAAGAACGGGTATCCATCCGTGATCTGGTTAGTATTCTAGAGGCTTTGCAGGAAGGATGTGGCCAAGGATTAAAAACTGTTGCTGCACTGGTCGCGCACGTTCGAATTAGACTCGCTCGTCAAATCAGCGCATCTGTCCTTGGCCCTCAGGGATATATTCCAATTGTGACTTTCAGTCCTAAATGGGAGATGTTTGTTTTGGAGCACTTATCTAATTCGGGCGAAGAAAAGCAGATTAATTTTTCTCCGTCAAAAATGAATGAATTCGTATCTCGCATTAAACTATGTCTTGATAATGCATCCAAAAAAAGAGAAGTTCCAGTAATATTGGTTTCGAGTATTGTCCGTATTCCGATGAGGCGCATAATTGAGCGTATACAGCCTTCTGTAATTGTTTTAGCGCAAGAAGAAATTTTCTCCCGTGTTAAAGTGCGGACTATTGAATTAATATAATATAAAAAAATATTATCTGGCGAGCTAGAAGAGCCATTAGTTGATGTGTCTTGGTTCTGATTTTGGATCTTTCTGTATGATTACATCTCCTGCATTGATCGAGGGTATGGATCATGAATCAGTCTGGTTTCTTTGATTTTAAGGAACGACTTGCGTGATTAAGTGGTCTTGGTGATCAGCTCGAAGCGTTTCCCTGGACTGTGGATTTTGAAGTATTCCGCCCGGAGCTGGACAAGGCGCTGGCCTATTCAGACGGGAGAAAAGGCGGGCGCCCTCTGTTTGATCTCGTGTTGATGTTCAAGATCCTGGTGATCCAGACACTGAACAATCTGTCTGATGAACGGACGGCGTATCTGATCAACGACCGTCTGTCGTTTATGCGCTTCCTTGGTATAGGGCTGTCTGACCGCGCGCCTGATGCCAAGACTGCCTGGCTGTTCCGCGAGCGTCTAACCCAGGCGGGAGCTATTGAAAGACTGTTTGACCGGTTTGATGCTATTCTGCGGAACGCCGGTTATATGCCAATGTCCGGCCAGATCCTGGATGCAACGCTGGTCGCTGCTCCAAAGCAGCGCAATGCAAACGCTGAGAAATCGGATCTCCGGACAGGACGTATCCCCGAAGACTGGCAGGACAAGCCGGCAAAGCTGGCGCATAAGGATCGTCATGCACGATGGACACTGAAATTCACGAAAGCAAAACGGCAGGATGACGGGACGATCCCTGCAACAAACCTCGCCATCCCGTTCTTTGGCTACAAATCCAACGTCCCCATCGACCGGAAGTTTCGGTTCATCCGGAAATGGAAGGCAACGGATGCCGCTGCCAGCGATGGCGCCAGACTACGCGCGAGGGCCTGCTGGATAAAATCAATACGGTATCAATGGTTTGGGCAGACACAGCATACCGCTCAAAAGCCAATGAGGACTTTATGGAAAAGCAGGACTTTGTCTCAAAGGTTCACAGAAAAAACCGCATCTCAAACCGATGCCACGACATATCCAGAGATCCAATGCAGGAAAGTCTGTGATCCGATCTCGTGTTGAGCACGTCTTTGCCGATCAGAAATCACAGACAGGGCTGTTCGTCCGAACGGTAGGATAACGCAGGCCACCACGAAGGTCGGGCTGGCCAATATCATCTATAATATGCGCCACTTCCTCTGCCTGAAGCGGATTAACGCCGCCTCGTAGCAACCCAGAACATCAAACCCTCGTCCTGCTCAAATCGCAGGGCGAAAATCATCATCCAGAACTTTGATCCTAGCCGACTGCTCCAAAATCCGTAAAAATTTCTTTTATTCCTTTAGGTTTGAATTTTTTTTATGGTCTCCGGAATTTCCGCCGTCGATCTGCTTTCGGAAAATATATACACTTCTGTTGTCACTCGACTGTAAAGTGCGATCAATGGCGTGTGTGTTAGCGTTCTCAGGTCTGGTATTCGATTTTTGAGCCTCTTTTGGTTCAAAAAAATAATGCTCTCTTAAGCTGTTCATCTGCTAAGGAGGCCGGAAATAGGGAAAAATGATCTCTGCTGATTTCAGGCTGATGCGATTTTTATGAAAATTCATTTTGTTGCCTCTTCCACTGACAGCGCACAGGCTGCGCTGGTAAGACTTTCACAGAAATACGGAAATGTACGGCTTTACGAGGCAGATGTTGTTGTCTGTTTGGGGGGGGACGGCTTTATGCTTGAGGCCCTGCACAAGGTTCTGGATAAAAGCATTGCCATTTACGGTATGAATTATGGGACGGTTGGGTTCTTGATGAATGCTGTTGATGAGGGGGACCTTTTTCAGCGTCTCGAAAATGCCCAGCCTTCGGTTCTTCATCCGCTGCATATGACTGCCACGACAGTAGGTGGGAAAGTCAAGAGCGCACTGGCATTCAATGATGTGTTTCTTTTCCGTCAGACACGGCAGACGTCCCGTATCCAGATAGAAATAGATGGCCGCTTGAGGCTTGAGGAACTGATCTGCGACGGAATAATTGTCTCCACGCCGGCCGGTTCAACAGCTTACAACCTTTCGGCTCATGGACCTATTGTACCTTTGAGCGCTAATATTCTTCCTCTGACTCCGATTTCCGCTTTTCGGCCTCGTCGTTGGCGGGGGGCTCTGCTGCCGTCGAGTGCAGTCGTGAAATTAACACTGCTTGATACCGAAAAGAGAGCAACAGCCGCGGTAGCGGATTTTACAGAAATTCGTGATGTGGCGGAGGTAGTTGTCCGGGAAGATCGCTCCCGTAAGGCCACGATCCTGTTCGATCCCGATCACGGTCTTTCAGAGCGGATCATTGCCGAACAGTTCGTGGCATAGGTCTTAGATTACGGGTGTCAGCAGGGTTTTGTCAGTGAAATAGGCGATCAGGTTGTCCACAACCAGATTAGCCATGGCCGTTCTGGTTTCGACTGTGGACGACGCCTGATGGGCCTGCAGAACGGTGTTTGGCAGGCTTAGAAAAGCCGGATTGATATTGGGCTCGTTCTGGAAAACGTCCAGGCCGGCGCCAGCGATACGTTTTTCCTGCAAGGCGCTCAACAGTTCTGGCTCGTCCACCACTGTTCCGCGGGCGATATTGATCAGGAAACCGTCTTTGCCCAAAGCATCTAGGATGTCCCTGTCGATCATATTTGCGGAGCGTGGACCGCCTGAGACTGCCAGGATCAGGACGTCGCACCAGGTTGCCAGCGTCTTCAGATCAGGCTCGAAGTGATAAGTACTTTCAGGCCGGGAGTGTGAGTTGAAGTATGCCACTTCCATTCCGAATGCCGAGACGCGTTTGGCAATTGCTTGGCCGATATGTCCAAATCCTGCGATGCCCACTTTTTTCCGGGTCAGGCTTCGTCCGAGGGAAGGCGTGGTGGACGGCCATTCTTCAGCACGCACGAAGGCATCATTCGTCACGATGCCCCGCATTACACCCATCATTAGCGCCACGGCCATGTCGGCCACATCGTCCGTCAGGGTGTTCTGGGTTGTGGCGACCCTGATGTCGCGGCGTCTTGCCTCATCCAGATTGATGCGGTCCGTACCCACACCGTTAACCGATATGACTTCAAGATTGGGTAGGGCGTCCATGATTTCCGAAGGAACCCCGGAGCCGCCACCTGTGGTGATCCCGCGGATGGCAGGAGCAATGTTTTTCAGATTTTCCAGTGATGTATAGGGGTGGAGTGTAAATGACTTCTCCAGCCTTTCCTTCATGAGCGGCACGAGGGGATCAATCGTTAGAATATCAGGTTTGGATGACATGAAATTCTCCATTTCTGTTCCGCTCAAGTTAGAAGCTTCAGGGGCGGGGACCAAGAACTGTTCTCGCAAGGGCAGCGCAGGCGCCCTCGACGTCCTCCCATGTTTTGATGAATCCTTCATCCGGTCCGTAATAGGGGTCGATGACATCCTGTCCGGTACGGGTGGGAATATGGTCCAGCATCAGGGAAAGACGTGCTTTTGAGTGGTGAGGACGCATCTGCTTGAGGATGGCGAGATGGGAACGGTCCATCGCAATGATGTGATCAAACCGATCGAAGTCTTCTTTGGTGACCAGGCGTGCCCGAAGCAGTGATGCATCCAGACCCTGTCTGGACGCGACAACACGGGCACGCGGGTCAGGAGCCTCGCCGAGGTTCCAGCGTCCAGTTGCCGCAGAGTCGATATCGAGGGTCATTCCGCGAAGGCTGGCCTCGCGGCGCATGGCCAGTTCGGCCAGAGGTGAGCGGCAGATATTGCCTGTACACACAAAAAGAAAACTGGTCATGCGCCTGTCAGCCAAATGAAAAATGCCATCGTGAAGATTGAACTTAACGTTCCAAAGAACAGAACGGATGCAATTTCACGTTCCAGCACATGATAGCGCATGGCAAGGATGACGTTGATCGACGCACTGGGAATCGCCATCGTCAGGACGCTCTCCTGAAGTGCAGGCAGGGGAAGATGCCACAGACGGGCCAGCGTATAGATGATTCCGGGAATAATGATATTTCGCACGCTGACGATCACGCCGACCAGAGGGCTGAATTTTACCTGGCGCGTGAAGAGCACCACACCCGACGCGAACAGTGCCGCGCCACCTGTCGTGCGGCCAAGCAGTTGAAGTGAGCCCTTCAGAAACTGTGGCAGGAAGGCGCCGGCACTAACCAAGACAAGGGCCATCATCGGAACCCAGACGACCGGCTCCCGACAGGAATGCATCAGGTGCCCCAGAAGTTCGCGGAGTTCGTTCCGGTTTTCCCCGTCACTCTCGACCCGATGGCGGGTGCCACGGTCATGTCCCATCAGGATCAGGGTAATGGGAAGCTGAACCAGATTCATGGCCAAGGACGCGATTGAAATCGGCACCGAACTGGCCGGCCCGAAGATCTGTCCCAACACAGGAATACCAATGAAGGGAACGGATGGCCCCGTGATGGTCATTGCGATCAGTGCTGCCTCGCCCAGACGGCGTTTGAGCAGTACGCGAAGAATGGCGAAGATCAGGCCGTAGCCACCGATCATGGCCAGCAGGATCAGAGCTGCAACCGGACCTGCTGCCAGAACCTGGTTGCGGGGCGTACTGAGGATGGACGCCAGCAGTTCTAGCGGCAGAGCGTAGAGCATGACTAGACGTGTCAGAACACCAGCCTGCTGTGCATCGAAATCCTTTCGGTATGCCGCGAAATATCCAAATCCCAGCGTTACGAGAATCGGGAGAATGGACTGCACGATCGTCAGCAGCAGGGCAGGCGAATTCGTCATTTATGATCCATGTCAGAAAATCCGGTCAGGAAAGGATCACCTTTCGTAACGGCCGCTCCTACATTCGTCTATCCCCATGCCAGATGACAGTTGACCGGAGCTGCGGAGAATGGCTTTGTGGAGCGATCTTGTCCTCTTTTAATTGGTGTCAGACCACGTGATGCAATCCATACTCGATACGTTGTGGGGTCTGATCCTCGGACTGCTGGGCGTGGTTGTGGCCGGTGTGGCGATCATCGAGGTCATGGCCCGCAGCGTTTTGGCCAGCCTCGGGATACAGGGAAATTCACAGACGGTGTTGCTTTTCCTGCTTCTGGGAGCGTTGATTGTGGCGTCGTTCAGGATTTTTGGGCGGTTGTTTGCCGTGCTGCTGGTTGCGGCTTTTTCCGTCTATTTCATGCATGTCGTCTTCGGGTTCCTGAGCGATGCTCTTATCCCGGTTCAGACATCGGGTGGCACGACCGATGTCTGAACCTTGTCAGGGCTGACAGGTCAGTTTTTTTGCACTTGGATCAGTGTAATCAGCGTCGCAACGATTTCAGGATCAGCGAGGGTGGAGAGATCACCAAACCCTTCGGTCTCTCCGCAGGCAATCTTGCGAAGCAGGCGACGAACGCTTTTCCCTGAGCGGGTCTTGGGAAGGTCCGGTACGACATGGATGCGTTCCGGCGCCGCATAGCGGCCCACTTTTGACGTAATGGCCTTTGCAGCTCGGACGTGAAGATCCTCTGGTGCGTTATCACGCGGGACGACATAGACGACGATTCCCTGCCCCTTGAGGTCATGCGGCACGCCGATTGCTGCACTTTCCGCGATAGCAGGCTCAGTCGCCAGAGCGTCTTCGATTTCGGCAGAACCGATCCGGTGTCCGGAGACGTTGATCACGTCGTCAACGCGCCCGGTAATCCAGTAATACCCGTCTTCGTCACGTCGCGCCCCGTCACCCGTGAAATAGTAGCCGGGATAGGGCTGAAGATAGGTGCGCTCGAAAAGGGCGGCATCATTCCAGATCGTGAGGGCCCGGCCGGGCCAGGACCCTTTGAGGCAGAGTACACCTTCCGTTGCGCCTTCTTTAGGAGCGCCGCGTTCGTCCAGAAGAACCGGATGGACACCGGGCAGGGGGAGCGTGGCAGAAGCAGGCTTCTCCCGGACGGCGCCGGGAACGGGCGAAATTATGATCCCGCCGCTTTCCGTCTGCCACCATGTATCAACGAAAGCGCAGCGCCCGCCACCGACATGGTCGTTGAACCAGGACCAGGCCTCCTGGCTGATAGGCTCGCCGACAGTCCCCAGAACCCGCAGGGAGGAGAGATCATGACGCTGCACAACCTCATCGCCTTCGCGCATGAGGGCCCGGATCGCGGTAGGGGAGGTATAGAATGTCGTGACCTTATGGTCCTGTATGACGCTCCACCAGCGGCCGGGGCCGGGATAGGACGGCATGCCCTCGAACAGCAGAATCGTCCCACCATTCAGCAGGGGGCCGTAAACGCCATAGGTATGCCCGGTGATCCAGCCGATATCGGCGGTGCACCAGAAAATATCGCCTTCCTGATGATCGAAAACCAGTTCATGGGTGTAGGATGCCCAGACCAGATAGCCGCCCGTGCCATGCACGACCCCCTTGGGCTTGCCGGTGCTGCCCGATGTGTACAGCAGGAACAGTGGGGCTGAGGCCGGCATGTCCTGCGCAGCGCAGTCGGCGGATGCCTTATTCAGAAGGGGTGTCAGCCACAGGTCCCGTCCCTCCGTCAGATCAACCTCGTCCTGCGTCACGCTCACAATCAGGACATGCCTGACAGCGAGAGCTTCCGGACGGAGGTTTAGAGCGACGTCCAACGTTGTCTTGAACGGGATCAGTTTGGGGCCGCGGCGTCCCATATTGGCGGTAATGACCAGCACTGCGCTACTGTCAGCCAGCCGGTCGGCAATCGCTTCCGGAGAAAATCCGCCGAAAAGAACCACGTGGATGGCTCCGATCCGCGCGCAGGCGAGCATGGCAATCAGGCCCTCCGGAACGGACGGCAGGTGAATGGCAACCCGGTCCCCGGTCTGCACGCCCTGTTCACGCAGAACATTCGCCATGCGACAGACGCGATCGTGGAGTGTCCGGTAGGTGAAGGCCACAACACGATCGCTCTCTTCAGCTTGCCAGACCAGGGCATTCTGATCGCCGCGTGTCTCAAGATGCCGGTCCAGGCAGTTGACGCTCGCATTGAGCACCCCATCCGGAAACCAGCCGCGTTTAGTGCAATAAGGCTGATGGGGTGTTGTATTCCAAGTTAGCCGTGTGCTTTCGCGTTCCCAGTATTGTTCGGGTGCGATAGTGGCCTGTTCCACCAGATGGCCATAGTCCTCCGGATTCAGGTGAAATGTATGAGGTTGGGAGGAAAGAGACATGGGCCTGAAACCTTACGCACGAAAGACGAACGCCATATAGCGGGGCATCGTTATATTTGGCTTGCAGGATCGGAAACAGAGGTAAATTGCTTTTATCCCCGCTTGACTGGAACCGTTCAGGCTTTTCTGACGGTGCAGAGAGAGGCGATGTGTCGTCTGCACAGCGCCATGTCTGGGGACGCGCTTTGCTTGCAGGCCAGCTCAAACGCTTGCGTTTCCCGGGCCGCGGTATTCAGGGCCGCAAGAGGCCAGCGGTCAAGCGCCTGATTGAAAGCCGCTGTCCGCTTGAAGAATACAGGCGGCCGGAGAGTCTTTATGGATTCTGCCCGCCCCTGACCATCCTGCACGCCCTGGGCGACCTTCTGGAGCCGTACCAGGACGCCCAGAACGGTCCGTGCCACGGCTACGGGGTTGGCACCATCGGCCAGAGCCCGTTCAAGCGCCTGATCGGCCATCAGGCGGTTTCCGCACAGTGCGGCAAAAGCGGCATCTTCCAAGGAATTACCGCCCGCATCGCCAACACAGTCCTGAACGGCCTGCAGATCGAGGCGGCCATTTTCGCCCGCATATAGAACAAGCTTTTCGATTTCGCCGCGTACGCCACTACGGTCGGAGCCAAGCACGCCCATCAGCCAGGTCAGGGCATCGCGGTCGATCGTCACACCGGCCTGGCCGAGAGTATCCGTCACGGTTTGGGAAAGGACGCGTCCTTCTTCGGGATAACAGGCGATGGACGCGACCTGCTTGTGGGCTTCGGCCAGCGTACGTAGTTTCGAGCGTGCCGTAATTCCCGGAGCCTCGATAACGATCAGGGTTTCCGTGTCGGTTTCAAGCGTCCGTTTGAACAGGGGGGCCAGACTGTCCTGTCCCTCACGCACCCAGACCACCCGTCGCCCGCCGATCAGGGACAGCGCGGTGGCCTCTTCTTCGAGCCGGTCCTGCGTTTCCCGATCCAGTTGTGCCACCTGGAACGGATCATCGGTCGTCCCGGCAACCAGTTTGACTGCCCGCGCGGCACGCTCACGAATAAGGCCCGTATCTTCGCCATGAAGCACGATGGCCCGCCAGGACCCGGCATCAGACAGTGTCCGACTGATGCTTCGTGCGTCGATCTTCACCACTTTACTGCGCAGATGTGCTGGTCGTGCTTCTGGACAGACGGCCTGTTGCGGAAGCCGGGAAGCCATCGACACCCGTCCGGTCAGTTGCGGCATTGCCGTTGTCATCCGGCATGCGGTCCGTGTTCAGATAGCGCGGCAGTTCATCAGGCGCGGCTTTCTCGGGCATGTTGTGATTGCGGAACCAGATCGCGATCTGCTGTGTCATGGTTTGCGCCAGCGTGTCCGAGACGCGCGCCTGAAGCGTTTCATCATTCAGCGTCTGGGCGAAATACTGCTCGAATGTGGTGTTGAAACCATCCAGCGTCGTTGCATCCCCCTGCGCCAGAAGACGCGGATTCTGTTCGACCGTGATGAGCATCCAGTGCGCCGATCCCGTGCTCCGGGTGCGGCCGGACGTATTGTCCTGATGGATGTCGACCGCTTCTTCATTCATGCCGGAAGAAACTTTCAGCATGTATTTATGAGGATCTTCCGGCCCGGCGCCAGCCAGGTTTTTCTGCAGAGCCAGACGAAGTTCCTGGCCATAACGCCCCGGAATGTTATCCACATAAATCTGTGCCAACTCTTCCGACATGTCGGTTTTCGGGGTCAGCTTTCCATAGAGGGGGGAAAAACCACACCCCCCCAGCAGAAGGAAAGCCGTGAGCAGAAAGGCGCCGCGCCGGTCAGACATCAGCCTGCCACCACGAAATTGACGATCCGGTTCGGAACATGGATTTCCTTCACCAGCCGTTTTCCTTCAAGCAGACGGGCCACGTTCGGCTCGCTTTTCGCTGCGGCCAGCACCTCTTCCCTCGGCGCATTGGGCGGAACCTCAATGGTTCCGCGCAGTTTGCCAAGAATCTGCACACCGATCGTCACACTCTGCACGGCCAGCCACTCTTCTTCGGCTTCCGGCCAGGGACGTTCCACAACCAGCGCACTGCCCGGTTCCAGAACCGCCATCATGTCTTCAGCAAGATGGGGCATCATCGGAGCAGTCAGCAGACACAGCACGCGGGCCGCCTCACGGCGCGCAGCGGCAATGCCGGCGCCTTCGATGCGTTCAGCCTCTGCCAAAGCCGAGGTCAACTCGTGCAGACGGGCCACGGCGACATTCGGTGTGAAGGCCTCGAGGGCCTCACCGACGGCGGCAATGGTTCGGTGCGTGACGCGACGCAGGTCATCCCCCGCCGCACCATGCGCACTGTCGGCTGTATCCCGTGCAGCTACGGAGGCCACGAGCCGATACAGTCTCTGGCCAAAGCGGGCAGCCGCGGTAACGCCTGCGGCTGTCCATTCCATGTCCCGCTCGGGCGGGCTGTCGGAGAGAACGAACCAACGGGCCGTATCCGCGCCATAACGCTCAATGATGTCGACCGGAGACACCGTGTTACGCTTGGACTTGGACATCTTTTCCGAGCGGCCGACCTGAACCGGCGTTCCCGTCTCACGGCGTACGACTTGATCACCCTGCCGCTCGACCTCTTCGGGGTACAGCCAGCCGCTGTCGTCGCGGTAGCTCTCGTGCGTCACCATACCCTGGGTGAAGAGGCCGGCAAACGGCTCGTCCACATCCAGATGTCCGGTTTCGTGCATCGCCCGGGTGAAGAAACGCGCATAGAGCAGATGCAGGATCGCGTGCTCGATGCCGCCGATATACTGGTCCACCGGCAGCCAGCCATTGGCAGCCGCCGGAACCGTCGGGGTCTCTGCGTGTGGACTGGTGAAACGAGCGAAATACCAGGAACTGTCAACGAACGTGTCGAACGTATCGGTCTCACGCACCGCAGGCTTGCCGCAATGCGGGCAGTTGACGTGTTTCCAGGTCGGATGGTGATCGAGCGGATTACCGGGGCGATCGAATGTTACGTCTTCCGGTAGGATGACGGGAAGCTGCTCATCAGGCACCGGAACAGGGCCGCAGGCGTCGCAATGGATGATGGGAATAGGGCAGCCCCAGTAGCGCTGCCGGGAAATGCCCCAGTCGCGCAGACGCCAGTTCACGACGCCCTTGCCAGCCCCCAGACCCTCAAGACGCTCAATGACTTTCGTTCGCGCAGCAGCAGGATCCAGCCCATCCAGGAATCCCGAATTGAACAGGGTCGCATCCCCTGAAACTGCTTTTTTGCCCAGGACAAAAGTCTCGGCATCCTGGCCTGGGGGCAGCAGAACCTGCGGAACCGGCAGGTCGTACTTGCGGGCAAAGTCGAGGTCGCGTTGATCGCCGCACGGGCAGCCAAAAACGGCGCCTGTGCCGTAATCCATCAGCACGAAATTGGCGATCCAGACAGGCGCAGTCTTTTCGAGATCAAGTGGATTGGCCACCCGCAGACCCGTGTCGAATCCGCGCTTTTCGGCAGCTTCGATCACCTCCTCGGATGTTCCGAGACGGCGACATTCCTCAATGAAAGCAGCAGCCTCGGGGTTGCTTTCCGCCACCTTGCGGGCCAGCGGATGTTCCGCTGAAATCCCGATGAAGCTCAGGCCGAACAGGGTATCGGGACGCGTCGTGAAAACTTCGACGCTATCGAGATCCTCGTCATAGCCTGCGGGCGGTTGATGTAGTGCAAAACGGATCCGTGCACCTTCCGAACGGCCGATCCAGCGTTCCTGCATCGTCCGGACGCGTTCGGGCCAACGATCAAGTGTCTTCAGATCATCAAGCAGGGGTTGAGCGAACTTCGTGATTTTCAGGAACCACTGGGAGAGCTTCTTCTTTTCGATCAGCGCTCCCGAACGCCAGCCGCGCCCGTCCACGACCTGCTCGTTCGCAAGGACCGTTTCGTCGACAGGATCCCAGTTGACCAGAGAATCCCGCCGCTCGACGAGGCCGGCGGCCAGCATGTCGGTGAACAGCTTCTGCTGCTTGCCGTAATATTCTGGCAGGCAGGTTGCGATCTCGCGGTCCCAGTCCAGCGAGAAACCCAGGCGCTGCAGCGTGCCCCGCATGGTAGCAATGTTGTCCATAGTCCATTTGCCAGGATGGACATTGCGTTCACGGGCGGCATTTTCTGCCGGCAGACCGAACGCGTCCCACCCCATGGGGTGCATGACTGCGAAACCACGGGCCCGCTTGTAGCGCGCGACCACATCCCCGAGCGTGTAGTTTCGGACATGTCCGACATGAAGCTGCCCCGACGGGTACGGGAACATTTCCAGCACATAGTATTTCGGACGATCGGCCGGGGGAACATCCGGAACCGCAAAGGTATTCCGCCGTTTCCATTCGTTCTGCCAGAACGGTTCGCGGTTCTGGAAATCGAATGCGGGGGCTGTGGTATCGCTCATGTCTGACTCAGTTGTCCCGCTCGCCATTTTCAGCACGCAGCTGACGTGCGCGTGTCAGGATACGGGTGGTGATATCGGAAGTGGTGGTGGCGGAAACGGGAGTGTCTTCCCACTGTCCGTCCTGCAGAACCTGCCGGAACACAGAGACCCGCAGGGCGTCCGAACGCAGGCGACGGTCCAGCACATAGGCCGCGATCTTGAACCGCTCGTTCTGGCTGGTGGATGGCTGATACCAGTCCGTCAGAATGACACCGCCCACGGCATCGGCAGAGGCCAGCGGCATGAAGGACAGGGTGTCGATCGCTCCACGCCACAGATATGCGTTCACACCGCCGCGAAGCTCGTCAGCGCCACCTTCGGCACCGCGATCCACCCCAAGAAGATGATTGCGGGGTGCGGTCAGGGTGCTGGGGTCACGTCCGCTGCCACAGGCGGCAAGAGCGCCGAGCGCCAGAAAACCCAAGGCAAGCCGGATTGTCGGTCGGTGAGGGGGGCGAAGAACGGTCAACTGGATGCGAGACATCATGTGTGGTCCTGCGGGCCGCGCCAGGGCCGGTCACAAGCAAGGATGCAGACTGGCGAGGCCTGCAGCCGGCAACTTCTGTTTAAGTGTTCATATCGTGCCGGCGGCAAGAGGCCAAGCACCTGAAGGAAGATGTTCTTATCCTTCGGCCAAGCCAGCCTTGCCCAACGCTTCAGCCAGCCTCGTCAGTCGTGTTTTTCCCGCGTAAGGAAAGCGGCTGACAGCTCTGGAAATGGTCAGATCCGGTACCAGACGAAGAAGGTGGCGACAGACCTGATGCATCTCTTCGGTGCAGTCACCCACTTCAACCAAGGCGATGAGATAATAAAGCAGCGAACTTGGGCAGGATGGATAAAGACCGGACATCAATCGCCCCATCGAGATTACTTCCTGATAGTCTTCTCCCAGTAGCAGGATCATCATGAAAACCGGACGCAGGAGTTCAAGCAACTGTGAGCGATACCCGTTTTTCAGCAGAATCTTCACCTTTTCTGCTGCTGTCGTCATCTTTTCGTCTAGCACGGCCAGAACAATCTCTGCCATCAGAAGATCAGGAGAATCCTTGTGATATCCCTCGATCTGCAAGATTCCCTCGGTCGCGGACTGGGCAACCGAGAGAGCTGTACTGTGCATGGCAGGCTCATGCATCAGGTAGGCAGCGAGAAGAACTTCGACAGCATGCAGATCTGGCATCAGCGAAATGGCGGCTCTAACGCTGCGAAGACCTCGGGCAAAAACAGCTTCGGTTTCAGGGCTCCATTCATTCAGGAAGCGAATATAGCAGTGCAGGGCATCAATAAGTGCAATCGCACCGTCGTCTCTGTCCAGTGCGTCGGCCCGTTCCAGTAGAAATCCAATGCGGCTGAAAAGCGAAGAATCATGCCGCATGAGCAGGGTGAAAGCCCGCAGCGCCATTCCGAGCGCTGAAAGTTCTGTATCTGGGCGAGCTGCAATGCGCCGGGCTTCGGTGACGAAGATGCTCCACTGCATTGCCTGGGCGGGCGCGAGGAGGCTGTTTTTTGCCGTATCCGGCCCGGAGCGCGGGAAATCATAATGCGTTCCCCAGATGATGACGCCCCCGTGCCGAGCGTCCAGAACCCGGAGGATCAGCCGGTTTTCACTCCCCTCAGGCCCTGCCCGCAGATTGGCGGAAATGATATAGTCCATGCCCCAGGCCCGGTAAGCCGCAGTCGCGCTCACAGGGTCGGGTAGGGACGTTTCGGGAAGTGCAAGAATGTCGAAAATCCCCATGTTGACGAACAGGAGTTCCAGCTGATCCCGTAAGTTTTGGCCGTGTTCGGCAAGCGTTTCATCCGTGGATGACGGGGTCAGAAAAACCAGTGAGATTTTCCGTGGTTCTGCCGCAGCTGCGTGTTGCGATGCGTAATGCAGCGGCAGGGCAAGCATCGGATCGGGGCGCTGTACTGGCGCTGTGAAAGACGCTTCAGGAGTTCCCGCAGCCGGTGGCGCCTGAGACAAGTCGTGAGCCAGATCCTTGCAGTTGTTTTCAGTCGGAATACTTCTGATGAGCGCTTGTGTGGCCGGAGTAAGTGTGTGTCTTTCGGCGTCTCTGAAAAGATTTGTCATCTGCTCAGCGAGTGCGACTGCCCGACTCGTGTCACCACGATGCAGGGCCGTCTGAACCCTGGCCTGCCAGGCAACTTCGTTCAGGTCGTCAAATTTCAGCAGCCGCTCGGCTACGTTGTCGACCTGATCCGGATCGGTCAATTCCCGGACGGCACTTTCATAAACCTGCCGGAGATGTGTTGAGAGGCGTTCCCTCTGCTGAATAAGCCACTCGTCCAGCGCCGGATCCACTCCTGTCAGCTCACCGAGGAGCAGTTCGTCAGGCAGGGTTACGCTGTCGATCGTCCGGACGCTGATGGTAAGCAGCCTCTCGGCGTCTACCGAAGTGAGGGCCGGTTTCAGGGCCAGCGCGTGTCGCTGAACATCGATGACGTCCACGCCCAGAGGACTTAGCGCATCCAAGAGGCGATGAATTTCCTGGCGGAGGGATGCGCGTGCCATTTCTTCAGGTCGCTGGCTCCACAGCAGTTCTGCCAGCCGCGATCGCAGGACAGGTTTTCGGTCGGAAAGAGCCAGAATAGCAAGAAGAGCCCGTGTTTTACCTCCTACCGGAAGCACACTTTCACCTGTAAGGGTTCTTGCTTCCATCTGTCCGATCAGTCGCACGCGCAGAAGGGTGGGATCGGTTTCGCGGATATGACGGGGTGAACAGTCCACAATCTTCGCTGCCTCCACGATCAGGATACCCTGCCGACAGGCATGTAAATTTCAGACTGTTCCAGTAAATCGTTGTCAGCAACGTAGATCATGGCAATTCTCAATCCAGTCAAACCTGCAAACCCCCCCACAAAGAGGTATTGTGTAGGATGCCAGCTGTGAACGCGCTCTATCCTACTCAGGATTTGGTACTACCAGAAAAAACAGATCACCTTTTGATGGAAAAGAGGTGTCATGCAAGGCCTTAGCAGAAGTCTCGCTTAAAAGACTAACCGGAAAAAGTTGAGATAGCATAAACAGGGCAGGTAATCTTTATTCTCGATGATATGTCCGTCGAGAGGCCCCGTTTTCCTGGCTTTTCCCTGGGCGCACTGGTTTGTATGGGGAATTCCCGGTATCTTTACACTATCTGATGTGGCGGGGGTACGGTTGCAGCGGCACCGTAACTGAGATACGGTCAGCTTGTTTGTCCGCGTAGCTCAGCAGGATAGAGCACAGGATTCCTAAGGTTTTGAATTGGGCGCCATGATGGGAAACTGCATGGTGGATTCGCTCAAATTCGGGGAACGCTCTGATCATCTTGATCGTGCCAATCCCGAGCCAAGCTTTCCGGCGTGCCGGCAAGAAGGTGTAGAGACTGTACGGGCGACACCTTGGCTTCCGAGCCGTGGTGAAGAGACAGTCCAGACCACGAACATGCTTGCGGGCATGGCGGTGAAAGCCGAAGTGGTATGAATCCTGGGGCCGGAGGTTCGAATCCTCTCGCGGACACCAAAAAATTCACTGCTTTAAGAACAGTATTTTTTCATCCTGGCGCGACAGGACGAAAAATGCTGTTTTTATCGTAACAGTTGTAGGTTTTGGGAAGCAAGGTGCAGGAGTTCTCCTCCACCTTGCCGTTTTGATGCCTCAAAAGCGGGCTGAAACGTCCAGATAATAATATCCGCCATTCATGCCGAGCTGGGACGTGCTCATGTAATATTTGGGTACGCCAAGATAGCGGTTCCCTTCAGGAACAACGGACGGGAACTTGGCGAAGATGTTGTTGCCCCCGATCGTGGCGCTCCACTTGGGCGTGATGTTATAGGTAACGGAAGCGTTCGTCGTCCATTTCGGCACATTCTGGAACTCCAGATAGTGGCTCGTGGAGTAGGCGTAAGGTCCCGTATAATAGGTGAGCTGGGACGTCGTTTCGCCATAACGGATCTCGTGGACGGAGACGGCCCATTTGTTGCGCGCGGAATGCCAGGTACCGCCGAAGATGATCTTGCTACGCGGATACGCCGTGGTGATGTAAGCGATGGACTGGGCCGTCAGAAGCGGCGTGCCATTCGAGCTGGTGGCCTGATGGCGCAGGCGCGTGCGGTTAAGGTTGATCGCAACATCCCAGTCCGCATGACCATAACGCCCGAAATCGGTCGGATAGGTCGCCGTCAGATCGAGGCCCTGCGTGCGGGTGTTAGCGACATTGGCAAACCAGTGCGTGGCGAGCTGGCTTCCAGTCCAGTTTTCAGATCCTGTGGGTAGGTTGAAGCCATCCGCCTGGAGCGCGCTGTAAGCCTGCGAGCCATAAATCGTACCCCCTGGCATGATCCGGTCACGCAGGTCTATCTGATATACGTCGACGGTGACATGCAGCTTCTTGATCGGTTCAACGATGATGCCACCTTCGGCGCTCGTGGAAGATTCCGGCTTCAGGGCCGAGGCGCCGTTGGCGAGTGCGCCGGCGGAATTCGCCGCAATGATGCCACTGGCAGCGGTCGGCGAGACGGACAGCGCGGAGTAATGTTCCTGCGCCAGCGTCGGGGCGTGGAAGCCATTGCTGAACGTACCGCGGACCGCAAAGCGTGGGCTGAAATCGTAACGAGTCGAGATCTTGCCGGTCTTGGTGTTGCCGACATCCGTGTAATGCTCGATCCGTCCGGCCAGATCGACCTGCCAGTGCTTCATCAGGTTCGTGGAGATGTCGAGATATCCTGCCGCAACGTCACGAGACCACTTTCCGGCATTGGCCGGGTTGGTGCCGGGAAAGCCGTCTGAGCTGGAATAGCTATAGCTGGCCGGAGAGCCGGTTCCGATTGCATAGGCTTCGTAGCGATAGGACGCACCACCTGCGACGTTGATGGCATAGGGCCAGAACGACGTACGGAACTTGCGGCTTAGATCCACGCTGTTTGTCCACTGCGTGTTGTTATAGGACTGCGCGGCAAATGATGTCGGGGTTTCGCCTGTAGCTGTGTACAGCCCTACATTCGTGGTGCTGTCGGCGTTTACAGCATCATAATCCCGACCGAAAACTGACGATACGTCCCAGTGCCAGCCCGCCAGTGTGCCTTTTAGGCCAGCCGTCAATTCGTAGTCGTTTTCTTCCAGAGCCTCGATGGGGGAATAGCCATAAGGGTAGATCGCCGCGTAGCCGGGATATTTGGCGAGCGAAGAGGGCAAGCGGTAGTTCTGATAGGATTCCGCATGACGATGCGCATAGGTCGCACCGGCATAGGCCTGGATATCATCAGTGATGTCATAGCCCGCATTGATGGCGACGCTCTCGCGCGTCTGTTCAGGCTGTCCCAGAAGCTGGTTGACATTGGTGTTGGTGCGGTTGTCGTTCCCCGAGCGGAAGGTATGGTCCTGATGAACGAAATCGCCGCCGATGTGAACAAAGCCGCGATTGTTCAGGTTCAGGCCGCCATCGATGAACACGCCCTGCTGGAAACCATCGCCTTCGCTTGTGATCCCGGTGTTTGAACGCATGGTCAGGCCATGGTTCTGCTTCTTGAGAATGATATTGACCACACCCGCAATGGCGTCCGAACCATACTGGGCGGACGCACCGTCACGCAGGACCTCGATATGGTCGATCATGGACATGGGAATCATGTCGATATCGACAGGCGTGGCCCCCTGCGACGGTCCGCCATCTGCATAGATATTCGCCGTGGTATGGCGCCGCTTGCCGTCCACCAGAACGAGCGTTTCGTTAGGGTTGAGCCCACGGAGCGAAATGCTGTCAGTCAGAGCGCCCGCATCAAAACCGCCTGTGGGAACAGTGAGGGATGGCAGCAACAGCGCCAGAGAGTCGCGGAGTGTGGGCTGGCCTGTGCCTGTTAGCTGACGATTCGTCACGACGTCGACAGGAGCAATCGAGTCTCGCGCTTTCTTTCCGAACTCACGCGTTCCCGTCACAACGACCGCTTCACTGCCCCCTGACACTTCTACGGGCGGTTTCGGAGCCGGTCGGGAAATGGTCTTCCGGGACGCAGGGGTTGCATGGGCCTGTTTATGCTGAACTGGAACCGATTGCGTTGTTGCAGCCCGGCCCTCGTCCATCATCAGGACAAATGCAGAGCCAAGAAGAGAAGTCCCCAGAAGGGTTACATGACGAAGAGAAAACTGGGTCAGCACTGTTACCACGCGATAAGTTAGTATTTTATACGAAATACAAAATCGTTTCGTATTTGCGAAACGTCAACATCATTTTCCGGTTCGGGAAAATTCCGATCACATTTTGTAAGGGGCTGTGGCGATCCTTACACGGTTGGGGCGTTATGGAAATGGTATGTTTTGCAAATGAATTTCGGGAGTTTGTGAATGAAGCGACGTCATTTCCTGCGGGCGGCCTCGGCGGCTCCAGCCTCTCTTGTGGCTTCTGCGGCGCTGCCGGTTGCTCGGGCGCGCGCAGCCGGAAACGAGGATAACGGCACAGGTCCCTACGGAGAGCTAGATATTGTTGCCGAATTCGACGGTCCTGGCCCCTCAGGGATCGTTGTTTTGCCAAATGGTAGAACCTTTGTAGGTTTTCCACGTCATGCTGTGGATCATAAGGGAGCAACTCTCGGTGAACTGGTGCATGGAAAGGTTGTACCTTATCCCAGTTCCGAAATGAGTCTACCTGGGAATGTTCCGGAGGAGTGTCTTGTTTCCGTTCACGGCATGACCATGGACCGGAGCGGTAGGCTCTGGATGATTGATGACGGCAAGCGCGCCGGGCATCCCCTGCAGCCAGGGGCAGCAAAGATCGTCTGCATTGATCCGGCAACGAACCGGGTCGCGCATAAGATTATCCTCAAAGCGCCAGTGCTTCTGCCGGACAGCCACATGAACGATCTGAGGGTGTCGTTGTCGCATGGTGCACAGGGGACTGTCTTCGTGACCGATTCATCGTTCGGAACAAGCCCCGGACTGGTGATTGTTGATGTCGCGACCCAGCAAGCCCGTCGTGTGCTGACGAAGCATCCCGCAATCCTTCCGGAAACCGGATTTCTGGCCATCGTGGAAGGCGAACCCCGCCGCTATATCCCCGGCCATCCGCAATTGGTCTCGGGCGGCGTGGATGCGATCGCGCTGACGAAAGACGAAAAACGCCTTTATTTCGCGCCTCTGACCAGCCGTCGGCTTTACAGCCTGTCGGTGGATCTTCTCGCAGATCCGGCGTCGGATGATGTCGTTCTTGGCCCTGCAATCCGCGATGAAGGCGAAAAGGGAGTGGCGGATGGTCTGACCTTGGATGACCAGAACCGGCTCTATACGACGAATTATGAGCATGACTGTATTCTGCGGCGCGATCCGGATGGATCGTTCAAAATGATGCTCCGCGATCCTCGTGCCCTGTCTCCGGACGGGATCTTTGCGACAGCGGATCATGTCTATTGCACGTTCGGGCAGTGGAACCGCCTCGCATCATTTAATGGGGGGACCGATCGCAGGGTAGCGCCTTATCTTCTGATCCGCTTTCCGATCGAACAGCCACAGCCTTACAATGCTTTGTCGGAGGGGCAGAAAACCTGACCGAGGATATGAAAAAGCCCCGGTGGATTACTCCACCGGGGCTTTCTGTAGCTTCTGTGTAAAACTGTGCTTCAGGCCGTCGTAGACGGTGCCTGACCGTCCGGCGTGTGCTTGTCCACGGCGGCGGGAAGCAGCTGTGCCAGTGCCGGCAGGATGGTGTTGGCGGGCAGACCTGTTTTGCTGACGATCATCTGGATCTGCTGGTCCGTCAGGAGGCTGCGCACTTCATCCGCCGTGATGGGCAGGTTCTCGCCATTACCGATCCAGGAATGAATCTTGTCGGTCAGGCCAGCGCTTTGAGCCTGGCTGAGCAGCATGTTCAGGCCATCTCCTTTGAGGAAATCGCCAATACTGCCGCCAAATTTTTCACCCAGCTGCCCGCCGATGGCACCGACAGCCTGATTCATGAGGTTTCCGAGAAAGCCGCTCATCCGTATTGTTCCGTCTCTTGTAGATGCGGCATCAGAGCCGCATCAAATATCTCTAAAACTGGATTGTGTCCGGAAAAGGCTCTGGATCACGCACCCCGCTTGCCGTTGAGTTCCTGCGGAACCTCGACGTCGATTTCGAGCATGGAGCATCCGCTGCCACGGTCGACCTTGATCTGGACCTTGTCCTGATCAACGGCGACATGACGGGCAATCACTTCCATGATTTCCTTATGAAGCTGGCGGATCAGATCGGACTCGCCGCCCTCGCCCGCACTGCGCTCATGCGCCAGCAGGATCTGCAGACGGTCCTTGGCGACACTGCTGGACTGTTGGCGCCGGGCGAAGATATTTGAGAGAAAACTCATGAACTCATGCGTCCCTCTTGAAGAGCCAGTCAAAGAAACCGCGCTTCTCGACTGGGACCGAGACTTCGAGCTTCTCGCCGCTCAGGCGGCGGGCTGCTTCAAAATAGGCGCGGGCGGGAAGGCTCGCAGGCGCAGCCAGTGTGACGGGCGCACCGACATTGGAGGACTTCAGCACATCCTCGCTTTCGGGCACGATGCCGAGCAGCGGGATAGACAGGATTTCGAGAACGTCTTCGACACTCAGCATTTCCTTGCGCGCAGCGCGGGCAGGGTCATAACGTGTAAGAAGCAGGTGCTTGTCGACCTTCTCGCCCTGTTCGGCCTTTTTGGTCTTGCTGTCGAGCAGGCCGATGATCCGGTCGGAGTCACGGACTGAGCTGACTTCGGGATTAGTGACAATCACGGCCATATCGGCGTGATACATGGCAAGCTGAGCACCACGTTCGATTCCAGCCGGGCTGTCGCAGATCACCCAGTCAAACTTCTCGCGAAGCTCGTCCATCACGCGGGCAACACCCTCGGAGGTCAGAGCATCCTTGTCTCGTGTCTGGGAGGCCGGAAGGATCGACAGAGTCTCGCAGCGCTTGTCGCGGATCAGGGCCTGCGACAGGCGGGCATCGCCCTGCACAACATTGATGAGATCGAAAACCACCCGGCGCTCGGCACCCATGACCAGGTCGAGGTTCCGAAGCCCGACATCGAAATCAACCACAACCACATTCTGTCCGCTCTGAGCGAGAGCGGCGCCGAGTGCGGCGGTCGATGTCGTCTTGCCGACGCCACCCTTGCCGGAAGTGACAACCAGAACCTTGGCCATGAATACTCCAAAAAACGTCTCTGCGGAACGCGTCTGCCTGTGACGGGTCACCGCAACCGGTTTCCCATTCTATGAACGTTTTATACCCTGCGGCAACCTGCGAATAGGGGCGCTTTTGTGGCAGACTCCATCAATTTGCAGTTCAGTTCACGGCGTCAGGGGCAGGACCCGGACGCGGTCTTCGTTCAAAGTGGCCTGTGCGGCCTGCCCGAGGATCGCGGGATCGATGTCTTCCGTCACGGCATAATACCCGTCCAGGGCCAGTAGCTCAGCCAGCATTCGGCTTGCGAAAATCCGGCTCTGGGACTGTCCACCCACTCCGGCGATCGCCCGGCCTCGCAACGTTCCGTACACATGGATGGACCCCGCGGCCACGATCTCTGCGCCGGACGAGACCGATCCGAGGATGATCACGTCGCCCTGCATGTGCTGGATGCTTTGCCCTGAACGGACGGTCTGTTCGATAATGAGCGTCCCCCCACCTGATACCGGTTCTGCCGCACGGGCAGCAGGATCTTCCGGAATCTCGACTTCCCCAGCCGGACGCCCACCGTCGAGCGTCTCCGGCCAGTCCCAGTGCGCGACGGCCGGCCAGTGACGGCTGCCGCCCTCGATGCCGATGATCCGGACACCTCTTTTGCGGATATCGTCCAGTAGCGTTGTCAGGCCCGGCGTGGTTTCGCTGAGAAGGCCGAGGTCCAAAATGACCGGTTTTCCGGTAAAAAGTCCGCCTGAACGGGCGATCTGATGGTCGAGACCTTCCAGCCAGAGGGGGAGAGGCGCCTCGGGGGACAGGACGAGCGCCAGGAAGGAACGGCCGCGCGCACGGATGCGCATGGGCGTGTTCGAAGGTGTAGCGGAAACGGGATCGGGCATCGTGAAAATCGTTGGACCTGTGTCGGGCAGTCGGTGAGGCTCTTGTGAGCGGGTATCGGCTGACTTAGAAAGTGGTAATGCGTATCCTGCATCACCTTCCACTTTCTCCGCAATGCCGTCTCGTGAGGCTTGCCCTCAGCGAGAAGCGACTCCCGTTCGAACCCGTCATTGAGCGGGTCTGGGAACAGCGTGAGGAATTTTTGCATCTCAATCCCGCGGGCGAGGTTCCCGTGCTGGTTGAGGAAAATGGTCTGGCCGTGCCGGGCGGACGCGTCATTTGCGAATATCTCGAGGACGCCTATCCGGATACCCCGCTTCTGGGGCGTACTTTCGCTGATCGTGTCGAGACGCGACGGCTCGTGGACTGGTTCGACACCCGCTTCGCGCAGGAGGTCACCCGGAACCTGCTTGGCGAAAAGGTCGACAAGCGCCAGTTCGGACGTGGTCATCCGGATGGCAATGCGCTGCGGGCCGGTTATGCGAACATGCGCTTTCACCTTGATTATATCGGCTGGCTTGCGGAGACGCGCTCCTGGCTTGCGGGGCCTGCGCTGTCGCTCGCCGATTTCGCGGCCGCAGCCCATCTGTCGGCGCTCGATTTTATCGGGGATGTGAACTGGTCCAAGGCGCCTGCGGCGAAGGACTGGTATGCGCGGGTGAAGTCGCGCCCCTGTTTCCGGGGGCTGCTGTCAGACAAGGTCAGCGGCATCACGCCGCCGGCGCATTACGCCAATCTGGATTTCTGAGAGCCGCCATGATGAACCCCGATGTGATTGTGCTCGGAGCTGGTGCAGCGGGGCTGATGGCTGCGGCGACGGCCGGTCAGAACGGGGCACGGGTCCTGGTTCTGGATCACGGTCCGGAGCCGGGGCGCAAGATCCTGATATCAGGCGGGGGACGATGCAATTTTACTCATCTTGAGACCGGGCCTAACTGTTTCATCTCGCAGAACCGCCATTTCGCGCGTTCCGCACTGGCGCGATACACACCGCAGGATTTTCTCAAGCTGGTGAACCGCTACGGCATTGCCTGGCATGAGAAGGCGCGGGGTCAGCTGTTCTGTGATGGTTCAGCCGGGCAGATCGTGGACATGCTGGTCTCGGAGTGCCGGACCGTTGGCTGTGAGCTGCGGATGCAGACCCGTATTCTGGATGTGCGGCAGGCGGAACACGGCTTCATCGTCGTCACGGATGGGGGCGAGATCCGGGCCGGGGCGGTGATCCTTGCAACGGGCGGCCTGTCCATTCCCAAGCTCGGAGCATCCGACCTGTCGTTGCGACTGGCGCGGAAATTTGGTCTGCGGGTCGTGTCGCCAGCCCCGGCACTCGTGCCGCTGGTTCTGGAGGATGCCGATCCGGAGCTCGCTGGCGTGTCGCTGCCGATCGTGGCGCGCGTGGGCAAGAAGGGCCCGCGCTTTGAAGACGGAATGGTTTTTACTCATCGGGGTGTATCCGGCCCGGCGATCCTGCAGATTTCATCCTATCTTGAAGCCGGGGATGCGGCGCAGATCGATCTTCTGCCCGGGCAGAATGCACTGAATGTGCTTCTGAAGGTCAAGAAAGACCGTCCGAAGGCCCTGCCGCCGAGCCTGCTGGAAGCGCTGCCCCAGCGGCTGGCCCGCGTTCTGGCTGCCGGGCTGGGGGATACGATGCTGGCGAACCAGTCGGACCGCGCAATCAAGGCATTGGCCGAGCGTGTGTCCAACTGGCAGCTTCGCCCCGCCGGTACGGAAGGTTATGCCAAGGCGGAGGTCATGCGGGGCGGGATTGATACGCGGGACCTGTCATCCCAGACACTCGGAGCCCGTGATGTTCCGGGGCTTTATGCAATTGGTGAGGCCGTGGATGTGACGGGCTGGCTGGGTGGCCATAATTTCCAGTGGGCCTGGGCGAGTGGCGTTGCAGCAGGGCAGGCGGCAGCTGGTCATCCCTAGTCGCTCACCAGCCAGTTTGGGGCGTTGCGTGTCTTTGCCACAGGATTGCCATCCTGACGTCCGATCACGCGGCAACCGATGAGGTGGCGATCCGTTTCTGCTTTTCCAATTCCGGTTTTCTGAAACTGGTTGATGAAGGACACATCAAAATGTCTCGTTCTGTTTTCCGTCATGTTCTGCGTGCTGCTGCCGGCCTGTCCTTTCTGGGGCTTGGCGCCTGTGTCGGCACCGCGGCGTCTGGTCCTGTTCCGCCGGGAACGCCGATCGCGGGGTATGGCTATACTTGCAAGGCGGGGATCTACACCTGCAAGATGCCGACGCAGGTTCCGCTTGGTGCGCCATGCTCGTGCCCGGGTCTTGGTGCTGCGTCTTACGGCAATATCCATCAACCCTGAGGCGCTGGCCATTGGCCCAGTTGTGCTGAGGGGGTAGGACTGCGCCATGCAGGAGAATATTTCCGGAATGGTGCAGTTTCTTCCCTGGATCGTGGCGGTTGTAGCGCTGCTGGTCGCATTTCTGACTGTTCTGCGGGGTGGCAATGGCAGTGGCCGGTTCGAGCGTCTGCTGGAGCGTGAGGCGCAGGAGCGCTCACAGGACGTTGAATATCACCGGGCGCATCTGTCGGAAGTCGAGCGGGTGCTGTCGGGGCGGCTGGATCAGTTCCGGCTGGAGACCAGTGAGCGTTTGAGCACGCTGGCGCGAAATCTGGGTCAGGATCAGATCGAGGGACGGCTCCTGCTGTCCGATGCCTTGCGGGAAATGGCGCAGAGCCAGAACGAACAGATCGAGCGTATTCGTGCGACTGTGAACGAACAGCTTCATGGCGCTGTCGAAAAGCAGATGCAGACCAGCTTTCAGCGCGTGGTGGAGCAGTTCAGCGCCATGCAGAAGGCGCTGGGCGAGGTTACGAGCGTTACGGCGCAGATCGGAGATCTGAAGCGTCTGTTTTCTAATGTGAAGACGCGTGGCGGCTGGGGCGAAGCGCAGTGCCGGGCCATTCTGGACGATATTCTTCCCGAAGGCAGTTACGATACGAATTTCCGCCTCGGGGTGGCAGGCGAGAATGTCGAATTTGCGGTGAAGATGCCGGTACGTGGAACGGAGGTGCCGCCGCGGCTTGCGATCGATAGCAAGTTTCCGACCGAAGCTTATGAGCGCTTGCTGAATGCCGCGGAAGCAGGCGATGCACTGGCTGAACGTCAGGCCAGGCGGGAGTTGGAAAACGTCATCCGCTTTGAGGCGAAGAAGATTGCGTCCAAATATATCCTGCCGCCGCTGACGGTCGAATTTGCCGTACTCTATCTGCCGACGGACGGGCTTTATGCCGAAATTGCCCGGATGCCTGGCGTGATTGATGAGATTGGCCGGCTGTACCGGGTTATGGTGATGGGGCCGTCGCTGTTGCCTGCGATGCTTCGGACCGTGCATCTGGGGTATGTCACGTTGACACTTGAGGAGCGGACGGAGGCGATTGCCGGGTTGTTGGGGGCGACGCGGCAGGAGATGCTGCGAATGGACCAAGTTCTTGAAAAGCTGCATCGCAACGCCGGGACCATGGGCAACACGATTGAGGAGGCCCGGCGTCGCACCCGCGTGCTTGGGCGGCGGTTGCGGGCGCTGGACGGAACCGCCGATGAAATGGAAGAAGCTCTGGACGAACCAGCTGGCCTTTGAACATTTTACTCCTTTAAGACCGATTTTAATGGGATGACATCGGGGAGTATCTCATGTGAGGATCATGACCATGACGTCCGTACAAGAACATGGGGCGCCCGAGCGCACTGTCGGATCCTCTCTCCGGCTCCTGCTGATTGAGGATGATGAGAGTATTGCGGCCGAGGTCGCCGAAGAACTCACGACCCGGGGCTATGAGGTCACGCGCGCCGCGACAGGTGTCGAAGGGCTGGATCATGCCTGCACGGGCCAGTTCGATCTGATGATCGTGGACCGAATGCTGCCAGAACTGGACGGGCTGACCGTCATTGAAAGCGTGCGGACCCAGCGGATCAACATTCCCGTTCTGGTGCTCTCCGCGCTTTCTGCGGTGGATGATCGGGTGAGCGGCCTCAAGGCAGGGGGGGATGACTACCTGACAAAGCCCTTTGCCATGGAAGAACTGGCGGCCCGTCTGGAAGCGCTGCTGCGTCGCCCGACGGACAGTCGTGTGACGATGCTCAGGGTCGGTCCGCTTGAAATGGACCTGATCGAGCGGCGGGTGTTTCGCAGTGGGCAGGAAATCGATCTCCTGCCGCGCGAATTCCGGCTGCTGGAATACATGATGCGCCGTCCCGACACCGTGTTGACGCGTACCATGCTGCTTGAGGATGTGTGGAATTACCGGTTCGTTCCTCAGACGAACCTGGTGGATGTTCATATCGGGAAACTGCGTCGCAAGATCGACGTGCCCGGCGAGCCGCCGCTCATTCACAGCATTCGCGGTGCTGGGTTCAGTCTGCGTGTCCCAGGCTGACCTGCGCTTTTCCGAACCCTTCCGGGCTGATCTTTTCCGAACGGCCACGTTCCGGCTGACACTGGCCTTTGTTGTGGCGATTATCGCGGGGATGGCGCTGCAGTTCGGGCTCGTTTACGGCCAGATGAGCGGATACGAACAGCAGCGGTCGACCGATCTGCTTCAGCGTGAGGCGGCGCTGCTGGTTCATGAAACACCGGCCCAGCTTGAATATGAAGTCCGGGAGCGCAGCAAGACCGATCTGCGCGTGATCCTGAACGGCGCAGCTCTGTTCGATATGAGCCGCAATCGGATCGCGGGTGACATCAAGAAATGGCCGGTCGGGCTTGAGGTCTCTCCCCAGACGCAGCGTCTGTGGGATGCGCCGTTGGGGGATACTCCTTACGAAATGCGCTATCTGGCCGTCGAGGTTGAGGGGACGAACGGCAACCGCGACCGTATTCTCGTTCTGGCTCGGTCGCTGCATATGGCCAATGAACTGCGTTACATCACCAAGCGTGCGGCCCTGATGTCCGTGGTACCGGTTGTGGTGTTTGCCCTTATGGCTGGGATTTTCCTGAGCCATCGTGCCCTGGGGCGGATCAAGGACATGCATGAGGCGATCGATCGCATTATGGATGGTGATCTGCACGAGCGTCTGCCGGCTGGTCGCGAGCGGGACGACATCGAGCGTCTTGCGGTATCGGTCAACCGGATGTTGGACCGGCTGGAACATCTGCTCGACGAGATCCGGGATGTGGGTAATGATATCGCCCATGACCTGCGGACCCCTTTGGCACGGGTGAAGGCCAGGCTGGAGCGTGTTTCGGCCATTACGAATGACCCGGCCGCGCTGCAGGGGGCGATCGAGCGGGCGACTTTGGATCTGGAACAGTGTTTTTCCGTCATTACGGCTCTGCTGCGGATTGGCGAAATCGAGAATGGTCGCCGCCGGGCGGGATTTGCCATGTTGGATCTGCGCGAACTAATGGCCGGTGTGGTGGATCTGTATGAGCCCATCGCCGAGACCGAAGGGGTCATGCTGGAAGTTGTGGATTCGGATGAGCCGTTACCGCTTTTTGGAGATAAGGATCTGCTGAACGAGGTTCTGGTCAATCTCGTAGACAATGCGATCAAGTTCACACCTGATCCGGGAACCGTCCGGCTGAGTGCGGGGCAGGGGGCTGACGGGGCGACATGGCTTCAGGTTGCAGATACGGGCATCGGCATTGCCGAGGATGAGCGCAAAGCCGTCATGGGCCGCTTCTATCGTTCGGATAAAAGCCGGCATGTTCCGGGCAGCGGACTGGGACTAAGTCTTGTCTCGGCGATCCTGCGGCTGCACGGAGCGTCAGTGGATATCGTGTCCGCCCATCCAGGCCAGACGTTGCCCGGAGCAGTTTTCACCATTCACTTCGCGCCGTCCGTCGCTGTCTGAAAAGCGCCCATATGTGTCGCATTGTGTCAATATTTTCCGTGTATCTTGATATTTAAACAGAATTTTCCTTGTCGTCTGAGGCTCGATGGATATGAATCGGATCAGTTTGCAAGGGGACACCCGTTGAGAATGACCGGACCAGGAAGAGCCCCAAGGGGTTGTCTGACCGTATGAATGCCATTGTCGTTACCGCGCTGAAGCGGCCTTATACTTTCGTGGTTCTGTCGATCATGATCCTGATCTTCGGGATACGGGCCATTGTTGCGACGCCTACGGACGTGTTTCCATCGATCAAGATTCCGATCGTGGCTATCGTCTGGTCCTATACGGGTTTAATGCCCGAAGACATGTCGGGGCGTATTGTCTACTATTACGAGCGTTCCCTGACAGCAACGGTCAGCAATATCGAGCATATCGAAAGCTCGTCCTATTATGGCCGTGGTATTGTGAAGGTGTTCTTTCAGCCTGGAACCAATACGGCGGTTGCGCAGACGCAGATCACGTCAGTGTCCCAGACTGTTATCAAGCAGTTGCCGACCGGCTCGACGCCACCCCTAATTCTGGCAATGGATGCGTCGTCGGTTCCGGTTCTGACGTTGCAGGTGAACAACCCGACTATGTCCGGGTCGGAAATCTACAACATGGCGTCCAACCTGATCCGGCCGGAACTGATTTCTGTGCCTGGGGCGGCGATCCCCAATCCCTATGGTGGTCTGGCTCCGGACATCATGGTGGATATTGATCCGATCAAGTTGCTGGCTCACAGACTCTCTCCAGAAGATGTGGCGACAGCGCTGAACCTGCAAAATATTGTTCTTCCGGCAGGTGATCAGCGCATCGGGCAGCTGGACTGGATGGTGAAGACGAACTCAGCACCTCTTGATCTGGCGAATTTCAATAAAATGCCGATCAAACAGGTTGGTAATTCCGTGATTTATCTGCGCGACGTCGCATGGGTGCACCGTGGAGGCCCTCCGCAGATTAATGCAGTCCTTGTGAAGGGGCAGCAGGCGGTCCTGATCGTTGTTCTCAAGAGCGGTGACGCCTCCACGCTTTCCGTTGTGAGTGGCATCAAGAAACTCCTGCCACAGATCGAGGCGACGCTGCCGGCCGGAACGACGGTGAATGTCCTGACCGATGCGTCGAGCTTCGTGAAGGAATCAGTCGTGGATGTGGTGCGTGAGATGATCACCGCCGCGATCCTGACCAGTCTGACGGTCATGTTGTTCCTGGGTTCGTGGCGCTCGACCGTGATCGTAGCGACCTCCATTCCGTTGGCGATGCTGTGCTCGATCATCGGGCTGAGTATTGCCGGGCAGTCCATTAATGTGATGACGCTGGGCGGTCTGGCGCTGGCGGTCGGTATTCTCGTGGATGACGCGACCGTCATGATCGAGAATATCGATGCTCATCTCGAGACCGGTAAGGACCTCGAAGATGCTATTATCGATGCGGCGAACCAGATCGTCATTCCGACCTTCGTATCCACAACCTGTATCTGCATCGTGTGGCTGCCGCTGTTCGAGTTGACGGGTATTTCTGGCTGGCTGTTCATGCCGATGGCCGAAGCCATCATTTTCGCGATGATCGCGTCTTTCATTCTGTCGCGAACACTGGTTCCAACCATGGCGAACTGGATGCTGGCAGCGCAGGTCCGGATGCATCGCGATCCGGAATGGCATAACCGCAAGCTAAGCATTTTTGGCCGTTTCCAGAGGGGTTTCGAGGCGCGGTTCACCAGCTTCCGCGAGCACTACAAAGTGATTCTCGAGACCCTGATCTCGATCCGTGGCCGTTTCGTGACACTGTTCCTGCTTGCGGCGGTTTCGTCCATGGCGCTGCTGCTGTTCATCGGGCAGGACTTCTTCCCGGAAATCAAATCCGGTACGCTGCAAATGCATATGCGTGCCCCGATCGGTACCCGGCTTGAAGAAAGCGGCAAGATCGCCGGACTGGTCGAGCGCCGGATACGCAGCCTGTTGCCTGGTCAGGTAGTCAATGTGGTGAACAACTGTGGTTTGCCGTTCAGTCAGTTGAACCAGGCCATGATCCCATCTCCGACCGTGGGGGCACAGGACTGCGACATCACGCTTCAGCTTCGCAATTCCGAAAGTCCGATCGCCGAATATCGCAGGACTCTCCGCAAGGGGCTGACCAATGATTTCCCGGGAACCATCTTCACGTTCCAGCCGGGTGATCTCACGGCCAAGATCCTGAATTTCGGTCTGCCGTCACCGATTGACGTGCAGGTGGTGGGGCGTAATCTGAATGATAACTTCCGCTTTGCCAGACAGCTCGCCAAGAAACTGCGCCGTATTCCGGGTATTACGGATGTCTCCATCCAGGAGCCGATGACGCAGCCGACCATCATGGTGAATAACCGCCGAAGCTTTGCGCTGGGAACTGGAATCACCGAGCGGGACGTAGCGCTGAATGCGCTGGTTACGCTGTCCGGTAGTGGCCAGGTCGGCCAGACTTATTACCTGAATGCGCAGGGTACGTCGCAGCTGATCGACGTTCAGACGCCTGCGAACTATCTGCAGACCATGAACGATCTGGAGATCCTCCCGATCGATAAGGGGGACGGAAACCCGACCAACCAAGCTCCGCAGCTCCTGGGTGGTCTGAGTGAACTCGTGCAGACCGGGACGCCGGCGGAAGTCGCGCATTATAACATCATGCCGGTCTTTGATATCTATGCAGCGCCTGAAGACATAGATCTGGGAACTCTCTCGAGGGCGGTGAACCGGATCGTGAACAATGAGCGCAAGCTGCTACCGCATGGATCGAGCATGGTGGTCCGAGGTCAGGCCGTGACGATGAATGACGCCTATGTCCAGCTGATTGGTGGCCTCGCGCTCTCAATCATTCTGGTCTATCTGATCATCGTCGTGAACTTTCAGTCCTGGCTTGATCCTTTCGTCATCATTACCGCTCTGCCGGGTGCCTTGGGGGGTATCTCCTGGAGCCTGTTCCTGACCCATACCTCTATGTCGGTCCCGGCTTTGACGGGTGCGATCATGTGTATGGGTACGGCTACGGCTAATGCTATCCTCGTGGTGTCGTTTGCCCGTGAACGGATGGATCATCATGGTGATGCTATCACGGCAGCGCTGGAAGCGGGTTATGAACGTATCCGTCCGGTTCTGATGACAGCGCTGGCGATGATGATCGGCATGATCCCGATGTCCATCAGCAATTCCGACAATGCGCCGCTGGGCAAGGCGGTGATCGGCGGGCTTCTTGTGGCAACCGTTGCCACCCTGCTTTTTGTTCCCTGCGTTTTTGCCCTTATTCATTACAAGCGGCCTGCTGGGCCTGAAGGAGACCGCGCGTGAGCCATTCTACGGATCAGGGGCAGGTGCCTCCGACAAACCATCCGGCACGCACGGGGTCTGGAACACGCGGCAAGCTTGTCCTGCTGGTAGTGATCCTGCTGGCGATCGCCCTGGCAGCCTGGGGGATTGTGCAGCGGGGAGCGCATTATCATTCCCTGGCTGGCGCGACAGATGAAGCGGCCATTCCGCCTGTCACTCTGATTGCACCGCAGCCAGGTCCGAAGACGCGTCAGGTCGATCTGCCTGCCAATCTGGCAGCCTGGTATGAAGCGCCGATCTACGCGCAGGTCTCGGGCTATGTGAAAATGTGGTACAAGGACTATGGCGCGCATGTGAAGCGCGGTGATGTTCTGGCGGAAATCAGTACCCCCAGCATCGACGCCCAGTACGAGGCGGCCAAGGCGCATTACAACGTCATTCTGGCGCGGTACAATCTGGCTCTGATCACGACTAAGCGTTGGACGGCCCTGAAGGGAACACAGGCTGTGTCGCGTCAGGAAGTGGACGTGCAGGCCGCCAATGCCGCCGCCCAGAAAGCCGAGCTCGAAGCTGCGCTCCATGACGTGGACCGCTTTCAGGCCCTGGAGGACTTCAAGAGGATCGTTGCGCCGTTCGACGGGATCGTGACGTCGCGTCTGGTGAACGTGGGTGACTATGTGAACGCGGGTGGAGGCAATCTTAATTCACGGGGTGCGGCGTCCGAACTGTTCTCGGTCGCTGATGTGCACCGCATGCGCGTGTTTGTGTCGGTTCCGCAGGATTTCGCCAGTGTCATTTCTCCGAAAATTGAAGCTGAGCTGACGGTGCCGCAGTATCCGGGGAGCCGTTTTCGCGCGACGTTCCTTGCAACAGCTAACGCCTTTAATGCCGCGACCCGTACGGTCACGACTGAGCTGACACTGGATAACAGCGATAATCTGCTGTGGCCGAACTCCTATGCGACGGCGCATATTTCGGCTCCTGGAAATCCGAATATCCTGATCCTGCCGGTAGGCGCGATCATCTTTCGGGCCGAAGGGACGCAGGTGGCCAAGGTTATTAATAACCACGCCCATCTGGTGAATGTGAAAGTCGGCATCAACTTTGGCACGACGGTCCAGATCCTCAGCGGCCTTACACAAGACGACCGTGTGGTTGCCAACCCTACTGCTGATCTGCTGGAAGGGGACGAAGTCAAGATCGTCCCGACTACACCGGGATACAACACGCCGAGCAAAGTGCAGCAGGATTCGGATCAGAAACCTGTCCGTCAGCATGATGCAAACCCTGAAGAGGCCGGATCTCGCTGATGAAACCGGAATGTTCTCAGTCATCCCCGCTCCCGTCATCTCCGTCCGTAACGGTTCCTTCCAGACGTAACCGTTCCAGGTGGCGGATCACGACGGCTCTGGCTGGTGTGCTCTCGATCGGGCTGGCGTCATGTGATCTGTCGCCTGAATATCACCCCCAGAAGTTCCTCTATCCGAAAGGATGGGAAGGACAGGGGATGATGGGCAATGCGCAGCCTGCGGATGGCGTTGTCCGCAGTGACTGGTGGACCATGTTCAACGATCCCATTCTCGATGGGCTCGAAAAGCGTATGTTGGCCGTCAATCCCGATCTGCAGGCCGAGGCGGAAGCCTTCACGCAGGCCCGTGATGTGGCCCGCGAGACGGAAAGCCGTCTGTACCCGCAGGTGACTGGCGGGGCTCATATGAGCGACAATAAGGGCTCCATCGGCCGGCTCTATAACAACCCGGCCAGGAGCACCAGTCTCGTTTATGAGTCTAATCAGGCCTATAGTGGTGCAGCGACCTGGGAGCCGGATTTCTGGAACTCGATCCGTAACACCACGCGGATGCAGAAAAACCTGGCGCAGGCTTCGGCAGGTCAGTACGCACTCGCCAGGCTGAGTCTGGAAGCGGAACTGGCGTCCGACTATATTGCCTTGCGTGGGCTTGATGCTCAGAACGCAGTTTATGATGATTCCATCCGCTACTTCCGGGCTGCTGTTGAGATCACGGAACTGCGTCAGGCGGGTTCGATCGGTGCTGGCTTGGATGTCTCGCGCGCCGAGACACAGCTCTATTCTGCGCAGGCAAGCAAGAGCAATCTGATCGCCAGTCGCAACGTCATGGAGCATGCGATTGCCGTCCTGCTCAATACGGCCCCCGCAGGTTTTCATATCGCGCCCGTCAAGGACGTGAAAATGCATTTCGGGGTCTTGAAGATCAATGCGGGATTGCCTGCATCGCTTCTGGAGCGCCGTCCGGATATCGCCATTGCCGAGCGGCAGATGGCTGCTTCGGCCCGGGCCATCGGTGTGTCACGCGCCGCCTTCTACCCGCATATCACTTTCAGTGCCGACGGTGGTTTCGAGGATGGTGGCTTCGATCTCGCCAGCATCTCCCGGGCATTCTGGAAAATTGCGGTTCAGGCGGTCGAGCCGGCCTTTACCGGTGGTCTGCGGCGTGCAGCGCTGCAGCGCTCCTGGTCGCAGTACCGGGGTATGGTGGACAACTATCGCTCTGTTGTCCTGTCCGCGTTCCAGGATGTCGAAGATGGGCTGACGCAGACACGTCAGTTTAAAGTCGCGCAGGATCAGCAGCAGAAGGCCGTGGATGCGGCGCTGCGCACGCAGAGCATGACTATGGCGCTCTATACGGGTGGCCTGTCGAACTATCTTGATGCTCTTGTGGCCCAGCAGGATGCCCTGCAGGCGCGTCTGGCAGAGGTCGAGGTGCAGACGGCACAGGTCCAGTCCTCCGTGCGTCTGGTGCGTGCTCTGGGCGGCGGCTGGAATGCCAGTGATTTGCCAGGCATCAAGCAGATCGATCCGTTTGGCCCGCTTCAGTATGGGGATCTGCGAACGCCGAAGGCCGTGAACGGTATCGACAATCATGCGTCCTCGCTGGACAATGATCTTCGTGGCGATCACGTGTCGGATAATGTCTCGCAAGGCTTGACGGGGCGCCCCTGACTGGTCTAGGGGTCCGCCTCACTTCGGACGCGGGAGGGGGAGGCTTAGCCGACTCCGTAGAACCGCGGTTCGGGAACTACAAACAGGGGAGTCCCGGATATGGCCAAAAAAGTTGTTGGCTACATCAAGCTTCAGATTCCGGCTGGTAAAGCCAATCCTTCTCCGCCGGTTGGTCCGGCTCTGGGTCAGCGCGGCCTGAACATCATGCAGTTCTGCAAGGAGTTCAACGCCAAGACGCAGCAGCTCGAGCCCGGTATGCCGATCCCGGTGGTCATCACCGCCTATGCGGATCGCACGTTCTCCTTCATCACGAAGACGCCGCCGAACACGTACTTCCTCCTGAAGGCCGCCAAGATTTCCAAGGGTAGCCAGACGGTTGGTAAGTCTGCTGCGGTTGGTTCTGTGACGACGGCTCAGCTTCGCGAAATCGCTGAGACGAAGTTCAAGGACATGAACGCCAACGACATTGATGGCGCCGTGCGCATGCTCGCCGGTTCTGCCAAGTCGATGGGCCTGAACGTGGTGGAGGGCTGATCCCATGGCTAAGAACAAGCGTCTGAACGCCGCACAGGCAACTGTCGAGCGTAACAAGCCCTATGGTCTGACCGAGGCTGTGGCACTCGTGAAGAGCAACGCCAAGGCAAAGTTCGACGAGACGATCGAAATCTCGCTGAACCTCGGCATCGACCCGCGTCACGCTGACCAGATGGTCCGTGGTCTGATCTCCCTGCCGAACGGCACAGGCAAGACTCTGCGTGTCGGCGTGTTCGCCCGTGGTCCGAAGGCTGAAGAGGCCCTGGCTGCTGGTGCGGAAGTCGTCGGTGCGGAAGATCTGGCTGAAAAGATCCAGGCTGGCGAAATCAACTTCGACCGTTGCATCGCGACGCCGGACATGATGGCTCTCGTGGGCCGCCTGGGTAAGATCCTCGGCCCGCGCGGTCTGATGCCGAACCCGCGTCTCGGGACGGTGACCATGGATGTCAAGGGTGCCATCACGGCAGCCAAGTCCGGTCAGGTTGAATACCGCGCTGAGAAGGCTGGTATCATCCATGCAGGTGTTGGTAAGGCTTCTTTCGATGAAGCCAAGCTGGTCGAGAACATCAATGCTCTGGTCGATGCTGTGCAGAAGGCTCGTCCGACGGGTGCCAAGGGTACGTATCTGAAGAAGGCGGCTTTGTCTTCCACGATGGGGCCGGGCGTTCGCGTTGATGTTTCGAGCTTCGAAGCCTGATTGACAGGCGGTCTTCCTTCTGGGAAAGACCGCCACGAAATGACGTCACGCCTTCGGGGGTGATGGCTGAGGGGTGGCCTGCTTGCAGGTCGCTTCCAAACCTGTCCAAGACCGCACGTGGGCCTTTGGGTCTTTAAGGATCCTTCGGGATCGCGGGCGTCAGACGGGGCGGCGGTATTAAGTGGCTCTGCTGCGATGTACTGGGTTCGCTCACTTCTGTGGACAGGCGAGCGGAGTTATTTCGAAAGAAGTGGCTCCATGGGTAACCTGGTCCGGTGAGAGCCGGGCTGACGAGGAGACAGGTTTTGGACCGTACGGAAAAACGGGCCTTTGTTGAGTTCCTCGCCGATGTGTTTGGCAGCACGTCCATGGTTGTCGTCACCCAGAACAAGGGTCTGACGGTTGCTGATGTGACGGAACTGCGTCGACGCATTCGTGCGGCAGGAGCGACATACAAGGTTGCGAAGAACCGGCTGGCCAGCCGCGCTCTGGATGGGACCCAATTCGACGGCATCGCGCCGCTGCTCAAGGGACCGACCGCGCTTGCGTGGTCCGAGGACCCGGCATCGGTGGCAAAGGTGATCGTCGAGTTCGCCAAGACGAACGACAAACTGGTGGTGCTTGGTGGCGCCCTCGGTTCCCAGACGCTTGGCGTCGACGGAATCAAGGCCCTTGCCGAGCTGCCGTCGCTGGACGAGCTGCGCGCAAAGCTGGTGGGTATGATCAATACCCCGGCCACGCGTATCGCAGGTGTTGTCCAGGCGCCGGCTGGCCAGCTTGCTCGCGTCTTGGGTGCCTATGCCAAGGCCGGCGAAGCAGAAGCCGCCTGAGAATGAGGGTCCGCGCTGCGGCGTAGGCCTTGAATCTGATCAACAGTACATCAATTTAGGATAAAACCATGGCCGATCTGGCAAAGATTGTTGAAGAGCTGTCCGCTCTGACCGTTCTGGAAGCTGCAGAACTCTCCAAGATGCTCGAAGAGAAGTGGGGCGTTTCTGCTGCTGCTCCGGTTGCAGTTGCTGCTGCTGCCGGTGGCGCTGCTGCTGCACCTGCTGAAGAGCAGACCGAATTCACGGTTGTCCTGGCTGACGCTGGCGACAAGAAGATCAACGTGATTAAGGAAGTCCGTGGCATCACGGGCCTGGGTCTGAAGGAAGCCAAGGACCTGGTCGAAGGCGCGCCGAAGACTGTCAAGGAAGGCGTGTCTAAGGACGAAGCCGCCAAGATCAAGAAGGCTCTTGAAGACGCCGGCGCCAAGGTCGAAGTCAAGTAATTTACTGACTTCAGGCTGCTTCGCTAGCGAAGTGGCTTCTGCCTGGCAGACAGATGGGGCGGGGATCGCATGCGGTTCCCGCCCGATTTGCCGTTGGAGCAAAACGGGCGTATAGTGCGCGGCTCGCCACGTACTGAAAATTTCATAATGGCCGGTCGTTCCGGTCGTCCGCAATGCTGGGGTTAGTTTCCCAGTGCCGTTTACGGGCGACTCGAAGGTCTGGTGCAGAGGGCAGAAGAGATGAACGCGATCACCAAATCGTTCACGGGACGCAAAAGGATCCGCAAAAGTTTCGGGCGTATTCCCGAAATTGCGCCGATGCCCAATTTGATCGACGTGCAGCGCGCCTCCTATGAGGCATTCCTGCAGATGAACGTGAGCCCTGACAGTCGGCAGGATGCCGGGTTGCAGGAAGTCTTCCGTTCGGTTTTTCCGATCAACGATTTTGCGGGTCGCGGTCGTCTGGACTTCATGTCCTACGAATTCGAAGATCCGAAATATGATGTCGAAGAGTGCATCCAGCGCGGTCTGACCTATGCAGCGCCGCTGAAGGTCATTCTTCGTCTGACGACGTGGGATATTGACGAGGATACAGGCTCGCGCTCGATTCACGACATGAAGGAGCAGCCGGTTTACATGGGCGACATGCCGCTCATGACTGATAACGGCACCTTCATCATTAATGGTACCGAGCGTGTCATTGTCTCGCAGATGCATCGTAGCCCGGGCGTGTTCTTCGATCACGATAAGGGTAAGACGCATTCTTCGGGTAAATATCTCTTTGCTGCCCGTGTTATTCCGTATCGTGGTTCCTGGCTCGATTTCGAATTCGATGCCAAGGACTTGATCTATGTCCGTATTGACCGCAAGCGCAAGCTGCCCGTTACGACGCTTCTGTATGCGTTGGAAGGGGCTAATTATCTGGCTCAGCGTGCCCAGAAAATTGCGGAAGGCGGCGACGTCGACAGTCTTGATGTTCGTGGTATGGATCAGGATGAAATCCTGTCCTACTTCTATCGGACGGTTCCGTTCACTCGCTTGGGTGGCGAATGGGCCCGTCCGTTCGACCCCGATGCGTTCCGTGGTTTGAAGCTGCTCAGCCCGCTGGTTGATGCCGATACGGGTGAGGTGGTTGCCGAAGCCGATGCGAAGCTGACTGCGCGCATGGTTCGCAAGATCGCTGAGAAGACCCGTGTCGTGCAGGTTGGTCGCCTCGATATCCTCGGTCGTTTCCTGGCCTATGATCTCGTCAACGAGAACACGGGTGAGATTTATGGCGAAGCGGGTGAGGAGCTGACGGAAGATCGTCTCGCTGCGCTTGAGGAAATGGGTATCACAGAGCTTCCGCTGTTGTCTGTTGATGGCTCACATGGCCCTTGGATCCGTAATACGCTGGCTGCCGACAAGAACAGCTGTCGTGATGAAGCCCTGATCGATATCTATCGCATCATGCGTCCGGGTGAGCCGCCGACCAAGGAAACGGCGGAAGCCATGTTCCATGGTCTCTTCTTCGACCAGGGTCGTTACGATCTATCTGCGGTCGGCCGTGTGAAGATGAATATGCGTCTTGATGTCGATGCGCCGGATACCCTGCGTGTCCTGCGTAAGGAAGATATCCTGCGCACGATCAAGATTATGTGTGAACTCAAGGACGGTCGCGGCCAGATCGACGATATCGACAACCTTGGTAACCGTCGTGTCCGCTCTGTCGGCGAACTGATGGAGAATCAGTATCGCGTTGGCCTGCTCCGCATGGAGCGTGCCATCCGTGAGCGTATGGGTTCCGTCGACATCGACACAGTCATGCCGCATGATCTGATTAACGCGAAGCCGGCTGCTGCTGCTGTGCGTGAGTTCTTCGGATCTTCGCAGCTCAGCCAGTTCATGGACCAGACCAACCCGCTCTCCGAAGTGACGCACAAGCGTCGTCTTTCGGCGCTTGGCCCGGGTGGTTTGACGCGCGAACGTGCAGGCTTTGAAGTCCGTGACGTTCATCCGACGCATTACGGCCGTATCTGCCCGATCGAGACGCCGGAAGGTCCGAACATTGGTCTGATCAACTCGCTGTCGACCTATGCCAAGGTGAATAAGTATGGCTTCATCGAGACGCCGTATCGTCTGGTAGAAGAGGGCGTTCTTCAAGATGGCTGGAAATATCTTTCTGCCATGGAAGAAGAGAAGCTTGTCGTTGCCCAGGCTGATGCCAAGCAGGATGATCAGGGCCGCCTGACGGATGAACTTGTTTCCGTCCGTCGTTCCGGTGACTTCCGTGTTGTTCCGCCGGAACAGGTCACGGCCTGTGACGTTTCGCCGAAGCAGCTCGTGTCTGTCGCTGCCGCGCTCATTCCGTTCCTTGAGAACGATGACGCCAACCGCGCCCTGATGGGGGCGAACATGCAGCGTCAGGCTGTGCCACTGGTGAAGGCTGATGCCCCGCTGGTTGGTACCGGCATGGAAGCCGCTGTTGCGCATGATTCCGGTGCGACTATCGTTGCCAAACGCAGTGGTGTCATCGACCAGATCGATGGTGCCCGTATCGTGGTTCGTGCGACGGACGAGGCCGGTGCCACGCAGGGCGTGGATATCTATCGTCTGCGCAAGTATATGCGCTCCAACCAGTCCACCTGCATCAACCAGCGTCCGCTAGTGAAGGTCGGTGACACGGTTCATGCCGGTGACATCATCGCCGACGGTCCGTCCACCGAGCTGGGTGAACTGGCTCTGGGTCGTAACGTGCTCGTCGCGTTCATGCCCTGGAACGGTTACAACTTTGAAGATTCCATTTTGATCTCCGAGCGTATTGCCCGTGATGACGTGTTCACTTCGATCCATATCGAAGAGTTCGAAGTCATGGCCCGTGATACGAAGCTGGGTCAGGAAGAAATCACGCGCGACATTCCGAATGTCGGTGAGGAAGCCCTGCGTAACCTCGACGAAGCCGGTATCGTCTATGTCGGTGCCGAGGTGAATCCGGGGGATATTCTCGTTGGCAAGGTGACGCCGAAGGGTGAAAGCCCGATGACGCCAGAAGAGAAGCTTCTGCGCGCCATCTTCGGTGAAAAGGCATCCGATGTCCGTGACACGTCCCTGAAGCTGCCGCCCGGTACAACGGGTACGATCGTCGACGTTCGCGTTTTCTCCCGCCGCGGCGTGGACAAGGACGAGCGTGCCATGGCCATCGAGCGCGCCGAAATCGAGCGTCTCACCAAGGACCGTGATGACGAGCGTGGCATCCAGGAGCGCAGCTTCTACAACCGCCTTCGTGAGCGTCTGGTTGGCCAGACGGCCGGTGCCGGCTTCAAGGGCATCCGCTCCGGCACGCCGATCACGGAAGAGGTTCTGGACGAGCATCATCGCGCAACCTGGGCAAGCATCACGGTCACGTCCGACGAAGTCATGGCGGAGCTTGAAAAGCTGCGCGGTGAGTTCAAGGAAGCGACCCGCCGGATCGATGCGCGTTTCGACAGCAAGGTCGAGAAGCTGCAGCGCGGTGATGAACTGCCGCCTGGCGTGATGAAAATGGTCAAGGTCTTCGTTGCCGTGAAGCGTAAGCTTCAGCCGGGTGACAAGATGGCTGGCCGTCACGGTAACAAGGGTGTGGTTTCCCGCGTCGTTCCTGTCGAGGACATGCCGTTCCTTGAAAATGGTCAGGCTGTCGACATCGTGTTGAATCCGCTGGGTGTGCCGTCGCGCATGAACATCGGTCAGATTCTTGAGACTCATCTGGGCTGGGCCTGTGCCAATATCGGCGCAAGCATCGGCGATATGGTGGACGAGTATCAGCGGACCGGTGAGCGCAAGCAGGAATTGCTGGATCGCCTTCATGAAGTCTATGGCGATGTTGTCTTCAACGAAGATGTGGCGACCCTGCCGAACGAACAACTGATCGAGCTTGCGAACAACCTTCGCAAGGGATTGCCGATCGCAACGCCGGTGTTCGACGGTGCCTCCATCCCGGATATCGAAGAGATGCTCGAGAAGGCTGGCGTCAACAAGTCGGGCCAGTCGCAGCTGATCGACGGTCGTACAGGTGAGGTGTTCGAGCGCCAGACGACGGTTGGCTACATCTACATGCTGAAGCTGCATCACCTTGTCGACGACAAGATTCATGCCCGTTCGATTGGTCCTTACTCGCTAGTCACGCAGCAGCCGCTGGGTGGTAAGGCGCAGTTCGGTGGCCAGCGCTTTGGTGAAATGGAAGTGTGGGCGCTTGAGGCATACGGTGCAGCCTATACGCTGCAGGAAATGCTGACGGTAAAGTCGGATGACGTGTCCGGCCGTACCAAGGTCTACGAGGCAATCGTTCGCGAGCAGGATGATTTCGAAGCCGGCATTCCGGAGAGCTTCAATGTTCTGATCAAGGAACTGAAGTCGCTCGGCCTGAACGTCGAACTCGAGCAGAGCGGGCTTTAATTGCCTGCTCCCTCCTTACTCGTCACGGTTCATTTTTAAGGTGTCCGCGGTACGCCGCGGTACACATTGGGGTTTCGGCGCATGAACGAACTCATGAAGATCCTGGGTCAGACCGGCCAGTCGGTGACCTTCGACCAGATCAAGATCCAGCTTGCCTCCAGCGAGCAGGTGCGGTCATGGTCTTACGGCGAAATCAAGAAGCCGGAGACCATCAACTACCGGACGTTCAAACCTGAGCGTGACGGTCTGTTCTGTGCTCGTATCTTTGGTCCGATCAAGGATTACGAGTGCCTTTGCGGCAAGTACAAGCGGATGAAGTTCCGTGGTATTGTTTGCGAAAAATGCGGTGTGGAAGTCACGCTGGCGAAGGTGCGCCGTGAGCGCATGGGCCATATCGAACTGGCTTCCCCTGTTGCACATATCTGGTTCCTGAAGTCCCTGCCGAGCCGCATCGCCACGATGCTGGATTTGCCGCTCAAGGACGTAGAGCCGGTTCTATATTTCGAGAAGTTCCTGGTGCTCGACAAGGGTGTCTGTGAATCCGATCAGATCGACTCGTACAAGAACGGCAAGAAGCGCGATCAGTACCTGCTGGATGAAATCCGCTGCGAAGACTTGCTTGATGAATATCCCGACGCGGGTATCGATGTTGGAATCGGTGCGGAAGCCATCAAGCGTGCTCTGTCCAGCTATGACTGGGGTATTCCGAACGACCAGGAACGCGACCTGAGCCTTGCAGCAAAGGAAAAGGGCCTGCCGGATCCGTTCGACTATGATGCTGACGTCATGGAGGGCGATTCCGAAAAGACCATGATGCGCAAGAAGCTGCGCAAAGCCACTTCGGAAGCTGCGCGCAAGAAGCTCGTCAAGCGTCTGAAGTTGGTTGAAGCCTTCGTGGAAAGCGGTTCGCGTCCGGACTGGATGATCATGGACATCGTTCCGGTCATCCCGCCGGAGCTGCGTCCGCTGGTGCCACTGGATGGCGGTCGTTTCGCGACGTCCGATCTGAACGACCTGTATCGTCGTGTCATCAACCGTAACAACCGTCTCAAGCGGCTGATCGAGTTGCGTGCGCCGGACATCATTGTTCGCAATGAAAAGCGCATGCTGCAGGAAGCTGTTGACGCACTGTTCGATAACGGCCGTCGTGGCCGCGCCATCACGGGTGCCAACAAGCGTCCGTTGAAGTCGCTGTCCGACATGCTGAAGGGCAAGCAGGGACGTTTCCGTCAGAACCTGCTCGGAAAGCGCGTCGACTATTCTGGCCGTTCGGTGATCGTGGTCGGTCCGGAACTGAAGCTGCATCAGTGTGGCCTTCCGAAGAAGATGGCGCTGGAGCTGTTCAAGCCGTTCATCTATTCGAAGCTCGAGAAGTATGGTCACGCCACCACCATTAAGGCTGCAAAGCGTATGGTGGAGAAAGAGCGTCCGGAAGTCTGGGATATCCTCGAAGAGGTGATCCGCGAGCATCCGGTCATGCTGAACCGTGCGCCGACGCTCCACCGTCTCGGTATTCAGGCGTTTGAGCCGACGCTGATCGAAGGCAAGGCCATTCAGCTTCATCCGCTGGTCTGCACCGCGTTCAACGCCGACTTCGATGGTGACCAGATGGCCGTTCACGTGCCGCTGTCGCTTGAAGCTCAGCTCGAAGCCCGCGTGTTGATGATGTCCACGAACAACATCCTCAGCCCGGCGAACGGTAAGCCGATCATCGTGCCGTCTCAGGATATTGTTCTGGGTCTGTATTATCTGAGCCTCGAAGTGCCGGAATATCGCGAGGCACCTGACGAAGCTGTCATCAAGGATGGTAAGATCGTCACGGCAGCTCCGCCGGCTTACTCGGATGTTGCTGAAATCGAGAGCGCTATGCTTTCGGATTCGTTGAAGCTGCATGACAAGATCCGTCTGCGTCTGCAGACGATCGATGCAGACGGCAAGTCGGTCCGTCAGACGATCGTGACGACGCCGGGTCGCGCGTTGATTGCGCAGATTTTGCCGAAACACCAGGCCATTCCTTTTAGCCTGATCAACAAGCAGTTGACGAAGAAGAACGTGTCCGACGTGATTGACACGGTCTATCGTCACTGTGGTCAGAAGGAAGCCGTGATTTTCTGTGACCGCCTGATGGGGCTTGGTTTCCGTCACGCGGCTCGCGCCGGTATTTCCTTTGGCAAGGATGACATGATCATTCCTGAAGCTAAGGCAACTCTGGTTGGCAAGACTTCGGAAGAGGTCAAGGAGTTCGAGCAGCAGTATCAGGATGGTCTGATCACGGCTGGCGAGCGCTACAACAAGGTGGTTGATGCCTGGTCACGCTGCACGGACGAAGTTCAGGCTGCGATGCTCAAGGAGATCTCCAAGCAGGTTATCGGTAAGCCGACGAACTCGGTCTGGATGATGAGCCACTCCGGTGCTCGTGGGTCGCCGGCCCAGATGAAGCAGCTCGCCGGTATGCGCGGTCTGATGGTGAAGCCTTCGGGCGAGATCATCGAACAGCCGATTATCGCGAACTTCAAGGAAGGTCTGTCGGTTCTTGATTACTTTACGTCCAGCCATGGTGCCCGTAAGGGCCTCGCCGATACGGCGCTGAAGACCGCGAATTCGGGTTATCTGACGCGTCGTCTCGTCGATGTGGCTCAGGACTGCATCATTGTGGAGCCGGATTGCGGTACGGAACGTGGTCTGACAGTCCGTGCAGTTATGGATAGCGGCGAAGTCGTTGCTTCTCTGTCCGAGCGTATTCTGGGTCGTACCTTGTCCAAGGATGTGGTCCATCCGGTGACGCAGGATGTCATCCTGCCGCGTAATACGCTGATCGAGGAAGCCGAGGCCGAGCTCATCGAAAAGGCTGGTGTGGAAAGTGTCGATATCCGCTCTGTCCTGACTTGTGATAGTCGTGTCGGCATCTGCGGTCACTGCTATGGGCGTGATCTGGCCCGAGGTACTCCGGTTAACATCGGTGAGGCTGTCGGCGTTATCGCTGCCCAGTCCATCGGTGAGCCGGGTACCCAGCTGACAATGCGTACCTTCCATATTGGTGGTGCGGCAACGCGTGGTGCCGAGCAGTCTATGGTCGAAGCGTCACGCGATGGCATCGTGACGATCAAGAACCGCAACGTCGTTGAGAACTCGCAGAAGGTTCTGGTCGTGATGTCGCGTAACTGCGAGATCCTGCTGACCGACGAAAACGGTGTGGAACGTGCCCGCTACCGTGTGCCTTACGGTGCGCGTCTGATGGTCTCGGAAGGCGAAGCGGTGACGCGGGCACAAAAGATGGCCGAGTGGGACCCGTACACCCTGCCGATCATCACTGAGCAGGCTGGTACCGTCGAGTATCTCGACCTGATCGATAGCATCACGCTCGTGGAGCGCATGGATGAAGTCACGGGCTTGAGCTCGAAGGTCGTTGTTGACTACAAGCAGGCTGCAAAGGGTGTAGATCTGCGTCCGCGCCTGCAGCTCAAGGATGCTTCCGGCAACGTGGTCAAGCTGGCCAATGGCAATGACGCCCGTTACTTCCTCTCTCCGGACAGTATTCTGTCGGTGGAGAACGGAGCGGAGGTCAACGCCGGTGACGTTCTGGCTCGTATTCCTCGTGAAGGCTCCAAGACGCGTGATATTACAGGTGGTCTGCCGCGCGTGGCAGAACTGTTTGAAGCACGTCGTCCGAAGGATCATGCGATCATCGCCGAAGGCGAAGGCCGTATCGAATTCGGGAAGGATTACAAGTCCAAGCGCTGCGTCATCGTCAAGAACGACGAGACGGGTGAAGAGACCCAGTATCTCATTCCGAAGGGCAAGCACGTTTCTGTTCAGGAAGGCGACTTTGTCCAGAAGGGCGATCCGCTGGTCGATGGTCCGCGCGTGCCGCATGACATTCTCAAGGTCATGGGCGTCGAGGCGCTGTCCGACTATCTCGTCAACGAGATCCAGGATGTCTATCGACTGCAGGGCGTGAAAATTAATGACAAGCACATCGAAGTCATTGTTCGCCAGATGCTGCAGAAGGTGGAAATCCTTGAGCCGGGTGACTCAACCTACCTGATCGGTGAGACGGTGGACCGTATCGAGTACGAGGGTGAAAACCAGCGTCTCATGGAGAACGGGGATACGCCGGCAAAGGCTATGCCGGTTCTGCAAGGTATCACCAAGGCGTCCCTGCAGACGCAGTCCTTCATCTCGGCGGCCTCCTTCCAGGAGACAACGCGTGTCCTTACGGATGCGGCAACGTCAGGTAAGGTGGATACGCTCAATGGTCTTAAGGAGAACGTGATTGTCGGACGTTTGATCCCGGCAGGAACCGGCAGTGTGATGAACCGTCTCCGGAGCATTGCTGCCAGTCAGGACCGTCAGCGTGTTGGTGGAGCGTCTCCGAAGGCCGTCGAAGACGCAGCGGAATGAGAAAGGAATCCCCGCTTTTGAATGAAGCGGGGATTCGAGCCGCCCGATTCCGGAAACTTTCTTTGCAGAATCGGGTCATTTCGGCTGAACCACTTGACTTAGCGTCGAACCCTTCGTAGGTTCCGCGCCCTCGGCTCCTGCCTTCTTGGAAGGCTGAAAAAGCCGTCGAAGTTTAAAGAATCGCATGCGGTGCCGCTATCCTCTTTAGGAGGAAATGCCAAGGCCGCACGCTAAAGAGAGAAGGGAGCAGTTTACGCTGTTTCTTTTTCACGATGTGGAAATGGCAGGCGGTCCTACCGCATGTCGGTTGGAACAAATGTCACGACAGAAACAGTAATGTTGCTGTCTGAAATAGGACAAGGATTGGGAAGGGCGCATGCCGACCATCAACCAGTTGATCGCGAACGGCCGTGAGCCGGCCGCAAAGCGGAACAAGGTCCCCGCACTGCAGGGCTGCCCGCAGAAGCGCGGCGTTTGCACGCGTGTGTATACCGTAACGCCGAAGAAGCCGAACTCCGCTCTGCGTAAGGTCGCCAAGGTGCGTCTGACCAACGGGTATGAGGTCGTGAGCTACATTCCGGGTGAAGGCCACAACCTTCAGGAGCACAGTGTTGTTCTGATCCGTGGTGGCCGCGTGAAGGATCTTCCTGGTGTCCGTTATCACATCCTACGTGGTGTGCTTGATACACAGGGTCTCGCCAAGCGTCGTCAGCGCCGTTCGCTGTATGGCGCGAAGCGTCCGAAGTAAGAGGTATTTGGAATGAGTCGCCGTCACCGCGCTGTAAAGCGCGAGATCCTTCCCGATCCGAAGTTCGGAGACGTCGTTATTACGCGCTTCATGAATGCGCTGATGTACGATGGTAAAAAATCCACTGCCGAGGGCATCGTTTACGGTGCTCTCGAAGTCATGCGCCGTCGCGGTGGCACGACTGCAGATCCGGTGGTCATGTTCCACTCGGCTCTGGACAACGTGAAGCCTGCGGTTGAAGTCCGCTCGCGTCGCGTCGGTGGTGCAACCTATCAGGTTCCGGTTGAGGTCCGCGCCGAGCGCCGTCAGGCTCTTGCGATCCGCTGGCTGATCGATGCCTCCCGCAAGCGTGGCGAGAACACGATGCAGGAGCGTCTGTCTAACGAACTGATGGATGCGGTCAACAACCGTGGCTCCGCTGTCAAGAAGCGCGAAGACACGCATCGCATGGCTGAAGCCAACAAGGCATTCAGCCACTATCGCTGGTAATCAGAACCGGTTAAAGGGCTTCCGGCGGTGTGTCGATCTCAGGATCGTGCACTGACTGGTTTGAACTTTCAGTCTTACTCCCGTTCCAGGTGGGGCGGGGTTTTGGAGAAAGACGATGGCAAAGGCTAAATTCGAGCGGACGAAGCCGCACTGCAACATCGGCACCATCGGTCACGTCGATCACGGCAAGACCTCGCTGACTGCTGCAATCACCAAGGTGCTGGCAAAGTCCGGTGGTGCAACGTTCAGCGCCTACGATCAGATCGACAAGGCTCCTGAAGAGCGTGCTCGTGGCATTACCATTTCTACGGCTCACGTTGAGTATGAGACGGCCAACCGTCACTATGCTCACGTCGACTGCCCGGGTCATGCTGACTACGTGAAGAACATGATCACGGGTGCAGCACAGATGGACGGCGCGATTCTCGTCGTTTCCGCTGCTGATGGCCCGATGCCGCAGACGCGTGAGCATATCCTGCTTGCTCGTCAGGTCGGCGTTCCGGCTCTGGTTGTGTTCCTGAACAAGGTTGACCAGGTTGATGATCCGGAGCTGCTTGAGCTCGTGGAGATGGAAGTTCGTGAGCTCCTGTCTTCCTATCAGTTCCCGGGTGACGATATCCCCATCGTCAAGGGTTCCGCCCTTGTTACGCTGGAAGATGGCGACGCAGCAATTGGTGAAGATCGCGTTCTCGAGCTGATGACGCAGGTCGACGCTTACATCCCGCAGCCGGAGCGTCCGGTTGATCGTCCGTTCCTGATGCCGATCGAAGACGTGTTCTCGATCTCGGGTCGTGGTACGGTGGTCACGGGGCGTGTTGAGCGCGGCGTGATCAACGTCGGTGACGAAGTTGAGATTGTTGGTCTTAAGGACACCATTAAGACGACCTGCACGGGCGTTGAGATGTTCCGTAAGCTTCTTGATCGCGGTGAGGCTGGCGACAACATTGGTGCGCTGATCCGTGGTACGAAGCGTGAAGAAGTCGAGCGTGGTCAGGTTCTGGCAAAGCCCGGCTCCATTACGCCGCACAAAAACTTCAAGGCTGAGGCTTATATCCTCACGAAGGAAGAGGGCGGTCGTCACACGCCGTTCTTCACGAACTATCGTCCGCAGTTCTATTTCCGTACGACAGACGTCACGGGTGTTGTCACCCTGCCGGAAGGTACGGAAATGGTCATGCCGGGTGATAACATCGCTATGGACGTCGAGCTGATTGCTCCGATCGCCATGGACGAAGGCCTGCGCTTCGCTATTCGCGAAGGTGGCCGTACCGTGGGTGCAGGTGTGGTTTCCGCCATCACCGCCTAAGTCCTGCGTTTAGCCGTTGGCTTTGACAGCCCCGGTCAGATTTTATCTGGCCGGGGTTCCCTTTCAGGGGCAATGGTAGTAGGACGACACCCGAATTTTTGAGTTGGACGATTAAGAACATGGACAACCAGAACATCCGCATTCGCCTTAAGGCGTACGATCATCGCGTGCTCGACAACAGCACGAAGGAAATCGTAAACACGGCGAAGCGTACGGGTGCGCGGGTTCGGGGTCCGATCCCGCTGCCGACGCATATCGAACGGTTCACGGTGAACCGCTCGCCACACGTGGATAAGAAAAGCCGCGAACAGTTCGAAATTCGGACTCACCGCCGGCTGCTCGACATCGTCGAGCCGACCCCGCAGACCGTGGACGCCCTCATGAAGCTCGACCTCGCCGCTGGCGTGGACGTCGAGATCAAACTCTAAGGTCCAGACGATGCGAACCGGATTGATTGCAAAGAAGCTGGGAATGACCCGGCTGTTTAAGGAAGATGGCACGCATGTGCCTGTGACGGTCCTTCACCTTGACAATGTCGAGGTTGTGGATGCCCGCACGAACGAGCGTGATGGCTATACCGCCATTCAGCTCGGACTTGGTAATGCCAAGGTGAAGAATGTCACCAAGGCGAACCGTGGCCATTTCGCCCGGACCAAGGTCGAGCCAAAGAAGCATCTGGCAGAGTTCCGCGTCTCTGAAGACGCCCTGCTGGAAGCTGGAACCAAGCTGTCCGCTGCTCACTTCGTTGTGGGGCAGAAAGTTGACGTCACGGGCCAGAGCAAGGGCAAGGGTTTTGCGGGTGTTATGAAGCGTCATAACTTCGCAGGTCTTGAAGCGTCCCACGGCGTCTCCATCAGCCACCGTTCCCATGGTTCTACGGGCCAGCGCCAGGATCCTGGCAAGGTCTTCAAGGGAAAGAAGATGGCAGGTCACATGGGTGACGAGCGTGTTACCACGCTGAACCTTGAGATCGCTGCCGTGGATGAAGAGCGCAACCTGATCATGGTCAGGGGTGCAATTCCTGGTGCGAAGAACGGCCTTGTGCTGATTCGCGATGCAATCAAGAAGGCTCGCCATGCTGATGCGCCGTACCCGGCAGCAACAGTGGCGGCCGCCGGTTGAGGACGAGGGGCATGGAATACGATATCAAGACCCTCGATAACGGTAGCGCAGGCTCTGTCGCGCTTCCGGAAGAGATTTTCGCGGTCACTCCGCGCTCTGACATCATGGCACGTGTTGTGCACTGGCAGCTCGCAAAGCGCCGCGCCGGTACGCACCGTACGAAGGGCATGGGTGAGATTTCTGGCACGACCAAGAAGCCTTATCGCCAGAAGGGCACGGGTTCTGCCCGTCAGGGCTCCCTGCGTGCGCCGCAGTTCCGTACGGGCGGTGTTGTCCATGGCCCGGTCGTTCGCGACCACGGCTATGATCTTCCCAAGAAGGTCCGTCGTCTTGGCCTGATCTGTGCCCTGTCGCAGAAGGCAGCCGAGGGCAAGCTGATCGTTCTCGATGCAGCCAACGGTGTCACCAAGACCCGTGAAGCCGCAGCGAAGATCAAGGCCCTGGGTTGGACGTCCGCGCTGATCGTTGATGGCGCTGTTGATGAGCAGTTCGCTCGCGCAATCGCTAATCTGCCTAAGATCGACGTTCTGCCGACCATTGGTGCAAACGTCTATGACATCCTCAACCACGACGTGCTGGTCATCACCCGCGCAGGTCTTGAGGGTCTTAAGGAGCGTCTGGCATGACCACCAATACCGTCATGAACGCACACAAGACGGCACAGAACATGTCGCAGGAAGCCCTGTACGACGTGGTCCGTGCACCGCTGATCACCGAAAAGGCGACGCTTCTTTCCGAGCGTAACCAGGTGGTGTTCAAGGTCGCTCTCGGTGCGACGAAGCCTCAGATCAAGGCTGCGGTTGAAAAGCTCTTCAATGTAAAGGTTGCCGGCGTGAACACGCTGGTCCAGAAGGGTAAGGTCAAGCGCGTCAAGGGTCGTCCCGGCCGTCGCTCGGACATCAAGAAGGCGTATGTACAGCTTGCTGAAGGTCAATCCATTGACCTTACAGCCAAGCTGGGCTGACGCGGGGTAGGATACCATGGCACTCAAGCACTTTAATCCCACGACGCCAAGCACACGCGGCACCGTGCTGATTGATCGCAGCGAACTCTTCAAGGGCAAGCCGGTCAAGCAGCTTACGGAAGGCAAGAATAAGTCTGGCGGCCGTAACAATCATGGTCGTACCACGGTTCGTTTCCGTGGCGGCGGGCACAAGCAGTCCTATCGTTATGTTGACTTCAAGCGTCGCAAGTTCGATGTGGCCGCAACGGTCGAGCGTCTCGAATACGACCCGAACCGCACGGCGTTTATCGCGCTGATCAAGTATGAAGATGGCGAACTCGCCTACATTCTTGCTCCGCAGCGCGTGAAGGTTGGCGATCGCGTCATCTCCGGCGCTCACACCGACGTCAAGCCCGGCAACGCCATGCCGCTGGGTGCAATGCCGGTCGGAACGATCGTGCATAACATCGAGCTGAAGCAGGGCGCTGGTGGCAAGCTGGCACGCTCCGCGGGCACCTATGCCCAGCTGGTTGGCAAAGACGCCGGTTACGCTCAGATCAAGCTGCAGTCTGGTGAGCTGCGTCTTGTTCGCGGTGAATGTATGGCAACTGTTGGTGCGGTGTCCAACCCGGACAACATGAACCAGCACATGGGCAAGGCCGGTCGTTCCCGCTGGCTTGGGCGTCGTCCGCACAACCGTGGCGTTGTCATGAACCCGGTCGACCATCCGCATGGTGGTGGTGAAGGTCGTACCTCTGGTGGCCGCCATCCGGTTACCCCGTGGGGTGTTCCGACCAAGGGTTACAAGACGCGTGTTAACAAAAAGACGGATAGTTTGATCATCCGTCGCCGTAAGTCCGGCAAGTAAGAGGGGGCAAACAGAGATGGCACGTTCCGTCTGGAAGGGCCCGTTCGTTGACGGGTATCTGTTCGGTAAGGCTGAAGCGTCCCGCGCTTCTGGTCGTAATGAAGTGATCAAAATCTGGTCGCGTCGTTCGACGATCCTTCCGCAGTTCGTTGGACTTACGTTCGGCGTCTATAATGGTCACAAGTTCCTGCCAGTGCAGGTCACGGAGAACATGGTCGGTCACAAGTTTGGTGAGTTTTCACCTACGCGGACCTACACCGGTCATGGCTCTGACAAGAAGTCGAAGCGGGGCTGAAAATGAGCAAGCCGAAGCACATCCGCACGCTCGCTGATACGGAAGCGCAGGCAGTTGCCCGCAATATCCGCGTCAGCCCGCGTAAGCTGAACCTGGTCGCCGCAATGATCCGCAACCAGCCGGCTGACAAGGCTATCGCCGCTCTGACCTTCTCGCGTCGTCGTATCGCGCAGCAGGTCAAGAAGACTCTTGAGAGCGCTGTGGCCAACGCTGAGAATAACCACCAGCTCGATGTCGATCAGCTGGTGGTCAAGACGGCAGAAGTGGGCAAGTCCATCGTCATGAAGCGTTTCCACGCCCGTGGCCGTGGCCGTTCAGCTCGCGTCGAGAAGTTCTTCAGCCACCTGAAGATTGTTGTTGCCGAGCGTGCAGAAGCACCGGAAGAGACGAAGCCGTCTCGCGGAACCAACAAAGAGCAGAAGGCAGCCTGATCCATGGGACACAAGGTCAATCCGATCGGGCTTCGGCTCGGCGTCAACCGTACCTGGGACAGCCGCTGGTACGCCGGTCAAGATTACGCACGTCTGCTGCATGAAGACCTGAAGCTTCGTGCATTCCTGCGTCGCAAGCTCTCCGGCGCAGGCGTGTCCCGCGTTGTTATCGAGCGTCCGGCCAAGAAGCCCCGCGTGACCATCTACGCCGCCCGTCCGGGCGTCGTGATCGGCAAGAAGGGTCAAGACATCGACGCGCTCCGCAAGGAACTGAGCCGTATGGCGAAGACCGATGTGGCGCTGAACATCGTCGAGATCCGCAAGCCCGAAATCGATGCGACTCTCGTTGCCGAGAACATCGCTCAGCAGCTGGAACGTCGTGTTGCTTTCCGTCGTGCCATGAAGCGCGCAATTCAGTCGGCAATGCGTCTTGGTGCCCAGGGCATTCGGATCACCTGTGGTGGTCGTCTGGGTGGTGCTGAAATTGCTCGTGCCGAAAAGTATCGTGAGGGACGCGTTCCCCTGCATACGCTTCGCGCCGACATCGATTACGGTACGGCAACTGCCAAGACAACTTATGGTACCTGCGGTGTGAAGGTATGGATCTTCAAGGGTGAGATCCTGGCTCATGACCCGCTGGCACAGGATCGTCGTGCTGCGGAGCAGGCTCCCCAGCGCTAAGAGACTGTGAGCGAAAGCTCACAGTTTCATTGCTGGTGCTGATTTGAGGATTTAACAACATGCTTTCCCCGAAGCGGACAAAGTTTCGTAAGGCCCACAAGGGCCGCATTCACGGTCTGGCGAAAAGCGGAACCCAGCTCAACTTCGGTGCCTTCGGCCTGAAGGCGCTGGAGCCGGAGCGGATCACCGCTCGCCAGATCGAAGCCTCCCGTCGTGCGATCACGCGTGCCATGAAGCGTGCTGGTCGTGTGTGGATTCGTATTTTTCCGGATACTCCGGTCTCGACAAAGCCTGCAGAAGTGCGTATGGGCTCCGGTAAGGGTAACCCCGAGTACTGGGCCGCACGTGTCAAGCCGGGTCGTATCCTGTTCGAGATCGAAGGCGTTCCGCCTGAGGTCGCTAAGTTGGCCCTGAGCCTGGGTGCTGCAAAGCTTCCGATCAAGACCAAGTTCGTTCAGCGTATCGGAGACGCGTAATGGCCGACACGTACAAGCCTGCCGATCTGCGCGCGAAGAGCGAGGACGAGCTGAACGCTCTTCTGCTCGATCTCAAGCGCGAACAGATCAACTATCGTTTTTCAGCTGCCACCGGGCAGTCGGAGAACACAAGCCGCGTCAAGGTCGTGCGTCGTGCAGTTGCACGTATCAAGACACTGGCTCACACATCGAAGAACCGTGCGGGCGCCAAAACGTCCGCCGCTAAGTCCTGAGAGGAGACGGACGATGCCAAGGCGCGTCCTGACGGGTCGGGTCACGAGCGACAAGATGGACAAGACGGTTACCGTTCTTGTTGATCGTCGCATCATGCACCCGCTCTACAAAAAGTTTATTCGCCGCTCCAAGAAGTACGCGGCTCATGACGAAGAAAACGTCTGCCAGACGGGTGATCTGGTTCGCATCGAAGAATGCGCACCGATCTCTAAGCGCAAGACGTGGTCTGTCGTGTCGCGCAACGGTGAGGAGCTGGCTTCAGCATCCTCTTCCGTTAGCGCATAAGGGGGTAGGCACATGATTCATCCCGAGACCAACCTGGACGTCGCCGATAATTCGGGGGCACGTCGGGTGCAGTGCATCAAGGTGCTGGGCGGCTCCAAGCGGAAGACTGCCTCGGTCGGCGACGTCATTGTCGTGTCCGTCAAGGAAGCAATTCCCCGCGGCAAGGTGAAGAAGGGTGACGTCCATCAGGCCGTTATCGTCCGCACCTCTTACCCGGTTCGTCGCGCAGATGGCTCCGCCATTCGTTTCGACAAGAATGCCGCTGTTCTTCTGAACAAGCAGCAGGAGCCGATTGGTACGCGTATCTTTGGCCCGGTGGTTCGTGAGCTGCGTGCGCGCAAGTTCATGAAGATCATCTCGCTGGCTCCGGAGGTGCTGTAATGGCTGCTCGTATCAAGAAGGGTGACCAGGTTCTGGTCCTCTCCGGCAAGTCCCGTGGTGTTCGTGGTGAAGTTCTCGCTGTTATGCCGAAGGCCGAGAAGGCTGTTGTGCGCGGCGTAGCTATTGCAAAGCGTCACACGAAGCCCAACCGTGCTGGCGGAGAAGGTGGAATCGTCGAGCGTGAAATGCCGATTCATCTTTCGAACCTGAAGCTGGTTGATCCGAAGAGCGGCAAGCCGACGCGTGTTGGCTTCCGTATTCTGGAAGACGGTCGCAAGGTTCGTGTTGCCAAGGCAACCGGCGAAGTGATCGAAGGCTGAGGAACGCAACAATGAGCGAACAGAAGAACGCCTTGCCGCGTCTGCACCAGCGCTACGAAGAAGTGCTGAAGAAGCAGCTTCGTGAGCAGTTTGGCTATGCCAATGAACTCCAGGTTCCTAAGCTCGAGAAGATCGTGCTGAACATGGGTGTTGGTGAAGCCGCTGGTGACCAGAAGAAGCTTGATGCTGCTTTTGCGGAAATGACCGTGATTTCGGGTCAGAAGCCTGTCAAGACCCTTGCTCGCAAGGCTATTGCCGGCTTCAAGATCCGTGAAGGTCTCCCCATTGGCTGCAAGGTCACGCTTCGTCGTGCCCGCATGTACGAGTTTCTTGACCGTCTGGTGACGATCGCTATGCCGCGTATCCGCGATTTCCGCGGCCTGCCGGCAAACAAGGGCTTTGATGGGCATGGCAATTTTGCCATGGGCATCAAGGAACAGATCGTGTTTCCTGAGATCGAGTATGACAAGATCGATGCCGTTCGCGGTATGGACATCATTTTCGTGACCAGCGCCAAGTCTGATGCTGAAGCAAAGGCCCTGCTAAAGGCCTTTGATCTGCCGTTCAACGGCTGATCCATAATTTTTCAGACCGATCACGGTTAAAATCAGGATTCGGCCTTCCATTGGAAGGCCGCTTTCCTTTATAGACACGCTGATTGGAAAACCGTCGGGATAGGCCTGACAGGTTCCGGGAGAAAATTCGAGATGGCGAAGGTCTCAGCGGTAAACCGTAATAACCATCGCGCTGCCCTGGTGAAGCGCGATAAGGAAAAGCGGACCGCTCTCAAGAACATCATCAAGGATCGTACACTGTCGGTTGAAGACCGCTTTGATGCGACTCTTAAGCTGGCCCAGATGCCGCGGAATGGATCTGCGACCCGCGTCCGTTTGCGTTGTAAGCTTTCTGGTCGCCCTCGTGCCAACTATCGCAAGTTCGAACTGAGCCGTATTGCTCTGCGTGATCTTGCCTCCGCCGGCCAGATTCCTGGCATGGTTAAGTCGAGCTGGTAAAGGGTAGATCGAATGTCTTTGTCTGATCCACTGGGCGATATGCTGACCCGGATCCGCAATGCGCAGCGTGCCCGTCATGCTGTCTGCGTTGCGCCTGCATCCAAGCTGCGCGCAAGCGTTTTGGAGGCACTGAAGCGTGAAGGCTACATCCGTGGCTTCGCTGCTGAAGAGCTCCGCAAGGGTGTTGCGCAGCTCCGTATCGAGCTGAAGTATGTAGAAGGCCAGCCGGTCATTAAGGAAATCCATCGCGTTTCCAAGCCCGGCCGTCGCGTCTACTCGAAGATCAAGGAACTTCCGCGCGTTTATGCCGGCCTTGGTGTGTCGATCCTGTCCACCCCGCGTGGCGTCCTGTCGGACGTCGAGGCTCGCGCTGCCAACGTTGGCGGCGAGGTCCTCTGCCGCGTCTTCTAAGGAGGGTCGCATGTCTCGCGTAGGTAAATATCCCGTCGAAGTTCCGGCTGGCGTGCAGGTTTCCGTGGCTGATGGCTTTTTTAAGGCCAAGGGTAAGCTCGGCGAACTGACCGTTCCGGTGTCCCGTCACGTGGAAGTCAAGATTGAGGGCAGCAACGTTTCCGTCGCTCCTATCGGTCGTCGCTCTCGTGAAAACTGGACCATGTGGGGAACGACCCGCGCTCTGATCGCCAATACGGTCAAGGGCGTGTCCGATGGCTTCTCCAAGGGGCTTGAAATTCAGGGTACGGGTTTCCGTGCTGCTGTTCAGGGCTCTAACCTGGTGATGAATCTCGGTTTCTCACACGATGTTGTCTATCCGATTCCGGCAGGCATCAAGATCACCACTCCGCGTCCGACCGCAATCGTTGTTGAAGGTAACGATAAGCAGCGCGTTGGTCAGGTTGCGCTCGATATCCGCAGCTTCCGCAAGCCCGAGCCTTACAAGGGCAAGGGTGTTCGGTACGAGACCGAGGTTCTGCGTCGTAAGGAAGGTAAGAAGAAGTAATGGCATCGCAGCAAGGATTGCAGGAACGTCGCCGTCAGCGGCTTCGCTTCCAGCTTCGTCGCAAGAGCGGCGGCCGGCCGCGTTTGTCGGTCTTCCGTTCTAGCAAGCACATTCACGCCCAGATCATCGACGATGCACAGGGCCGCACACTTGCCAGTGCTTCCACGCTGGAAAAGACGCTCCGCGACGCTGGCAAGACCGGCGCCGACGTGTCTGCGGCTACGGTTATCGGTAAGCTGATTGCCGAGCGCGGCGTTGCAGCTGGCGTCAAGACCGTCGTGTTCGACCGCGGCTCTTATCTGTATCATGGCCGGGTCAAAGCCCTGGCAGAGGCTGCCCGTGAGGGCGGACTCTCGTTCTAAGGAGGATCACACATGGCACGTGAGCCAAGAGAAGGCGGCCGTGGTGGTCGTGAGCGCGAGCAGGGCGATGATCTGGTCGATAAGCTCGTAACCATCAACCGTGTCGCCAAAGTTGTGAAGGGTGGTCGCCGTTTTGCGTTCGCCGCCCTCGTGGTTGTTGGTGACCAGAAGGGGCGCGTTGGTTACGGTGCGGGCAAAGCTCGTGAAGTTCCCGAGGCAATCCGCAAGGCAACCGAGCGCGCAAAGCGCACGATGATCCGCGTACCGATGAAGGAAGGGCGTACCCTTCATCATGATACGTTCGGTCACTACGGTGCCGGCAAGGTTGTTGTTCGTGCGGCTGAAGCTGGTACGGGTATCATTGCTGGTGGCCCGATGCGTGCAGTGTTTGAAAGCCTCGGCGTCAACGACGTTGTGGCCAAGAGCCTCGGCACGCGGAACCCGCACAATATGATCAAGGCGACCTTCGCTGCGCTTGAGAAGGCCAGTAGCCCGCGTCATGTTGCTTCCCGTCGCGGCAAGAAGGCTGCAGAACTGTTTGGCAAGCGCGAGCAGGGTCAGACAGAAGCGGAGGTGACAAATGGCTGAGAATGGCAAGACCGTCCAGGTTACGCAGATCGCATCGGTCATCGGTCGTAAACCGGGCCAGGCTGAGACCATCACCGGTCTTGGCCTGCGTGGAATTGGTTCCACGCGTACGCTGGAGGATACTCCGGCCGTGCGTGGAATGATCCGCAAGGTTGCTCACCTCATCAAGGTGGAGGGTTGAAATGAACCTCAACGAACTGCGCGATAACGAGGGCTCTCGTTACCGCAAGAAGCGTCTCGGACGCGGCATCGGGTCCGGTAAGGGCAAGACGTCTGGCCGTGGCGTCAAGGGTCAGAAAGCTCGTGAGGGCGTCTCCCTCAACGGCTTCGAGGGTGGTCAGCTTCCGCTGTATCGTCGTATGCCGAAGCGTGGCTTCGTGAACATTTTCCGCAAGGAATATGCTCCGGTGAACCTCGGTGCGATCTCCAAGGCCATCGAAAGCGGAAAGCTGGACAAGGCTGCAACCGTCAATGAGGAGGCCCTGCGCAAGGCTGGTCTCGTTAACGGTAGCAAGCTGGCCGGTGTCCGTCTTCTTGCCCATGGTGAGCTTTCGCATGGTGTGACCATCGAAGTGGCTGGCGCTTCCGCTGCGGCTTTGGCTGCGGTTGAGAAGGCTGGCGGTACCGTCAAGGTGCTCGAAACCAAGAAGGAAGCTCAGGCTGACGCCTGATATTTCTTCTCCGGGCTTCGGCCTGGAATAGGGTTGGATAGTGAACAGCGTCCCGTGCTCTCGTGCGGCGACGCTGTTTTCATGAAAGGACAGGTGGATGGCTTCCGCAGCAGAGCAGCTCGCCGCCAATCTCAATATGAGTTCGTTTTCCAAGGCGACCGAACTCAAGAAGCGCATCTGGTTTACCTTGGGTGCGCTGATCGTCTATCGGCTTGGTACGTATATTCCGGTTCCTGGCGTTGATGCGACTGTGATGGGGCAGCTTCTGGCCCAGCATCAGGGTGGTATCCTGGGAATGTTTGACATGTTCACGGGTGGTGCGCTTGGGCGTATGACCGTGTTCGCGCTGAACATTATGCCGTATATCAGTGCCTCGATCATCATCCAGCTTCTTTCCACGGCGCTTCCGTCCATGGAAGCAATGAAGAAGGAAGGTGAGGCGGGTCGTAAGAAGCTCAATCAGTACACGCGCTATCTTACGGTTTTCATCGCTCTTTTTCAGGCCTATGGCATTGCCGTAGGGCTTGAGAATATGACGGCGCATGGTGCGAATGCTGTGGTGGCCCCGGGGATGTTCTTTATTGCATCCTGTGTCGTGACGCTTGTGGGCGGCACGATGTTCCTGATGTGGCTTGGAGAGCAGATCACGTCCCGAGGTGTTGGGAACGGGATTTCCCTCATCATTTTCGCCGGTATCGTGGCGAATCTGCCGCATGCTCTTGCCAGTCTTTTTGAGCTTGGCCGGACGGGGGCGCTTTCGCCCATTTTCGTTGTGCTCTTCCTTGTTCTGGCGATTGCTGTTATTGGCTTCATCGTCTTTATGGAACAGGCACAGCGTCGCGTCGTGATCCAGTATCCGAAACGCCAGGTTGGAAACCGTATTTTTGGTGGTGACTCCACTCACATGCCACTGAAGGTCAATACGGCCGGTGTCATTCCACCGATTTTTGCGTCTTCCGTTCTTCTGATTCCGGTGACTATCTCCGGCTTCATGAACGGGCATTCGATGCCGGGATGGCTTTCGGTTCTTGGTCAGCAGCTGGGGCAGGGACAGCCTCTGTACATGCTGTTCTATGCAGCGATGATCCTGTTCTTCTCTTATTTCTATGCGGCGATCACGTTCAATCCCGAGGAAACGGCGGAAAACCTGCGCAAGCAAGGAGGCTTCATTCCAGGTATTCGCCCAGGCGCAAGCACCGCAACGTATTTCGACAAGATCTTGTCCCGTCTGACGGCGATCGGTGCAATGTACCTCGTGGTGGTCTGTCTGTTGCCGCAGATTTTGATCAGCAAATATAACGTGCCGTTCTATTTTGGTGGAACCAGTCTGATCATTATCGTGTCAGTCACGATTGATACGGTAACACAGGTTCAGTCCCATCTGGTGGCACACCAGTATTCGGGCTTGATCCGCAAACAGCGTAGCCGCGGTTCCCGTGGTGGCATTCCGGGAGGCTCAAAGCGTCGATGAACATCATTCTTCTTGGTCCCCCGGGAGCAGGCAAGGGAACCCAGGCCAAACGTCTTGAAGCTTTCTATGGCTTTAAGCAGATTTCCACTGGCGATATGCTGCGGGCGGAAGTTGCTGCGGGTTCGGCGATTGGCAACGAAGCCAAGGCAATCATGGAGAAGGGGCAGTTTGTTCCTGATCCGATTATTGTCGCCATGATCGAGAACCGGATTGCACAGCCGGACTGCGAGCGGGGCTTCATTCTCGATGGTTTCCCGCGAACCGAAAGTCAGGCTGAGGCGCTGGATACCATGCTGTCTCAGCGCGCTCTGACGATTGATGCCGTTATCCTTCTAGACGTCAACGAAGAAGAACTCGTGGAACGGATCGCCAGCCGTCGCGGCGAAGATGGTACGCGACGTCCCGATGACAATCCCGATGTGGTCCGTGCCCGTCTGGATGTCTATCGCAAGCAGACCGCTCCCATCCTTCCTTATTATGAAAAGGCCGGGCGCCTGTTGCATGTCGATGGCATGAAAGATGTTGAAAGCGTTGGCAAAGAGATCGATGCCATCGTCGCGACAGTACAGGAACACTAACCATTCTGATAGAATCACGAAAAAGTGATCTCTATCATTTGACTCAGGTAGGGTGGGCAGTATATTGCGCGCCCTCGACACAGGTGCAGTCAGACCGTCTGTGAGCTTGCTGGAATCGGCAGGTGACAGGTCCGGCTGCGAGATAATCGACCTGGCCATGGCCGGGCACGTAACAGTCTGGTACGGCCTTGAGCCGTTCCAATGGGAGTAACAGGCGTGGCACGTATTGCCGGCGTAAACATTCCGACCAACAAGCGGGTCGTCATTGCCCTGCGTTATGTCTACGGCATCGGCCCGTCGACAGCGCAGTCCATCTGCAGCAAGCTCGAAATCCCCGATGCTAAGCGCGTCAACGAGCTGTCTGACGATGAAATCGTGAAGATCCGCGAGCTGATCGATTCCGAACTGCGCGTTGAAGGCGACCTCCGTCGCGAGACCGCAATGAACATCAAGCGTCTGATGGACCTCGGTTGCTACCGTGGCCTTCGTCACCGTCGTGGCCTGCCGGTCCGCGGTCAGCGCACGCACACCAATGCCCGTACCCGCAAGGGCAAGGCAGTGGCGATTGCCGGCAAGAAGAAGGTCACACGCTAATCTGCGTCTGACATCTTTATCGACGTTTTTCGTTAAACTTTTAGGACGACCTCTCTCATGGCCAAGGCCGCTGCTCCGCGTATCCGTAAAAAGGAACGCAAAAATATCATTTCCGGTGTTGCTCACGTGCTTTCCACGTTCAACAACACCATGATCACCATTTCTGACGCACAGGGCAACGCGATTGCCTGGTCGTCGTCGGGTGCGCAGGGCTTCAAAGGCTCCCGTAAGTCCACGCCGTATGCTGCTCAGGTTGCTGCAGAAGACGCCGGCCGCAAGGCACGCGAGCATGGCATGGAAACGCTTGAGATCGAGGTCTCCGGTCCGGGTTCGGGGCGTGAAAGCGCTCTCCGTGCCCTTCAGGCCGTAGGGTTCAACATTACGTCCATCCGCGACATGACGCCCGTGCCGCACAATGGCTGCCGTCCCCGGAAGCGTCGTCGCGTCTGAGTGATGCTTTGCTGCGTATCGCGCGCGATACGCAGCATTTGTAAGTGATTGCATCTTTTGCCGCACCTCTGGTGCGGGCCCAGGTGCCGCCAATTTCCCTTGGCGTGCTTCGTTGTTTGAAAGGCCACGACCTTGGTTCTCCAGAAAAACTGGCAGTCCCTCATCAAGCCGGAGAAGCTTGAAGTCGAGCCCGGACCGGTTGCCTCGCGCATCGCCACTGTCGTGGCCGAGCCTCTGGAACGCGGCTTCGGCATGACGCTCGGTAACGCATTGCGTCGTATTCTCCTGTCGTCGCTGCAGGGCGCTGCCGTGACCGCCATTCAGATCGATGGCGTGCTGCACGAGTTCTCTGCCGTGCCGGGTGTTCGCGAAGACGTCACGGACATCGTCCTGAACGTCAAGCAGCTTGCTCTGCGCATGCATGGTGAAGGCCCCAAGCGCATGATCCTGACGGCTACGGGCCCAGGTGAAGTGACGGCTGGCCAGATCCAGGCGGGTCATGACATCGAGATCATGAATCCTGATCTCGTGATCTGCACGCTTGATGACGGTGTGAAGCTCGGCATGGAATTCACAGTCAATATGGGCAAGGGCTATGTTGCAGCAGCAGCAAACCGTCCGGAAGATGCCCCGATTGGCCTGATTCCCATCGACGCGATCTATTCGCCGGTGCGTCGGGTTTCCTACAAGATCGAGCAGACGCGTGTCGGTCAGGTCACTGACTATGACAAGCTGCTGCTGACGGTCGAGACCAACGGTGCGGTGACTCCGGAAGACAGCCTGGCTCTCGCAGCCCGGATTCTTCAGGACCAGCTGCAGCTGTTCATCAACTTTGATGAGCCGCGTCCGGTCCAGCATGAAGAGCCGCAGGATGACCTGCCGTTCAACCGCAATCTTCTTCGCAAGGTTGACGAGCTCGAGCTGTCGGTGCGTAGCGCCAACTGCCTCAAGAACGACAACATTGTCTATATTGGCGATCTGGTGCAGAAGTCCGAACAGGAAATGCTCCGCACGCCTAATTTCGGGCGCAAGTCGCTCAACGAGATCAAGGAAGTTCTCACCGGTATGGGGCTGTCGCTCGGCATGAGCGTCCCGGCCTGGCCGCCCGAGAACATCGAGGATCTGGCCAAGCGTCTCGACGAGACGTTCTGAGAACTTTCAAGGTAAGGAAAACTAGCAATGCGTCATGGTGTGAGCGGGCGTAAGCTCAATGTCACCTCTTCTCACCGCGCTGCCATGTTCCGCAACATGGCCGTGGCTCTCATCAAGCACGAGCAGATCACGACGACCCTGCCGAAGGCGAAGGAACTTCGCCCGGTGGTCGAGAAGCTGATTACGCTCGGTAAGCGTGGCGATCTGCACGCCCGTCGTCAGGCTTTCGCACAGCTTCGTGACGACGCTGTAGTGACGAAGCTGTTCTCGGCTGTTGCTGAGCGCTACAAGGGACGTGCCGGTGGTTACTCCCGCGTTCTGAAGGCTGGCGTTCGTTATGGCGACAATGCCGATATGGCCGTGATCGAACTGATTGATCGTGATGTCGCTGCAAAGGGCCAGGATAGCGGACCGAAACAGAACGTTGCAGAGGAGCAGGAAGCCGCCTAAGGCTCCTGTTTTCGAAGCTTTGAAAAAAGGCCGGGGCAGGAATGCCCCGGCCTTTTTTGATTCGTGGTTTCTTTCCCGCGATGTTGTGTGATATGCAGTCCTCACTCTTTGCAGACCCATTCCTGTCCTTTGTCGGGACAGCGTGAAATTCCGTTTCCTTACGGGAATGGTTCCCGCCCTTTTTGGAGAACGTTCGTCGTTCTTTGCGGTGGGGCTGCACAATTCTGAGAAACAGGTCCGAGCACTCTCGTAGGGCCTGCCACGACGCATCGAATATGTATCCTGGCAATGAGGCCTGGATGGGTTCGTGATGCGTCAAGCGTTTGGAGAGCGTTATAATGTCCGAATCTTCCCCCCCCAAGCACGGGCTTGCGGAAGCCCTTGGGATACCCAGAGCTCTGTTCTGGGCATTTGTGGGACAGCTCCTGTTTATGGTCGGTGATGGCGTGGAGGCGGGGTATCTCGATACCTACATGCTTCATCACGGCCATACGCAGGGTTTCGTGAACGAAATGTTTACTTTCTACGGCATTACCGTGATGATCGCCGCCTGGTTCTCCGGGCCTCTTTCCGATCTCATGGGGCCGAAGAAAGTCATGTGGCTTGGTCTCATCCTGTGGACCATTCTTGAAGTGGGCTTCCTGTCTCTGGGTCTTGGACCCAACAGCGGACCGATGATCCTGCTTTTCTATACACTTCGTGGTTTTGCCTATCCGCTCTTTGCGTATGGTTTCCTTGTCTGGATCGCCGCCGCCACGCCGACCGCCATGTTGGGTTCAGCTGCAGGCTGGTTTTGGTTTTCCTTCTCCGCTGGCCTGCCGACGCTTGGTTCACAGTTCGCACGTTTTGCCATTCCGCAAATCGGTGAGCTTCGAACCTTCTGGTGCTCCCTCGGGCTGGTAATCATCGGTGGTCTTGTTGCTCTGTTGTTTACGCATGAGCCGACCGGCAAGAAGCGCCTTCTGCCCGACCATGTTCCGACCAAGGACATTTTTTTTGGCTCCATGAGCATCATGTGGCGTGAGCCCAAGACACTGATTGCCGGTATCGTCCGTGTGATCGATACGTCTTCGGAATATGCGTTCCTGGCGATCATGCCGGCGTTTTTTGTCGACCATCTCGGCTTTTCTCTTGGCCAGTGGCTGAACCTGCTGTCGCTTATTTTTCTGAGCAACATCCTGTTCAATCTCGTTTCGGGGATGGTTGCCGATAGCCTTGGGCACCGTTTGGTTGTCTCCGTGTTTGGCGGTATCGGCGGCTTTATCGCCATTCCGCTGTTCTATTATGTGCCGCTGTGGTTCCCCGGAAACTTCTGGGCTGTGGCCGCTGCAGGTATTTTTTATGGTGCGACCGTTGCGGCCTTCGTTCCGCTCTCCGGCCTGATGCCGCAGATCTGCCCGCGTGAGAAAGCGGCTGCCCTCTCCATTCTGGGTCTGGGTGCTGGCGCGTCTACCTGGGTTGGTCCGGCAGTCGTGGCCGGCTGTGAAGCTGTCTTTGGTCCGGGGATGCAGTATGTGATCTGGACCTTTGCCGTGATTTACCTGGCCTCTGCTGGCATGACGATGGCTCTGACCATCTCGCCGGAAGCACGTCGCTATAGCGAAGAAGCTGCAGCACGGGGCGAGAGCGCTCCAGTGGTTGGGCACTGAGTTCAGGGCATTCCGTCATCGCCCTGACGCTGTAAAAGAAGGGGGCAGTCCGGGGGCGGGCTGCCCCCTTCCGCGTTGGGAGCTCGTCATGTCAAGGAGAAGAATTATGGACGCCGATCTGGAACAGTATCTGGAGGCAGGAGTAGGGCGGTTGCAGGACGGTGCCAGCGCCTGTCCCTGGATGAACGGTTTTGAGAAAAAAGTTTCCAGTGCTGCAAGAGAAACTGAGGCACTTGTCAGTGATTTGATGGTGGATCAGCCAGTGTTCTGGTTGATGGTCTCGTTTTTTATAGGGATTTTGTTGGGAAAAGGTCTTTTTCGGAAAAATTAAACTTCCGCAAGCTCATCACGTTACGACATGACCACGAACTCTTGGGCGAGGAGCCTGCGTCATGCTGCACTATGCGATTGTTTTCTTTATCATTTCCATCATTGCCGGTGTTTTTGGCTTTTCTGGTATTTCGGCCGCAACGGCTGGGATCGCCAAGCTGTTCTTCATCATCTTCCTTGTGCTGGCAGTTCTGGCCATTCTCGCAGGTGTTGCGGGACTGCAGGCTCTCTGATTCCGTAAGGCGCGGCGGATATGAAAAGGGCGGGTGCCGATGGCCCCGCCCTTTTTCTGTGCTTCAGTTTCCGTTCTTGTCCTTCTGGATGAAAGACGGAAGCAGTGGATTGTCCGTCTGGAGCGAATTTTTGCTGGGAAGTTGCTGTGTGGTCCAGCCGCCGCCAAGATCCGTTATGAGCTTTACTTCGGCAAGGAACTGTTGCTGCCGTACGCTGAGCTGGGTCTCCTGATACTGCAGGGCGTTTTGCTCGGCTGTGATGACCGTCGTATAGATCTGCGTCCCGGCAAGATATTCGTTCATCGAAACCTGAACCGCAGTCTCGGCGGATTTGACGGCAGCATTCTGCAGTGCCAACTGCTGATCAAGATAATGCAGGCCTGACATCTGATCCTCGGTATCCTGCAGTGCGGCCAGGACTGTCTGACGGTAAGTGGCAACAGCGTTGTCGTAATCGGCTTCCGCACTGCGAACTGCAGCGGAGCGCGAGCCGCCCTCGAAGATGGTTTCCGATGCCGCAGCACCAAGGCTCCAGGTTCGGGTGGCGGTCTGGATCAGCTGCTGGAGCGGATTGCCGCTGTAGCCGTAGGATGCGGAGAGGGTGACCTGCGGGAAGAAAGCCCCGATCTCGTATCCGATTTCGGCATTATAGGCTTCCATGTTCCGCTCGGCCTCCGCCACGTCCGGACGGCGCTGAAGCAGCATAGACGGGACCGCCACAGGCGCTGAGGGAATCGTCTCTGGTAGAGGAGAGGGCGCCAGCGTGAGCTCTGCCGGAGCGCGGCCCGTCAGCATTGCGATGGCATGCTCATATTGCGAACGGGCAATATGCGCGTTGGAAAGGCTGGCCTGTGTCGATTGCAGGAGATACCGTGCCTGAAGCACACTTGTGGGGTCGGCGACACCGGCATCGAGCTGGTTCTGGAGGATCTCCAGGTTGTGGCGATACAGGTCCACGTTGCGGGCGTAGAGCGCAATCAGGCTGTCCTGATAACGCAGATCGAAATAATCCTGAGCCAGCTGGAGCTGATAAGACAGGCGCATGTTCGCAACCAGTGCGGCGTCGGCCTGGGTTGCTGCGACCTGTTCCTGCACCTGACGGCGGATCATGCCCCAGACGTCCACGGTCCAGCTGGCCGAGGGGCCGGTCGTCCATGTGTTGGACGTATAGGACCGGCTGACCGAGTAGGCAACGCCGCTGCTGGTATTCGAAGTGCTGCTGCCCTCCGAGTTGCGGCTGAAGCTGAACTTGCCGCTCAGGGTCGGGAAAAGCTGGGCACGGATCGAGTCAATCGTGGCAGCAGCCTTGCGGTACTGCGCCTCGTATTCCTTCAGGCTTTGATTGGATTTGGCAACCCGCTCTTCAAGGTCGTTCAGGACGGGATCGTTGAAGATCGTCCACCAGTCTCCTTTGGGCATCTTGGCAAGATCCGGTGCGGCAGCCTGCCAACCGGGAGGCGGGGGCGCTTCTTTGAATTTGGCAGAGATGATGGCCTTCGGGCGATGATAGTTCGGCCCGACCATGCCGCCGATGCAGCCGCTCAGGAAAGGCAGGGTCGCTGCCCCCAGCAGGGCAGTGCGCAGGGTAGACTTACGGAGGGCGGTCATCAGGACTGTGTTTCCCGGGAAGAAAGATGGAAGAAGGAGGCAATATGGGCCCGCAGACGGCCCATGGCGCGCCCGAACCGGTCGAGATACAGGAAAATGACGGGCGTGCTGTAGAGCGTCAGAAGCTGGCTGACCACGAGGCCGCCCAGGATGGCGATGCCCAGCGGGCGCCGCAGCTCACAGCCATACCCGTTGCCGATGATCAGGGGGACGGCGCCGAACGCGGCTGCCAGCGATGTCATGAGGATCGGACGGAAGCGAAGATGGCTCGCTTGGCGAATGGCATTTGTGGGGGACATGCCTTCACGCTGTGCCACCAGGGCGAAGTCGATCAGCATGATCGCATTCTTCTTGACGATACCGATCAGCAGGATCACGCCGATCATTGCCATGAGGGAAAACTCTTCACCGCAGACCTGAAGGGCCAGGATGGCGCCCACACCCGCAGATGGCAGGGTCGAAAGGATCGTCAGGGGGTGGATCAGGCTCTCATAGAGAATGCCCAGCACGATATAGACGGCCGCGAGTGCCGCGAGGATCAGTAGGGCCTCGCTGCCGACGGACTTCTGGAAGGCCGCCGCGTTACCGGCAAACCCGCCATGAATGTCCGCAGGAACATGCAGCTTGACCATGGCGGCCTGAACGGCATCGACAGCGGGACCAAGTGAGACACCCGGGGCAAGATTGAAGGAGATGGTCGTCGCGACGGATTGTCCTTCATGGCTGACGGTCAGGGCCGTGTTGGTGTTGCGCTGGCGTGAGACGACGGAGAGCGGCACCATCGTAGATGCGCTCGTGGTCACGGCAGAACCGCTTGAGGCTGATTTGCCGCCGGCGAGCGCGTTGGCCACCGAGTTCTGATAGGAGATTTCGCTCTCGGACAAGGTCGTCGTCGTATTTGTAACTTTGACGCGGATGTTGTTGGACGCCGTTCCGCCTGCGGCTGTCCCGCCTGAAATGCTGATCCACATCTGATCCAGCATCGACGGGTCCTGCCAGTAGCGGGGGGCCGCTTCCATGACGACGCGGTACTGGTTGAGATTGCCGTAGATGATGGAGGCCGAGCGCTGGCCAAATGCATCATAGAGCGTGTTGGAAATCAGCTGTGGAGTGACGGAGTAGCGGGCTTCCGTATCGCGGTTGATCGCGATGTTGATGCCCTGTCCCCCCTGTTCCACGTCCGAGGTAACGTCCATGAGTTCCGGCAGCTTCGAGAGTGCAGCCACGATCTTCGGCGTCCATTCGAACAGGTCCTCGGCCGAAGGCCCTTCCAGAGAATACTGATAGGCGGCATCGCCGGGACGCGCACCCGTCCGGACGCTGCCCGGCGCCATCAGGCGGAGTTGCGCGCCAGGGATGTGGGAGAACCGGCGGGTCAGGCGCTGAATGGTCGTGGCGAGATCGTCCGTGCGCTCTGATTTGGGCTTGAGGGCGACGAACATGTTGGCGGAGTTGGCCGAACGCCCGCCTACACCGCCCATGACGCCCACGACATCACGATCGGATGCGACAGTTTTCATGGCCTTGACTACGATTTTCTGGAGCGCCTGAAACGAAATCGACTGGTCGGCGACGACGCGACCCATGATCTGTCCGGTATCTTCGGACGGGAAAAAGCCCTTGGGCATCTTCACATACAACACACCTGCAAGAACCAGCGTGGCGGGCAGAGACATTGCGATCAGGAACTGGTGCCTCAGCGCCCAATCGAGGGAGCGCCCGTAACCTGCGGTAATGCCGCTGATGACGCGTTCGAGGAAGCGGCCGATTTTTTTCCACAGGCCCGGACCCTGATCGTCCGTATGGGTCAGGAGTTGGGCGCTGATCATGGGCGTCAGCGTCAGGGACAGGACCAGCGAGATGCAGAGCGTGATGACCATGGTCATCGCGAATTCATGGAACAGGCGCCCGGCAATGCCGCCCATCAGCATGATCGGCGCGAAGACGACAATCAGCGAGACAGTGATCGAGACGACGGTGAAAGCCACTTCCGTCGTGCCCTTAATGGCCGCTTCCTGCCGTTCGTACCCCATTTCCATGTAGCGGGCGATGTTTTCCAGAACGACGATGGCGTCATCGACCACGAAGCCGGTTGAGATTGTCAGGGCCATCAGCGACATGTTGTCGAGCTGGTATCCCATCAGCGACATCGCGCCGAAAGTGCCAATGATCGAGACCGGAACTACGATGGCCGGCACCATGATGGCCGACAGGCTGCGCAGGAATAGCAGGACGACCGCCACCACGAGCACAACGGCGATGATGAGCGTCTGTTTCGTGTCGTCCAGCGAGGCCCGGATTGTCTTGGAGCGATCGATCAGGATCGAGATATTGGTGTTGCCGGGCAGGGCGGACTGCAGGACAGGCAGGCGGCTGCGGATGCCGTCGATTGTTTTGATGACATTGGCCCCGCCCTGGGTGAACACGGTACAGATGATGGCCGCCTGACCATTCAGGTAGCCAGCCTGACGGAGATCCTCGACGCTGTCATTGACCTCCGCAACGTCTGTGAGACGGACGGGCTGGCTATTACGGTAGGCGATGATCAGGTCGCGGTATTCTTCGGCCTTCGTGGCCTGGTCGTTGGTGGAGAGCATCATGCGCGCTCCATTGGCGTCCAGAAAGCCCTTGGGGGTGTGTGCGTTGGCAGACGCCAGGGCCGCGCGAAGATCCTCGAATCCGATCCCGTAACGGAACAGTCGAAGCGGATTGATTTCGACGCGCACGGCCGGCAGAGAGGCGCCCCGGATGTCCACATCGCCCACGCCTTCGATCTGGCTGAGCTGCGGGATCAGGATATTACTGGCGAAGTCGTAGAGTTCCTGCGGCGTTCGGGTGCTGGATGTCAGTGTCAGCGCAAGAACGGGGGGGCCGTTCGAGTTGGCCTTCATGTAGGTCGGATTGCTGCGCAGGGTCGTGGGCAGATCCTGTCGCGCACCCTGCAATGCTGCTTCCACGTCACGTGCTGCGCCATTGATGTTCCGCGACAAGTCGAACTGCAGCGTGATGCGCGTCTGGTTGACCGTGGATTCCGACGTCATTTCGGTCACGCCGGAAATCGCGCCCAGATGCCGCTCCAGAGGTCCGGCGATCGTGCTTGCGATTTCGGACGGGGAGCCGCCGGGCTGGTTCGCGGTCACCATGATGACCGGGAAATCCACGTTCGGAAGATCGGCGACTGGCAGGGCGAAATACCCCATGATGCCGCCTATCACGAGAGCGACGGCCAGCAGCGTCGTGCCGACGGGCCTCAGGACGAAGAGGCGAACCAGATTCACGGAGCGCCTGTCTGAGGGTTGGAGGTCTGGGGCTTCGAAGGTGGGCCGCTGCGACGGTGGCGCTTGATGAAGGCGCGGGTTTTCGTGCCGAGCTCATCCATGAACAGATAGATGACAGGCGTGGTGAACAGGGTCAGGAGCTGCGACATCATCAGGCCGAAGACGATGGCCACACCCAGCGGACGGCGCAGTTCGGAACCGACACCCGTGCCAAGCAGCAGGGGTAGGGCGCCGAACAGGGCGGCCAGCGTGGTCATCAGGATCGGGCGGAAACGGAGCATGGCCGCGCGCTTGATGGACTCAAGGGGCGTATGGCCTTCCAGACGTTCGGCTTCGAGCGCGAAGTCGATCATCATGATGGCGTTCTTCTTCACGATACCGATCAGCAGCACGATGCCGATGATGCCCATGATGTCGAGATCCATCCCGAACAGATAGAGACCGATAAGCGCACCGATGGCGGCGGAAGGCAGGGTGGAGAGGATCGTGATCGGGTGGATATAGCTCTCATAGAGAATGCCCAGCACGATATAGACTGCGATCACAGCCGCCATCACCAGCCAGACCTCGTTCGACAGTGACGAGCGGAAGGCTGCGGCTGTGCCCTGGAAGGCAGTTTGGAACTCGGGCGGCAGGCCGATCTGCTTTTCCACACGTTCGATCGCGTTGGTCGCGGTGCCCAGCGAATAGCCATTGGCCACGTTGAACGAGACGGTCGTGGCGGGGAACTGCCCGTAATGGCTGATCAGCAGCGGGGAGAGCGCGTGGGTGATCGTTGTCACCTGCGACAGCGGTACGAGACCGGACGTCGGCTGTCGGGTCGGGCCGGACGTGCTGGCGCCGGCTTCGGAGGAGATGCCCGGCAGGTAAAGCTGGCTCAGGGATGTCAGATCGGTCTGGAGTTTCGGATCGGCTTCCAGAATGACGCGGTACTGGTTGGACTGCGTGTAGATCGTGGTGATCTGACGCTGGCCGTAGCTGTCATACAGAAGATTATCGATCGTCTGTGGCGTGATGGAGTATCGCGCGCCGGTCGGACGGTCGAGCGAAAGCTGAGCGACCAGTCCCTCGGCCTGAAGATCGGACGTCACATCCGTCAGAGACGGCTCCTTGCGCAGAGCGTCCACGAATTTCGGCACCCAGGTTTTGAAGGTGTTGTAATCCGGGTTTTCCAGCATGAACTGGTATTGCGTGGCGGAAATCGAGGAATCCAGCGACAGATCCTGGATCGGCTGAACATAAAGTTCGGTACCGGTCACCTGCTGCCCGACGGACGACAGGCGGCGCAGGATCGTCTGAAGGTCGCTCGTCCGTTGTTCGCGCGGCTTGAGGTTGATCAGGAAGCGACCGACATTCAGCGTCATGTTCTGGCCGTCGATGCCGACGAAGGACGAGATGCTGGCGACGTCCGGGTCCTTGAGGATGACGTTTCCAAGGGCGGCCTGACGATCTTTCATGCCTTCGAAGGAAATCGCCTGCGACATCACGGAAATGCCCTGGATGACGCCGGTATCCTGTGTCGGGAAAAAGCCCTTGGGAATGGTCCAGGCAAGAACGCCCGTCAGGACGATCGTGCCGAGTGTGACCAGAAGGGTTGTGACACGGAAGCGCAGCACGACATCGAGCCAGCGGCCATAGCCCGCGATCAGCGCATTGAGGCCATGCTCAGTGCTGTTGGACAGGCGGCTCCAGACCGTGTTTTTCGTGGAGGGCGCGTGCGTATCGGAGAGCAGTCGCGCGCACATCATCGGCACCAGCGTCAGGGCGACGATGGCGGAAATGATGATGGTGATGGACAACGTCATCGCGAATTCATGGAAGAGACGCCCGACGACATCCTTCATGAACAGCAGCGGGATCAGCACAGCGATCAGCGAGACCGTCAGTGAGATGATGGTAAAGCCGATTTCGCCTGCACCTTTGAGGGCGGCGGTGTAGCGGTCCTCGCCGGCCTCAACGTAGCGCGCGATGTTCTCGATCACGACGATGGCGTCATCGACGACGAAGCCGGTCGCGATGGTCAGGGACATCAGCGACAGATTGTCGAGCGAGAAGCCCAGAAGATACATCGCCGCCAGAGTACCGATCAGCGACAGCGGAACGGAGAGGCTGGGAATGATCGTCGCTGGAACATTCCGTAGGAACACGAAGATTACGCCCACGACCAGCAGCATGGCCAGTGCGAGTTCGTATTCCACGTCATTGACCGAGGCGCGGATCGTTGTGGTCCGGTCAGTCAAAGGAGTGACGTCGATGCCAGGCGGGAGGTCGAGTTTGAGTTGCGGCAGGACACGCAGCACGTTGTCCACAACGCCGATGACGTTCGCGCCGGGCTGGCGCTGCACGTTCAGGATCAGCGCAGGTGTGCGGTTGGCCCAGGCGGCGAGCTGTGCGTTTTCTGCGCCTTCGATGACGGTCGCGATGTCGCGCACGCGGATCGGACCGTTGTTCTGGTACGCGATCACCTGGTTCATGAGCTGTTCGACGGACTGGATCTGACCATCGATGCGCAGGGAGGTGGAGCGTTTGGGGCCGTCGAACGTACCGGTCGGGGAATTAACGTTCACCGTGCTGATGATGGTGCGCAGGGTGTCGATCGCGATGCCGTAAGATGTCAGCTTGGGGATGTTGACCTGGATCCGGTAGGCCTTGCGGTTGCCACCCGACAGGGTGACGAGGCCGACGCCGGAAATCTGACTGATCTTCTGCTCAAGTCGCGTGTTGACGTAATCTTCGACCTCGGGAAGCGGTAGCGTTTTGGACGTGATGCCGAGCGTCAGGACGGGGGTGTCTGCCGGATTGACCTTGGCATAGATCGGGGGCGCGGGCAGATCGCTCGGCAGCAGAGAGGTGGCGTTGTTGATCGCGGCCTGGACTTCCTGCTCGGCCACGTCCATCGACATGTCGAGCCCGAAGCGCAATGTCACGACCGACGCGCCACCCGAGGACTGGGACGTCATCTGGTCCAGTCCGGCCATCTGGCCAAGCTGTGTTTCCAGAGGGGCGGTGACGGACGTACTCATCACGTCCGGGCCAGCGCCCGGATAGAATGTCGAGACCGTGATCGTTGGATATTCGACCTGCGGCAGGGCTGACACGGCCAGGAAGTGATAGCCGAGCAGACCGCTCAGCAGGATGGCGAACATCAGGAGGCTGGTGGCAACCGGGCGCTCGATGAACAGGCGGGACGGATTCACGGTCTTGCTGTTCCCTAATCTTGCTGTTCTGGGCGGCGATCAGTGGTTGCCGGTATCGGCGGGCGAGGACGGATCGTTGGTTTTCTGCGGTGCGTCGGAGCTCTGCTGCCCGTTGCGGTGACGGCGGTGCTGACCTGCGGTCTGCTGCTCGGCTTCCGAGGTCTGCTTTGCTGCCGAAGACGTGTCGGGGATCGAGACCTTCTGGCCGGGACGCAGATGGCTGACGCCATCTGTCACGACACGGTCACCGTCGTTCAGGCCTTTCTGGATCACGGCGTTCGCGTTGTTGGTGGCCCCCACGGTGACGGGGACGGTTTCTACAGTCATGTCAGACTTGACGCGATAGACGAAGCGTCCGTCCGGGCCGGTCTGTAGCGCATTGCCGGGGATGAGCAGGGCATTATGCAGCGTCGTGACCAGCAGATGCGGATTGACGAACTGGTTCGGGAAGAGGCGTTCATCCTCGTTCGCGAAAATGCCACGCATCCGGACCGTTCCGGTCGAGGTGTCGATCTGGCTGTCGAGAGCCTTCACCGTGCCGGTAGCGAGTTTCTGGGTGTTGTCGCTGTTCCAGGCTTCAACTGTCAGTTCGCCGGATTCCCGCAGATGGGTTGCGACTTCGTCAAGCTGGTTCTGCGGGACCGTGAAAATCACGGAGATCGGTTGCATCTGTGTCAGGATCGTCAGGCCGCCGGACTGACCTGCGGTGACATAGTTGCCCATGTCGAGCACGCGGATACCGACGCGGCCATCGACCGGCGCGATGATGTGGCAGTACATCACGTTCAGTTCGGCATTGCGGACATTCGCGCGATCGTATTCGACCTGTCCTTCAAGCTGCTGTACCGTGAATTCCTGATCCCGGGCAGTCATGGCCGAGGTCGAGTTCTGCTTGATCAGGCGCTGGTAACGGGCATTGTCCACGCGGGCCTTTTCAAGCTGCGCAATGTCGGCGGCAAGCGTGCCACGATACTGCGCGAGCGTGGCCTCGTAGGGACGTGGATCGATCAGTTCGAGCTCGTCCCCCTTATGAACGTGCTGGCCTTCCTGATAATAGACGGCGGCGATATGGCCGTTGACGCGCGGTGTGATCGTTACGTTGGTGACCGGGACGACCGTGCCGATTTCCTGGAAAATGACAGGCATGTCGCCGATATGGGCGGTTGCGACTGCGACGGGCTGCACGCTTCCGTCAGCTGCTGCCCCGCGGCTATGCTTGTGCGTTGCGCCATGGGGGCGGAAAACTGCGAACAGGACCAGAAGAGCGACCAGAAGCACAATTCCCCACAGGATCCAGCGCCGACGGGCGCGTGCGGGGGGGGAGGAGGACTGAGCTGTGCTGTTCGTAAGGCGGTCGTTTGGGCCGGCCGTCTGCTGATCCATGATGGTTCTGTCTTTCCCGTATACCAGAGCACAGGGCTCTCAGGCGGCGATGCTGTGTGTTTCTATAACTATACGGCAGGAAACCAGCGCCTGCCATGACACGACCTTAAATCCTGTTCAGTTTTGACAACGAAAATCAAAAACAGGGTAAATGATACCCTTCGTTACCTTATCCCCGGGGCTTGTCTCTTCTGCGCTCAGGGATCATATCGAACAGGAACCGGATGCTCCTGTCGCGCGTTTGAATGCGGGCACAGGTCTATCCGGAAAGAGGAGAACAAGATGGCTGATACAACTGAGATGAAGGCCGAGGGCCTCCTGGACGAAGCCAAGGGTAAGGTTAAGGATGGTTTCGGCGGTCTGACGGGCGATGCGAAGCTGCAGGCCGAAGGCAAGTTCGATCAGCTTTCCGGCATGGCGCAGCAGGACTTCGCTGACCTGTACGACGAGGGTGAAACCAAGCTCGAAGCCGCGACGGCATTCGTTCAGGACCGCCCTCTGATCTCGCTGGTGATCGCGACGGTTGTGGGAATGATCGTGGGCGGGCTGATGTTCGGTCGCAAAAGCTCCTGAGGGAGCAAGAGGCGCTTCGACCACAGCAGCGTCTTTGTGCTAGAAGCCTCCCGGAGTAATCCGGGAGGCTTTTTGCATGGAATGGTTTTACGAGAATAACGGGCAGCAGGCCGGTCCCGTCTCCCGTGAGGAAATTCTGCGTCTGATCATGCAGCAGCGCATCAGACCTGAGACGCTTGTCTGGACGTCGGAATTTGGTGACGTCTGGAAGCCAGCCAGCGCGGCGGGACTGGTGTCTCCGCTGACGGGGCTGCTGCGTATGTCGGCTGGGATCTCGGAGCACTGGGCCTGGGTTCTGCTGGTTGGGCCGTGGCTGATCCAGCGTCTGGTGCTTCTCGTTCTGGACTGGCGCCAGATCCCTGACAGCGAGCGGGTAGGGACTTTCTCCATTGTCGGAATGATGTCGCTGGTCCTGTTCTTTACGGCATTTATGCTGGACCGGAACTCCATCCGTGAAAGCGGACAGACGCCGCCGGGCTTCTGGTGGTGGCTGTTCCTGCCTGGATATTTCTGGCGGCGCCGGCAGATTGTCGGACGCGGGCTGTCACTCCTGATCGTGAGTCTCGTGCTGTTGGTGGCCAACGTGACAGAAAAAATCTACCAGTTGCCACAGATCGAAACCGAGCTTCAAACCCGGCAGGGACAGCTGAATCAGTCTGCTCCCTCAACCCCGCCAGCCTCGGGTCAGAACAACGAACAGGAAGAACTCTGACGGTAGTGGGAAAGAGTCTTTCCCACCACACTTGACAGATTAAACTTAGAGAACATGCATTTTGGGGCTTCCCTTTCGAGTCGCCATGATTCAAAACCGATTCGGTCACCTGATTTCGGGGTGTCTGTCGGGGAGAATGCTCAGAAATGCCGGATTACGCCCTGGAAGCTGCCCATGGGGGGCTGGTCGTCGGGATCGACGAGGTTGGGCGTGGTCCTCTGGCAGGGCCGGTAGTGGCTTCTGCCGTAGCATTTACTGCTCCCCCGTCAGAAACCCTGTCTTCCCTCCTTGATGATTCCAAGAAACTGACGGCTCGTCGCCGGATGCTGGCCTATGAGGCCCTGATGGTCGATGAGCAGGCGCTGATCGGTATTGGTGCCGCCTCGGTCGCGGAAATCGAACGGATCAACATCGCCCAGGCCTGCTATCTGGCCATGCGGCGTGCACTGTCCCGTCTGGGACGCACTCCCGATTTGGCGCTTGTGGACGGCAAACATGCTCCGAAGCTGCCATGCCCCATAAAAATGGTGATCGGTGGAGACGGTATCAGCCTGTCCATTGCCGCAGCCTCTATCATCGCAAAAGTGACGCGGGATCGACTGATGACCCGTCTGGCCATGCGGCATGATGCTTATGGGTGGGAGCGCAATGCCGGTTACGGCACGGCCGCGCACATGCAGGGACTGAGGCTCCGGGGAGTGACTCCCCATCACAGGCGCGGGTTTGCGCCGATACGAAACATGATTGAAGCAGAGGCACACGCAGCATGAGCGGTGAATTTCCCGTCGACCAGATCCTGCGTGGAGAGTGCATCGAAACGATGAAGACGCTTCCTGATGGGAGTGTGGACTGCATTTTCGCCGACCCACCGTACAACCTTCAGCTGCGTGGTGAGCTGCGCCGCCCGGACGAAACCGTAGTGGATGGTGTGGACGATGACTGGGACAAGTTCGCGGATTACGCGACCTACGATAATTTTACGCGCGAATGGCTAAGTGAAGCGCGCCGTATCCTGCACAAGGACGGCACGATCTGGGTTATCGGATCGTATCACAACGTCTTCCGCCTGGGCGCGATCATGCAGGATCTGGGGTTCTGGATCCTGAATGACATCGTCTGGCGCAAGTCCAACCCGATGCCCAATTTCCGCGGACGTCGTTTTACCAACGCGCATGAAACTCTGATCTGGGCGGCGCGCGGTCCGCAGAGCAAGTATCGCTTCAACTATCAGGCCATGAAGGCCCTGAACGACGATCTTCAGATGCGTTCGGACTGGTACCTGCCGCTGTGCACGGGCAATGAACGTCTGAAAAACGAACATGGCCTGAAACTTCATCCGACGCAGAAGCCGGAAAGCCTGCTGCATCGTGTGCTGGTGGCTTCGACCAATGCCAATGATGTGGTGCTTGATCCGTTCTGTGGAAGTGGTACGACGCCAGCGATGGCCAAGCGTCTTGGGCGTCATTACATCGCCATTGAACGTCACCCTGACTACGTCAAGGCAGCCCGGGAACGTGTGGCGGGTGAAGAACGCCTGACCTCCGAGCAGCTGGCAACGACGCCCGCCAAGCGCGAAATGCCGCGCATTCCGTTCGGCAGTTTCGTGGAAACCGGTATCCTGCCGGCTGGGACGCTGCTCTATGACCGGCAGAAGCGCCTCAAAGCAACCGTTACGCCCGATGGCACGCTCGTGTCGGGCAATCAGCGCGGGTCGATCCACAAGCTTGGTGCGATGCTGACCAATGCGCCATCCTGCAATGGCTGGACATTCTGGTATTTCGAGCGGGACGGCCAGTACGTCCAGATCGATGTGCTGCGTCAGGAAGGCCAGGCGCTCCGCAACGTCGGCTGACGCCTGGGGTAGTGCTCATAAAAAAGCCGGAGACTGGTCTCCGGCTTTTTTCGTGTTTGGTGTGCAGAAGTATTAGTGGCCTGCAAAACCAAGGAAGCCGACTGATGGGTCCGGTTTTCCGCCGCTCGTATCGAAATGCGATGATGCTGCGACGAGAGAGCGCTTCGGGGTGACGGATTTGCCGCCGATCGTGAGATGGCCGCTGCCGTTCTTCATTTCGACGCCCCCGTCAGAGACGCTGTTCTCGATCTTGCCATCCGGGTTATAGGTCCGCATCGACAGGAGCAGGAACATGATGTCCTTGCGGTTCAGGTCGATGGCCATGTCCAGCGGGGTCTGATCCAGAACGTTGTGACCGCCCATATCTGCACCGCGATTGAGGGCCTCTTTCGCAGCGTTGAGCGAGCCACGGTTGATGGCATCGAACAGCGCGGTGGTCGGATTTACGTCTGAACGGGCATGACCGGCATCGTCATCGGATGCTTCTGCTCCGGGGAGGGCAGAAGGCGGCGCGGCTCGGCGGGCGGCTTTGCGGGCCTCGGCCTTCTTCTGGTTGGCTTCGGCTTCCTGTTCAGCCTCGGCGTCGTCGGCATCCTGAGCCTGGGCATGATGCCAAGGTACGAGAATCGTCGGCGTCATTGCCAGAGCAGCAATGAGCAGCAGGCGGGGCAGGGTGGGGAGCAGTCGCATAATGCCAATATACTGTGATCGAGCGTCCTGTGCGAGTCTGCAGATGCTTCTTGGGCGTGCCGGATTGTGACATTTTTTCAATGACCTTCCCGCCACCAGCCGACTGCGAGGAAAATCAGCGCCGCAATCAGGGCTGCCCAAGCGGGAATGAGGTCTTTGGTGCGTGTCTCACCCGCGACGGCGGCGGTCGTGACGGGCAGGCCCATCCAGTCCGAACCGCTCATGGCCGAACCGGTGGGAACCTGTTTCAGATGCGGCGTATGATCCGCGATCCAGGAGACTGACCCGCCGGAGGCTTTGGCACTGCCGTCCATGACGGTCGCGGTGGCGCGCAGGTCCTGCCGTTCGATCGGATCATGCGAGACCGGGCTGGCAAAGGCGACGAGACCATCCTGCCGGACGCTCCAGATTCCGGGTATCGTGGCGGCGAGCGTGGCGTGCCAGACGCCATCCGTCTGTTTCAGGGTAACGGGCGTGCGTTTTCCGTCCGGCGCCGTGACGAAAGCCTCAGGCGAAACGGCCTGTCCCGCGGCGTGGCGCTCGATATCCAACTGACCGCTTTCGATCCGGGCGGTGAGGCGGTTTTCTTCAAGGTCCGGCTCCTTCATCAGCCAGTGTGACAGGCGACGCAGAAGCTCGGCCTGCGGTCCGCCGCCACCTTCACCACGCGACCAGAGCCAGAGCTGGTCCGATAGCAGCATGGCCACGCGTCCCTGACCTACCCGGTCCAGCAGCAGAAGCGGCGCGCCATCGGGGCCATGCATCAGGTCTTCGCCGTGTGACTGGTCCGGACGAAGGGCCCGGTACCAGGGCCCCCAGTCTTCTGTCAGGCCTGCAGTTACGGGGTGGGTTTTGCCAAGATCTGTCAGGGCAGGGCGGAAGGCGTGGGTGACGATTCCGTCTGTGCTGACATGCGCGGGGAGAACCTGCGCGAGGCTTGTATCCTGAAGCGTGCCGTCCTGCGTGAATTCAGGACCGGCCGTTACCAACAGTCCGCCGCCGTTACGGACATAATCGGCGATATTGGTCAGGTATTCATCGGGGAGAATGTTGCTGTTGCGAAAGCCGTCCAGAATAATGAGGTCGAAGCTGCGGATTTTCTCCTGAAACAGTTCGCGGATCGGGAACGGGATCAGCGCCAGATCCGACAGCGGCGTGCCGTCATCGGTATTGGGGGAGCGCAGGATGGTGAAGTGTACGAGATCGACGGACGGATCGGCCTTTAGCAGGCGGCGCCAGACGCGTTCACCCTGATTGGGGACACCCGAAACCAGAAGGACGCGCAACCGGTCGCGAACACCTCGAATGCGGACGACTTCACTGTTATTCTCGGTGGACGCTTCTCCGGCCAGAGGGGATACGGACAACCCAACCAGCGTCTCGCCGGGATGTTGGACGGGCAACGTGATGTCCTGCGGCGTGCCGGTCTGGATGGAGCGTGTCTGCGGCGGGGCGTCACCGGAGCGAATTGTGAGAATGGCGTTTGAAGCACTCGTGGTGCCCAGATCGTCCACCTGTACGCGGATCGTGGCGTTCTGCCCGACGATCGCATAGGGCGGTGTGCTCAGGATACGCAGGCGCCGGTCCTGTTCTTCGCCATGCGCCGTCAGCAGAAGATGCAGAGGAAGTGTCTGGCCGTTTGCGCCATGAAAGCGGGGCGGCAGATGGGGTGGAACGTCATGATCCATGCCATCCGTCACGACAATGGCGCCCGCGAAGCGACCCTGTGGCAGATCGGCGTGGTCGAGAGCTTCGAACAGGCGCGTTCCGTGACCGGTACCGCCCGGGACATCGATACGGTGCAGAGTCAGGCCAGGAAGATGGGCGGCGTCCTCCATGATCTGTTCGGCAGCGTGGTCAGCGATGGCAGTCCGGTGGCCGACCTGCATGGAGGCCGAGCGGTCCACGACCAGAAGTGCATCCTGTGGCACGGGGCGCAGCACCGGATGCAGTGAACGTGGTCCGGACAGCCAGCCCAGCAGGGCCAGTACAGCGAGAGCCCGCCAGAGCATGCCGCGTGCGCCACGGATAGTACCGTAAATCGCGCCGGCAACAGTCAGGGTTGCCAGCGTCGCCAGCAGCCAGACCGGCAGCATGGGAGACAGGTCGAACATCATGGTGCGTCCTCCTCGTCAACGCTGTCGGGACTGGTTGTGGAGGCTCCGGAGTTTGGTGTGCCGAGGCGGCGGAGCATTTCCGGGTACTGCGCCTGATCGTTCTTGTAGTTTCCGGTCAGGGCGTACAGCACCATGTTCATGCCAAAACGATAGGCCTGTGTGCGCTGTTCCTCGCCACCGGGAATGACGGCGAAGGGATGGTTGCCCGATCCGTCCACGGCCCAGGCATGCGCCCAGTCGCCATTACCGATGATGACCGGACTGACGTCATCATTCGCCTCATCGCCATTACGCGCGACATAGACCGGCTGCCCGGCAACGCGGCCGGGAAAGCCGCTGTGCAGCAGATAGAAAGTGTGAGCCAGAACGTGCTTTTCCGTCAGCTTGGTGAGCGGCGGGATGACGAGACCATCAGTCACGCGCTGAAGCGCGGCCCGGGCAGCGGAACTGGTTCCGGAATCCGTATCAGTGCCCGCGCCCTGTTCGTCGATCAGCAGGATGCCGCCGTGATCCATGAACGCATTGAGGGCTTTCGTGCGCTCGGGATCGGGCTGGGCATCGGGTGTGATCGGCCAGTACAGAAGTGGATAGAACGCCAGATCGTCCTTGCCCGGAACGACACCATCCGGGTGGCCGAGTGTTGCGGAACTGCGTGCAGTCGTAAAGTCGGACAGGCCCTGAAGCCCCTCGCGGGAGACTGTATCGATATCGTCATGGCCGGTGATGACATAGGCCAGCCGTGTATCGAGCGCAGCCTGAGGCACTGTTGCCGGTAGAGGAGGCAGCTGCGTCGGGGGCTGGGCATGTGCCATGGGTAGGATCAGCAGGCAGGCCACGCCCAGAGCTCCCAGTAGCCCACGACGCCGCAGAGACAGGATCAGATCCAGCAGCAAAAGTAGCAGGCCCGCTGTCATCAACGCAGGTCCAAGCGGACGGTCCGCATGGGCACCGTCCGGTGAAATCCGGGTTCCGAGCAGGGGTTCTTCCTTCATTGCTGGCGCAGAATCGGAAAGGTTCAGGGCATGCGTTCCGTGGGCCGGACCGTAAAGCCCGGCGGGATGGGCAACGGACACGGCTGTATGCGTCAGATCCGAGACGCGGATGGAGCGTGCAGCCTGTGGCGGCATGATGAGCCCACCGTCACTTCCAACAATACGCCAAGGGGCAAGCTCCGAAGGTCCACCGCCCGCAACACCGGCCGAACGCTCGATCAGGCGCTCCAGCATGTCGGGGAACAGCCCCGACAGCGGGACATTGGACCAGTCCGGCGAGGCCGTGACATGGAACAGGACGATTTCGCCATTGCCTTCCGCCCGGGCGGTCACAAGGGGCGTGCCGTCGCTCAGGGCCGCCCAGACGTGATCCGTGAGGCCCGTTTCGGGCTTGGCCAGAACCTGCCGGGAGACTGTGACATCGGGTGGGATCGTCAGGTCGGAGAAGGGCGAAGTCTCGGGGAAGGGCGCCAGCGTCTGCGGCTTGCCCCAGGACATGGGGCCGCCAAGCTGTCGCATGCCGCTCATGAGGTGGACGGGCAGGAGCGCGTCTGATGTGGCGTCGGAAGCAGCGCCCTGATCGGCGGCGAGGCCGGGACCGGCAAAGCGGACGAGCATGCCGCCATGACGGACCCAGTTCAGGACACGGCTGCGCGTCTGATCGCCGGAAAGCGCGCCATCCGTTGCGATCAGGACAGACAGTGGCGCACCCAGAAGCGCCGTCGCATCCCCGCTATGCAGGTCTGAAATGGGTTGCAATGCGCGGTTCAGGAAGAACGCCGAACCGACGAGCGGTGTTGCATCGCCGGGCGTCTGAAGAATGCCAACGGGGCGGCGGTGATCGGCCTGTCCCATCAGATGGATCGCAGCGGGACTGGTGGCGCCTTCCAGCGTCAGATGATCGAGTTGGTTCCGCAGCAGAGCTGGGAGCGAAATGGTCTGATCCTGCCCGGTTCTGATGGGATAGGCCGCGAGCGTTCCGCCATTGGCATTGGCAGCATGCAGCGTCACGGTCCGGGTTGGGCAGGACAGCGTGTCCACTCGGGCATGAAGAGCGCCGTCCTGGCCGGTAGATGCGGCAAGACGCAGAATGTCACAGTCATTCCAGCGCATGTCTTGCACGGAACGGGCCTTTGCGAGCGCGTCATGCAGGGCTGTGTCACCGTCCGCCGCCAAGCCGTCAGACAGCATCATCACGCGCTGATCAGACAGGTTCCGGTGCTGGAGCAGGTTTGCCAGAGCCTGACGGTCCGTTGGCCAGGGCTGAGGCCGCAGGCGGGAGAGATGCTCTGACAAAGCATGCGCATCATGTGTCGTGAACGCTTCGGGCATCGCGCCATCAGGCGCGCGGGCAGCATGAAGCAGCGTCACGTCCTGACCATTGCGGATCGCAGTTTCACCAAGCGCCAGAGCCGCGGAAATACGCTCGTTCCAGTGCGGAATGGCGGCCCAGCCGTCATCAAGAACGAGCGTCAGTGGACCGTTTCCGGTTTCGGCCTGACGCGGGGTCAGGACAGGCCGGGCCAGTCCGAAAATGACGAGGGCCACGGCGGCCATGCGCAGAAGCAGGAGCCAGAGCGGGGAGCGGGCCGCATCTTCACGCCGGGCGGTCAGCCGGTTCAGGATCAGCAGGGACGGAAAGCGCTGATCCTGCGGGGCAGGCGGAGTGGCCCGGACCAGCCACCACAACGCGGGCAGCGTGAGAAGACCAAGTAGCAGGAGCGGAGCGAGAAGGATCATCGGCCGCCTCTCAACGTCATGTGAAGGGCCAGTAAGGCCGGAAGCGGGTTCTGCGACGTGTCATGAAGAATGCAATCGGCATGCAGCGAGGCCGCACTTTGTTTCAAGGTTGCCAGATGGGCATTCATGGCCTGTGCATAGGCTGGACCAAGACTTTCCATAGCGGGAAGAGTCAGAACGCCCCCTTCCAGCCCTTCAAACCGGATTCGTCCGGAGCGTTTCAGTTCCCGCTCCGCAGGATCGAGAACGCAGAGAAGATGCGTTCGCACGGGGCGGCTGGCGCAGGTCTTGAGAAATGTGTCGATCCGCTTTTCGTCCCACAGGAAATCGCTAATCACGACCAGATCGGACCGGGCGGGAACGAGTGCCATGCGAGGGAACTCGGGTTCGTCCGTAACGGGATGCAGAAGGGAGGCGGCCAGCCGCGGCAGGACCTGCCGACCGGCTAGTGCGCGCCCTGCTTCGATCCCGGTCAGTAACCCGGCGCGTTCACCACCTCGCAGGGATGCGCAAGCCAGCGCCAGCGTGCAGAGCTGCGCCCGTTCTGCCTTGGTTGGCAGGGTATCGGACGAGCGCCACTGCATGGATGGCGACGGGTCGCACCACAACATCAGCGACTGGGCATTTTCCCGCTCGCGCTCGCGGACCCAAAACGTGTCCTCGACCGGAGAACGGGCAGACTGCCGCCAGTCGATGGACGTTGCGGGTTCGCCAGCGTGATAGGGACGGAACTGCCAGAAATCCTCACCTGGGCCTGAACGCCTGCGGCCATGAGCGCCGCTTTGCAGGCTCGCGGCAATCTTTTCGGCTTCAAGAAGAAGTGCGGGCAGGGCCAGGCTTTCTGCCTGCACGGCCGGAGCGCTGGAAGCAGCCCCCCGATTGCGGCGGAAGAGGCTGCGCAGGGTATCGGACGGACTTTTCACGGCGATCAGAGGAGGGTCTGTGCCTGTTTGCGGATCAGGACTTCCCGATCCGTCCCCGATGCGCGGGCGCCAAAGCCCAGGCCGATACGATGGGACAGGACCGGGCCCGCAAGAGCCACGACGTCATCAAGGCTCGGAGCCAGACGACCGTCCAGCAGCGCACGGGCACGGGTTGCGACCATCAGGGCCTGTGCTGCACGGGGGCCCGGACCGTAGGAGACCGTTTCCCGTACTTCCGGTGAGGCGGATGGATCTTCCGGACGCAGAGAGCGTGTCAGCGTCAGGATTGCATCCACGATCTGATCGCCGACTGGCAGGCGCCGGACGAGGTTCTGGGCCGCGAGCAGACTTTCGGCATCCATCAGGGCAGAGACCGTCGGGGTCATGGCGCCTGTCGTCTGAAGCAGCATCTGCCGTTCCGCGTCCCGGTTCGGAAAGCCGAGGCTGATCTGGAGCATGAAGCGGTCGAGTTGGGCTTCGGGCAGGGGGTAGGTGCCTTCCTGCTCGATCGGGTTCTGGGTTGCGAGCACATGGAAGGGGCGTGGAAGCGCATAGTCCTTGCCGCCCTGCGTCACGCGATGCTCTGCCATGGCCTGCAGAAGGGCGGACTGGGTGCGGGGGCTGGCACGGTTGATTTCATCCGCCAGAACAAGCTGACCGAAAATCGGGCCGGGCAGGAAGCGAAAGGCCCGTCGCCCGTCGGCATCCTGATCGAGGATCTCGGCGCCTGTGATGTCTGACGGCATCAGATCGGGTGTGAACTGAATGCGTGTGGCATCCAGGCCCAACACGCGCGATGCCGTGTTGACCAGAAGCGTCTTGCCCAGACCGGGCGCGCCCATCAGAAGCGCGTGACCACCGGACAGGATCGTGACCAGAACCTGTTCAATGACGCTGTCCTGGCCCAGAACAATTCCGCCGATAGCCTGGCGGACATGACGGAGAACCGGGGCGAGGCGGTCGGCTTCAGCCACGTCCGCCTCGCCTTGCAGGGTGCCGGCGGAAATGCCGGAAGAATATTGCAGCTCGCTCATGACGCCAGTCTGACAGGTGTGGGGGTTTCATCAAGGCTCGATTGCACCCAAGTTGGTGTGAGAAGAGAGTTTTTATGCAGTTGGAGGGAAAATTGAGCGATCATCAGTTCCGGCAGGCGGCCCGACCTGACGCCGCCCTGTCTCCAGATTCCCTGATTCCTCCGTCTTCCTTTCCCGGAACACCTGATGCAGCCCCCCGGCTGCTGCCTTTTTTTATTCAGCGCGATGGAACCTGGCTCTACCGGGGCTCGGAGATCAAACGCAAAGCTATGCTATGCATGTTCTCTTCGATGCTGACCCGCGATCCTGAAGGAACCTACTGGCTGAAAACGCAGATGGAACAGGGGATCATTCAGGTCGAGGATGTGCCGTTCGTGGCGGTCGAGCTGGACTTCCGTGGCACTTGCGGTCGGCAGCAGAATCTCTGTTTCCGCACCAATATGGATGAGTTGATCTGTATCGGCCCCGAACATCCCCTCTCTTGTGACTGGGACCGTCCGTCGGAGGAGTGCGCCAGCGTACCTTATGTTCATGTTCGTGATGGTGAGGGGGCTTTCCCTATCCTCGCACGGGTGACACGTTCGGTGCATTACGAACTCGCCGCACTTGCGGTTCCTGGGCATGTGAAGGGTCAGACCTGTCTAGGCGTCTGGAGCCAGGACTGTTTCTTCCCGCTTTCGCGTCCTGCATGATGCAGATCTCCGGTCTGCTGGAGCGGTTGTCAGATCGTACGGGGCTGGATCGCATCTGGTCTGTCCTGCCTGAGGCACGACTTGTGGGCGGGTCGGTGCGAGATCTGCTCGCCAATGTTGCCGTCCATGATCTGGATCTCGCGACTCCGGAACCGCCAGACGATGTGCAGCGTCACTTAAAAGAAGTCGGCATCCGCGTGATTCCCACGGGCTTGGCTCATGGGACCGTCACGGCATTGCTGGACAATGTGCCCTACGAAATCACGACCCTGCGTCGCGACGAGGAAACGGACGGGCGCCACGCGATCGTGGCCTGGACGCAGGACTGGGCGGAAGATGCGGCCCGGCGGGATTTCACGATCAATGCGATGTCGCTGGATCGCCATGATGGCCTGCATGACTATTTCGGCGGTCGGGAAGATCTTCGGGATCATCGGGTGCGGTTCGTCGGAGACGCCTCGCGTCGGATTGCGGAAGATGCGCTGAGAGCCCTTCGTTTCTTTCGGTTCAATGCGCGATACGGGCATGGCGTCCCCGATCGGGAGGCGTGTCAGGCCGTCTCGGAGCAGCTTGGACTGATTGGCACGCTCTCGGCCGAGCGGGTCGCCTCAGAGCTGCTGAGAATTTTGTCCGGCCCGCGCCTGAATAAAACGATCGAGGCAATGGTATCGGTCGGTCTGCTGCAGGTACTTCTGCCAGAACCGGACCAGAATTTCCTGAACCGTCTTCTGGCCTGTGAGGCCCCGGTGTCCTCCTTGCTCAGGTTGTTTGCGCTGTGTCACCGGAACAGTTTGGAACTGGCTGGTCGCCTGAAACTGTCCAACGCGGATGGCATGAAGATCGAGGCCTGGGCGTCAGCTCAGCCGGTCTTGCATCCGGAACTGTCCGATGATGACCTCCGTCGCCTGCGGGTATTGCAGGATATGGAGCGGCTTGTAGAGCGGAGCTGGTTGCTTCAGGCCCAGCTTGTGGGCAAGCCTGACAGCGCGTGGGACCGGTTCCGTTCACGGTTGCGGGTCATGCCGCGGCCCGAATTCCCGCTATCGGGCAAAGATGCCATTGTACAGGGTGTTCGGCCGGGGCCGGGTATGGGGGAATGGCTGAAAACGGGGCGGGACTGGTGGATGGCGCAGGGATGCCTGCCAGACCGGAGCGCATGTCTGGCCTATCTTGCCACGCAGAAATGAAGCGGTGGTTTCGCCCTTTTCGCAAGGCCTGCTAAACCCCCAGTATGACGAAAACGACAGCTCTTGATACGGACAGCCGCGTCCTGATGAAACGCATCTGGCGCGAGGAAATGCGTCAGCATGTGGGACGGATCATCTCCGTCATTGTTCTGACGGTCCTGATGGCAGGGCTTACCGCGCTTTATCCTGCGGTCATCAAGCGGGCCGTGGACATGTTCGCGGCGCATGATTCCCGGATCCTCTATCAGGTGCCGGCTCTGGTCGTAATTGTGACTGGCCTGAAGGCTGCGTCCCAGTACGGGCAGACGATTGCCGTGCAGGGACTGGTTCTGGCCGTGATCCGTGGGTTGCAGTCGCGTATGTTCGCCCATGCGCTTCAGGCGGACGTCTCGACTATTGAAAAGGACGCACCCGCCAAATGGGCTGCCCGTTTTACCACGGATGCCATTTCGATCCGCGAGGCCATGATCCGTGTGGTCAACGCGCTCGGTGATGCGGTGACGGTGGTGGGGCTTGTTATTTCCATGATCGTCACGGACTGGGAACTGAGCCTGATCGCGCTCGTGCTTTACCCGGTTGCGGCGGTGCCTATCCAGAAGCTGGGCAAGAAAGTGCGCCGGGCCTCGGGTGGCATGCAGGAGCAGATCGGCGAGACCTCCGCCATGCTTAACGAAAGTTTTGCCTTAGCTCGGCAGGTCCGCATCTACCGGATGGAAGAGCGGGAAAGTACGCGCGTCGATCATTCGCTGGATTTGCTGCATTCGGCCTTCCTGCGAATTGCTAAAGGGCGTGCGCGTGTCGATCCGGTTTTGGAGGTTCTGGGTGGCGCTGCTGTGGCTGCGGTGCTGGGCTTTGCAGGCTGGCGCGCGGCCCAGGGCGGTGCGACACTAGGGGACTTTACTGCCTTTATTGCTGCTCTTCTGACTGCCGCCCGGCCGATCCGGGCGCTGGGTTCGCTCAATACGGCTCTGCAGGAAGGGCTGGCCGGTCTGTCGCGGGTCTTTGCCGTGATCGATGAACCCCCGGCCGTTGTGGAACGTCCGAACGCGAAACCCCTTCCGTCCGGAAAAGGACATCTGGCGTTTCAGCAGGCCAGTTATCGATACGAAGATGGCAGGGTCGGTCTGCAGAACCTGACCTTCGAAGTTCAACCTGGAAAAACCGTCGCGCTCGTGGGGCCGAGTGGCGCCGGAAAATCCACGGCACTTTCCTTGATCCCACGTCTGCACGATGTCAGCGCGGGCAGCATCCGTCTTGAAGGCGTGGATCTGCGGGATCTGACCCTGTCTTCCCTTCGGGACGCCATTGCATATGTCAGTCAGGATACGACCCTGTTCGACATGTCCGTGCTTGAAAATATCTGGATCGGGAGGCCTTCAGCCTCACGCAGCGAAGTCGAAAAAACCTGCGCCATGGCTGCGGTCGATTTCCTCGATAACCTGCCGGCCGGTCTGGAAACCCGGGTCGGGCCGGGAGGACGTCGACTGTCCGGCGGTCAGCGCCAGCGCGTGGCTCTGGCCCGCGCTCTGCTTCGTAATCCACGCATCCTGCTGCTGGATGAAGCAACGAGTGCGCTTGATTCTGAAAGTGAGGCGCGGGTTCAGAATGCGCTGGCAAATCTGCGTTCAGGCCGTACGACGGTTATTGTCGCGCACCGTCTTTCCACCGTGCAGGCTGCTGATCTGATCGTTGTGATGGATCAGGGTGCTGTCGCCGAAGCCGGCACCCATGCTGAACTTCTCCGCAAGGACGGCCTTTATGCTCGGTTGGTGCGAACCCAGTCTCTGGCAGCAGCCTGAAAAAGTGCTGCCAGTTCGGGAATCAGATCGGTGTAGAGGGTTTTCTTGAAGCCCAGATTGCGTTTCAGAAGCTCCTGCGGCTCGACCCATTCCCAGGCGTCGAATTCGGCCGGGTCATGAAGATCCAGTTGAATATCGGAATCCTGTCCTTCGTAACCCATCACGAACCATTTCTGGGTCTGCCCCCGGAAACGTCCTCCCAGGGCCTTTCCGATCAGGTCGGACGGCAGATCATAGGAAAGCCAGCCACTCCGTTCGGCAAGAATTTTCGCGTTCCGGGTTCCAATTTCTTCTTCCATTTCGCGCAGGGCGGCGACCTGTGGTGTCTCATCTTCATCAATGCCGCCCTGTGGGCACTGCCAGACGTCTCCCGGAAGGTCTGTGCGCCGGGCGATGAACAGTTTGCCGTCACGGTTGAAGAGCGCAAGTCCCACATTCGGGCGGTAGGGAAGGGTCATGGGATTAGTCATAGGGGCGCTATTGGATTGGAAGGTGAAAGATTGGCGGCCTGATCATTGCTGACGCCGCTATCCGCAAAAGCCGATGGTGGTACAACGACAAAGTTCTGCGCTGCCGGACCTTTAAGCCAATTTGCGAGACGGTCGATCATGACAGGCGTGATCGGCCCGACCATCAGCAGAATTTTTGCCGGCTTTCCATCCTGAGGCAGTAGTGCGGCGAGACGGCTGTCCAGAGTGGCGGCGTCCGCATCTCCGTCGATCCAGGCAGTTGCCGTCATTCCGCGGGTGCGACGGCCATCCTGCGCGGATCCCGTCAGATAGAGCAGGCCCCGGCTGCTGATGGCACTCGCAATCGGGGAGAAATCGGGAGAAGTCGCATAGCCACCGCCCGGCTGGTCGTCCCCGTTTTCAGACGCATCCGTCAGTCCTTCCGCGCCCGCGGCACGGGTGAGGCACCATTCCAGTTCACGCTGATCGTCAGCAGCCGAATTTCCATATCCCAGCGCATGTGGGCCTTCATCGGCCCGCTCGGGATGGGCGCTTTGCATGGGAAGGGTGACATAAACTTCCCTGTGGCTGGCATGGGCCCGCGCAATAATGTCGCGGATATTGCTGACATAAGGCGAAATCCCAACCGCGACAGGCGCGGGAATACGCGAAAGAACATCGTAGGTCAGAGCATCGGAATAGCCAAATCCCTGCAGCACGATTGCGATGGCGGTTTTGTCGGTCGGGACGGGCGCCGATGCTGGTGGAGAAGAGGAAGCAGCAGAGGATACGATCGGGGGCAGGGTCTGTTGTGTCACAGCGGCTGCAGATCCCGCTGGTGAAGGCGGGACAGCCTTGGCGGAAATGGTGGTCGCCGCCGTCGGTAACGTCACGTCAGCCGGCTTTGCCGGAACCGGCGCTGCGGCCGTCTGCGTCCCAGCAGCTGTTACGGTTGTCTCTTTTTGTGCCGGAGTAGAAACAATCGAAGAATTGGCCGGGGAAGTGGGCTGCGCAGGCAGATGCGGTTTGGACTGCGGACTGACTTTAGCGACGACAATGGGTTTCTGCTGGTGCAACAGAAATGCCGTCGCGCCGGCTCCAGCGGCCAGCAGAACGGCCCAGAACGCGATCAGAAGGCGTCCAATAACGGGGAGTCGTTGCCAGAGCCCTGGTCGGCTGGAGGCTGGACGGTTCTGCACGATCCGGGATGTCCTTGTCAGTGGTGGGCTTCAGGCGGTTTGGGAGCAGTCGGCGCGGCAGCTTTGACCTCTGTTGCCGGAGTGGTGGCCGGCGCAGGATTTGAGAGGCCCGCCATGGCATTGATCACTTTGATCGCCTGCTGAAGCTGGAAATCGGTTGCAGGCTTCGTGGCATCGAACGCGGGCCAGCTGGCATCCGGCATCTTTGGAATGGATTTTGCGATCGGCGGGATATCGGTGCGCGGGGTTTCGTTCGTTCGGTTGCCGCCGATATTTGTCAGAATATGAGAGAGGTCGGCTTCACGATAACCATAGGCATCGTCATCCTTCGTCTCGGCAACGGGAATATCAGGCGTAATGCCCAGACCCTGAATGGAGCGGCCGGACGGCGTGTAATAGCGCGCTGTCGTCAGGCGCACCGCCCCTTGATCGCCGATGGGGATAAGAGTCTGGACCGAGCCTTTTCCGAAGGTCTTTTCGCCAAGAATGATTGCGCGGCGATGATCCTTCAGGGCACCAGCCACGATTTCACTGGCCGAGGCTGAGCCGCCATTTGTCAGGACGACAATCGGCAGGCCATTGGTGATGTCCGTGCCCTTTGCATCCCAGCGCTGGTTGTTCTCCGCATGACGGCCACGGATCGAGACGATTTCACCTTCCTTGATGAAATCGTCCGAAACGGCAATGGCTTGATCGAGCTTGCCGCCCGGATTGGAGCGCAGGTCAAGGATGATACCGGTCAGCTTTCCGCCCGGCGCCTTGATGGCCTGTGCCTTGAGCTTGTCAAATGCGGCATGCATGGCGCTTTCGAGATCGTCATCGAACTCGGTCAGGCGGATATAGCCCGTGCTGCCATACAGCGCAGACTTCACGATCTGGACGTGCACGATTTCGCGTGTCAGGTCGAAGGTGAGCGTCTTGCCGGTCTTGGGGCGGACGATCGTCAGGCTGATTTTCGTGCCCGGATCACCACGCATCTTGCGGACGGCCTGATCAAGCGTCAGGTCATCGATGCTCTTGTGGTCGACCATCGTGATGAAATCGCCGGGCTGGATGCCAGCGCGCGCGGCAGGAGTGCCATCGATCGGGGAGACCACGCGGACATGTCCGGACTCACCCTGAACCTGAAGGCCCAGACCGCCGAACTTGCCGGAGATCTCGGTCTGCATGTCGTGGAACTGCGCCGCCGTCATGTAAGATGAATGTGGATCGAGATTGCCGACCATCCCGTCAAGCGCGTTATTGATCAGGTCCTTGTCGGAGACAGGGTGGACATATTCTGCCTTCACCACGTCCATGACCGTTCCCAGCAGCGTCAGCAGACGGACGGTTTCCGCACTGTTGTCATGGGAGATTTCACGGGCGAGGGCTGCACCCGGAAAGTCGCCGGAGCCAGCAAGACGCAGGGCTCCCGGTCCGACGGCCAGTCCGGCCAGAAAGGCGGTGCCCAGCAACAGGCCACTGCGAAACTTCATGTGATCTCCATCCTCGGGAACGAAGGAACGTACTGACCGTCGTCGCCTCGGAGGCAGACTAGGCCGGTTCGGGTTGCCAAATTATTAAGAAACGATCCTACAAGGTCAGACGCGCTCGGCAAACCGGATCAGAGGAAAGGAGCGGGACTGACAACCTGCGTACCATGCCGCAGCTGGACAAAAAGCATCCCAGCGGAAGCGGGCATCTGGCCCAGTGTGGCAGCTTTCCTGATGCTTTGGCCACCCGAAACATTCAGTTGTCCCAGTCCGGAAAGCACAAAGCGGTAATTGCGTCCGCAGTCGAGGATCAGCATCTGTCCGAAGGAGCGGAAGGGGCCTGCAAATTCGACTCGGCCCGAGCAGGGGGCCTGTACGGGAGCAGAAGAGAGGGCGGCATAGGTGATGCCGGTTGCAGGGCCGGCTTCGGTCGTCTGGCCCCAGCGGACGGTGACATGGCCTGAGATGGGGGCGTGGCCACTGCCACTGGAGACACCCTGTCCGGCCGAGGCGAGCGCCTGGGCCTGCGAGCGTGCATGGCGGGCGCGTTCGAGCTGGTGCTGACGGGTCAGGGCGGCGGCTTCCTTTTCCAGCTCGGCGCGGGCCTGGGTTTCCTGCTGGACAAGTGCGTTGATTTCAGCAGACAGATCCGCTGCGGCCTGCATGGCGTCAGCCACGGCCTTGCGGGCTTTCTGGGCGCCTTGATCCGCGACGGCTTCCTGCCGTGCCGCAACCCGGGTCCGGGCGGCGGCGGCATTGCGCTGCCGCGTCTGCTGTGCGAGCAGGTCCGCGAGTTCTTTTTGTCGGTTGTCCAGATCAGTGCCGATTGCATGCAGTTCGTCTTCGCGGGACTGAAGCGCTTGGGCGCGTTGCTGCGTCAAACGGGAGAAACCTCCGAGGACGGAGAGGGCGGTGACGCTTTCGGACGCTGTTTCCGGAGAGGCCAGCAGCGCGGCATCCGGCGCGATGGACAGGCGTGCTGCGATGGGAAGTAGAGGTTGCAGGGCGGCATTCTGCTGGCGGATATCCGCTTCGACAGCCGTCCGCTTGTCCATCAGCTCCGCAATACTGGTCTTGAGTGCAAGAATGCGGTTTTGGGTCGTATCTACGGCGGACTGTGCCGTGTGGGTCTGGGCCGTGAAGGCGAGAGTGCGTACACTGTCCTGCCGCGCCTTTGCTTCGGCCTGTGCCGAGGCGAGCTGTTTTGCTTTCAGTGCTGCTGCTTCATCCGCCTGCCGTTTTTCCAGAGATCGTCGCGCGACCTGGGCGCGAGAGAGGGCTTTCTGGCCCTCACTGGGCGCGGCTGCCGCCGGTTTTCCCGTATGCGGGAGGTGATGATGAGACGCATGCCGTGCTGTCGCCCAGGCAGGCGACAGGAGCAGGGCGAGCGGCAGGAGATAAAGCGGATCAGGCGCTTTCAAGCAGGGAGACACCCGTCATCGCGTCAGGCTGTTTCACGCCCATCAGCGCCAGCATGGTCGGTGCCAGATCGGCCAGACGGCCGTCATGGATGGTCTCCCCTTTGGCATGCGCCAGGATGACGGGCACCACGTTGAGCGTGTGGGACGTATGCGCGCCGCCCGTTACGGGATCACGCATGGTTTCGCAGTTGCCGTGATCGGCGGTGACGAGCAGAACGCCACCCGCTTTGACGATGGCGTCATTGATGCGGCCCAGCCCCTGATCGACTGTCTCGCAGGCTTTGATGGCCGCGGACAGGGAGCCGGTATGGCCGACCATGTCCGGATTGGCGAAGTTCAGGACAATCATGTCGAATTTGCCGCTTTCGATGGCGGCGACCGCCTTGTCCGTCAGTTCAGGGGCGGACATTTCGGGTTGAAGATCGTAAGTCGCGACTTTAGGTGAGGGAACCAGAATGCGATCTTCACCGTCAAACTGCACTTCGCGGCCACCGTTCAGGAAGTAGGTGACGTGCGGATACTTTTCTGTTTCGGCCATGCGGAGCTGGGTCCTGCCGGCCTTGGCCACTACGTCTCCCAGCAGATCATTGAGCGGCACCTTGGGGAACAGGATGCTCATGTAAGGTGCCAGATGATCGGAATAGCGAGACATGCCGCAGACGGTTGCGAATTTCACTTTCCGGCCGCTGCCATACTCCGCAAAATCCGGCAGGACTAGGACGTCCAGAAGTTGGCGGATGCGATCTGCGCGGAAGTTGCAGGCCAGAATACCGTCTCCGTCTTTCATGCCGGCATAATCGCCCAGAACGGTCGGAAGAACGAATTCGTCTCCCTTGTCGTTGGCGTAGCTGGCCTGAAGGGCCGAGAGGGCATCCTTCGCATGGGGGCCTTTTGCGTCGCGTATGGCCTCGACGGCGAGGGCGACGCGCTCCCAGCGGTGATCCCTGTCCATGGCATAATAGCGACCGCTCAGAGTGGCGATTTGCACGCTGTCAGGCAGGTCCTTCAGGAATTTCCCGATGAAGTCCTCACCCGAGCGCGGCGCTGTATCGCGGCCATCGCTGAAAATGTGAACGGCTACGGGCACACCCGTCGCGCTGACGATTTTTGCCAATGCGACCACATGATCCTGATGGGCATGCACACCGCCAGGTGAGATCAGGCCCATGAGATGGCAGGTTCCGCCTGATGCTTTCAGGGCTGCGATGAATTCCAGCAGAGCGGGGTTCTGTGACAGGGAGCCGTCCCGGGCGCTGCGGGAGATGCGGGGGAGTTCCTGCATCACGACACGACCGGCGCCGATATTCAGATGTCCGACTTCGGAATTGCCCATCTGCCCGTCCGGGAGCCCGACATCCTCGCCCGAGGTTTTCAGGAAGGCGTGGGGGCTCGTAGCCCAGAGGGTGTCGAAAGTCGGAGTGTTTGCAAGACGGACCGCATTGTCGGACTCATCCTCGCGCCAGCCGAAGCCGTCGAGAATGACGAGCATGACGGGGCGGGGTGTGGAGGATGTGGACATGGGATGTCTCCTGCAGGAAAGGAGGAATGGGACTGTTTCCCCATCATGCCATCATTCCCCACAAATGCGAACGCCCGCCATGTGGCGGGCGTTGCATTGTGATCCGGGGAACAGGATTCAGAGCTTATCGATGCCGCTTTTGACTGCATCCTTGGCATCGCCTGTTGCCTTCTGGACCTTGCCTTTGAGGTTCTGGGCTACGCCTTCGCCTTCAAGTTTTTTGTCGTTCGTTATGTGGCCGACTTCTTCCTTGACCTTGCCGACAACCTGATTGGCAACGCCCTTGATCTTGTCTTCGATGGAACTCATGACCGGCTCCTTCCGTCTTGATGTTGTGCAATCCCTAACGGGCGTCTCTCTGTTGGGTTGCGTCATGACCGCTTAAGATGCGTGACAAAATACGGCCGCGCTTTCATACATCGTCAGAAGACGCCTTTCAGATTTTCCGGAGAACCAGCATGACCCAGAGTTGCGGCCCAAATGGGCAGACCGGTGGCGGTTGCGGTGTTGGCCTGACACCGGAGCAGCGGCGTATCCTTCATGAACACGGAACCGAACGTCCCGGCTCCAGTCCCCTCAACGATGAAAAACGCGCGGGGATTTATGCTTGTGCGGCCTGCGGGCGCCCGCTTTTTGCTTCTGAAACGAAATATGATAGCGGCAGTGGCTGGCCTTCGTTCTTCCAGGCTCTGCCGGATGGTGTCGAAACTACGCAGGACAGCCGCTATGGCATGGTCCGCACCGAAGTCCACTGCGCGAACTGCAAAGGCCATCTGGGGCACGTCTTTCCCGATGGTCCGCCGCCTACGGGGCTTCGTTATTGTATGAACGGTCTGGCGCTCGATTTTCGCCCGGCCGAAGGAGAAAAAGCATGAGTCAGGCGCTGCCGCCTATCGTTCTCGACCATCCGCTGGTGCGCCACAAGCTGACCCGTCTGCGTGACCGTAATACATCCACGGCCGGTTTCCGCCGCCTGACGCGTGAGCTTAGTCTGCTTCTGGCCTATGAAGCCACGCGCAATCTGTCGCTGGCGCCGCGGCATATCGAGGCACCGAGCGGCTCGATGGAAGGCGAGGAACTGGACGGCAAGAAGCTTTGTTTCGTCTCTATCCTTCGCGCCGGTAATGGTCTGCTGGATGGCATGCTGGATCTGGTACCGTCCGCGCGTGTTGGCCATATCGGCCTGCGCCGGGACCACGAGACGCTGGAAGTCAGTGAATACTATTTCAATATGCCAAGCGACATTCCGGGACGGACCTGCATTGTGCTCGACCCGATGCTGGCGACGGGACACTCCGCCGCTGCCGCACTGACCCGTGTGAAGGCTGCCGGGGCCACGAACCCGATTTTTGCCTGCCTGCTGGCGGTTCCCGAAGGCATCGCCCATATGGCTGAGCTGCATCCCGATGTGCAGATCGTAACCTGCTCCATAGACAGTCATCTGGACGAGCATGGTTATATCGTTCCCGGCCTTGGCGATGCGGGCGATCGTCTGTTCGGCACGCGCTAAGGCTGCGGCACACGCTCTTGTGTGCTGAAATTTTAGTGGTTTTGTGGCGGGTATGGAGGCTTATTCTGAGGAGAGCGTTCCATGCCTGCCTATGCCCTGTTTATTCGTGAAAAGCTGGCCGATCCGGCCGAATTCAAAAAATATTCGGAAGTGGTTGGGGAAACCTTCAAGGGATTTCCGGCCAAAATCCTGGCTGCTTATGGCAAGCAGCAAAAACTCGAAGGCACCGAGCCTGATGGTGTGGTGATCATTGAGTTCCCGGACGCGGCTTCAGCCCGGGCCTGGTATGAAAGTCCGGCCTATCAGAAGGCTGCCGAGCATCGCTGGAAAGCCGGACCTTACAATGTCGTGATCGTAGACGGGGTCTGAGCGTCAGTCGCGCCGAACGATGTAATGACGCGCCAGATCGGTTTCGATCTGGTGTGCGTGTTCGGTGTCGCGGGCTTCCACCATCACCAGCAGTTCGGCCGTCTGAACAGACGGGGAGGCGAACAGGCGGTGATGAGAGACCTCAATGATGTTCCCGCCGTAATTGCCGATGCGCGTGGAGATGTCCGCCAGCATGCCCGGACGGTCGGGGATCTGGAAGATCAACCGCAGAATACGCCCATCCCGTAGAAGAGAGCGCAGGATCGTGTTTGCAAGAATGCGCGCGTTGATGTTCCCGCCCGAAAGGGGGAGGGCTACGCGTCGTCCCTTGAATAAATCCGGATAAGCAAGAACGGCGGCCAGACCCGTGGCTCCAGCGCCCTCACAGATCTGCTTGGCTTTTTCAGCCAGTGTCGTGACAGCGCTTTCGACCTGAAGTTCACTGACGACAAGGATCTTTGAAATCTTGTTGCGGAATGCGCTCAGGCAGTGATCGCCAAGCTGAGTGACGGCAATGCCTTCCGCGATGGTTGAGCCGCCCTTAGTCGGGCCGTCTTCCTGCGGATAGTTTGACAGTGAAGCATAGGCCTCGACCTGCACGCCAATAACCTCGACGTCCGGGCGAAGGGCCGACATGACGGTCGCAAATCCGCCGATCAGTCCACCGCCACCGACGGGCACGACGACTGTGTCGATATCCGGGGCGTCCTGCAGGAGCTCAAGTGCTGCCGTACCCTGGCCGGCGATGACGGCCGGATCATTGAATGGATGCACGAGGACGCGCCCGTCCTGCTTCTGAAGCTCGGCTGCAGTCTCGCTGGCCTGTGCAAAATCGTCTCCTGCGAGCACAACAGTCGCACCCCAGGCCCGCGTCGCCGCGACCTTGGTGGCTGGCGTGAAGCGGGGCATGACGATGGTTGCGTCAATGCCGAGAAGGCTGGCCTGACGGGCTACACCCTGTGCGTGATTGCCAGCCGAGACGGTAATCACGCCGCGCGCCCGCTCTTCAGGTGTCAGGAGGGCCATCTTGTTGGCCGCTCCGCGCTCCTTGAAGGAGCCGATCGCCTGAAGGTTTTCGAGCTTGAGCGTAATCTCCGCGCCCGTCAGCCGGGAAAGGGCTGGGCAGGCGATGGTCGGCGTGCGAACCACCGTGGACGCGATGCGCTCATGGGCGCTCTCGATATCCGCGATGGTCACGACAGGGGGGAGGGACGTCAGGACGTCAGACATCAGCGATATGTGACCTTGAGGATTTCATAGGTCCGGTCTCCGCCAGGGGCGGGAACGGAAACGGAGTCACCGACATCCTTGCCAATCAGGGCCTTGGCCAGAGGTGAGGAAATCGAGATCAGACCCTGCTTGATGTCGGCCTCATGAACGCCAACGATCTGGTACAGGGCTTCCTTGTCGGTCTCTTCGTCGACGAGTTCGATATGTGCGCCAAAACGGACGCGCGTTCCGGTCAGCGCCGACGGATCGATTACCTCGGCATTGGAGATGATGCCTTCCAGCTCTAGGACGCGGCCTTCGATGAATGACTGGCGGTCACGGGCGGCATGATACTCGGCGTTTTCGGACAGGTCACCATGTTCGCGGGCTTCTGCAATGGCACGGATGACGGCCGGGCGGTCAACGCTCTTGAGGGTCCGCAGCTCGTCTTCGAGACGCTGCTGTCCCTTCGCGGTCATGGGGATCTTCTGCACTCTGAAATCCTCGAAAAAGCGTGACTGAAATTATGATGAAGCCAGACAGCCTAGGGTTTGCCGGGGTTTTTTGCAAGGTGGGGCGGCATGAGGCCTGCGTGTGTCAGGCTTGGTGCTGTTCCCGCAAGCCGGGGCGGCTCATGGGCTGAGCTGCGTGAAAATGCAGGTTTGGTAGGAGGTAGCCTGTGTAAGATTAGGCTTTCTTCTGGCGTTCGCTCAGGACAAGCCAGCCAAAGCAGGTTGTGAGCCCGGCTGCAAAGAAAACGGCCATTTTCACGCTGATGAGAAACCGCTGTCCCATCCCGATATGTACGGATGTCTCATCGGTATCCCACAGGTCGGGAACGCCATAAGCATGGTGATTGTTGCTGTGGATGACGCCATGAGACAGATAGTGTCGCATCAGTTCATGCGACGAAATCACGCCCTGATGAAAATGATTGAGGATCAGGACGATGACCAGAAACGACAGTCCGGCGGGACCAGCGACGAAATGGTCGCCTGTAAGGCAGCGCTTCAGCAGTCTGAACTGGATGAAGAGGGCGCCGATAAAGAAGATCCAGAGCATCGGTGTGGGCAGCGTCAGCCACAGCCCGATCTCGATGGCGGCCAGGGCCGCAACCGCTAGATAGACCATAAGATCGATCCGAAGCGGAAAACCGCTGATGGCGCGCCTGAGCATCGTGATGTCCTGCATGGAGAGTGGAGTTCCGGGACATCCAGACTATCCGCTCTCTCCTTTGTGCGACAAGTCCGATGCTCCTTTCCGGTTAGGCTGTGATCCTTTTGCGGGACAGCCTAACCGGAAGAGTCTTGATAAGGTCAGAACTTACCCTTGAAGTAGGACTGGAGCGGGGCGACGCCCAGATCGTCTTCCTTGAGGACCGCGATGGCGTAGGTCGCCGCACGGGCACCTGCGATTGTGGTGTAATGCGGGATGCCCATGGTCAGGGCACTGCGACGGATTTCGTAGCTGTCCTGTGCGGCCTGACCTCCCTGTGAGGTGTTGATGACCATTTGTACGTCGCCCGAGCGGATGGAATCCACACAGTTCGGACGCCCCTGCATCACCTTGTTCACGCGCTTTACGGGAATGTCTGCGTCTTCCAGGCGGGAGGCCGTGCCACTGGTGGCAAGGATCGTGAAGCCCATGGCGACCAGTTTGCGGGCCAGCGGCTGGACATGCGCCTTGTCGCTGTCACGGACGGACAGGAACACAGTGCCTGCAAGCGGCAGCGTCACACCGGCTGCAAGCTGCGACTTGGCAAAGGCGCGCTCGAAGCTGGAATCCAGCCCCATGACTTCACCCGTGGACCGCATTTCCGGACCGAGGATCGTGTCGGCATTGGCGAAGCGATGGAAGGGGAACACGGCTTCCTTGACCGCGACATGCGGAGAAACCGCACCGCCATCAAGCTGGAACTCGGTTAGCTTCGCACCCGCCATGACACGTGCACCGATCTTGGCAACCGGAACACCAGTGGCCTTGGCGACGAACGGTACCGTCCGCGAGGCGCGCGGGTTTACTTCGAGAACGAAGACTTCCTGGTCCTTGATGGCGTACTGGACGTTCATCAGGCCGCGGATGCCCAGTTCGCGGGCCATGGCTTCGGTCTGTGAGCGCAGTTCCGTCACCAGTGCCGGGGAGAGCGTATAGGGCGGCAGGGAGCAGGCGGAGTCACCGGAATGGATGCCGGCTTCCTCGATGTGCTCCATGACACCTGCGACATAGACGTTCTCGCCATCGCAGATGCAGTCCACGTCCGCTTCGATGGCGTCGTTGAGGTAGTGGTCGAGCAGGACGGGGCCGGTTGAGACTTCCGGACCGGCGGCGCGCAGGACTTCGTTGAGGTAGCGCTTGAGGCCCGGCTTGTCATAGACGATTTCCATCGCACGGCCGCCCAGAACGTAGGACGGGCGGGCGACGACCGGGTAGCCGACTTCTTCTGCGATCTTCTCGGCTTCCGCCGGGCTGCGGGCGATGCCGTTGCGGGGCTGGCGCAGGCCGAGCTTGCGGAGCATGGCCTGGAAGCGCTCGCGGTCCTCGGCGCGGTCGATCGCGTCCGCAGGTGTGCCGAGGAGGGGGATCCCGGCGTCTTCAAGGGCGCGGGACAGCTTGAGCGGGGTCTGGCCGCCATACTGAACGATGCAGCCCAGCACCTTGCCGCCTTTTGCTTCTGTGCGGATCAGAGCGATCACGTCCTCGGCGGTCAGGGGCTCGAAATACAGGCGGTCCGAGGTGTCGTAATCGGTGGAGACCGTCTCGGGGTTGCAGTTGACCATGACCGTCTCAAAACCGGCTTCGCGCAGGGCATAGGCGGCGTGGACGCAGCAATAGTCGAACTCGATGCCCTGACCGATGCGGTTCGGGCCACCACCAAGAATGATGATCTTGTCGCGGTTCGTCGGACGGCTTTCGCATTCCGGCGTGCCGAACCCGCCTTCATAGGTGGAGTACAGATAGGGCGTGTCGGAAGCGAATTCGGCGGCGCAGGTGTCGATGCGGCGGTAGACCGGCGTTACAGCCAGTTTTTCACGTAGAGCTGCGACATCCGTGATGCTCTGGCCGGAAAGGCGGGCAAGCTGGGCGTCGGAGAAGCCCTGGGCCTTGAGGCGGCGCAGGTTGTAGGCGTCCGTGGGCAGGCCGTTCTTTTCGATCTCGCGCTCGGAGGCCACGATGTCTTCGAGTTGGCGGAGGAACCAGGGCTCGAACTTGCAGGCTGCGTTGACCTGTTCGACCGAAAGTCCGGCGCGCAGGGCCTGTGCGGCCATCAGGATGCGCTCGGGGCGCGGTTCGGCCAGAGCGGCGAGATAGGCGTTGTGCGAACCGTCGCCGGGAGCTTCGACCGGGTCGAGCCCGGTGAGGCCCGTCTCCATCGAGCGCAGGCCCTTCTGGATGGCTTCGGCGAAGGAGCGGCCCACCGACATGGCTTCACCGACCGACTTCATGGATGTCGAGAGGAGCGCCGGGGAGCCGGGGAACTTCTCGAAGGTGAAGCGGGGGATCTTGGCGACGACATAGTCGATCGTTGGCTCGAAGGAGGCTGGGGTCGTTTTGGTGATGTCGTTTTTGAGTTCGTCCAGCGTGTAGCCGACGGCCAGCTTGGCGGCGATCTTGGCGATCGGGAAGCCGGTGGCCTTCGAGGCAAGTGCGGAGGAACGCGACACGCGCGGGTTCATCTCGATGACGACCAGACGGCCATCGGCGGGATTGACGCCGAACTGCACGTTGGAGCCGCCGGTCTCGACGCCGATCTTGCGCAAGCACGCGATCGAGGCGTCCCGCATGCGCTGGTATTCCTTGTCGGTCAGCGTCAGGGCGGGGGCGACGGTGATGGAGTCACCGGTATGCACGCCCATCGGGTCGATGTTTTCGATGGAGCAGATGATGATGCAGTTATCCGCGGTGTCGCGGACGACTTCCATCTCGTATTCTTTCCAGCCGAGGACGGATTCTTCGATCAGGACTTCGGTCGTGGGGGAGGCATCGAGGCCGCCTGTGACGATTTGGTCGAATTCTTCGCGGTTATACGCGATGCCGCCACCTGCGCCGCCCATGGTGAAGGACGGGCGGATGATGGCGGGCAGACCGACATCGGCCAGCGCCGCGCGGGCTTCTTCCAACGTGTGTGCGATGGTGCTGCGGGGACTTTCGATCCCGATCTCGTCCATGGCTTCGCGGAATTTTTGGCGGTCTTCCGCGCGGTCAATGACTTCTGCGTCGGCGCCGATCAGTTCCACGTTGTGCTTTTTGAGGAAGCCGGACTTGTCGAGCGCCATGGCGGCGTTCAGGGCTGTCTGGCCGCCCATCGTCGGCAGGACGGCGTCGGGCTTTTCCTTGAGGATGATGCGCTCGACGAATTCCGGGGTGATCGGCTCGATATAGGTCGCATCCGCCAGACCGGGGTCGGTCATGATGGTGGCGGGGTTCGAGTTGATCAGGATGACGCGATAGCCTTCCTCACGCAGGGCCTTGCAAGCCTGTGCGCCGGAATAGTCGAATTCGCAAGCCTGTCCGATGACGATCGGGCCAGCGCCGATGATCAGGATGGACTTGATGTCTGTCCGTTTTGGCATGGCTCAGGCTCCTGCTTTAGCGCGACGGTCCATGACCGCGACGAAACGCTCAAAAAGATAGAAACTGTCGGACGGGCCGGGGCTCGCCTCGGGGTGGTACTGGACGGAGAAGGCGTCCTTCGTGGTCGAGGCGATGCCTTCGTTGGAGCCGTCGAACAGGCTCACATGCGTCACCTTCACGTCCGTAGGCAGGGACTTTTCGTCCACTGCGAAGCCGTGGTTCTGGCTGGTGATTTCCACGCGGCCGGTCTCAATGTCTTTGACCGGCTGGTTGGCGCCGCGATGGCCGCGTTCCAGCTTGTAGGTCTTGCCGCCCAGCGCCTGTGCGAGAAGCTGGTGGCCGAGGCAGATTCCGAAGACGGGGACGTTCGCGTCGAGCACTGTGCGGATGGCGGGGACGGCATAGGTGCCGGTTGCGGCCGGATCGCCGGGGCCGTTGGAGAGGAACACGCCTTCGGGCTTGAGTTCCAGAATTTCTTCGGCGGTAGCCGTGGCGGGCAGAACGGTGACGTCACAGCCGGCGGTCACGAGGCAGCGCAGGATGTTGTCCTTGGCGCCGTAATCCATGGCGACCACGCGGCGGCGGTTTTCGGTCCGGGCCGGGCGGGTGGTTTCCCAGACGCCTTCGGTCCAGACCCGCTTGGGCTGAGTCACCTCTTTGGCGAGGTCCATGCCTTCGAGGCCGGGCCACTGGCGGGCGCGGTTCAGCAGGCTGTCCGTGGCGATGCGGCCGTTTTCCGGGAAGGCGAGGATGGCGGTCTGTGGGCCGCTGTCGCGCAGGGTGCGGGTGATGGCGCGGGTGTCAACGCCGCTGATGCCTGCACGGCCATGTTTGCTGAGCCATGCGGCGAGGGGCTCGTGGGAGCGCCAGCTTGCCGGGGCGGTGATGTCTTCCTTCACGACGGCACCGAGGGCGGCCATTTTCGGGGCCTCGTTGTCATCGGCATTGGTGCCGACATTGCCGATATGGGGGAAGGTGAAGGTCACGATCTGTCCGGCGAAGGACGGGTCTGTCAGGGTTTCCTGGTAGCCGGTCATGCCGGTGGAGAAGCACAGTTCACCGACGGCGCCTTCCGTATGGGCGCCGAAGCCGCGGCCCCACAGGACTGTCCCGTCTGCAAGGACAAGGGCGGCGTTGGCGCCGGGAGGGCAGGGATTGGACACGTCCGTCTCTCTTTCTTGTTCTTGTGGGGTTTGAGGTGCGGTGAGATCCGCTGTCAGATCCTGAAGGGCGATTCCCGGCACGCGCAGCAGGGCCGGCCAGTGTTTGGTGGGGACCATGCGGGACTGGCGCCACTTGCGCACGGCTTCCAGCCCGACACCGGCGAGAGCGGCGATTTCGTCCGCGCCTCCGGCTTTTTCAATGATTCTGTCGATGTCCATGGTCGCCCCGTTTCTGGCTGCCGGATGTACTTCTGGGACCTCTGAATAAGGGATCAGAAACAGAATGGGAAGTTTTTTCCCACTATCTGTTTTGCGTTCTCGGAAGGGGTGGGAAGTTTTTTCCGAATAACTTGTTTGGCGGCCACAGGGGGCTGCCGGATTGTTGCAAACCGGCTTTTGTGCGATTTTGCCGCTATTCAAAGAATGAGGGACGGCTCGTCGAGGAAGTTTCCAGCGGGCTGTCCGATGAAGGAGAACGGCGATGTCGCTTCGCAAGCAGATCATGGACGACCTCAAGACAGCCATGAAGGCCGGTCAGTCCGAGACGGTGGCTCAGATACGCGGGATCACGGCCAAGATCAAGGATCTGGACGTTGCTGCCCGCGCCAAGAGCGCCGAGGTAACGGATACGGACATCATTTCCGCCCTGCGTTCCATGATCAAGTCCCGCACGGAATCTGCTACGATGTATCGTGAGGGTGGTCGTCCGGAGCTGGCGGAAAAGGAAGAAGGCGAGATCGCCACGATCAAGTCGTACCTGCCGCCGGAACTTGATGAGTCTGCGCTGAAGGCCGGGATTGTCGAAGCGGTGCAGAAGACCGAAGCGGCTGGTATGAAGGATATGGGCAAGGTCATGGCGGCTCTGAAGGAGCGTTTTGGCGCAGATTTAGACCCGGCGAAGGCCAGTGCGCTGGTGAAGGCGCATCTCTCGGCCTGATCTGTCGATCAGTTGCAGGATAAAAAGCCGCTCCTTCGGGGGCGGCTTTTTTTTGTTTTCACGCTGTCCGGCAGAGTTTGGCGTAATCGCTGGGCCGGTAGCCGGTGTTTTTATGGAAGGTCGTGGCGAAGGCGCCGAGGCTTTCGTAGCCCACATCCAGGGCGACGCTGGCCACGCTTTCGCCGCGGGCCAGTTTTTCCTGTGCGTTCAGGATGCGCAGGCGTTGCCGCCAGACTGAGAACGGCAGTCCCGTCTCAAGAGTAAAATGGCGGACGAAGGAGCGTAGCGACATGGCGGCTAGTCTGGCCCAGTCTTTCTGGGCGCGGGGGTCTGCCGGGTTGTCGCTCAGGCTGTTGGCGACGCGGCAGAGTTGTTCGCTTTTTGGGAAAGGCAGGGACACGGAGGCGCGTGGGGCAGCGAGGAACTCGTGCCAGAAGCATTCTGCGAGGCGGGCGATATGCGCGTCCCATCTGGCTTCGTAGGCATCGCGGGAGAGGCGGTCCGCTAAAGCGGTAAGGAGACGTGTTCCGCCAGCGATAAAGGGTTCGTCCGGCAGAGTGGTGCATCGCGCTTTATGGGCATAGAGGCTCCATCCTGAGACGGCGCCGTGCGAGCGGGCTTCATGCAGGATATGGGGTGGGAGCCAGAGGCACTGGCCGGGGCCGATCAACCAGTAGGCGTGCTCGGTGCGGATGGCCATGACGCCGCTTTCAATACCGAAAATCTGGCCGCGTTCATGGGCGTGCCGGTCTGCAACCCGGCGTGTGTCCTGTTTCATGTGGCCGCCGAGAAGCCATGGCGTTCCGGCGTTTGAACGGTCTGCGGCGGGGGTCATGAAGGAATTGGCGTGCATGAGTCGAACTATGGCCTGAGAGCGTGAGAACGCCAAAATTGCTTTCGCTAGAACTGTCTTCTCCGGACGGGTTTGAAGCCCTGAGCGGAGTGTTCAGCGGGAGATCAGGATCATGAAAGTCGGTTTTGTCGGCCTCGGGGCCATGGGACATGCAATGGCGGAGCGTCTTCTCAAGGGAGGGCACGAGCTTGTCGTGACCAACAGGACACGCGCGAAGGCGGATGATCTGGTGGCGCAGGGGGCGGTTTTTGCCGAGACGCCTGCGGACGTGGCGCGCCAGGTGGAGGTTGTGTTCTCCATGCTGTTCGATGATGCCAGCACGGAAGAGGCTGTGTTCGGAGAGCATGGCATCGCGAGGGCCTTGGTGCCGGGCGCCATTCATGCGTGCAGCAGTACGCTGTCTCTGGAGCAGGCGCGTCGTTTGCGGGACGGGCATGCAGAACGCGGGCAGGGTTATGTCAGCGCCAATGTGCTGGGGCGGCCTCCGGCAGCGAAGGCTGGCGAATTGTTTGTGGTGACGGCAGGAGCGGAAGAGGCTCTGAAGCATCTGCGGCCTTTGCTGGAGTGTTTCGGATCCCGCATTTTCGAAGTGGGGCAGGATCCGGTTCAGGCCAATCTGGCCAAGCTGTCTCTGAACTTCATGATCTATTCGACGATTGAGCAGATGGCGGAAGTTTTTGCGTTGAATGAAAAGGTCGGCACGGATCCGCATAAGATTTTTGAGATCATGACGGGCAGTTTTTACAACGCACCGGTTCATAAGAACTACGGGAAACTGATGGTCGATCATGAATACGACCATCCGGGCGCGCCGGTGACGCTGGGGCTTAAGGATATCGAGATGTTTCTTAAGGCCGGTGGAGAAAATGCTGTGCCGCTGCCTTATGCCTCGGTAGTGCGGGATCGGTTGCTGAGTGCGATCAGTGCGGGGGATGCCGAGCGCGATTTTGTCGTGCTGCTGGAGCGGGCTCGGCAGGACAGCGGGCTGAAATAGGTGTCGGGGTCCGATCTGGACGCGTTGATTGCGTTCATGGCGTCCGATTATTGCTGGTTTGTGGATGAACTGACGCGTGTTCAGCAGGGCCATGGTGTGCTTGGAAGCCGGCAATAGCGTGCGGCAGTGTTTGACAGGGGCGCGCCGAGATCCTCACTCTGAAATCCACTTGTTATGGATGAGGCCAGAATGTCGGCAGGTGGTTCAAGGAAGGTCGTTTTCATTGCGCTGGGGGTCAATCTCGCGATTGCCTGCGTGAAGGGTGTGGCGGCTCTGCTCACCGGCTCGGCCGCGATGCTGGCGGAGACGGTTCATTCCTTTGTCGACTGCGGCAACCAGATTCTGCTGTTGGTGGGCATGAAGCGCGCGGCGGCTCCGGCGACGAAGGAGCATCCGCTGGGGCATCATCGGGAGCTTTATTTCTGGACGCTGGTGGTAGCGGGCGCGCTGTTCATTGGCGGCGGGGTCGCGTCGCTGCATGAGGGGTGGGAAAAGGTCTGGCATCCGGCGGCGATGGAGCCGATCCATGTGCAGGGACATGTTTTTCCCGGCTGGTGGCTGAATGTCGCCATTCTTGGGATTTCTGGAAGCATGGAGGGCTACGGGTTTCTGGCGGCCATGAAGTCCCTACCGTCCGGGAAGGGCTCCCTGTGGACCATGATCCGCCGCAGTACTGATCCGGGACTGTTTGTCGTGCTGTTCGAAGATGGCGCGGCGTTGGTTAGTCTGATGATCGCGCTGGTCTTTACCGTTCTGTCCGTCGTGACGGGATGGCATATTCTGGACGGTGTGGCATCGCTGTTGATCGGGCTTGTTCTGGTGATTGTTGCGGTACTGCTGACGAACGAGACGCGCTCCCTGCTGGTTGGGGAGAGTAGTCCGGAAATCGACGCCTTCGTGCGGGCCGAGGCGGTGAAGCTGTCAGGTGTAGTCGGAGTCAACGAGGTCGTGACTGAGACGCGGGGGCCAGGGAGTATCATTGTCCTGGTGTCGCTGGACTGGGACGATACGCTGACCGCCGGGCAGGTGGAGCAGGGGGTTTCGGCGCTGGAGCGGGTGACGCGGGCGCGGTATCCGTCGGTGCTGCGGATGTATGTCGAGGCGCAGGATCGTAAGGATGGTGTGCCGCTTCCGATCTGAAACAAGTCTGAAGGCAAACCGGGCTCCCTCACGGGAGCCCGGCATGGGTGTCATCATCGGGAGATGATGGCTCCGGTCTTACTGGGGCTGGGCCGGAGTGGCTTCCGGGGTGGTGGCCGGCGTACCAGGGGGCGTGCTGTTCATCTGGCCAGGTGAGGTTGAGTGCTCGACATCGTAGGCGGTAGCTTTCTCGCTGTAGGTGCCCTTCGCGCCAGGATGTTCCTTGTCGTACAGGGCAGCCTTTGCGCGGGCTTCCTTGCGGTAACGGTGGCGGACATACATGCCGGTCACGCAGCCGCCCATGGCGCCGAGGAAACCATGATGGTTGGCGACGTGTCCACCGACGGCGCCGGCAGCGCCGTATTTAAGGCAGCCACCCGGTTCTGCTTCTGCCGTTGTGATCGATGTCGCCAGCAGACCGGCTGCGGCGGCAAGCATCAGGTATTTTTTCATTAACGCTTCCTGTTTTCCAAAGCTGCCGGGGCACCCGGTAGCAGAGAGACGGAGCCGAGCATGCCCCAATCCTGCGTTCAGAACAATCGGAGGGGGCAGCGTACGACATTTTCGGCTGGGGCGCAGAAGGTCCAGACGGTGCCGTCTGGTTCATGGGAGCAGGCACTACTGGCGCCTGGGATCGAGCGGGGATTGTGTTCGATGACGATCGAGCCGAAACCGCGGCGTTCGGGTTTGGCGACGGTGGGGCCTCCGGTCTCCTTCCAGTACATCCGGAAGATTGGTTTGTCCTCTTCGTCGTGCAGACCCCAGCTGACGGTCACGGTTCCGGTGTCGTTCGACAGGGCGCCATATTTGATGGCGTTGGTGGTCAGCTCGTAAATGGCCAGGCCGATGCGATCGGCGGTGTCGGGGATGAACTGAAGCTCCGGATCGCCTTCGATCCGCAGGCGTGTGGCTGGAAAATCGCCGGCGACAACGGTCTGGGACGTGACGACGTCCCAGACTGTGGCACCTGTCCATTCGCCGTGGATCAGAAGATCCTGACTTCTGGCGATGGAGGTGATGCGCTCTTCCAGAACCTTGACGAAAGGAGCCGTGGGGTTGGGGACGGTGCGTCGGATCAGGGCCTGAAAGATCGCGAGCATATTTTTGGAGCGGTGGTTCAGTTCGTTGAGCAACAGGGCAATCCGCTGCTCATTTTCGTGCTGGGTCGTTACATCGCGCGAGACGCAGAGAATGGCTTCGACGCTCTGATCGGGATTCAGAAGCGGGGTCAGCATGTTGTCCCAATGCCGGATAGGCTGGCCGGGGAGTTGACTGACGCCCATGAAGCGGGCGTTCCGTCCTTTGGTGGCGTCCTTCAGGGCCTCGCGGCCTGGGGTATGAGCTTCCGGCGGGAGCAGGCCGAGCCAGCGCATGCCGAAGCCTGAGGTGCTGTCCACGCCCAGGGCACTGCAGCCTGCGGTATTCATGTGAACCAGCGTGCCGTCTTTTGTAATTTCCTTGATGCAGTCCACGCTGACATTGAGCATGCGGTCACGGATATCGGCCTTTTGGAGAAGATCTTCCTCGTGGCGTTTCTGTTCGTGGATATTGGTCAGGATGAGGAGGCGAATGGTGTCCTCGCCGTTGGTGGGCAGGCGCTGGACAAGGCGCAGGAGGAACCAGCGGGTGTGTCCGTCAGGATTCAGAATGCGGAAGCTTATGCTCCGGAGTTGATCTGAGGGGGTGGTATCGCGGAGGATGCGGGTGATCTCCGCCTGATCGGCGGGGACAATGACCGGAAGCCACTCTGAAAAAGCGAGCGGCACACCAAGCGCAGCGGCCTGCTGCTTCCAGGCCGTGTTGAAGTGCATGGCGCTTGCGCTGTTGACAGGCTCCATGCAGATCAGATCAGGCAACAGGTCGAAGGCGGTGCAGAAAATGTCGGGTGGGGCGGTCTGTGTCTGTCCCATATCTCTTTTCTGAGTAATAGCGCGTAGTATCGCGATGGTTTCAGGATCCATGCGCGATATTTTCTGCCGCGCTGTACAATAATGTATCCTGAAAATTCACCTTTCTGAAACCTGCTTTTAGCGCGGATCAGGGCAGCAATACGGCGGCATCGTCGAATGTAATGATATGGGCGGCGGCGTCGAAGTTGTAGAGCCTGATTTTTTGCCGTTACCAGCCTTGTTCATGTAGCGTCAGTCGATCATTCCGGCGAAGAGCAGAGGTACCAGCCCCTTGTTTTTGGTGATGATCTGCTGGAGCAGATGCATGACGTGCTTGGAATAGAGTTCGCTGGCTTGTTCGGTGAGCGTGGACAGGACGTCGACGGGGCCGATGATGGTCGTGGGGCCGACCTGCACGCTCTGTCTGGCCTACGTGCCTTCATAGTTGTCGCCACCTTCGGCGCCGCGATCGATGATGACGGCGCCGAGTTTCATGTCCTCCACTGTTTTTAGCGTCAACGGCAGGACGGTGAGGAACGATGTCGGTAGCGGCGACGAGGGTGCTGGGGGCTGGCGAGAAAGCCACGTCCTTGTAGGTACTGTCGGGACAGGATGATGCGACGCCTCGACTTGTCTTTATGGCGAAGGCGATCCCTGGCGAGGCCAGTGTCTCAGCGACTTGAAGAATGAGGACGACGTGGCGCTTTCCACCTTCCCCGCGTTCTTTCAGCACTGAAGTTTTAACAGTTATTGGCTGCGACCCTGTGTTTGTACGTCGGGTGCGGCTTGTTGCCCAAGGGTAGGTTAAGAGAAAGAGAAGCCACGTCCCGTTCAGCGTCACCATGACGCTTCTTCGGGGTGGAAACCATTGGTGGGATATTAAAAGGAAAAAATTATACCTACATGGAAATTATTCGAATTGACTTATCGGTCACTTGTCTGTGCTCCGTCATGAAGGGGCACATGGTGGATTTCGGGAAAAAGTTTCCTTTAAACAGAAGGGCTGGCGCTGTATGCGCTCGTTGACCTTCTTTCCAACCCGCATGAAAGGCTCTTCCTGCCCATGGCAATTGATGCTGCTTTTCTCGACGAACTGCGGAACCGGACACCGCTGCCGTCGCTGATCGGGCGGCGTAACAAGCTGGTGAGGTCCGGTCGGAACTGGAAAACCTGCTGTCCGTTCCATGGCGAAAAAACGCCATCTTTCTATATTTACGACGATCATTTCCATTGCTTCGGCTGTGGCGTGCACGGCGATGCCATCAGTTATGTGATGCAGAGCGAGGGGCGCAGCTTCCCTGAAGCCGTTGAACAGCTTGCGTCTGAGGCAGGTCTCGAGGTTCCGAAAGCCGACCCGCGGTCGGAAGCTCGTGCCCGGGAAGCACAGTCGCTGGGTGACGTTCTCAACCTCGTGCAGGAGAGCTATCGCCGCCGGTTGTATCGTCCGGAAGGACGCGAAGGGCTGGCCTATCTGCGGGGACGCGGGCTGACGGAAGAGACGATCGAGCGGTTCGGTCTGGGCTGGTCCGGCGACGGGCGGCAGCTGCTGGACGAATTGCGCCCGCATGGCGTGACGGTCGAGATGCTGATCCGCGCCGGGGTCATGCGCGTGGATGAGCAGGGGGCTCCGAAAGGGGAGCTGTTCTTCAATCGTGTGACGTTCCCGATCCGGGACCGGCGGGGGCGCATGATGTCCTTTGGCGCCCGGACGCTCGGGGATGGGCAGCCCAAATATCTCAATGGCCCGGAGACGGCCCTGTTCTCCAAGCGGCGGACGTTGTTCAATCTCGACCTGGCGCGAGAGGCGGTGCATCGCGGGGCGGATCTTGTGGTGGTCGAAGGGTACATGGACGTCATCGCCATGGATCAGGCGGGATTTGGTGGGGCTGTGGCGCCTCTGGGTACGGCGATGGGTGAGGAGCAGCTTGAACTGCTGTGGCGCATGTCGCCGTCGCCGATCCTGTGTCTTGATGGTGATGCGGCGGGGGCGCGGGCAGCGTTGCGGGTCTGTGAAGTTTCGCTGCCGCTTCTGTCGCCCGAGCGGACGATCCGGTTCTGTCGGCTGGATGCGAAGGATGATCCGGACAGTTTGATCCGAAGCCGCGGGCCGCGGGCTATGCAGGAGGCACTGTCCGGCGCGACGTCGATGGCGGAGGAGTTGTTCGGGCTGCTGACAGCGGGGCTGGTGGACCCGGGGCCGGACCAGAGGGCGGCCTTGCGCGAAAAGCTGGTGGTGCTGTCGCGGCTTATTCCGGACAAGGCTCTGGCGTCGGAATATCGCAGTACGTTGCTGGACATGTTCTTTGCGCGTTTCCGGCGGAAAAAAAACTTTCAGCGCAAGGGGGGCGAGAGCCTGCGGCTTTCCACGCAGGCGCCCGGAGCGATGCGTGATGTGGAGTCGGGAAATCTGGAGAGGCTGAACATCATGACGGCGATGCTGCTTCACCATCCCGATATCCTTCCGGAGGTGGAACAGGCGTATAGCGGTTTGCATCTACCGTCTGAACTGGATCATCTGCGTTCGGCGCTGCTGGACTGGTCCTGTCAGGAAGAGGAGCGGGATGCCTTGACGGAAGAGGGCTGCATGTCATGGCTGGAAGAGCATGGGCTGGCAGATCTGGCGGGAAGGGTGAAAGGCGGTCCGTTGCCGCGCGGTGTGGGCGACGGGAAGGTCAAAGATGAGATCCTGAAAGTGGATGTCATTGAAAGCTGGTGGCATTTTTATGCCCTGGTCAATTTCCAGACCTTCGAGCGGACCCTGGAGGAGGACGTGACCCGGGCCGTGATTGAAGGGGATATGGAGTCTTTCGTGGATGAAAACGGGCAGAGCGGTCTTCGCTTTCCCAATGCACTCATGACCCGTCTGCGGGTTCGCGATGCCCTGAAAAGCGGAGAGAGGGTTGGCGAATAAGGGGCCCCGGAGATTGCTCCGTCATATGGGAAGGAATGATTCCGGAATGAATTTTATTCCCGAAAGGTTGTATTCTTTGGGGTGCCAATCTTGACTTCGGGCGCAGGATCGACCACCTGCACGCTGCCGGATTGCTAACTCGCGGCGGAGTTGACGGAGAGACGAATGGCGACGAAAACAGCCTCTGGAACGGATCGGAACGCGCAGGAACAGGAGGGGGATACCACTCTCCTCGATACGCAGTCCGCTGCCGTCAAGCGGCTGATCGCCAAAGGGCGTGAACGCGGGCATATCACTTTTGACGAACTGAACGCTGTCCTTCCGCAGGACCAGATGTCTTCCGAGCAGATCGAGGACGTTATGGCGGCGCTGTCCGAAATGGGCATTCAGGTCCTCGAGAACGAAGAGCAGGATGACGCCGAAGCTCCTGCGGAAAAGGAAGCCGAAGGCGAGTCCGAGGAGGCCGAAGGTCCGCAGGGCGGTAACGTCGATGCCGAGGCTGCCAGCCGCACGGATGATCCGGTCCGCATGTATTTGCGCGAGATGGGGTCGGTCGAGCTGTTGTCGCGCGAGGGCGAGATTGCGATTGCCAAGCGGATCGAAGCTGGTCGCGACGAGATGATCGGCGGCCTGTGCGAGAGCCCGCTGACGATTCGCGCCATCATCTCCTGGCATGAGCGCCTCAAGGACGGCGAGATGCTTCTGCGTGACATCGTGGATCTTGAGGCCAGCCAGGGCGGTGGTCCGGACCCTGAGGCGGTCGAGGGCGAGGAAGATGACGAGGCGTCCGAAGAGGACGATACGGCCGAGGACGAGAACGAAGAAGGTGAAGGCGATCAGCAGGAAGGCAGCGGCCTGTCCCTGTCCGCTCTGGAAGAGAAGCTGAAGCCGGAAATCCTGGCGCGTTTCGAAGCCATCGAGCCGCTGTATCACAAGCTTCGCAAGCTTCAGATCAAGCGCATCGAGGCCCTGACGGGTGGTGAGGATCATTCGGACAAGTCTGAACAGACCTACGAGAAGCTGCGCGATGAACTGGTTAGCATCGTCGAGCAGGTGCATCTGCACAACAACCGGATTGAGGAGCTGGTTGCGCAGATCAAGATGCAGGTTCAGAAGCTGAACAATGTCGAAGGCCGGATGATGCGTCTGGCCGAGAGCTGCAAGATCTCGCGTGATGACTTCCTCATCAAGTATCGCAGCCGCGAACTTGATCCGACCTGGCTGGACAGCATTTCTGCTCTGCCGGGCAAGGGGTGGAAGAACTTGACGACCAAGCACATGGACCAGTTGCGCAATCTGCGTGGCGAGATTGCGGCTCTGTCGCATGAGACGGGCCTTCCGGTTGGTGAGTTCCGCCGCGTTTATGCAACCGTTTCCCGTGGCGAGCGTGATTCCACGCGTGCCAAGAAGGAAATGATTGAGGCGAATCTGCGTCTGGTGATTTCGATCGCCAAGAAATACACGAACCGTGGACTGCAGTTTCTGGATCTGATCCAGGAAGGCAACATCGGCCTGATGAAGGCCGTGGACAAGTTTGAGTACCGTCGCGGTTATAAGTTCTCGACCTATGCGACTTGGTGGATCCGTCAGGCGATTACGCGTTCCATCGCGGATCAGGCCAAGACGATCCGTATTCCGGTCCATATGATCGAGACGATCAACAAGCTCGTCCGGACGTCGCGCCAGATGCTGCATGAGATCGGGCGTGAACCGGCTCCGGAAGAGCTGGCCGAGAAGCTCGGCATGCCGCTGGAGAAGGTCCGTAAGGTCCTGAAGATCGCCAAGGAGCCGATCTCTCTCGAAACGCCGATTGGTGACGAGGAGGACAGCCATCTCGGTGACTTCATTGAGGACAAGACGGCCGTCATTCCGCTGGATGCCGCGATTCAGACGAACCTGCGTGAAGCCACGACGCGCGTTCTGGCGTCCTTGACGCCGCGCGAAGAGCGCGTGCTGCGGATGCGCTTTGGCATTGGTATGAACACGGACCACACCCTTGAGGAAGTGGGCCAGCAGTTCAACGTGACCCGTGAGCGTATCCGTCAGATCGAGGCGAAGGCGCTGCGCAAGCTCAAGCACCCGAGCCGCTCGCGCAAGCTGCGCTCCTTCCTCGACGACAACTGATCGTCGGGCGCGGGACCGGAGCGATGCTGCCGGACTGGCTTAAGCCGAAAGGGACATCCACCCGTCTTGCGGTGGATGTCATCTTTCTGGAAACACGCTCTCCCCGTCCGTCGCCTGTTCTGCCGGAAGGATATTCTCTGTCCCGTGTAGCCGGGGATGAGGCCGTGCCGCTTTATCGCGTTCTGTATGCGGGGGTGGGGCAGGATTACTGCTGGTGGATGCGGCGGTCGATGCCAGATGCTGAACTGGCGAAAATTCTTTATGATCCTGCCGTTCAGTTCATGGTCCTGCGTGATGGCTCGGGTGAGCCGCTCGGGTTCTACGAACTGGATCTGAGGCAGGGCGGGGATGCCAATCTGGCCTATTTCGGTCTTTTGTCGCAGGGGATGGGGCGCGGTCTGGGGCGTGCGCTTCTGGATCATGCCGTGGCCCGGGCCTTTGGGGCCGGAAGTTGGCGTCTGCGGGTTAATACCTGCACGCTCGATCATCCTCACGCGCTGCCGAATTACCGGCGGGCAGGATTTGAACTCCGGTATATCGTGCCGGAAAGCTGGGACGTTCCCGACGAATATGTGCCGCAAAGGCTGAAGCGACTCTGAGGCAGGACTTGCCTTGAGGCGCATGGTGTGATTAATGCCGCCTTTCCCTGCTGGGCGATGTGGCATCGCGCCGGCTATACCCGCGCCCTGAAACATGGGCCCTGTTTCCGGCATGGGCTGGAGCCAGTCTCGGGTTGACCTCATCCGAAGGGAGTATTCATGCCATTGTATGAAAGCGTGCTTATCGCACGTAATGATGTGTCGCAGGCTCAGGTGGAAACCCTGGTCGAGACCATCGAAACCCTGCTCACGGACAACGGCGGTTCCATCCAGAAGCGTGAGTTCTGGGGCCTGCGTTCGCTCGCATACCGCATCAAGAAGAACCGCAAGGGCCATTACGTCCTGCTGGGTCTTGACTGCACCCCTGACACGCTGCGCGAGCTGGAGCGTCAGCTGGGCCTGAACGAAGACGTGCTGCGCGTTCTGACGCTGCGCGTTGACGAGATCGACGAGAACCCGTCTCCGGTTCTGGCTCGCAAGAGCGACGACCGTGGTGACCGCGGCAACTTCCGTGGCGGCTCCAAGCCGGCCGGTCGTTTCGAGAGCGGCCGTGGCGGTCCCCGTCGCAGCAGCGAAGACCGTGAGGAATATCGTGCACGTGGCGAGCAGGACGATGCTCGTGAGACGGCCGGAGCGGAGTAAGAAACATGTCCGAGACCATCACTCCCGACGTCAACGAAGTGAACCCGGCTGCTCGTCGCACGGCAGTTGGCGCACGTCGTCCGTTCTACCGTCGTCGCAAGTCCTGCCCGTTCTCCGGCCCCAACGCGCCGAAGATCGACTACAAGGACGTGCGTCTGCTGAGCCGCTTCCTTTCGGAGCGTGGCAAGATCGTGCCGAGCCGCATCACGGCCGTTTCGGCCAAGAAGCAGCGTGAGCTGGCACAGGCGATTAAGCGTGCCCGTTTCCTCGCCCTGCTCCCCTACGTCGTAAGCTGAGGAGCGCACCATGTCCCAGACCGCACTGATCCTGCTGCAGCGGGTCGAGCATCTCGGCCAGATGGGCGACCTGGTGCACGTGAAGCCGGGTTATGCCCGTAACTTCCTGCTGCCCCAGGCCAAGGCCATGCGCGCCACGGTTGCCAACAAGAAGCGTTTCGAGACCGAGCGCGCCCAGCTTGAGGCCCAGAACCTCAAGAAGCGTGAAGAGGCCGAGCGTCTTGCTGAGCGCATGCATGAACTGTCCGTCGTTATCATCCGTCAGGCTGGTGACAGCGGAAGCCTGTACGGCTCCGTCAGCACCCGCGATATCGCGGCGGCCGCTACGGAAGCCGGTCTGACGATTTCGCGTCAGCAGGTTGTCCTGGCACACCCGATCAAGCATCTTGGCCTGACGGAAGCACGTATCGTGCTGCATCCGGAAGTGTCCATCCCGCTGACGGTCAACGTTGCCCGTTCCGGTGAAGAAGCGGAGCGTCAGGCTCGTGGCGAAGCCATTGGCGAGCAGGACGAGGATGAGAATATCCTTGGCGAACTGCAGGCTGAGAATGCCGCCGAAGAGGCTGCTGCTGAAGCTGCCGAGGCATCGGAAGAAGCCTGAGGCTTTTACCGAGGACCTTGTCCTGAAAAACCCGGCCGGGATTCTTCCCGGCCGGGTTTTTTTGTCTCTGTTCTTCCGGAGGAGTACAACTTCAGACCTGTTCGGGTTTTTTCCCAGTATTGGAAACAGGAGATCGGAATGAGACGGATTCTTGGTTTTGTCTTGAGGAAGTTCATCCAGACAGGAAGCCTGAGGGTCACGTTCAGTGACGGGACTGTCCGTACCTATCGTGGCCGCAAGCCGGGACTTGAAGCCGGACTTCATCTACTCACCAAACAGGCGGAGCGGGCCCTGATCATCAATTCCGGTCTGGCGTTCGGCGAGGAATACATGGCGGGCAGTATCGTGCCTGACGGCTGTACGCTTGAGACGCTGCTGACGGTCCTGATGGAAAATATCAACGGGCACGGGCATGTCTTCGAAGAAATTGAAGACCGTCTGCGCTATGTGACGCGGGCGTGGAAGACGCTCAATTCTCTCAAGAAATCCCGCAGTAATGTCGCTCACCACTATGATCTGAATGGGGCACTGTACGATCTGTTCCTGGACAAGGACCGGCAGTATTCTTGCGCCTATTTTGTGCGCGAGGATATGACGCTGGAAGAAGCGCAGGTCGCCAAGAAGCGGCATATTGCGTCCAAGCTTAATCTGGATCGTCCGGGGCTCGAGGTGCTTGATATCGGCTGCGGATGGGGTGGCATGGCTCTGACGCTGGCGAAGGATTATGGCGCGAAGGTTCTGGGTATCACGCTGTCACGCGAGCAGCTCGAGGTGGCGCGGAAGCGGGCGAAGGACGAGGGGCTTGAGGATCAGGTGCGCTTCGCGCTGATCGACTACCGCAACCTGCATCAGCAGTTCGACCGGATCGTCTCGGTGGGAATGTTTGAGCATGTTGGGCCGCCACAGTTTGAGGCATTTTTCAAACAGCTGAAAGCCTGCCTCAAGCCGGATGGCGTGGCGCTGATCCATTCCATCGGGCGTATGGACGGGCCGGGGACGACCAACCCCTGGATTCAGAAATATATTTTCCCGGGTGGATATTCGCCTGCGCTGAGCGAGACGCTGGCGGCGATTGAGCGGTCGGGGTTGTGGATGACGGACTGCGAAGTGCTGCGCCTGCATTACGCACGCACGCTGGCGGAATGGCACAAGCGTTTTGACGCCAACCGCGATAAGATCCAGTCACTTTATGACGAGCGATTTGTCCGGATGTTCGAGTTCTATCTCGTAGGGGCCGAGCTGGCGTTCCGCGTGCAGGGGCACATGAACTTCCAGCTTCAGTTGACCAGGTCGATCGACGCTGTGCCGTTCACGCGGGACTACATGTTCGAGCGTGAACGGGAAAGCGCGAAGTCGTAAGAGCCTTCAGCGGCTGGCGAGATTCAGTTCCGCCAGTCGCGCGAATTCGGCGACCGAAAGCGTTTCGGCCCGGCGGGTTGGTTCGATTTCGGCCTGTTCCAGCAGGCGTTCGCCGCCGATGGATTTCAGTGAAGAGCGCAGCATTTTGCGACGTTGGCCGAAGGCTGCTGCCGTGACCTGCTCCATGGCGCGGAACAACTGCGGAGAAGGCTGTTCGGCATGGGGTATGATGACGGCGACTGCGGAATGGACCTTGGGCGGTGGTGAGAACGCGGCCGGAGGGATGCGCAGGGCAACCGAGCACGAGGCGCACCATTGAGAGAGTACTGCGAGGCGTCCGTAAGCCGAGCTTCCCGGAGCTGCGCAAATACGTTCCGCGACTTCGAGCTGGAACATCAGCGAGAGTCGTTCCCACTGCGAGGCCTGACGCAACCAGCCCACGAGCAGGGGGGTGGCAACGTTATAGGGCAGGTTCGCAATGATCTGGCGTGGAGCAGGGGCCAGAGCCGCAGCGTCCAGCTTCAGGGCGTCCTGACGGACGACGTGCAGGCGGTCCGGGTAGTAGGTGGCCAGTTCGTCCAGCAGGGGCCAGGCGCGTTCGTCGATTTCTACGACATCGACACGGCTGGCAGGGGTGTCCAGCAGGGCGCGGGTCAGGCCGCCGGGACCGGGGCCGATTTCGACGACGCTGCGTCCTGTCAGATCGCCGCCAAGAGCTGCGATCCGGGCGCAGATGCCCGGATCGAGCAGGAAGTGCTGGCCGAGGGATTTCTTTGCATCAAGGCCATGGGCCTGGATGGTGTCACGCAGTGAAGGAAGGGACACGTCAGTTGAAGGCCGTCTTGGCAGCGGGACGCATCTCGATGATCGCACGGCGCTGAAGGTCGCGCTGAAGCTGGCGGGAGGCCTGCTCGACACGCTCATTCATAAGCTGATCAGCGATTTCGCTCGGGCTCTGCTGGGCCAGGTTTTTCTGTTGCCGGTTGCAGATCATGAGCAGGGCAATACCGTCCATCGAGACCAGGGGACGGCTGACCTTGTTGGGGGGGAGTGCGTCGAGAACTGCTTTCATCTGGGGCATCAGGCGCTCGAGGATCTGCGAACCCGGATTGCTGGGACGTTTTTCGCCAAGAGATTTGTTAAGCGCTTCCATGGCGTCACAGCTATGAACCGTCTGCACGGCTGCTGTGGCTTTCTGCAAGGCAGCACGCTGCTGTTCGGTCGGGTTCTGCGGGTTCAGGGGCGTATCGAACGGGAAGAAAGCCTGCCGCAGGTCGAGCTGGGTGCCCATCTGTTTTCCAACCACGCGCTTTGATTGAACGGTCGCGATCACGAACCCGCCTGCAACCTGGATCGGGTTGGAAATGGCACCGATCGGCATCTGGCGGACGATGTTGACGACCTGCGGATCAAGATTGTCCTCCTGCATCCAGCCCATGGAGCCGCCATCGAGAGCCGACTGGGCCTGCGAGAACTGGGCGGCTACGATCGGGAATGGCGCGCCTTCACGGAGCTGGGAAATGATCGTCTTGGTGAAGGCGAGTTCGTTTTCGTCATGGCGTGGGTCGGCCACGGGCACGAAGATTTCGCTCATGAAATATTGGGGGCGACCCTGCTCGGCCTGAAGGGCCTGCTCGCGCTGGCTGATCTGGGTGGCGGTGATCCGGCCTTCTTCTCCCAGCTTCTCACGCAGGACCTGCATCCAGCCGATCTGCACCCGAATCTGGTCGATCAGCGTCGTCAGTGACACGCCATCCGAGGCCAGACGGCTCCGCAGGGCATTCTTAGGCATGCCGTTGCGCTGTTCGATGTTCGAGATGGCGCCTGCGATCTGATCCGGCTCCACGTTGATGTGGAGCTTCAGAATTTCCTGCGTTTTCAGCCGCTCGTCGATCAACTGGTGGATGATCTGGCCGCGCATGCGCTTCATGATTTCCGGGCTTATGGGCAGGCCGGTCGAAAGCACGAAGAGCTTTGCACGGTTGTCCACGTCACGCTGCGTGAGGACCTGTCCGTTGATGACAGCCAGGATCTGATCCTCGGGCGGCTTGGCTGGAGGAGCGTCCTGCTTGGTCGCCGCAGTTTTCGAAGCCGCTTTCGGGTCTGCCTTGTGATGCGGGGCTGCCGTGGCGGGGAGGGCTGCCGAGAAGGCGAGAAGGGCAGCCAGGGCCGTAGAGGCGATGCAGTGGGTCTTGGACATGCTCAACCGTTGATTCCGAAGGTGCCGATCGTCTTGAACGTGAAGTTGAATAGGATCGTCTCGTTACGTTGTTCGCCGCCGATACGGGTGTATTGCTTGATATACATGATATCCAGCCCGAAACAGTCATTGGAATAGCCGATCGTGCCACCGTTTGCGACGAACTGTTTCCTGGACAGGCTGCGACGGAAGAAACCGGACGCATGGTAATTGCGCCAGTGGGTTGAAAATCCGCCTGTCACTTCGCTGGTCTTGACCAGATATGGCGCGTTCGGACCGGATTCGCGGAAGTTCGTTGCATAGTAATAATACGGTGTCACGGGCGCGTAGACGTAGCCACCGGTCAGGCGGAACATGGGAACGCCGGTGCTGATGAGGCCTTCGCCGTAATCGAACTGGTGGGTCCACGGGTTGAAGCGGCCTCGGGCCGTGACATCCACATACTGGTTCGGGCTGACGCGCAAGCGACCCACCGGGTCCGACAGGTGATGGTCGAGGCCGGAATAGGGCAGGCGGTTGTGGTCGATATGTTCCTGGAAGCTTTCGCCGACAAGCATGTCGATGGCGTGGCCGTTCCAGGACCAGTTCTGATGGATGCCCACATTTGCGCGGAGGCCACCGTCGAGACGATCCGTACCGAGATAACGGTTGAGGGAAAACAGCGTGGTGTCGGTGAATTCGTAGGCCAGGCTGTCTTCGTTGGGGATGTTGCGGTTTTGCGAGTTACCGGTGTTGGGAGCAGCAATGATCTGGGCGATTGGTTCCAGGAGCTGCGAGCCATGTCCTTTGGCGAAGCCACGCAGGAACGGCCAGCTCATTTTCAGGGCGATGGTCGGCTGGACCTGCCCGACGAGATGGTTGCCGCCGGCATTCGTATAGTAGGTCGGCTGCTGGTAGGCTCGGGTAGCGTGATAGACCATGGAATCAAGTCGGGCCGTCAGCAGGAACTGCTGGCCGAGCTTGTTGTGGAACGGACGGTCCCACTGGATGGCCGCTTCGCCGCGCTGATCGTTGATGCCGTTCTTGCGGTACAGGTTGAAGTCCGTTGTCTGGACGCTGAGACGGCCGCCGAACATGTCGGGCTGTCCCTGGAAGGCATAGGTCAACCGCGGAAGTGCCCAGGGCAGGTCCGAGTTGCGGATGGTGCCCTGGTTCAGGCCCTGATAGGCCTGTCCGTCGAGACGCATATAGGAGCCAATGCCGTATCCTTCGAGGAACAGGTTGGAATTCAGTATTTCCTGACCGTAACCGGGGACGCGGTAGTCGCGCATGTAGTTGGCGGAACTGGCGACGTTGATGTTGGCGCCAAGTTGCCAGTTGCGATCCAGGGCGAAATTGGCGCGACCGAACACATAGCCCTGCACGCCATATTCGCTGGATGAGCCGACATTGTCGCCGAAGGTATTGGTATACCTGCTTTCGTTATTGGTGTCGTAGGCCACGCCGCCTGTGACATCGACGGAGCCGAAGTTCATGCGGTTGCGGTATTGCGCCGTCAGTTCGGGGCCGGTCTTGGTGGAGACGAGGCCGCGGACGGTCAGGTCCTGCTGCTCGTCAATGGCCCAGAAATAGGGGAGCGTGAAATAGGTGCCGAGATAGCGGTCATGCGGGCTGATGCCCGGCATCAGGAAGCCGCTCTGCCGTTTGACGGACGGATCGGTCATGGAGAAGAACGGGAAATAGAAGACGGGAAGGCCAAGAATTTTCAGCCAGGCATGATCGAATTCGAGGCGTTTGTGCTGGACGTCCTGCGTCGCATCGAAGGCCTGAAACTGCCAGAAGGGGGGCAGGTCGGGGTTCTTCTCGCAGATTTTGCATGCCGTATAGACGGCATGCGTCAGATCGTTAAGCATTCCGTTCGTGCGGCGCATGCCGTTGCCGGCGAGCTTGGCATTGTCTTGCATGCGGATGTAGATGCCGCTGCCGATGCCATCATGCATGCCATGGCTGAATTCGACATAATCGGCATAGGTCGTGCTGCCATCGGGTTCGACGACGGCGACATGGCCTTTGGCTGACAGGATGCCTGTGCTGCGGTCATAGGTCACGCGGTCGGCGCGCATGGCGTGATCGCCCTGCCAGACGCGGACATTGCCTTCCCATGTGATCAGGCCGTTTTTGGCATAGCTTTCGCTATCCGCAAGATAGGTCAGGGGATCGGTCTGCGATGTTGGTTTGCCGATGACGATGATATGAGAGTTGTCGCGCTGCATCGTGTTGGCAGACACCTTTTGCGGTGCCACGAGCGCGGTTCCAGCCATCAGCGTGGCACTGACGAGCGAAGCGCGTCTGCGGGCGCGCATTGGAAGCCACAGGGGCACCGTCATCAACCATCCTCCATGTGTAGCAAAAGGGCCACCGCGAGGCAGAGCCCCGCACCTGTCGGCGCCCATGCAGCAAGAACCGGCGGCAGGGCGCCGGATTCACCAAACTGTTCGGCCACTTTCGAGATGGTGAACAGCGCAAAGCCTGCGGCGATTCCCGATCCCAGCATCCGGGCTACGCCGCCGCGCCGTGTGGGGCGCATCGAGAAGCCTGCAGATACCAATGCCATGGTCCCGGCCAGAATGGGAAGGGCCAGTAGCGACTGGAAGTGAAGTCTGTGCCGGATCGAGGGGAATCCCGAGCGCTCCAGAAGGTTGATAAAGCCCGGAAGTGCGAAGACGGAGAGGGTATCCGGCGATGCGAAACTTTCCTGAACGCGTCCGACCGACAGATCGGATGGGAGGGTCATGTCCCCGATCTGCTGCGGCAGATGATCGGGGTGGAGCACCGAGGTTCCGTGCAGGATCCATTGGTGATCGCCCAGCGCACCCTCGGGGGCTTCGACGCGGACGATCAGGCGGTCCCGGTCGTCAAGGCGGAAGATCGAGACGCCTGAAACTTTCAGTTCGCCGTGGATGAGATGGACATCCTGAGCATGCAGGATTGCCACACCGTGAGGCACCAGCCCGTCATCAGACTGTCTGAGCCACAACGCGCCGCCATTGAGCGTCAGGGGGCCGCCGCCGGTACGCAGATAGGTCTGGTCGAGCATTTCTGCGCTTCGGAACATGGTTGAAGACAGAGCCGAAATGCCGGTTGTCGTCAGCAGGCCAGTTAGCAGGGCGCAGGCCAGCGGGCTTGCGAGGAACTGCCAGGCAGAAATGCCGGCAGCACGCGCCACGATGAGCTCGGAGGAGCGTGTCAGTCGGGAGAAGCATACAATCCCGCCCAGCAAGATGCCGAAGGGCAGGACGTAGATGATGTAGTACGGAACGTGCAGGGCTGCGATCTTGACGATGAGGCTGGTCGGGACGTTGGGTCGTGTTGCCGCGCGGCGCAGCAGGTCGATGAAGTCGAACAGGGAGACCAGTCCGGTCAGGGCCAGCACCATGGACAGGGTGCTGAGCATGAACTGCCGCGCGATGTAGATCGCCAGAGTCGTGGAAAACCCGGCATGTTCGTCGCGGGTGCTGAGTGCCTGGAACAGGGATGTCAGCCAAGGGCTTAGGCGAGTAGACGGAATGGCTTTCATCGGGCGGACCCTGCGGAAGGCGCGGAGGCCGGAGCGGTCTGGCGTGCAGTGCCTGTCCACTGTTCGAGAAACAGCATGGCGGCGCAGACGAAGGCTGGGAGAATGGCCTCAAGCCAGATGAGGGGCACCAGCGCGAGGTGCCGTCCGGCCAGGTTCTGGAGCATGAGTGAGATGGCCAGCAGCCCGACGACCGTGAGGATGGCGATCAGGGGACGCGTGATGTTGCCGTGCCTGGAGAAGGCCCCCCTGAGAACGGTGACCAGACCGATCATCGCAAAGGACAATGCCGTCAGTGGCGAGGTTAGCCGACGCCATCCTACGACGATGTTCTTGCCACGGTCGCGCTCTGAGACTTCGTGGGGGTCAGGATGGAACAACTCGCGCAGGGACATTTCGTCCGGATCCCGGTCTTCATGGTTGTGCTGGCGCGATGAGGTGAGATCGATTGTGTTGCGTCCGAAGGTCAGGACATTCAGTCGTCCTGTATGACGGTCGATTTCCTCGCGTGAGCCGTCATACAGGACGACGCGCGGCTGGTCGTTGACTACGACCATAGTGCCGCGTTCCGCGAGGATCGTGGTGTGGGAAACGGGGTCGCGGTCGTCTTCGACCAGCACACCATGCAGCTGACCGTCGCTGGTGCGGCCGCGCACATAGACCGTCATGTCGTTGGACAGGCTGGTGAAGACGCCGTCCTGAAGCAGGAAGGCCGCCATACGGTTGCGGATCTGGAATTCGTAGCGATGGAACGCATGATACGAGACGGGCGCGAGCCACAGGGTCAGGACGTAGCACAGGATCACAGAGAAGAACGCGCAGAGCAGTCCGGGCCTTGCCAGTTCCAGCGGGGAGCGGCCGGCTGCGCGCATGACCGTGAGTTCCCGGTCACCGACCATCCGCTGATAGATGAAAAGTACTACAAGGAAGGTCGTGATCGGCAGGATAACGGCGATGAAGGATGGTAGCATCAGCGAGGTGAGCTGGATGAAAACCCGCAGTGAAAGGCCGTGCTGGACCACCATTGAGACGAAGTGCAGGGACTGGGTCAGCCAGATCAGTGCCGTTGCCCCTCCCGTCAGCGCCAGCAGGGCGATGAGAAGCTGGCGGAGAATGTAGCGGTCGAGCAGAGGCAGGATCTGCCGCCCGGAGGTTCCGGAGGATGAGGCCATGGTCCTTCATCTATCCCTAGCGCGTGGCGGGAGGAAGGCGAAAAAACGAAACAGTTTCTATCGCAGATAGGAGGCCCGGTCGATGGGCGCCCTTGTAACGGACAGGCTGTGATAGAATTGTGTTCCGGCAATACCGACCAGAAGACCCGCAGCGGCAGCGAAGATGATGGCGATGAAGCGCCATGGGCGTTGCATACGCAGGGTTGCCAGTTCCAGTTGGATCAGCCCCAGATCCGTTTGGCAGCGTCCCAGGCGTGCCTGTGCCGTGCGGGTGTCGGACTCGCTTTGGCCAAGGCGGCGTTCCAGCCTAGAGATTTGCTCCCGGAGACGTTTTTCGCGCTCGGTTTCGTTGTTGCCGGATATTGTTCCGATGCGGGTGGTGAACAGGTTTTTCAGCGCGCCGCCCGTAACACCGTCACGCCGGGCCATCTGGCGGACCCGTTCCAGAGCGGTCGCCGCATGCCCCGGCTGTTCATCCAGCACCAGCGCCAGAATGTCCGACAGAATCTTGATTTCCTTAGGGTCCGGGGCGCGGGTCATGCTCAGGTTAGGGTTGCGTTATGGGTGCGCGGTTCGGCGGCGCGGCGAAGACGGTCCCGAATGGCGAGGCCAAGCCCGTGACGGGGGATCGGCTGGGCGGCGATGGCTTTCAGTCCACGACGGGTGCCTTCCGCATCCAGAAAGCGCAGTCCGGCGAAGAGGCGGGCTGCGGCTTCTTCAAGATTGCCGCTTTCGCTCAGGTTCCATGTCAGTCTGGCGCCGGGAAGAGGCGTGCCGAAGGCAAGCTGGGCTTCGTCGGGCGCGATTGAGGCCGCGTCCAGTCTGACGGGCAGGTTCGGAGCGTAATGCGATGCCAGCCGGCCGGGCGAGGCCGGGGCGATTTCGGAAAAATCGTCCGGATGGCGGATGGGGCCGCACAGTTCGGTGAGGTCTTCAAGCGTTACACCGCCGGGCCGCAGGAGAACAGGTACCTCACGGGTCAGGTCCAGCACGGTGCTTTCCACGCCGATGGAGCAAGGCCCGGAATCCAGAACCGCGTCGATCCGTCCGTCCAGCGAGCGCAGGACGTGGAACGCATCGGACGGGCTGACCGTGCCCGAGACATTCGCGGATGGTGCAGCAACAGGGGCGCCGACTTCGCGGAGCAGGGCCAGAGCCGTTTTGCCGCGTGGAACACGCAGCGCCAGCGTGGACAGGCCTGCAGCAGCAAGATCGGACACGGTTGAATTCGGTGAGCGGGGAAGCACCATGGTCAGCGGTCCGGGCCAGAAACGTTCGGCCAGTGCGTGCGCGATTTCTTCCATCCTGCCGCTCAGAGAGGCCTGAGCGAAGGCGCTTTCAGCATCAGGGAGATGGCTGATGAGCGGGTTGAAACGCGGGCGTCCCTTCGCGGCGAAAATTCTTGCGACAGCGGTGTCGGACGAGGCGATGGCCCCAAGGCCGTAGACGGTCTCTGTTCCGAATGCGACCAGTTTGCCAGCTTTCAGAAGTTCGGCGGCGCGGCGGATGCCTTCAGGTGTGGCGGTCAGGCGTTCGGTGTGGCGTGTGTCGCTCAAAATGCACCTCCCGTGCAGTAGAAGGAGCCGTTCAGCCGATCGGGTTTGCCGTAGCGCAGGGGCGCGCCGGTCTCGTCGAGCAGGGCACCGCCTGCGGCTTCAAGAATGGCCTGGGGGGCGGCCGTATCCCATTCCATCGTGGGACCAAAACGGGGATAGAAATCCGCAGCCCCTTCGGCGACCCGCATGAACTTTACCGATGACGACAGCTTGTCGATCGAGGCGACCTTGCGTCCCGCGAGCCAGCGTTCCAGCAGTTCAGAATTGCCGTGATGGCTGGAGGCCAACACGCGCAGGCCTTCTTCAGAGGGCGTAGCGGTGTGGATTGGAGTACTATTGGTGCCGTCTGAACGGTGCGCGCCGAGGCCCTGACCGCCGCTGTAGATCAGGCCGTAACCGGGAAGGGCGACCACGCCCAGAACCGGCCTGCCATGACGGACCAGGCCGATATTGACGGTGAAGTCCTTTCCCCCCGATGCAAAGCCGCGCGTTCCGTCCAACGGGTCGACCAGCCAGTAGGAGTCTTCCGCGCTCACCCGGATGCCGGCCGACATTTCTTCTTCACCAATGGCGGGAATGGACGGGCAGGCCGCGCGCAGGCCGGACAGGATATGCTGCTCGGAGGCATGGTCCGCTTCCGTAACCGGGGAGGCATCGTCCTTGATGTCTGTCCGGAAGCCGCGTTCGCGGATGGCGTTGATGATGTCCGAGGCTTCGGATGCAAGCCGGAATGCCAGGGCCAAAAGGGCACGGTCATCGTCCGCACGGACGATGATGGGGGAGGCAGAAGTCATTTGCCCAGACTACTCCAAGATGGCTTTTGCGTCATGTGCTGATACACCCGTTATTGCAGGCAGGTCGGGACAGGCTCCTGATCTCCGTTCCATTTTGCAAACGGGATTTTTGTTGCCGCACTCAGGGCGATATCCGCGTGGCATGTCGTCACGGGGGGCCGGAGCGTGGTGCGGAGCGCGAAATAGAACAGCGTGCTGCCCGGTTCTCCGTCTTCTGCCGTCAACTGATAGACGCGGATATGTGCCGGGCTCAGCTGGGGGGCTGGATTGGTGCCGTTGTCGCGGGTGCTTATGAACAGCAGGAAGGCCGGTTTTCCGTCCATGCGAGCAGACGCGAAATGGATGGTCTGGAGCGCGTCTTCGCCGGTGTGTGGAATGTCCTGCAACATGTCGAGAAGTTGGCCATTATGGTCTGCGTCCTCCGTATCCACGAGTGCCGTGCGGTACGGTTCCTCAGCTTCGGGGATGCTGACGGCATACAGGGTATAGCCCCATGCGTTGCCGTTTTCCCGCCAGAACGGGGTGACTGTCACAGGGGGAAACCCTGTGGGGTGAACTGTGACGGGTCTGTTGCCGATCAGGATCGGTTGGATGTTGGTAATTTTTGAGGTCGGTTTGGTACTGGCAGGGCTGGCATGTCCCTGTGGGGGTACGAAAGTGAGGCCGGAGCAGAGCATCAGCGTCAGGATAGAACGGCGCATCACGTGGTCTTTCTTCATGCCGGGTGAGGGGAGGACTTGTATGGGCGGCTGGTGTTCCCGATAACGGAGGCAACAACTTCATGTTCCAGACGGCAGGACCATCATGCTTTCAGTGATTTTCGATTCCCTTCCAGCCTTTTCTGTGGATGCGCCCAGAGCTGTTGTCCTGCTGTGCGATGCGGCGTCTGGCGAGACGTTTGCGGCACTGGACAAGGCTTCAGCCGGGGCGGTTTCGCGCGCTGCTGCGTTGAAAGGTTTCAAGGGTGAGGCCGGGCAGAGCGTGGTCCTCCCTGCTCCAGCCGAAGGGCTGACCCAGGTCGTACTTGCCGGCGTGAAACCCAAGGGGGGTGCGGCGATTGATGCCGTGGCTATCGAAAATGCGGCCGGTCGGGCCGTTCGTTTGCTGGAAGGTGTTGAGGGCGCGGTGCTGGCCCTTTCTGAAGGGCTGGAGCAGTTTGCTCCGGACGCGGCTCTGGGAGCGCGTCTGGCATCCTATGATTTCGACCTGTACCGCACGAAAAAGTCCGACAGCCGGCCGGTTCTGAAAACGCTGCATGTTGCGGTTTCCGATGTCGCGGCAGCGCAGGCGCGGTGGGTGGCTTTGGATGCGGTCTCGCAGGGTGTGATCCTGACGCGGAACCTCGTGAGCGAGCCGCCGAATGTGCTTTATCCCCAGACCTTTACGCAGCGTATCGAGGAACTGCGGGAACTTGGCCTCACGGTTGAGGTTCTCGACGATAAGGCCATGACGGATCTGGGTTTTGGCGCGCTTCTGGGCGTAGCGCAGGGTAGCGTTCACAAGCCCCGGACGGTAATTGTCCGTCACGATGGCGGTGGCAGCGAGGCGCCTCTGGCGTTCATCGGTAAGGGTGTCACATTCGATAGCGGTGGCATTTCCATCAAGCCTGCGGCTGGCATGGACGAGATGAAGACCGACATGGGCGGGGCCGCGACTGTGATTGGCCTCATGAGTGCGCTGGCCCGTCGTAAGGCACCGGTTAATGCGATCGGTGTGGTCGGGCTGGTTGAGAACATGGTGTCCGGCGGGGCGCAGCGTCCGGGTGATATCGTGCGGGCTTATGATGGGCAGACGATCGAAGTCCTCAATACCGATGCGGAAGGGCGTCTCGTTCTGGCGGATGTGCTGTCTTACACGCGCAAGCGGTTCAGCCCGAAGTTGATGGTCAATCTCGCCACGCTCACAGGCGCGATCGTGGTCAGTTTGGGCTATGAAAATGCCGGTCTGTTCACCAATAGCGATGCGCTGGCGAAGGGGCTGGCCGAGGCTGGGGCTCAGGTGGGCGAAGGCCTGTGGCGGATGCCGATGGGCGAGGCCTATAACCGCGAAATCGATTCCGATATTGCCGACATGAAGAATATCGGTGGGCGTCCGGGCAGTGCGATCCTTGCTGCGGAATTCCTCAAGCGCTTCGTGGGCGACACGGACTGGGCGCATCTGGATATCGCAGGGACGGCCTGGAAGACCAAGGCGTCCGCTATCGCGCCGAAGGGTGCGACGGGCTTTGGTGTGCGTCTGCTGGACCGGTTCGTGAAGGTGCATGAAGCCAGCGCCTGAGGAGCAGGATCACGCTGTGGATGTCGGGTTCTATCATCTGACTCGTACGCCGCTTGAAGAAGCGCTTCCGGCTCTTTTGGGTCGGACGCTGGATGCGGGGGAGCGCGCGGTTGTGCGTTGTCCCGATGCGGCTGCGGTCATGGCGCTGGATGCGGCGTTGTGGGCATGCCGGGACCCGGTCTGGTTGCCACATGGCACTGCAAAGAGCGGTCATGCAGCTCGGCAGCCGATCTGGTTGACCGAGGGTGAGGATGTGCCGAACGAGGCTCGGTTCCTGTTCCGTGTGGATGGTGCGGGGAGCGATGAGTTTGCGTCTTTTACGCGGGTTTTTGATCTGTTCGATGGCGGAAATCCACAATCCGTTCAGCGGGCAAGACAACGCTGGGTGGCGATGAAATCTTCCGGTCACAATCTCGTGTATTGGAAGCAGGAAGAGCGGGGCTGGAAAAAGGCGGGATAAGGTTTCAAATTGTATCCGATTCCCTTGATGGAAGACGCTCCGTAACCGGGGTGCCGTTCATTCCACTGGAGAGGATGATTGATTGTGCCAGATCCCACGAATTCTTTGCCTACACCTTTGAAGACTGATCTTCGCCGCGTCGATATTAATCCCGACTTCTGGTATCCGCTGGCTTGGTCAAAGGATCTCAAGCGCGGCAAGACGATCGGACGACGGTTCGGGCGCTTTCCTGTTGCATTGGTGCGGCCTGAAGAAGGACGTGTCTTCGCGCTCGAGGACCGCTGTGCGCACCGGCAGGTTCCGCTCAGTTTGGGGAAGGTTAGCGGTGAGGCGGTCCAGTGCTGCTATCACGGCTGGGCTTATGGCCGGTCCGGGCGGTGCATTGATGTGCCGTATCTGGGTAAAGGTAAATTGCCGAATGGCGTGAAGACGTATCCCTGTCGTGAGGCCGGTGGGATGATCTTCATTTTTCCGGGCGATGCAAAAAAGGCGGAGAGCGTGCCGTTGCCGTCTCTGGCTCAGCTGGACAATCCGGCCTTCAAAACACGGCGCTTCAGCCCTGTCGTGAAGTGCCATTACACGTTCATGCATGAGAACCTGATGGACATGAACCATCAGTTCCTGCACCGCCGTCAGATGGGGCAGATCAGGGCACGTTTTCTGGGGCAGGATGCGGGTGAGGGCTTCATCGAGGCACGCTACAGCTTTGCGCGCAGTGGAAATCAGCAGCCACTGGCGGAACGTCTGATTTTTGGTAAGCATCATGATGATCCGAACCGGGAGCAGCCGGTCGAGGAAATCGTCAGTATCCGCACGGCCTATCCGTATCAGAGCCTGAAAATCCATGACAAGGATGGCGATCTGATCATGGAATTGTTCAGTGTTTATGTGCCGAATACGGCGGATGGCATGAGTACGCAGTGTTTCGGCCTACTGTCGGTGCTGCGGCCTAAAACGCCGTTCCTGATCGACATAATCTGGCCTGCGCTGGGTATCTTCACGCACCGGATCTTTGAAGAAGACCGCGAAATCATGGAACTGGAGCAGAACGCCTGGTGCGAACTCGGCGGTGATCATAACGTCGAGGTCTTCCCGATCGTGCGGAAACTGCGGGGTCTTCTGGTGCAAAATGGTGTAGCGCCGAAGACGGATATGAGGGCGCAGACTGAAATTTCGAGGGAACAGCCGGCTGATCCTATCGTTGTCTGAAGACACAGACAGGAAATAATCATGAAAACAGTCACGCTCAGGAGCGGTGTCACAGTTCCCGCACTTGGAATGGGGACCTGGAATGTCGGCGACAGTGCGGCCCGGCATACGCATGAGGTTGAGAGCCTGCGCAAGGGGCTTGAGGCTGGTTTGCGGGTTATTGATACGGCCGAGATGTACGGCAATGGTCGTTCAGAAAAGCTTGTGGGCGAGGCCATCGCGGATGTGCGCGATGACGTTTACCTCGTCAGTAAGGTGGTACCGTCCAATGCGTCGTATGATGGTGTGCGCAAGGCTTGCCGGCGTTCACTGAAGCATCTCGATACGGATTGGCTGGATCTGTACCTGTTGCACTGGCGCGGGGGCACGCCGCTTGAGGAGACGATCCGCGCGTTCGAAGACCTGAAGGATGACGGGTTGATCCGGGGCTGGGGTGTTTCAAACTTTGATGTCGATGACATGGAGGAAGTTGAGAGCCTGTCGGGAAACTGTCGGGTCAATCAGGTGCTGTATAATCTTGAGCATCGCGGGACAGAGTTCGATCTTCTGGATCATGATTTGAGTACCGATACGGTCACGATGGCATATTCGCCGCTCGGGCAGGGCGGAGCGCTGCTGGAGCATCCGGCACTGAAGGATGTGGCGTCGCGCCATGAGACGTCCCTGGGGCCTGCTGATCCGGCGCAGATTGCGCTGGCCTGGGTGCTGCGCCGGCCGAATGTGATGGCCATCCCGAAGGCTGGTTCTCCGAACCATGTTGCCGGAAATCTGGCCAGTCTGGAGATCAGTCTGACGGATGCGGATCTCAAAACGCTGGACAGTGCTTTCCCTCCGCCGAAACGCAAGGTATCTCTCGCCATGATCTGACGGTCGTGATGATTGCGGTCCGTTTTCACCTCTTGTTCGGACCGCGCCCTGCATATTTTTACCTCCCTTTTTCATGTTGATCCGGTTTCTCTCTGCCTGGCGTTTCTGGTCGTTCCTGCCTGTGTGCAGGCGATGCAGCCGGGGCGTGCAGGGAGAGCCGCGGTTCTCTGTGTGGCGGCGCTGGCTACGGTTCTGGGCCTGTCGCCAGCCGTTCAGGCTATCGCGCTGGGCGTGATTGCGGCTCAGGACCGGGAGGCCTGTCCGGCAGTGTGGAGTGTTCCGGCTCTGCTGCTTTCTGTGCTGTTTCCGGCCCAGACATTCTTGGTGCTGGCAGTGTTGCCAGTCCTGTTCTGGTCTGCGCTGGTGCGCCAGCCTGACGAGGAGAAGGAAGGCGGGGCATTTCCCGCCGTGATGGGCATTCTGGGCGTATCGCTGGTCTGGCATGCGCCTGTGTCGGTTCCGGCTGAGCTCGTCGCAGGGCTTGGGGCGGCTGTGATCGCATTGCTGGGCCGGTCTGTCCTTGGGGCCTGTCGTCCGGGAGATCTGGGGCTTTTGCGCCCTGCTCTGCTGATGGTTCTGGTCGTGGCGGCGCAGGCGGAAGGTCTGGCGGTCTGTGCCCGGATTGCGCTGGAAGCCACACTTCTTGATCTGTCACTGCTGGTTCTGACGGCCGTAGTGGGACGCGTGTTTCCGGCGCTGTCGGTGTTACGGCTGCCGTTTCCACCTTTGCCCGGACTCGTTGTCCTATGGCTTGGGATTCATGCCGCGCTCGGTATGGCGGCAGGGGTCGAGGGCTGGAGCGTGCTGGGTGTCGTAGTTGCCCTGCTGCTGGGGCTGCTGTCTCTCTCGGATATTCTCATTGTGGGATGGGTTTTGCGGTCGTGGCAGGGGACTGTTCCGGGCACCTCTGTTCTCTTCATAGGGGCGGCAAGTCTGCTGTTGCCTGCGTTGGTGTTTGGGATGGCGAGTCCGGTTCTGCATTTCATAAGTGGAGAGTGGGTCTGGCCTGTCTGGCGCATGGGCGGTGGGGATGGCGCCTCTCTGCGGTTGCCAGCTTTCGTGCTTACAGGGGCTATTCTGTGGTGTGTTCTGGTGCGTCCCTGGCGGGTTGTCGGAGGGATTGTGCAGGCGGCCTCCACGCTTCTTCCTGCGCTGGGAAATCTGCTTTCGGTCGGGGAGGGTCTGTTTGAGGAAGCACCCTCCCTGGGTTGGAAAATGCGTAGCGTCATCGTGGCAGGGCGGCGTCGGCTCAGAGTGCTTCGAGGCGTAAAGGCTCCTGTTCTTCCCGATTTGCGTCAGGGCGCGGTGGGGCTTTGGCTTGTGCTTCTTGGTCTCGTTCTGGCGGTACTGGGAGTGATGGCGTGATGGGGCATGAGATCGGACTGATCCTGCTGTCCGTGTTGGAAGCGCTGTTTCAAGTGGGGCTGCTTCTCGTTTTGGCGCCGGTGATGGGCTGGTGTTTGGACAGCCTGCCGCTCTGGCTGGCGGGACGGTCAGTCGGGAGCGTGCGGTTCCGTCTGTTACAGGCGGCGCGTGTCTGGAGAGCGCTGTTTCAGGCTCCACTAGGCGGACGTCCGGCGATGGCGTTGACGGCGGGTGTGTTGACGCTTGTGTGTCTGCCGACAGTTACAACGGGCTCGGCGTTGTCGTCGCTGGCTGATCCGCTTGTTGTCGGGCTGGTCGTGCTGCTGGGGCGCGGATTCCTGGGGCCGGGCCTGGTGCAGGGTGAAGGGGGCCGTCTGGTGCCTGCAGTTCTGCTCCTGTGTCTGACCGAGGCCCTCATTGCTCTGGCCGCACCGGGGACGGACGGTTTGTCGGGCCTGTGCGCGATGCTGCATATCGAGCCTGAGCCGGGCCTGGAGGGTGCGCTTGCAGCCTGTGCGCTGGCGCTTGGAATTGCATGTCCGCCTTTGCGCTCGGATGATGTGACGCAGATGCTGTCCGGCCTTCAGGATCGTCATGAACGTGAGGCCACGCGCAGTATTGCCGATGTGCTGAATTGTGGCTGGCTGCTGCTGCTGGCGGATCTGGCGTTGCCGGTGAGTGTCGGACTTGCGCAGGGCGGTGTGCAGGGCTGGTGGCTCGGGTTTCTGGCATTGGGGGGAAGGTTGGCGCTGACGGTTGCTGTGGCGGTCGGGCTGCGTCTGATGGCGCAGGAGCGGAGTGCGCGGCTGACGGCGTTGTTTGCGGGTGTGGCGCTCCTTCTGGCTCTGGCGGGGAGGTTTGGCACATGATCGTGGGGTTTGGATTACTGCTGCTTCTGGCGCTGGCGGGTCTGGGCAAGGACGGGCGGGGGTTGCCGCTCTATGGGGCGGTCTGTGCCTTTGCGGGGGCGACGGTTTGTTCGGGGCTGATGGCGCTTCTGACGTCTGCGGCCCTGGTCGGGCTGAATTTTCTTGCCTGGGTCTGGCTGCGGCGCTTTGCGCCGGAAGCGCCGGATCGGGCGGCTGTTCTGCCGGTTGTCGGGACGCTTGTGTTGCTGCTCGCGCTCGGACTATCGGGTGCGGGTCTGGGACTTGCGCCTGTTCTGGGGGCTGGAGCGGTTCTGGCCGGTCTTTGCGGTGCGGCATGGGGGACGCCGCTGGTTCAGTTCACGGGGCTTTTACGGGCTGCGGACGGGCTGGTCGTCGTGGCCTGCGTGCTTCATTCATGGCCCCTTTTTGCGGCGGCGCTGAGCCTGTGGGGTGTTTTGGCGGCGCTCGGTGTGACGCTTCTGCCGCGTTTGGCGTGGCGCAGGATGGAGGACGTCTGATGCATCCGCTTGCTCCTGTTGGAACCCTGTTTGCCGTAACGGTCTGGCCGCTTCTGGCGGCATTGCTGCTTCTTCTGACGCCGGAAAACCGCCAGCCTGCCAGTAGTCTGACTTTCGCAGTGGCCGGGCTCGTCATTACGCCGCTGGCTGTCTGGCTCATGCCGGGCACGGATGCGCTGGCAGCAGCGTGTTCCTGTATCGTGACGGCAATTCCGCTGCTTCTGCCGCAGGCTCAGGACCGGACCGGGCGCATCCTGCCGTTTCTGGTGACTGGCTGTGCGCTTCTGGCACTCAACATTCACTCCGCTTTTGCCGTGACGGTTCTGTGTGGTGCGGGAACGGTTCTGCTGGCCTGGCGTGAGGGGCGTGGGCCTCGCAAGGCGCTTGTTGTCTGGGATATGGCGCGCAGCCGGCTGGGCGGTGTGGTGCTGGGGCTTCTGGGGGCTTCGCTTCTGCCGATGCAACAGTCGTCGCTTGGTGCGGTGCTGCTGACAGTGGGGCTGTGCATGGTGGCAGGGCTTGGGCCCTCGCCGACTTCGGCGCCTGAGGCAGCGCTTCTGGATACGGGGCTGCGGTTTTCGGCACTCATGCTGATGTTCCGGCTGAGTGCGTATCCGCTGGTTCATCTGCTGATGCTGATCGCGGGGTTCGGGACGATCATCATGCTCGTCTCGTCACGCTCCTCAGGCCGGAATATGTCCCTGCCGATGCTGTCTGCCTTCGGGGCTCTGGCGGCTGCGACTGCGGAAGGCACGGCGCTGATCCTGCTGCTGCTTGCGGCGCTTGGGCTTGCGGTTCTGGACCTGCGCGGTGCAGAGGGCGAGGATGGAATTGCGGCCGGGGCTGCGCCTTGGCCGGTGTTTTGTGCGCTTGTCGGGATCGGGCGGTCGCTTGAAACCGGGCAGCTGGTTCTGCTGATGGTGTGTCTGCTGCCTGCTTTGTGGTCTGTGAGGCACAGGACGCTTCTGCCAGCGTTTGCTCGGGGAGAGCGGGGCATGGTGGTCGTAATGCAGGCAGTTCTGCTTCTGGGGGGGCTGTGTGGTCCGCTGTTTTTGGCCTGGCATCCGGTGACGGGGTGGCGGCCATGATGGGGATGGGACGGATCATCCGCAGCGGCGAGCGGGTTGCGTTGTCGCATTATCATCTTGATGCCGAACAGTGGAGCGCAATGCTGTCGGCGCCGGGCGCGACGTTGCCATTAATATCCTGCTGGGCGGATGATGCCCGTGCCTACGTGCTGCTGTTGGAGGGGGATCGTCCGCTTCTGACGAGCACGGCAGTGGAAGAGCGGCGTTATCTTGCGCCGTCCTCGCGTTTTGCCGGGGCCGAATGGGGCGAACGCGTGGCGTATGACCTGTATGGCGTGGAAGCGATGGATGCCCGTGGGAATGGAGCGCCAGCGCTGGATGAAGGCGGTTGGACGTCCACCTGGCCGCTGTCGTCCCGTCCGGGGCCAGCGGCAGGAGGATTGCGGCCGCTGGCGGGAAGTCATCTATTGCGTCCTGAGCAGACGGGGCTGAGCGGACCGCTGGAACTGTCCTTTGAGGTTCGGAAGGGTAAAGTCCGGAGTGTGGAGGTTTGTGCGGGAGGCGCGCATCGCGGAGTTGTGTCGCGCCTGCTGGGGCGGACGCCGGAAGAGGCCATGCCGCTGGTGTCTCGGATGACGGCGGGTGGATTCGTGGCGCATCCTCTGGCTTTCGCGCGGGCTGTGGCGCAGGCGCGCGGGATGGTTCCGGGGCCCGGCATTCGGGATGTCTGGATGGTGTTGCTGGAGATCGAGCGGATGTCGCTCCATCTGTTCGACATGGCTAGGACGGCGCGGGGTGTGGATGCGGAGTTGCTCGCGACGCATTGCGATCATGCGCGGGAAGCCATCGCGCGGGCCTGTGCGGAGCAGGGTGTTTCGCGACGTCTGATGGATATGGTGACTTGTGACGGGTTTCGGGATGGGCTCGAGATCGTGCCGCTGGCTCAGGCCGTTCATGCGGTAATGCAACCGCGTCTTGCAGCGCTGGAAGAGCTTCATCGGGTTTTTGCATCGCGGCTGGACGGATTTGCGGTTCTGGATGTGAGGCTGGCCGAACGCTTTGCCGTGGGTGGCGTGAGTGGGCGGGCGAGTGGCCGCAGCATGGACATGCGGCGGCGGGAGGCCGGGATGCGGCTTGAGGCATTGCGGGCGACAGGATCGAGCCAGGGGGATGCTCGGGCGCGAGAAGGGCTGCGGCTTGCCGAAATCCGCGACTCTCTCAAGCTGCTGGAGCGGATTCTGGGGAGTATCGGTCTGGAAGACGACGAGCCCGCGCCGGACCGGACGGATGAGGGCATTGGCGTGGCCGAGGGCGCGCGCGGAGATGTGTGGTACTGGGTGCGGTTGAAAGACGGGCGGATCGAGAGCCTGCATGTGAGGGATCCGGGTGTATCGCTTCTGCCGGTTCTGGGCGCGATGCTGCGGGGTTATCCCATCAGCCGGGTGCCGGCGGCTCTGGGTTCGATCGGGATTTCACCGGCGGGGATTGCGCTGTGAAGGCTGTACAACGGACGGGGCCTCTGAGCCTGCTTTACGCTTTCATGGATGCAACGCGTGGGCGGGCGTCTGTGAACGGGGAAATTCCGCGGCGGGAGCGTCCGATCGGGCTGTATATTCTTGAGACCGGTGGCTGCGAGGGATGCTTCATGGAGGTCGAGTCCCTCAATGGCAGTGCGTTCGCGCTGGAGCAGGCGGGTTTTGTTTGTGTGAGCGATCCGGCGGATGCGGACTGGTTGCTGCTGACCGGGGCGGTGACGCGGGTCTGTGCTGAAATGTTAGACCGGGTGTGGCGGGCTATGCCGCCGGGCCGGAGCCTGATTGCGGTTGGGGCTTGTGCAGTCGATGGAGGGCCGTTTCCGGCCGGTTATGCGACGTTGGGAGGCTTGCAGGCCCTGACGCCGGTGCGGCGTGCGATTCCGGGCTGTCCACCAGCGCCGCAGGAGATCCTGCACGCGCTTGAGGAACTGGCGCGGGTCTGATCGCGATATTCTGAAACTGGAAATTGCCTGAAACAACGAAGTTTTGTCTTCGGACGGCTTGTCGTGACACGGTTTCGCGTTAAAGCAGACGGACGCACTGGATGCGTTTCCCATGAGGTTCGGTCGCCTGTCGTTCAGGTCACCGTATAGAGCACAGGGCTAGAGATGGCTGATTATCGCCTTGGAATTGATCTTGGTGGCACGAAGATCGAAATTGCCGTTCTGAACCGTTCGGGCGATCTCGTCCTGCGCGAACGCATTCCCAATCCCGGTATCTATAATGAAGCCGTTCTGGCTATGCGTGATCTGGTGACGGATGTGGACCGCCGTCTGGGTGCGGTGCCGAGCCACCGTGTGTCGGCCGGGCAGCATACGTCTACGCTGGGAATCGGCATTCCGGGATCGATCTCCCCGGAAACCGGGCTGATCAAGAACGCCAATGCGACCTGGCTGAACAACCAGCCTTTCGGTCATGATCTGGAATCCGCTCTGGCGCGCCCGGTCCGGACGGAAAATGACGCGAACTGCTTTGCTTTGTCCGAAGCGGCCGATGGCGCGGCCAAGGGCATGCTGACGGTGTTTGGTGTCATCATCGGGACCGGCATGGGTGCGGGCATTGTCAATAACGGCCGCGTTCTTGAAGGGCGTCATCATATTGCTGGCGAATGGGGGCATCTGCCTCTGCCCTGGCCGACGGAAGAAGATGCGCCGGCGCGCGAGTGCTTCTGTGGGAACAAGGGCTGCATGGAGCGCTACCTTTCGGGTCCGGCACTTGCCGCGGACTGGAAAGGGCCGGGTAACCGTAATACGGCCGGGATCGAAGAGGCTGCGGCCAATGGTGATCAGGCGGCGATTGCGGCTTTGGGCCGTTACACTGAGCGTTTTGCCCGGGCCTGTGCCATGGTCATCAACTTCCTTGATCCGGATGTGATTGTTCTGGGTGGTGGCGTCTCCAATATTCATACGCTGTATGAGCGCGTGCCGCCGCTTCTGGCCAAGCATGTCATTACGCCGGTCTGCACGACGCCGATCGTTAAGAACAAGCATGGTGACAGCTCTGGCGTGCGTGGCGCGGCATGGTTGTGGGACGTGACGGAATAAGTCTGTCGCGTAATTGGATATGAAAAAGGCCGCCCGGTTTTCCGGGCGGCCTTTTTTTGTTGGCATTTCCTGCTCTCAGGCAGGTTCTTCTTCAACCGTTTCCGACATTTCTTCCGCCGCCAATTTCAGGCGATGGTAAGAGCGGCGGGAGAAAGGGAGGATTGCGATATAGAGTAATCCCGCACCTGCGAGGGCACCCCAGGGGTCAGCGACCAGAAGGGCGGCATATAGTCCTGTTCCGAGCATCAGGGGCAGGACGTAGCGCGCCGGAACCTTGAAGTTCTTGAACGACCAGACTGGCAGCGTTGAGACAAGAAGTAGTCCGGTAAAAATCAGGCAGACAGCTGAGACGAGGGGCAGGCGGGCAAAGGTAGCTAAACCTTCGGCGTGGAGACGATCGGCCTCAAGTCCCAAAAAAACCGGAAACAGCACCAGTCCGGCTCCGGCAGGGGCGGGAACGCCTGTGAAGAAGCTATAGGAATATTCTGGCTTGTCGTCGTCATCGAGGCTCGCGTTGAAGCGGGCCAGACGCAGCGCCATGCAGACCGTGAACAGAATGCACGGGACGAAAGAATAGCGTCCGGCATGTTCGAGCGACCACATCAGCAACACGAAGGAGGGGGCCACACCGAAGCATACGAAGTCGGACAGGCTGTCGAACTCCGCGCCAAAGCGGGTGGCTCCCTTGAGTAACCGTGCGATCCGCCCGTCCAGACCGTCGATGCAGGCGGCGATCAGTAGGGCTACGGCCGCAGGCTCAAACTGGTGTTCGAGCGCGAAACGCATGCCGCTGAGCCCGGCGCAGAGGCCGAGCATCGTCATGATGTTGGGGATGAGGCGGTTGAACGACGGCCCACGCACGCGAGTGCGGGGATTGCGCCCCATGCGTCGGAGCCTGCGTCGGATGCGGCGTCTTTTGGTGGGGCGGATGGGTTCAACCGTTGGCGGTGTGGTCATGAACGGCGTCTGGCTCAGAGCTTCGCCAGGACAGTTTCGCCACCGACCATGGTCTGCCCTTCCACAACCAGGGGTTCGACGCCAGGCGGCAGGTAGACATCGGTGCGCGAGCCAAAGCGGATCAGGCCGAAACGCTCGCCGGCTTCTACGCGGTCGCCTTCTTCGACAAAGCACAGGATGCGGCGTGCGATCAGCCCGGCGATCTGGACAACGCCGATGTTGCGACCGTCTGGCAGCGTCAGGCGCAGTTCGTTGCGTTCGTTGTGCTCGGAAGCCTTGTCGAGGCTGGCATTGAGGAATTTGCCGGCGTGATAGGCGATCTTTGTGACTTCACCAGCGGCGGGCATGCGGTTGATGTGGACGTTCAGCACGGAGAGGAACGTTGAGACGCGCCAGACCGGAGTGTGACCCATTTCCAGAGCGGCAGGCGGGGTGACCAGCGCGACGGATGTAACGCGACCGTCAGCGGAGGCCAGCACCAGATCAGTGCGTGGCGGCGGCGTGCGCTTGGGGTCGCGGAAAAAATAGAGGCAGAAAGCCGTGAAGGCGATGCCTGCGTTGCCCAGTAGACGGGTGGCGCGCCAGGGCGTGGCCCGTCCGAGCAGCCCGACGAGCGAGCCCGCGAGGAGGAAGGGAGTCGCGGCACGGTGCGGCGGCGACAGGACAAGCTTGAAGGACTGGATCAGCGACATGGAACGCACTCTTACGGCACACGGCGGGAGGGTCAAGAATTCGCCACAAAGAAGGCGTTTTTCGGGCAGGTTTTCTGCTTTCTCCGTCTTCAGGCGGGCTTGGCTATCTGTCGGGGGAGCGGGGTGCGCAGTTTTTCGTCGATCAGAGGCGTTCCCGCATAGACGTTCTTGTGGGCCGTGACGACGTGCACTCCGCCGCAGGGGAGGCGAAGTGTATGGCCCGCCCGTTCTATCAGGCGCCCCTGCGTGACTGACAGCGCGGCGGGCGGAGGCATCAACGCAGAGGAATGGTGTTCGATCCGGAACAGGGCCTGATCGAGCAGGCGCGTTAGTTGGCCGCTGCTGTATGGGATGCCATGACCGAAGGGTGTGGCATCCGTGTGGGCCCAATAGCCGGAGCGGTTGGGAACGACCAGCGTCAGGACCCCGTCATCGTTGAGGGTGCGCCAGATGGCGCGGAGGAAATCTGGAGCGAAGCGGGTGAATTCGAGGCCGTGGACCACGAGGACGGCGTTCATCGAGAGGTCGTCGAAGGGCAGACGTCCGCTGCTGACGATGCAGTCCGCCCAGGGGATGTTGCTTCGGCTGGTTCTCTGCGTCTGTGGATGCAGGAGGCGACCCGAAACGGCGAATTCCGCACTTTCCGGAAGATAGGGGGCTGTATAGCCTATCCCGAGGATCCTTCGGCCGCGCATGGGGGGCATGATGCTCTGCAGGCGGTCGTTGAGAAGCAGCGCCGTGCGCTGGCCCTGTCGGCTTTCGTAGAAAGTGGCGGCATCATCGGAACGGATGCGGGCCAGGGACGTCAGCATGCAGCTACCTCATCAGCAGGACACTCCAAGGGGAACAGTCATGCCACTCGATATCAAGCCGATTCCGGTTCTCTCTGACAATTATGCGTGGCTTCTGACCGCGACAGCAGGTCAGCGCGCCGTCGTCGACCCCGGTGAAGCGAAGCCGATCATGGACGAAATCGGGGAAGGGCGGCTCGACATGATCCTGCTGACCCATCATCACGCCGACCATACGGCGGGCACGAATGCTTTGCGGGAGCGCTATGGCGCAAAGGTCTATGGACCCCGGCAGAAAAAGGAATGGCTGCCCCCGCTGGATCATGACCTGGAAGATGGAGACAGTTTCTCGTTGGAGAGTGTGAAGATCCGGGTTCTGTCCACGCCGGGCCATGCTGTAGGGCATGTGTCGTATGTCGTGCCCGAGGTTCCGGCGCTCTTTTGCGGGGATGTGCTGTTTAGTCTGGGATGCGGGCGGTTGCTGGAAGGGACAGCGCAAGAGTTGTTCGACAGTTTGCGTCGTTATGACAGTCTGCCGAATCAGACGCTTGTCTGTGCGGGACATGAATATACCCGCTCCAATCTGGCCTTTGCGCTTCATGTCGAGCCGGACAACGCAGCCCTGAAGGCGCGGGCCGGGGAAGTCGAGCGTCTGCTGGAAGCCGGGCGGCCGACGTTGCCGGTGACACTCGGAGTGGAGCGCCAGACAAATCCGTTTCTGCTTGCGCCGGATGTGGCGACGTTTGCGCGCTTGCGCAGGGAAAAGGATACGTTCTGAAGGCACACACAAAAAAAAGCCCCGCTCGAAAGAGGCGGGGCTTTTTTGAAAGGTCGTCCGACCGTTACCAGCCGAAGATGATCTTCTTGAGCAGTTCGGCTCCGAGGCCGACGACGATAACGCCGCCGGCCCAGATCGCTATGAACCAGCCCACACGTTTCATCCAGTTCAGGAAACCCGGTTTTTGGTCGGGCTGTCCGTATTCGATCCGCATGGGCCGGACTCCCTGTTCTTAGTGGTAGTGATGCTCGGCGGACATTTTTCCGCGGAACACGTAGTACGAATAGGCCGTGTAGGACAGGATCAGCGGCAAAAGGAACATCGTACCGACCAGCAGGAAGGTCTGGCTCTCCGGCGGAGAGGAGGCCTGCCAGATGGTGATGGTCGGCGGTACGATATAGGGCCACACATTGATGCCCAGACCGCTGAAGCACAGGAAGAACAGGCCCAGCGTCGCGATGAACGGCAGCAGGTGCGAGCGCGGGTTCCGCAGTCCGAGGAATAGCGTTGCTGCGAGAACGACGACTGCAACCGGAACCGGCGCCACCAGAGCGAGCTGCGGCATGTCCAGCCAGTGCTGCATGTATGTGGCGTGGAGCATCGGCGTCCAGACGGAGACCAGGGCGATCGTGACCAGCATCAGACCGGCAAGAGTGAAGGAAATCCTGCGCATCGTGTCGTGCAGTTCGCCTTCACAGCGCCATAGCAGCCAGGTCGCCCCGAGAAGTGCGTAGCCGATGACCACGGCAAGGCCGCAGAACAGGGAGAACGGTGAGAACCAGTCGAAGCTGGAACCGACGAACACGTTGTTCTCGACCTTGATGCCCTGGACGAGCGTTCCGAGAATGATGCCCTGCATGAAGGCCGCCACGATGGAGCCGCCGCAGAAGGAAATGTCCCAGAAGAACTGGCTCATGGGCGATTCCGACTTGAAGCGGAACTCGAAGGACACGCCGCGCAGGATCAGGGCCAGCAGCATGAACAGGATCGGCAGGTAAAGGGCCGGGAGGATCGTGCCGTAGGCGACGGGGAAGACGCCATAGAGTGCGGCTCCGCCAAAGATCATCCAGGTTTCGTTGCCGTCCCAGACTGGGGCGACGGTGTTGACCATGAGGTTACGGTGATCGTGGTCCTTTTCCTTGAGGAACAGGATGCCGATCCCGAGGTCGAAACCATCAAGGCAGACATAGAGGAAGATGGCGGTTGCTGCGAGCAGCGCCCAGACCACCGGGAGCCAGAAGCCGGCTGTTTCTGTCATGGTTCTTACTCCGCCATGCCAGCGCCGGCCGTCGGGCTGGACGGGGGCTGATGGGAGACCTGTGTTGTACCTGCGGCACGCTGGGGCTGGTCTTCAGCGGGGCCGTGTTCGCCTGGATGGGGTTCTTCGGCGAAGGTCCGCAGCAGGATGGTGATGCCACCCATGAACACGATGAAATAGACGACGATGAAGGCAATCATCGACGTTGCGATGCTCGGCAGAGCGATCGGGGAGACGCTGTCGGAGGTCCGCAGCAGGCCGTAGACCGTGAAGGGCTGGCGACCGACTTCAGTCGTGATCCAGCCGCAGAGCAGGGCGAGGAAGCCCGCAGGCGACATGAACAGCGCGATACGGTGCAGAAGCGGCGTATCGTACAGCTTGCCTTTCCAACGCAGATACAGCGACCACAAACCAACCAGCACCATCAGCATGCCAAGGGCGACCATGATGCGGAAGGAGAAGAACAGCAGCGGGGAATAGGCGCGGTCTTCCTTCGGGAAGTCCTTCAGGCCCGGAACCTTGCCGTCGAGGCTGTGCGTCAGGATCAGCGAGCCCAGATAGGGGATAGCGATCTTGTAGTGCGTGGTCTCGTTTTCCATGTCCGGAATGCCGAACAGGATCTCTGGCGCCCGGCTTTCGGATTCCCAGTCCCCTTCGAGCGCGGCAATCTTGGCAGGCTGATATTCAAGCGTGTTCAGGCCCTGCGTATCACCTGCCAGAACCTGGATCGGGGAGACGATGGCAGCCATCCACATGGCCATGGAGAACATCAGACGAACCTGTTCGGACGCTTGACGGCCTTCACGACGCGCCTTGAGCAGATGCCATCCGGCCACGCCTGCCACGATGAAAGCCACGCACAGGAAGGCTGCGAGGCCCATGTGCACGATGCGGTACGGGAATGACGGGTTGAAGACGATCTGCCACCAGTCAACAGGCAGGAAACGGCCGGTCGCCTCGTCGATGCGGTAGCCGCGGGGTGTCTGCATCCAAGAATTGGAGGACAGGATCCAGCTCATGGAAATCAGCGTGCCGATCGAGACCATGCAGGTGGCTGCGAAATGCAGGCCCTTGCCGACGCGGTTGAGGCCGAACATCATGACGCCGAGGAAGCCGGCTTCAAGGAAGAAGGCCGTCATGACCTCATAGGCCAGCATTGGACCGAGGATTGGACCGGCTTTCTGCGAGAAGGCCGACCAATTCGTTCCGAATTCGTAGGACATGACGAGGCCGGAGACCACACCCATGCCGAAGACGACGGAAAAGACCTTCAGCCAGTATTTGAAGAGGTCCAGATAGGCGCTGCGCCCCGTTTTGAGCCACAGGCCTTCGAGGACTGCGAGATAGGCTGCGAGACCGATCGAGAAAGCCGGGAATACAATATGGAACCCGACCGTAAATGCGAACTGGAAACGCGCCAAGAATAGAGCCGACAAGCCAAACATGTCGATTACCTTCTGGGTAGATGGCGAAACGCAAAGGCCAGGAGGAAGGATGTCGGCTCCTCAGGGGCCTCACGCACACACAACAGGGTAACGAAGTTGTGATTTCTTCGTGTGTTGCCGTCTTTTGAACCCTTTAAACGTATTTTGCCAGAAAAGTTTGATGCGCTGAGCATTATTTTGATAAAAATCAATGCGGCATCCAGAATTTTCCAAGGCGTTCAGGGGGCTCTGAAGCCATGGCTGATAAGCGCTGAAACTGTCTGCGCATCCGGAAGGATTTGACCATTGATGACTGGCATGGAGAGAGAAAGGGCGCGCTGCTTCATGGTCGGGATACTGGATGTTTTTTGCAGCAATTTTTGCAGTACCGACTGAAGGTCAGGAGCAAGATGTGACTCTATTTCCGGACGATTAAGCAGCCGGGCCGCCAGTTCCTGCCAGTGGGTCATGGTGAGGGTGAGCGTGCCATTCTGTTCTGGCAGGGAGATGGCGCCTGTCAGGGTGATCCGGTTGTCTGAGGAGGCCGGAACGGGAGACGCGGATGCATCCTGAAGGATGAAGCGTCCGTAAGAGGTGGGATCGAGCAGTGAAAGGCTGGGTGATGACTGCGATGCTGTCAGGGCGATTGCCAGACGTCCGTTGTGCAGATCGCTGGAGAGGCCATAGGGCAGGGGAAAACCATTAACTGTGGCGGCATCCGCGATGAGGCCGAGGCGTGTGGCATCCGGACGGGCAGCGGGAAACCGTATGAGGCGTCCGGAGAGGGTCTGTACGGAGAATTGTCTGCCCGGCCATCTGCCGGAAAAGGCCAGTTGAAGCCGGGGCGCCGAAAAGATCAGGTGTTCCGGAGTGCGGAAGCCGATCTGAAGGCCAGACGCCAGCACGGTCAGAACATTCTTATTCACAACGAGGCGGGCAGCCTGATGTCCTGTCAGGGAGAGCAGAAGCCCTGCATGGAGCAGGGAGAGCCATGATCCGCCCAGACGGATTTTCTCACCGGCCCATCCCGCATCATAAGGCGATGCGGCTGAGGCTGGGTGTGTACCGTTCAGGCGGTCGATTTCCACCCAGGCCCCGAAGGGCCAGCCGCCCTTACGCAGAGGAGTCGTCTCAACCCTCCAGCCATTTTCGTGCGCGGAAGTCAGAGTGGTTTGGGCCGTAACGTCCAGCCTGTGGATCGTACAGAGCCAGAAGACTGTATCCAGCACTGCAGCTATTGCGAGTACGGCAATCAATACCACAGCAGATCGACCGTAACGCACAGTAAAGAATGGACGAGCCATTGAGCATATCTTTTCAGGTGTGGCTGCGGGATTGGTCAAGTCCCATCTGTTTTATCCCCAACCATTGAAAGAAGCTCCAAAGCGTTGGAAAAAGCTCACGAACGTGTGATTTTAAACGGGGCTTCTGGAAGCGTGAAATGCTGAAAGTGTCAGAAAATCAAGGAATTCGGAGATTCTGTCAGAGATAGGGCGTCAGGAAGGCGTCGGGTCTGGAATACTTCTGAAAAATTTCAGTTTTTTGCAGCCCGGTCATGCATTTTCTGGGTCCACAGAGTTATCCACAGGATCGCGGGGAAGGGTATGGGTTGTGCACAGTTCATCCCACGCGCTCTCCAGAGCCTGGGTGAAGGCCTTGCGCTCCTGCTGGGGCGGCAGGGGGTGACCGATGACGACGTGCAGGGTTCCCGGACGCTTGAACCAGGCATTGCGGTCCCAGAATAGACCTGAATCGGTTGCGACGGGCACGATGGGAACGTCTGTCTGTCGTGCCAGGGCGACGATGCCGGGTTGGATCGGATGACGCTCTCCGGGAAGGGTACGGGTTCCTTCGGGAAAAATGATGATCTGACGATCGTCGGCATGGGCTGCCTTGCTGTCCCGCATCATGTTGCGGAGGGCTTTTGAGCCGGCCTTCCGGTCGATGGCGATCATGCCGGTCAGGAGCAGCATCGGGCCTACGACGGGGATACGGGTCAGTTCGGACTTGATGATGTAGTCGGGCCGGTCGACAAGAGTCATCCAGATGAAGCCGTCGAAGAAGGACTGGTGCTGCGAGGCGATCAGCAGCGGACCGGAAGGCAGGTTCTCGCGCCCTGTGACTTCGATGCGGACCGAGCAGATCCGGGTGAATCCGGCCAGAACGGCCCGTGCCCAGAGCTTCGCGTAGGACAGGGCCAGATCCTGATTTTTCATGAGGCGGATCGGAATGGTGCCGAGGCCCATGAACAGAGTGATCCAGAAAAGATAGAGATTGAAAAGGACGCCGCGAAGAATGCTCATCATGGTGTTCTGCACACCAGAAAAGCAGTTCGGACACAAGGGCTGTCAGGCGCCGTCCAGTCCTTCCCGGCCATCCGGAAGGCCGGTAAGGACGCAGATTTCCGCGCCGAGGAATTTGTTGTACTCGCGGAACATCAAGAACAGGATCCGGCGGGAAAGGGGCGCCTGAAGGGCAAGGGGCACGACCGGATAGGGTACGAGGGCTAGATCCGGAGCCACGCGATGGATTTCGAGAACTGCTCGGCGGATATGGTAGCCGGCTGTGACGATCAGCAGGCGGTGGAGGTGATTGTCACGGGCCCACTGGGCGGTTTCGTGGGCGTTGCCGATCGTGCTGGTGGCACGGCGGCCGAGCGTGATTCGCTCTGCCAGGGGGGAGGAAAGAGACTCCTGCTGGAGATGCAGGATGTGCTGCAACGTGACATGGGGGCCGACTCCTGAGATCAGGAGCAGGTGCCCGTATCCGCCCCGCAGGAGCGTGATGCCCGTATCGACGCGCTGCTCTCCACCGGTCAGGGCGACGATGCCGTCGCAGACGGGGGCCGTGACGGAAGCCTTGCTCGCGTCCTGAATGAACCAAGTGAATCCTGCAAGCCAGAGCCCGCCTAGAGCCAGGCATGTCAGAAACAGGCGCTTCATGGCAGCCGCCGGAGCCAGACGAGCACGACGGTCTGAGCGGTAAGCCAGCCCAGGCAGGCGGCAATCAGAGGCAGGGCGCCAAGCTCTTCGAGTAGAAGGTGGGGTAGGACGTGCAGGGTGTTCCACTCGCTGACCAGCATGCTCTGCCATGTTGTTGCAGGCAGCGCGATTGGTCCAGCGTCACGTGAGAAGGGTGCCAGTTTTCGAGCGAGCATGGTGATGACCGGGCTCAGGAAGAACAATCCAGTGAGGCCCCCGGCGAGGCTCAGAAGGGCGGCCCTGCCAGCAATGCGACTGGAGATCATCATATCTCCGGCACCGAGGAAATGGACGATCTCGACGGCCTTGCGCTGGGCCATTACGGAGCGGCGGACGGTCATGCCGACTGAAAGGATTGCGATGGCGGCGATAAGGCTGACCGCAAGCCAGGCGCAGGCGACGAGGCTGATTCCCAGACCGTTAAGGCGCTCTCCCCAGCGACGGTCTTCTTCCACAACGGCTTCTGGCAGGGTCTCATGGACGATCTTACCCAAATCAGGTGTTCCGGTATGGGCGATGATCAGAACGACGGGCAGGGAAAGGCCGGGGAGATGTCCGCTGTCCGAGATCTGCCCGAGCCAGGGGGCGAGAAGGGTCTGTACCTGCTGCGGAGAAAGTTCTCGAACGGTGGTGACATCTGGTGTCTTATGGAGCGTCTGGATGAGCGTGCGGGTGCGGTCTTCAAGCTGGGGCGTATCGGACGGGATCTCGATTGTGGTGGCGTTGCGCGCGGCGCCGGCCCAGCCTTCGGCCAGAGTTTGAACGCCTGTCAGTCCGGCGAGCGAAAGTCCGCCTAGTAGGGTCATGAGTGCGACCAGAAGCGGCAGGCTGCCGGAGCGCAGGCCGGGGGAGACAGGCGCGCTCATGCTTTATTGCTCCGGAGTGCGGCAATTCCGTCCTGAATATCGGTTCCTGCGAGTGTGCCGTCCTGGAGGATGATGGACGCGGCCGGAGTTTCGCGGATCAGCGCTTCATTATGGGTGGCAACGATGACAGTCGTGCCCATTTCCACCAGTTCCTGAAACGTGGCCAGCAAGCGACGGGCCTGCGCGTCCTCGAGGGCGTTGGTGGGTTCGTCAGCCAGCAGGACTTCCGGACGGCCAATCAGGGCGCGGGCGATGGCGGCGCGCTGCTGTTCACCGCCGGAAAGGGTCCCAGGGCGCTTGTCAGCGAGATGCGCGACGTCCAGCCATTCCAGAACGGCGAAGGCCTCGCGTCTGGTGTCGCGTTCGGAGGCGCCGCGCAGTCTCAGCGGGAGAGCCACGTTGTCGAACACAGTCCATTCCCCGATCAGGCGATAATCCTGGGGAACAAACCCGATCCTTCGCCGCAGGTTTCGTAACGTGGTCCGGCTGGCCTGACTGATGGACACGCCAAGCAGGTCCATCTGACCGGCCGAAGGGCGTGTTTCGAGTGTCAGGAGGCGCAGTAGACTCGACTTTCCTGCTCCGGACGCCCCGAGGAGCCAGCGGAATTCTCCCTGCGGGACGGTGAGCGTCAGATTTCGCAGAACGGGCTGTCCTACGTCGGGGGGCATCATCGAGACATTCAGGAGGCGAATCATGATGCCTTCATTGAAAAGGTGGGTAATTTATTAACCATTTAATAACGATCATTTCGTCATAACAGGCAAGCACACGGATCAGGCTAGGCCGGATCGGAGCCGGCTGTCGAAGGGATTGATTGAATGCGCATTGAATGCTCCCACTGCCATGCAGTCTTTGAGGTTCCGGAGGCGCTGACAAAAGGAGTCAAACGTCTGCGTTGTGCCAACTGCGGAGAGAGCTGGGAGCTGGGCGTGACCGTAGATTCGAAACAGGAAGAGGCGCCCTCAGGGGCTGTTGCCGCGCCTGAAGCTTTCGAGGTGCCCGAAGAGGAGGCTGCGCCTTTCGTTGCGGAGTCGCCGGCTTCAGGGGGCGAAGTGGCGTTCCGGGCGACCGGGGCGATGGCCAGTCGCAGCGATGGCCGCCGTTCCGCGGTTCTGCATTCGCGCTCGACCGGAGAGGTACAGGCGCCCACGGACACGGCTGCTTTGTCGATGATCGGGTCTACGGGAGCTTGGATTGCGGCCTGGGGCGCCAGTCTTGTGTTGGCAGGATCTGGGGTGGCTGCACTGTGGTACTGCAAGGGCGCAGGCGTTTTCGGCTTTCTGCCTGGGGTCGGACATTTTTCCTGACCCCTACGCATCTTACATGTTGCGGGCGGCGAGGGCCGAGACCGTGGCTCCGATCGCGGCGATGGCCATGAGGAGGATACCGTCGAAAATCAGGGAGCCCGGCGTAACGAGGTGAGAACCGATCTGCAGATGGTCCGGGAGAGTCCCGGCGACATGGTTCATGATGTCACGCGCTTGTGGATCTGCTGTAGCAGCGCTCGTGGTGATCGCATTGACGATATGTGGCAGGATGTACCAGCCCACTCCGAGAATCAGAAGGAGAGGCGCCAGAAGCTCGGCGATCTGCTGGGCCAGATAGAAGGCGAAATAGCAGACCGACCAGATGCCCGTCCTGATCATGGAGGACGTGGTGAGCGATGAATCGCTGCGGCTGCTGCGGCCCAGAAGGCGGTCCGTGATATGGGATGGGGGCTGCATGTCCATAGATATGGCTTCCAGTGGTCCGGCAACGGGAGTTAGTCTTCGCCCCTGAAAACGGACGAATGGTTCACTTCGGACTAGCTGCAAGAGAACGCCAATGCAAACTTTCCCGTGCTGTCATGCCTTTTCCTGAGTTCGAGATGCCTATGGTGACGTCCAACATGCCTCGGGTGGTCCTTGTGGAACCCGACTGTGACCATGCCAGACAGATTGCCCAGGTTCTGGTTAAGGAGGGGTTTGCGCTGACCTGCGCCATGAGTGGCGAAGAGGCGCTGGGCACGATCGAGGAGGCCATGCCGGATCTGGTGGTTGCCTGTACCGAACTGCCGGGCATGAGTGGTGGCCAGCTTGCGCGGCGGTTGCGTCTGGATGCGCTGACCCGGAACATCCCGATCCTGATGCTGACGGAAGATGCGTCACCAGGTGTGGAGCGTGAGGGGCTGGAGAGTGGTGCGGACGCCTATATTTCCAAGTCAGCCCATCCGGATCTCATGGTGCTGCGGATGCGCGCTCTTCTTCGCGAAGGGCCGGAACTCCTTCAGGTCGATGAGGCATCCCGTCTGCGCCGGGCGCGGATCGTGATCGTTAATTCTCCGCGTGATGATGAAGAGGAGGAAGAAGTTGTCGAGGATGTTCCCGAGACTACTTTGGGAGAACTGCTCTGGCGTGATGGGCATACTGTCACCTCGATCGAGCGGTCCGACGATCTGATTGAGGGAGGGTGGCTTCGGGGGGCGGACAGTCCGGACTGTCTGGTGTTGGAACTGGGCAGCGGGGACGAGGATCTGAAGTTCTGCCGGCTTCTGGATGCGCGGCGGCAGGCTGTTCTGGAGGCCGGTGGCATTCCGTTCCGGACCCTTGGGATCGTGGAAGCATCACGGTTCAGGCGGCAGTCTTCCGGCGAGTTCTTCGAAGCAGGAATCGACGATCTGGTACCGAGTGATATCGCGCTTGAAGCGCTCGCGATGCGAATCCGTACGTTGGCCCAGCGCAGGATGGCGCAGGACGAGTTCCGCCAGCAGGAAATCGAGCGTCAGCAGAACGCGCTGACATTGGAAGCGGCGCGAGCCAAGGCGGAAATGGCCGAAGCTTTGGCGCAGGCCAACATGGAACTGGCGCGGACGAATGAGCGGCTTCTTCAGGCGCAGTCCAAGCTCGTTCAGACGGCAAAAATGGCCTCGCTGGGTGAACTGGTGGCGGGGATTGCGCATGAGATCAACAACCCGCTCGCTTTCACGATTGCACATGCCGATACGGTAGCGCGGACGCTCAAACGCCTGCAGGGTGTCAATGCGTCCGACGAGGCGATGTCATTGACGAAAAAAGGTATGTCGCGTCTGGACTCGATGAAGCTCGGCTTGCAGCGGATCCAGAACCTTGTTTTGAGTCTGCGCCGCTTTTCACGGCTGGATGAGAGCTCCTTCCAGAAGGTCGATGTTCCGGCAGCGTTGGAAACGGCGCTGGCTCTTCTGGCGCACAAGTTGGGGCCGGGGATCATCGTGCAGAAAGATCTTCAGGCGCCGGCCGAACTGGTCTGTCAGCCAGCGTTTCTCAATCAGGCTGTCATGAACATCATTTCCAATGCGGCTGATGCGATGGCGGACATGTCTACGGATGGAGATATCGTGCGGGGCAGGATCGTCATTGCCTCGCGGCTGGAAAACGGGCGCTACGAAATGAGTGTGAGTGACGACGGATCGGGGTTGCCGCCTGACTTGCGGACGCGAATTTTCGATCCGTTCTTCACGACCAAGCCCGTTGGAACCGGGACAGGTCTGGGGCTGGCCATTGCTTATAGCGTTATGGAGGCGCATGACGGGGTGATTGAGGTAACGGATGCCAATCTGCCGGACGGGCGCGGGGTCGGAGCGTGTTTCCGGATGAGTTTGCCCGTTCGCATGACCGAGGAGGGGCCGGTGGCGACTGGCCGCGCAGCATGACTTTCTGGAGCGCAAAAGGGCCGTCGCGTCCTCTAATTCTGCTGGTGGATGATGAGGAGGAAATCCTCGTTGCCCTGACGGATCTGTTGGAAGACCAGTATGAAATCCTGTCCACGACGGACCCGCTGCGGGCGCTGGATCTGTTGCGGGAATATCGGGATGTTGCGACCATTATTTCTGATCAGCGGATGCCTGGCCTGACCGGGGACCAGTTGCTGATGCAGGCGCGGGCTTTTTCGGACGCGCGTAGTATTCTGCTGACGGGATATGCGGATCTGGAGGCCGTCGTATCTGCGCTGAATCAGGGCCAGGTACAGGCTTATGTGCATAAGCCGTGGGATTCGGATGCGCTGCGCTCTCTGGTGGGCGAGGTCACGCAGCACTGTCTGGCGCAGCGAGCATTGAAGACCGAGCAGGCGTTGCTGCGTGGACTGATGGAAGCTCTTCCAATCGGGCTTGTTTTTTCGGATAGGGACGGGCGGTGCATCCGCAGCAATGTCCGGAATGAATCCGAGAGCGGGGCTGAGAACGAGCAGGCTCATTTTCCTGAAAAGCTATGGCCCGAGATCACCGCCATGCGTGAAGATGTCCGTGTTTCCGGGCAGGAAGAGCGTTTGGTCAGCGAGGTTCTTACGGAAGGAGAGGGGCGTTCTGTTGTGCGCTGGCATGAGCTGACGCGGTTGGCTCTTGCCTGGCCGGAAGGTGCTTCCAGGGCGGATGCCTGGCAGGTCAGCATGGACCGGGATGTGACGGCCCGTGTCGCTATGGAATCACGACTGCGTCAGGCTGAAAAGCTGCAGTCGCTTGGGACGCTGGCTGGCGGTATCGCGCATGATTTCAATAATCTGCTGGCGGCGATTTCAGGGTCTCTCGAACTTCTGGAAGATATTGCGGAGTTTGATGAGGCATCTATGGCGCTGCTTCGCAATGCCACGGATTCTGCCCAGCGCGGGGCCGTTCTGACGCGGCGGTTGCTTCAGTTCGGACGCCCGCGTGAGGCGCGTTTGTCGGCGGTGTCGTTGGGGCAGTTGCTGCCGGGGCTGACGGATCTTTTGCGCCAGAGCCTCAAAAAGCGGGGTGTATCGGCATCGGCGGCTCCGTGCGCGCTGTGTGTGGAAGATGTGCCGTCGGATCTGCCGCTGGTCTGGTCTGATGCAGACCAGCTTGAAATGGCGCTCTTGAACCTGTGTGTGAATGCACGGGATGCCATGGCGGATGGTGGCACGGTGCGAGTCAGTGCACATGTCGTCGAGCAGAAGCGGACGGGTCTTCCCGCGGAATGCTGTCCGGACTGGGCCGTAGCGCTGGAGATCGTTGATGAAGGCGAAGGTATGCCGCCGGAGGTTGTGGCAAGAATTTTTGATCCCTTCTTTACGACCAAGGATGTCGGGCGTGGGACCGGGCTGGGTCTGTCCAGTGTGTATGGTTTTCTGAGTCGGAGTTATGGCGAAATCGTTGTTGACAGTGTCGTGGGCAAGGGGACGCGCATGACGCTGCTGCTTCCCGTGGCGCAGGGTAGCCAGAAGCGGGTTTCTGTGGCGCCGCTTCAGGGGGCAAAGCTTGAACAGCGCCTGAAAGTTCTGGTGTTGGATGATGAAGCACCGGTGCGAATGGTGACGGCCGGATTCCTGGCCCAGGATGGTCATGAGGTGACGGCTGTTGCCTCGTTGGCAGATGCGCTGAAGCGTGTTGATCCGGCGTCCCCTTTCGCGCTGGCGATCATTGATATGAGGATGCCGGATCATGATGGTCTGGCCTGTGCGGAAGCATTGTTGAAGGCCCTGCCCGGATTGAGGGTGCTGTTTATCAGCGGGCACACAGATGATATGCCGGCCCCTGAAAACGGGCTTCTTTTGCCGAAGCCCTTTACGCAGGAAAGCCTGCAGAGGGCTGTTGCTGAAACCATGCGTTCTGTTGACGCTGGCGCGTCATAAGAAGCCGGTTTTGCATGGGTTGGCGGCAATGGGTCTGTGAATTGGAGATTGTGACACGTGAGTGATGCCTATCTTGTTCCCCAGGAGGACACGGCTGCTGCGGCTATCGAGGAGATCGAGGCTGAGTTGGGTCTGTTTGATGACTGGATGGAACGGTATCAGTACATCATTGAGATGGGACGCAAGCTGCCGCCATTTCCGGAAAAATGGCAGGATGATGCCCATCGTGTTTCGGGCTGTCAGAGCCAGGTCTGGCTTGAAGCGGTCGAACGGGATGGAAAGCTGTTTTTCGCCGGGGCGTCGGATGCCGCGATCGTTCAGGGGCTCGTGGCGCTTTTGCTAAGGGTTTATTCCGGCCGCCCGAAATCGGAAATTCTGGGAACAAGCCCGGTGTTTTTGCATGACATGGGGCTGGTTAAGGCGCTGTCAACGAACCGCGGCAATGGGGTTGAGGCCATGGCGCAAGCCATTCAGAAGCGCGCATCACACTAGAAAGCAAAAACCCCGCAGGCTCAACGCCAGCGGGGTTTTTTATGCAGAGAGTATAATCTTACTGCGGGTGACTTGCCGACGGAGCGGTGCTGGTTGCAGCTGCCGTGCCATTGGCAGTCGCCGGGCACTTTGTGAATTTTCCTTTTGCGTCCCGGCAGGGCTTTGGCTTCTGGGGAGCTTCGCATTTCGTGAACTTGCCCTTGTCGTCGCGACAGGGCTTGGCGTGGGCCATCTGGGTACCGAGCGCCAGAACGGCGAGTGCAGCAACGGAGAGACGACGGAACGGCATGGGTATGATCTCCAGAGTTGTGGCGGGTTACGGGGAACGAGGCCTGGTTCTCGGAAAAGCATGCATATGTTGAGAGCGGCGTGCAAGCTGTCTTGTACTGGCAGGCTAATGGAAGCCTTGCTGGTCCACGGGATGAGTCGTGTCCCAGGTGATGTTCCCCCGGTACTGTGCTGTGACGGGTTTTCCGTCCCTGAGGGCCGGGTAGTATCTGGCAAGGCTGAAATAGGCGAGCGAAGCGCGTTTTAGGATGGGTGGGCCGTCGCTGACTATGCAGTCATGTGCGGCGCCTATTTGGTCGATCTGACAGAGGACAGTGATGTGACCGCTAATTCCGGCAGCGTCGGCGGCTTCGGGATAATGGGGTGGGGGCGTATGGGCCTTGTCGAGCATCGGTGTCGTTAAGTCAGGCGAGGCATGGAAGGTGTAGGTTTTCTCCCAGGTGCCGGGAGTGGCCACGTTGTTCTGGTATGCGGGCAGGAACGTTGAGCTGTAGGTCATCTGCTCGGCTGCGAGGCCGAAATCCGGTTGTGAGGCGGAAGACTGGCAGTCGGTGGCTATTCCGGAAGCGCTGATGACGCAGCGGACATGGGCCGTTCCACTTCTGTGAAATTCAAGTTCGGCGGGCGGGTAAATGAGGGTGCTGTGATGGTGGGGATCCAGCATCGCGCCGAGAGGATGGTCTTCGGCCTTTGCGGGCAGGCTGCTGCCCGCAAAGAAAAGGGTAAGAGTCAGAAGTGGGTGGATGACGGACAGTCTCAAGATATGTCTCTCATCGGGAAATGAATTTGTTACTATATGTAACTATTGTATCTTCCGCCAGTCTGCCGGAATGAAAAAAGGGGAGATGCCTAATGGCATCTCCCCTTTTCTATAGCCCAAAGGGTCCTGTCAGATCATTTCTGATCGGGCAGGGCGTAGGCGATGATGTCGTCGCCCATGCGGGTCGGGAACGAGTTGTGTCCGCCTGCATAGGTTACGATGTACTGCTTGCCGTTGATGGCATAGGTCATCGGAGTGTTCTGGGCGCCAGCCGGCAGGCGATCCTGCCAGAGGACCTTACCCGTCGTCAGGTTGTAAGCCCGGATGTAGTAATCCATGGACGACGTCAGGATGCCGATGTTGCCAGCCGTGGAGAGCGGGCCACCAAGGCTCGGGACACCGATCTTGATCGGTGGCAGCGGGATCGGCAGGGAGCTTCCGTACATCGAGTCACGCAGTGTGCCGTTGCGGTGCTGCCAGACGACCTTGTTGGTCTTCAGGTCAATACCGGCGACATAGCCCCAGGGCGGCGTGCGGCAGGGCATCTTGATGCCGAACGGCAGCAGCACCGGATCCAGGAAAGGATGCAGGTTGACGGCATACGGAATGCCATAGTTGTGCTGCAGTCCGGTTTCACCACCTGTACCCTTGGCGTTTTCGTCGGGCCAGAGCGGGTTGCCCGGTCCGCGGGGAACGAGCTGGGAGACGAACGGCAGGGAGATCGGGTTGGCGAAAGCCACCTGACGCTGCGGATCGACGGACAGACCGCCCCACTCGAACATGCCCAGATCGCCCGGGAAGATGAGCGAGCCCTTGAGCGACGGCGGCGTGAAGGGGCCTTCGTAGCGCAGGGTGTGGAAATAGATGCTGCAGAACATCTGGTCGAAGATCGTGCCGCCCCAGATATCGGAATCGTTCAGCGGGTTCTTCGGACGCAGGGTCAGCTGAGACATCCGCTGGGTCGGGCTGGTGTGATCGCCCGGAGCAGCGCCCTGGGGAACCGGGGTTTCCGGAGCCGGGACGATTTCCTTGCCGGTACGACGGTCGAGGACGAAGATGTCGCCGGTCTTGGTCGGAGCGTAGATGGCCGGAACAAGCGTGCCGTCCTTCTGTGTTACGTCCACGAGGCTCGGCTGGGACGGAACGTCCATGTCCCACAGATCATGATGAACGGTCTGATAGAACCAGGCGAGCTTGCCCGTGTCTGCGTTCAGCGCAACGATACCTGGAGCGAAACGCTCGGAATCCTTCGTGCGGTCACCGCCCCACTGGTCGGGAGTACCCACGCCCATCGGGATGTACACGAGGTTCAGATTCTTGTCGTAGGACGACACGATCCAGGAGTTCGGGGAGTTCGGGTGGAAGACAGGGTGGCTGTCATCCGGAAGCTGGTTCGGATCCGGGTTGGACGCATCGAACACCCAGACGCGCTTGCCGGTGTAGACGTCGAATGCCTGCGTGGCGCCTGAAGCCTGCTTGACCGAGCCGTTATCGGTGATGGCGCTGTTGGCGATGATCAGCTTGTCCGTGATAACCGGCGGAGACGTCGGCTCGTACTGGCCGGGCGTCGTGTAAGGCTGGTTTGGAAGGCGCAGATTGATTTCGCCGTTGTTGCCGAAGCCGGAGCAGGTCTTGCCTGTGTCGGCATCGACTTCAACCAGACGGCCATCATTGACCGGAAGGATGATGCGCTTGGCGCAGTCCGTCGGAGCAGGGTTGCCATCGGAATCCGTGGCATTGGCCGGCGTTTCGTGGAAGCTGACGCCACGGCAGGTCAGATGCTGGAAGCCCGGATTGATCTGGAGATGCGGATCGTAGACCCACTTGACGTTGCCGGTGGCACCATCAATCGCAAACAGCTTCTGGTGCAGGGAGCACATGTAAAGCGTGTTGTTGAACTCGATCGGGGTCGCTTCGTTCGTCGCTTCGCCGGGGTCGTTGGAGTTCATCATATCCTTGGTGTGGATATGCCATGCGACCTTGAGGTTGCTGACGTTGGATGCGTTGATCTGGTTCAGTGGGGACCAGCGGTCACCGGCTTGCGTACGACCATAGGCGTGCCATTCGCTGGCCGGGACGTTGTCCGGGTCGGCGGGGGAGGCGTTTGCGATCTGCGTCGGCAGTTCGCCGCTGATGTCATGCGGGTCGGTGAAGAGGCTGGCGAATAGGGCCAGAACCGCAACGCCAACGGCGCCGGCGAGCGGCAGAACGGTCGTCCGCGTACCACCGATCTGGCGGGAGACGAACGGCAGCAGCAGCCAGATGCCGAGGATGATGACGATGTCCGAGCGCGGGATCAGGGCCCAGATGTCGAGACCGACAACCGTGAGTTCCCAGATGACCGTTGCGAAAACGGCAACTGCGAACAGGTAAAGGGCAGCTGGATTGCGCCGGAATGAGAGGAAAGCCGTGGCGAGGAGCGCCAGACCGAGGAGGACATAATAAAGAGGGCCGCCGATGGCAGCGACCCATGCGCCGCCAACGGTAAGGATCGCGCCGCAAAGCGCGAAGACCGCGGCCGTTATCAGGGCCCAGAGCCCTGGCCGGGATGTTGTACTCATGATGTTCCTGAAGATGTTGTTCTGGTGCAGCACGGTGACTTCCGGACAAAGCACATGGAAGGATATCAAGGGTCAAGATGTCAGAAGGTTCATCTCGCTCACGTCACTGTGAGGGCATTCACGTCGTCGTGACTTGAGGAAAGGGGGAACTTATGATTGAGCGTTCAAGAAAATAATGCGCTTGCAGAATACTTTGGTCTCCGATAAGGACACCGCTTCCGCGCACGCGTCCGGGCCACGAGTGGCATGCCCGGCCGTGCAGAGTCCTTACTGTGTGCAGGACCAATCGTTTACGGCGAGGGAGACCGAAATGCCCAAGATGAAGACCAAGTCGTCGGTCAAGAAGCGGTTCAAGATCACCGCGACCGGCAAAGTGATGTGCGGCCCGGGCAACAAGCGCCATGGCCTTATCAACCGTCCGCAGAAGATGAAGCGCACCAACCGCGGTCCTCAGACCATGACGGACATGGATGCGAAGACAATCAAGCAGTGGGCGCCCTACGGGCTCTGAGGAGATAAGGTAAATGGCACGTGTCAAGCGGGGCGTAACGTCGCACGCCCGTCACAAGAAGGTTCTCGAGCTCGCCAAGGGCTATCGCGGCCGTTCGTCCACGAACTACCGTATTGCTCTGGAGCGCGTCGAGAAGGCGCTGCGTTATGCGTATCGTGACCGTCGCAACAAGAAGCGTGATTTCCGCGCCCTGTGGATCCAGCGTATCAACGCTGCTGTCCGCGAGCATGGTCTGACGTACAGCCGCTTCATCAATGGTCTGGACAAGGCTGGCATCGAGATCGACCGTAAGGTCCTCGCCGCCATCGCTTTTGACGATAGCGCTGCTTTCGGTGAAATCGTGAAGAAGGCCCAGGCCGCTCTCGGCTGAGCTTTTCCGGCTTGATCCCTTCGGGGGTCTGGTGACTGGCGGGCCGTCCTGTTATCAGGACGGCCCGTTTTGTTTTGTGCTGCAGGGGATGGGCGGTATGGCTGACGATCTCGATATACTCAGGAATGACACGCTGGCTGCGCTGGCCGGAGCGCAGGACCGCGTCCAGTGGGACGCGATCCGCGTCGGGACGCTGGGGAAGTCTGGTGCGCTGACGGCTCTGCTTAAACAGTTGGGCAAGCTGGAGCCGCAGGAGCGCAAAGAGCGCGGTCAGGCGCTGAATGGTCTGCGCGATGAACTGACGGCAGCTATTGAGGCCCGTGGTCGCGATATCGAGGAAGAGGCGCTTCAGGCGCGTCTGCGCTCTGAGCGCGTGGATGTGACGATGCCGGCGCCCGCAGTTGTGACAGGCACCATCCATCCCATCAGCCGGACCATTGAGGAAATGACGGCCATTTTCGGCGCAATGGGCTTCTCCGTCGCCGAAGGGCCGGATATCGAAAGCCAGTGGCATAATTTCTCGGCCCTGAATACGCCCGAGCATCATCCCGCCCGGACCGAACACGATACGTTCTATTTGCCTCCGAAGAATGAGGGTGGGGAGCCACGGGTGCTGCGCACACAGACCTCGGGTGTGCAGATCCGTACAATGCTCGGTTCACAGCCTCCGGTCCGCATCATTGCACCCGGCCGTACCTATCGCGCTGATCATGATGCGACCCATTCGCCGATGTTCCATCAGTGTGAAGGTCTTGTAGTCGATCGCAACATCACGCTTGGCCACCTTAAGGGCTGCTTGATCGAATTCCTGCGCGTCTATTTCGACAAGCCGAACCTGCCTGTGCGGTTTCGTGCGTCTTACTTTCCGTTCACCGAGCCTTCCATGGAAGTTGATATCGGCTGGTCGAAGGCGACTGGCGAGATCGGTGCTGGCTCTGACTGGCTGGAAGTTTTGGGATCGGGGATGATCCATCCACGGGTTCTGGCGAACTGTGGGCTTGATCCGGCCGAATGGCAGGGATTTGCGTTTGGAATGGGGATCGAGCGTCTGGCGATGCTGAAGAACGGCATCCCCGATCTGCGGTCTTTCTACGAAAGCGATCTGCGCTGGCTGCGTCATTACGGATTTTCGGCATTTTCGCCTGCTACGCTGACGGAGGGCGTGTGACATGAAGTTCTCTCTTTCCTGGCTGCGCGAACATCTTGATTTTACAGTTTCTGTTGAAGAGATCTGTGCCCGGCTGAATGTCATCGGGCTTGAGGTCGAAGGCGTCGAAAATCCCGCTGATCGTCTGATGGGTTTCCGGACTGCGAAGATCGTCGAGGCACATCGTCATCCGGATGCAGACCGGCTTCAGGTCTGCCGGGTTGCTGCGGGCACCGGCTTTGAAGATGTGCAGGTCGTTTGCGGTGCGCCGAATGCGCGGGCTGGCTTGCACGTGATTTTTGCGACGCCGGGCACGTATATTCCGGGCCTCGACATTACCATCAAGAAGGGCAAGATCCGGGGGCAGGACAGCAACGGGATGCTGTGCTCTCTAAAGGAGCTGGGCCTGGGCGAAGAAAGCAACGGGATTGCCGAGCTTTCCGAAGCGGCTCCGATCGGTGAGTCTTATGCAGCCTATGCCGAACTGGATGATCCGGTCATTGAGATCGCGATTACGCCCAACCGGGGCGATGCGCTGAGTATTCGTGGCATTGCTCGGGATCTGGCTGCGGCGGGCATCGGACGTCTCAAGTCTTGGTTGACGGAGGCGGTGGAAGGGGATTTCCCGTCTTCGCTGGCGTGGAAGACTGAACATCCGGCTTGCCCGTATATTGTTGGGCGTGTGATCCGGGGCGTGAAGAACGGGCCGAGCCCGGATTGGCTGAAGCGTCGTCTGGAGGCGGTCGGGGTCAAGCCGATTTCGGCGCTTGTCGATGTTACGAACTACCTCACTTATGATCTCGGCCGTCCGCTGCATGTCTTTGATGTTGCAAAACTTAAAGGCGATACGCTTACGGTGACGCCTGCGGCTCGAGAGACCTTTACGGGCCTTGATGGGCGCGAATATGTGCTCGGCACCGAGGATATGGTCATTGTCGATGAAGCCGGTGTGCAGTCGCTTGCCGGTCTGATTGGCGGTGAAAGCAGTGGCGTGGATGAAAACACGACTGATGTGTTTGTAGAATCCGCTCTCTTTGATCCTGTACGGATTGCCCTGACAGGACGTCGTCTGGCCATTCACACCGACGCGCGGCAGCGGTTCGAGCGCGGGATCGATCCGGCACAGGTTCTCAATGGACTTGAAGCCGCTACGATCATGATCCGCGATCTGTGTGGCGGTGAAGTCAGCGAGATCACCGAGGCTGGGGCTCTGCCGGACTGGGAACGGACGGCGACGTTGCGGTTCGAGCGTCTGAAGACACTGGGCGGTGTAGATATCGCGGCTGACGATGCCGTCCGCTCCCTTGAGCATCTGGGCTTTGAGGTGACGGAACGGACGGAAGACGCCGCGACGTTCCTGGTGCCGTCCTGGCGCAATGACATTGCCTCGGGACAGGTTCTGGCGCAGGCCCCGACGCTGGATGAAGACGTGGCGGGTCGGGCTGCCAGCCATGTGCAGGCAATGGAAGCGGAATGCGATCTGCTTGAGGAAGTGCTGCGGCTTTACGGGCTAGACAATGTTCCGGCGGTTGCGTTGCCGCAGACGACGGTTGTGCCGGCTCCGGCTGTAACGCCGCTTCAGGCGCGTGCGGCCCTGTTGCGTCGTGTCTGTGCGGCACGCGGGTTGACCGAGACGGTTGGCTTCTCGTTCGTGGCGCAGGGTGATGCGGCTCTGTTCGGTGACGTGCTGGAAGCGCATCATCTGCTGAATCCGATTGCCACTGATCTGGACCAGCTCCGTCCGACCCCACTGATCAATCTGGCGCGGGCTCTTTCACGTAATCTGGCCCGCGGTCTGGGTCTGTCGGGTGAAGGGGCGCTGTTCGAGGTTGGACCGAGCTTCGATGCAACCGGACAGCATCTGCGTCTGGCGGGTCTGCGGGCTGGTCTGACGGCGCGTGAGCCTGGTGTTGCGGCGCATGAAGCAACGCTTTGGGAGGCGAAGGCGGATCTGACTGCCGCTCTGGTGGCACTGGGAGTGCCGGAAGCAGCGCTGTCGGTCACGGCTGATGCCCCGGGTTTCTATCATCCGGGCCGGTCTGGCCTGGTACGGCAGGGTCCGAAGATGGTGCTGGGGACGTTTGGTGAACTGCATCCGCGTGTCGCGCGGGCGCTGGGACTGAGCGGAACCGTGGTGGCGTTCGAAGTCTATCTGGATCAGGTGCCGCTGCCAAAGGCTAAGCGCAAAGCTGCGCCTGTTCTGTCTCCGCTGCAGCCTGTCCGCCGTGATTTCGCTTTCGTGGCGGGATCGGATGTGGAAATTCAGGCTGTTCTGAAGGCCGCGCGGATGGCGGATCGCAATCTGGTGCAGGATGTCCGGCTGTTTGATGTGTTTGAGGGCGGCAGTCTGCCGGAAGGACATCGTTCGCTCGGGGTGGAAGTGATCTTGCAGCCACAGAGCGAGAGTCTTACGGATGCGCAGCTTGAAGCGGTTTCCAAATCGGTGGAAGCTGCGGTGCTCAAGGCAACAGGGGCTGTGCTGCGTCGATGAACTCTCTTCCAGAATCCGGATCTGACGGACAGTCCTCGACGGACCCTTCCCAAAAAGCCACGCTTTTGCCCCGTTACGGGCGGGTAATCTGGATTCTGGCGGGTGAGGCCAGTGGAGACGTGATCGGTGCACGTCTTATGCAGGCACTCCATGCGCAGGACCCTTCGCTGGTTTTTGCTGGTGTCGGGGGCGGGCGTATGGAAGCGCTCGGGCTGCACAGCCTGTTTCCCATGAGCGATCTGGCGGTCATGGGGCTTGTCGAAGTGCTGCCCCGTCTGCGGCATCTGTCGCAGCGGCTTCTGGAGGCCGTTCAGGATATTGAGCTGCGTAAGCCGGATCTTGTTGTGACGATCGACAGCCCAGGTTTTGCTCTGCGTCTGTTGCAAAAGATTGAGCGTTCCGGGATTAAGCGCGTTCATTATGTGGCGCCTCAGGTCTGGGCTTGGCGCGAAAACCGGGTCAAGGAGTTTCCGGGGCTCTGGGACAGGCTGCTTTGCCTCCTGCCTTTTGAGCCTGAGTGGTTTGCAAAGCGCGGGCTTGAGGGGCGGTTTGTCGGGCATCCGGTGCTTCAGTCGGGCGTGCGGCAGGGGAATGCGCAGCGCTTCAGGCTGAGGCACAATATTCCGGCCAATGCGCCCGTTGTGATCCTGATGCCGGGTAGCCGGCGTTCGGAAGCCCCCCGGCTTCTGCCTGTTTTTCGCAAGATGTTGGATCTGTTGCGGGTGCAGTATCCGGATATCTGTCCTGTGATCCCGGTTGCGCCTGTGATTGCGCCGACGATCCGTCAGTTGATCCGTAAATGGCCGGTTCAGCCCCATATCGTCACGGATATCCATGACAAGCACGACGCCTTTGCGGCAGCGCAGTGCGCCCTGACCAAGTCAGGGACATCCACATTGGAGCTTGCGATGGGTAATGTGCCGATGGCGGTGACGTATCGCGTCAACCCGGTGACGGCGACGATTGCGCGGCGTCTGATCAAAGTGCCGCATGTGGCGATGGTCAATCTGCTGGCCGGACGAGAAGTGGTGCCGGAACTGCTTCAGGAAGATTGCACGCCAAAGAAACTGACCGAGATGGTCTCGAAGCTGTTGAGTGATCCGCAGATGGTGGAAAAGCAGCGTATGGCGTTTGCTGACGTGCTTGAGATGCTCGCACCGCCTGTGGGGACGCCCGCTGATGCAGCTGCTGCGGAGATCATGGATTTGCTGAACGAGCCGGTTTCCCGGTCGTCCAGCATTTGAAATCCTAGCGCAGGAAGCCGACGAGGCGTTCGGCTTCCTGAACGATCGGTTCCGAAACGCTGTTTGCACGTTCGGCACCGGCACGCAGGACCGAGAGCAGATGCGTTTCGTCCTGAAGCAGGCGCTGCGTTTCGCTGGCGACCGGGGCCAGACGTTCCACCAGAAGCTCGGCGAGAGCATTCTTGAACGGGCCAAAGCCCTGACCGCTGAAGCGGGCCAGAATGTCTGCCGGTGTTTCATCCGACATAGCTGCATAGATGGAGACGAGGTTTCGGGCTTCCGGACGTTCGCTCAGACCGTCCGTTTCGCTGGGGAGCGGTTCGGAATCGGTCTTGGCGCGGCGGATTTTCAGGGCGATGTCGTCTGCGGTGTCGGTCAGGACAATGCGGCTCTGTTCTGACGGGTCGGACTTGGACATCTTCTTGCTGCCATCGCGCAGGCTCATGACGCGGGCTGCGGCGGGAGGGATGAAGGCCTCCACCTGCGGGAAGAACTCCACGCCCATGTCGTGATTGAACTTCTGGCCGATGTCGTTGGTGAGCTCGATATGCTGGCGCTGGTCTTCGCCGACGGGGACGCGGGTTGCGTGGAAGGCCAGAATGTCGGCGGCCATCAGGTTCGGATAGACATACAGGCCCGCCGAATGGTTCTCGCGGTTCTTGCCGGCCTTGTCCTTGAACTGGGTCATGCGGTTGAGCCAGCCGAGGCGCGAGACGCAGTTGAAAATCCAACCGAGGCGGGCATGCGCGCTGACGGCAGACTGGTTGTACAGGCGTGTGGGTTCGATTCCGGCCGCCAGAAGGCAGGCTGTCGAACCGAGCGTCTGTTCACGCAGGGTTTGCGGGTCCCAGGGCATGGTGATGGAATGCAGGTCCACCAGACAGAAGACGCAGTCATGGTCTTCCTGCAGCGTAACCCAGTTGCGGATTGCTCCGAGATAATTGCCCAGATGGGGAATGCCGGTTGGCTGAATGCCGGAAAATACGCGCTGCATGGGTTCTGTCTTCATTTGTTGGGAAAGGGGAAGCGAACGGCTTCAATGAACGGGTGTTTGCAGGTCGAGCTTCTGCCGTTCTTGCAAAACTTCCGTCGCCGACATCGGATGAGCCCGTGCGGCTGCGACGTCAGCGGCGGTGAATGTCGGGGCGTCTGCGGGCATTTCTTGACTTGCGACGAATGTCAGGATGCGGGCGATCTCGTCGTTGGAGAGGCGGTGAAAAGACGGCATGGAACTGTTGTAATGGCCATCTCCCGCCGTAATGGGGCCGTTTAGTCCGTAAAGCAGGACGTCGGCCAGGTAGTGATGCCCGGCAGGAGTTTGTGCGATCGGGCCAACGCGGCCAAAAATCGGGGCGACTTCAGAAACCTGACCATGACCGCCGTGGTGGCAGGTGCTGCATTCATTGGCGTATTCGCGCGGGGCCTGAGCGCGATTTTCCCAAGCGTGACCGACAACGAAGACCGCCACCATGAAAATGGCGAGAAACAGAGGCAGTCGGACGGCTGGGTCAATTCTGATCACAGCGTCGTTGTCGCATTTTCAGAGCCGTTTCAGCAAGTCCGGGGCTTGGCAAATCGGCTGTAATAGGGCTCATGGCGCTATCGGAAGGAGAAGCCATGACCGTTAGAGGCCGTCTTGTATTGTATGTGGGGCCGATGTTTGCGGGGAAATCCGCGCATCTGATTGCTGCCGCAAAAAAGCAGACGGATGTTCTGGCCCTCAAGCCCGGCTTTGATACGCGCGATGGCGCAGAGCTCGTTAGCCGGGATGGATCTCATCTCGCTGCGATGTCGGTGAACACATGGCCCGAAGATGCGGACCTGTACGGTCATATCGTTCTGGATGAGGGGCAATTCTGGGTTACGCCGCATTATCAGGGCGATATCGTTGAGGATATCCGGGATGTTCGGGCGCTGGGCGTGGATGTGACCGTCGGGGGGCTGGATACCGATTACCGGCGCGTTCCGTTCGACGTCATGGAGCGGCTAAGGGAAGATGCGGATGAGGTTATTGTCCTGACGGCGCGTTGTCATGTTTGTGGCGCGCCTGCCGTCTGGACCGCGAAAACCCATGACACCGGTCATCTTCTGGAGACGGGGGACCAGGAGCTTTATGAAGCGCGTTGCGATGCGCACTGGACTCTGCCGGAACAGTCCTGAATGCTGCTCCGGCAGAGGTGACGGCTTTTACTGCTGACCGCCGCCGTTATTGACGCCCAGAAGGCGGATCTTGAAAATCAGCGGGCTGTTGGGCGGGATAATGCCCATGGAGCGCTTGCCGTAGCCGAGGTTCGGCGGAAGGTAGAGCATCCATTCGTCACCGACATGCATCATGGGCAGCGCTTCAAGCCAGCCCTGTACGAGGCCGTCGAGCGGCATTTCCATATAGGCGCCGTTACCGTGCTGGTCAGAGCTGTCGAAGATGCCACCATCGGGGAGACGGCCTTCATAGATGACCATGATGGTGGAGCCATGATGCGGGCTTTCACCATCCTTGGGACCCGACTGGAGAACCTTGTAGGACAGGCCGTCCGGCAGGGTCTTGACGCCGGGTTCAGCATGGATTTTCGCCATAAACTGTTCGGGCGTCAGGTCGGAATCATCCACTTGCTTGTGGCCACCGGCGCACCCTGTCAGAGCGAGGGCGCCACACAGGGCGAAAGCGGATGTAAGACGGATCAGACTGGTCATGGTCCCCCGGGGAGTCTGTTGAGAAATCAGAGCGTACCGCCGCGACGGCCGATCTGGCCGCCAAGCCGCAGGCGCAGGGCGTTGAGCTTGATGAAGCCCTGGGCATCCTGTTGATTATAGGCGCCTTCGTCGTCCTCGAAAGTCACGACGCGGGTATCATACAGGCTGTGCGGGCTTTCACGACCCACGCAGGTTACATTGCCCTTGTACAGGCGCATGCGGACACGGCCGGTCACGGAATGCTGGCTGGTGTCGATGAGGGCCTGAAGCATTCGACGCTCGGGCGAGAACCAGAAACCGTTATAGATGATCTCGGCATAGCGCGGCATGATGCTGTCCTTGAGATGGGCAGCTTCACGGTCGAGCGTGATGCTTTCGATCGAGCGGTGGGCAGCTAGCAAGATCGTGCCACCCGGCGTCTCGTAGATGCCGCGGGACTTCATGCCCACGAAGCGGTTTTCCACGATATCGAGACGGCCGATGCCGTTGTCACGGCCCAGTTCGTTGAGGCGGGTCAGCAGGGTTGCCGGGGTCATCACCACGCCGTTGATGGCGACCGGGTCACCGCTGACGAAATCAATGGTGATTTCGGTTGCGACGTCGGGTGCGGCTTCCGGTGAAATCGTACGCTGGAAGACGATTTCTTCCGCGCCGATCGACGGATCCTCAAGCAGCTTGCCTTCGGAAGAGGAGTGCAGGAGGTTCGCGTCCACGGAGAACGGAGCTTCGCCGCGCTTGTCCTTCGTGACGGGGATCTGGTTTTCTTCGGCGAAAGCAAGAAGCTTCGTGCGAGACGTCAGGTCCCACTCGCGCCAGGGGGCGATGACTTTTACGTCCGGCTTGAGCGAATAATAGCCGAGTTCGAAGCGGACCTGGTCGTTGCCCTTGCCGGTTGCACCATGCGCCACGGCGTCGGCGCCGACGGCTTCGGCGATCTCGATCTGGCGCTGTGCGATCAGCGGACGGGCGATGGAGGTGCCCAGCAGGTACTGGCCTTCATAGAGCGTGTTGGCCCGGAACATCGGGAACACGAAATCCTTGACGAAGGTTTCGCGCAGATCCTCGACGAAGATCTCCTTGACGCCGAACATTTCGGCCTTCTTGCGGGCAGGTTCGAGTTCTTCACCCTGGCCGAGGTCGGCGGTGAAGGTGACGACCTCGCAGTTATAGGTCTTCTGGAGCCAGCGGAGGATTACCGAAGTGTCCAGGCCGCCAGAATAGGCGAGCACAACTTTCTTGACGTCCTGGTGGGCGCTCATAACTGCGTGGTCCTTGGTGTGTTTCGTTTGAGAAGCGTTTCTAGCATCTCGGGGAGAAGAGGGAAACCGGGCGAATGTCAGGCTTCGGGGGTGGCGGAACGGCGCTGGCGCTCACTTTCGGTCTTGAGCTGACCGCAGGCCGCAAGGATGTCCTGACCACGCGGAGTGCGGATGGGCGAGGCGAAGCCGGCGTCCATTACGATGTTGGCGAATTTCGTGAGCTGTTGGCGGGTCGAGGGTTGGAAATCCGAGCCGGGCCAGGGGTTGAACGGGATCAGGTTCACCTTGGCCGGTAAGTCACGGATCAGACGCACGAGTTCGCGGGCATCGGCTTCGCTGTCGTTCACGCCACGGAGCATGATGTATTCGAAAGTAATGCGGCGTGAGTTGGATGCGGCCGGATAGCGTCGGCAGGCGGCGATTAGTTCCTCGATCGGGTATTTGCGGTTGAGCGGCACGATCTGGTCGCGCAGTTCGTTAGTTACGGCATGCAGCGAGATGGCCAGGTTGATGCCAAGTTCATCGCCGCAACGATCCATCATCGGGACCACACCGGACGTCGAAAGGGTGATGCGGCGGCGAGATAGGGCGATGCCTTCGCCGTCCATGATGATCCGCATGGCTTTGGCGACGTTTTCGTAATTGTAGAGCGGCTCGCCCATGCCCATCAGTACGATGGTGGACAGGTAGCGCGGCATGTCTGCGCTCGGGCTGGGCCATTCGCCGTAGCTATCGCGGGCTGCCATGAACTGGCCGACGATCTCGGCAGGGCCGAGGTTGCGGACGAGCTTCTGGGTGCCGGTATGGCAGAAGGTGCAGGACAGGGTGCAGCCGACCTGCGAGGAAATGCAGACAGCGCCCCGGTCTTCCCGGCGATCCGGGATGTAGACGGTTTCGGCTTCCTGGCCGTCGCGGAAGCGGAAGAGGAACTTGCGCGTCTCGTCCACGGAGGTTTGTTCGGTCGCGGTCGTGGGGCGGCTGACGACGAAATGTTCCGCGAGCTTGGCCTGCATGGGCTTGGCGATGGTTGTCATCGCCGAGAAATCGGTTGCGCCCTGATGGTAGATCCAGTGCCAGAGCTGTTTGGCGCGGAAGGGCTTCTCGCCGATTTCCGTCATGAGTGCGGCCAATTCTTCGCGCGACAGGCCTACTAGATCGCGCCTCCCGTCTGTGAGACGTGCTTCGGGCGGTGCGAACAGGGCGGATTTCGCGTGAATGCGCTCGCGCTCGGCAGCGTTCAGATCGTCGGACGCGACGGAATTGATTCGGGGACGGATATCGGGATGGATTACGGCTGTCATGGCGGCGGAGCCATAGCACGGGGGAGACCTGCAGTTCCAAAGGAAAAGCGCGGTCTTCCTCGGAAAACTATTTTAGCAAACTATTCCGCAGTAGTCTGTGCCGTGCCTGTTTTTCTGGCTGCGATCAGGAACTCACGATTGCCTTCCGGACCGGTAATGGGGCTGGCTTCGATCCCGAGGACTTCCCAGCCGGGAAGGGCTGCGAACCACTCCCGAATTTCTTCGCAGACGCGATCGTGGACAGCTGGGTCCCGGACGACGCCTTTTGCGCCGACTTCCCCGCGGCCTGCTTCAAACTGGGGCTTGATGAGCGCTACGGCCCAGGCATCCGGCGTCGTGAGCTCAAGGGCGGCAGGCAGGACGGTGCGCAGGCCGATGAAGCTGGCATCGCAGACCACGATCCCTGCTGGTTCGGGAATCTGTGCGGTCGTCAGGGCGCGGGCATTCGTCTTTTCCAGGACGACGACGCGTTCGTCCGAGCGGATTTTCCAGGCAAGCTGCCCATGTCCGACGTCCACGGCATAGACCTTCGCAGCCCCATGCGTGAGCAGGACGTCCGTAAAGCCGCCGGTCGAAGCGCCAACGTCGATGGCGACGCGGCCTTTCGGGGCCAGCCCGAAATGTTCAATCGCGTGGATCAGCTTGAGCCCGCCACGCGACACCCAAGGGTGGTCCTGCCCTTTGAGGGCGAGGGGCGCGTCTTCGGGGAGTTGGTCGCCGGCTTTCGCGATCCGGCGGTCACTCGTATAGACGAGGCCCGCCATGATCAGGGCCTGTGCCCGTGTCCGGCTTTCGACCAGTCCCCGGTCAACGAGGAGCTGGTCGGCACGGCGTTTAGCCATCAGTCGTTCAGGCGGACTGCTGGGCGACTTCGACGCCAAGGGCGTCTGCCGCGGTGCGTACGATATGCGGTGCGGTCAGGCCGGCTTCTTCGTACTGTGCGTCCTGCGTGTTGTGATCGATGTAACGATCCGGCAGGGCCATCGGACGGAACTTCACCTTGTCGAGCAGACCGGTTTCGGCAAGGTGCTGAACGACGAGGCTGCTGAAGCCACCAATGGCACCTTCTTCAAGCGTGATGAAGACTTCGTGCTGGTTTGCCAGATCTTCCACTAGACCCTTGTCGATCGGTTTGGCGAAGCGGGCATCGGCAACCGTGACTGGAACACCCTGTGCGGCCAGTTGGTCAGCGGCGCGCAAGGATTCATGCAGGCGCGGGCCAAGCGACAGGATGGCGACGCCACCGCGGGCGTTCGGCGCGCGACGGGCTTCGCGGACGATGCGGCCCTTGCCGATTTCCAGGACTTCGCCCTTTTCAGGCAGATCAAGGCCGATGCCGTTGCCACGCGGGTAGCGGAAGGCGATCGGTCCGGCGTCATATTCACAGGCCGTAGCCGTAGCGTGCAGTAGTTCGATTTCGTCGCACGGTGCCATTACCACCATGTTCGGAAGGCAGCACAGGTAGTTGAGGTCGAACGAACCGGCATGGGTGGCGCCATCGGCACCGACCAGACCGGCGCGGTCGATGGCGAAACGGACCGGAAGGTTCTGGAGCGCGACGTCATGCACGACCTGATCGTAGGCGCGCTGCAGGAAGGTCGAATAGATCGCGCAGAACGGGCGCAGACCTTCAGATGCAATACCAGCGGCGAAGGTGACGGCGTGCTGTTCGGCAATCCCGACGTCAAAGAAGCGGTCCGGATAGGCCTTTGCGAATGCGCTCAGACCCGTGCCGGACGGCATGGCGGCCGTGATCGTAACCAGCTTGTCGTCGGTCTTGGCGCGGCGCATCAGTTCGCGGCTGAAGATGGACGTGTAGCTCGGGGGACCGGCTGGAGCCTTCTTCTGCTCGCCCGTGACGACGTTGAACTTGCTGACGGCGTGATACTTGTCACCGGCGGCTTCGGCGGGTTTGTAGCCGCGGCCCTTCTCGGTGATGATGTGCAGCAGGATCGGACCCTGATCGTCGGCGTCGCGCAGGTTACGCAGGATCGGCACGAGCTGGCTCATGTCGTGGCCGTTGACTGGGCCAACATAGTAGAAGCCGAGTTCTTCAAACAGTGTGCCGCCGGTGATCAGGCCGCGGGCATATTCTTCGGCGCGCTTGGCGGTGCGCTCGATCTTGCCCGGAAGGCGCTTGGCGACCTTGCCGGCGAGATCGCGCAGGCTGAAAAACTGGCGCGAGGACATCAGACGCGACAGGTAGTCCGACATCGAGCCGACCGGCGGGGCGATCGACATTTCGTTGTCGTTCAGCACCACGATCAGACGGTTCGCACCAGGGCCTGCGACTGCGGCGTTGTTCATGGCTTCATAGGCCATGCCAGCCGAAATCGAACCGTCGCCGATCACGGCAATGACGTTGCGCTCGTGGTAGCTCGGGTCTTCTTCCGCGCGCAGATGGTGCGCAACGGCCATGCCGAGGCCAGCTGAAATCGAGGTGGAGGAGTGGGCAGCGCCGAACGGGTCGTATTCGCTTTCCGAACGACGGGTAAAGCCCGACAGGCCCTCGGGCTGACGCAGGGTGCGAATACGGTCGCGGCGGCCCGTCAGGATCTTGTGCGGATAGGCCTGATGGCCAACGTCCCAGATGATGCGGTCGTCCGGCGTGTTGAAAACGGCGTGCAGGGCGACGGTCAGCTCGACTACGCCGAGAGAGGCGCCGAGATGGCCACCCGTGGTGGATACGGCGTCAACGGTTTCAGAGCGCAGTTCTTCGGCAAGCTGCTTGAGCTGGTCGACGGACAGGTTCCGCATGTCGGCAGGGAAACGGACGCGATCCAGTTCGGGATAGCGGCCATAGGTAGGAATCGTAGAGGAATTCTTGCTCATGGGATCAGTTCCTGCGCTCGACGACATAATCTGCCAGAGCCCTGAGGGCGTCGGCTTGTGCACCGAAAGATGAAAGGGCCTCCCGGGCCCGGTCGCTCAGGCGACGGGCTTCGGCACGGGCACCATCAATGCCGAGCAGGGAGACGTAGGTTGATTTGCCGCTGGCTTCGTCCTTGCCCGCGGTTTTGCCGAGTTCCTCGGCGGTTGCTGTGGAATCCAGTACGTCGTCTGCAACCTGGAAGGCGGTCCCGAGATCACGCCCATAGGCGACGATGGCGGCGCGACGGGCGTCGTCCACATCGGCAAGAATGGCACCAGATTCGGCTGCATAGCGGATGAGGGCACCGGTCTTCAGGGCGTGCAGACGACGGACCTGGTCCAGCGGGAGGGCACGGCCTTCGCCACGGATGTCGATGACCTGACCGCCGACCATACCGGCCGATCCGGAAGCCTGTGCAAGCGCAAGCGCCAGATTGGCGCGAACGGTCGCGTTGGGGCTGGTTTCAGGCTCGACGAGAATTTCAAAAGCGCGGGTTTGAAGGGCGTCACCGGCCAGAATCGCGATGGCTTCGTCAAACTGCTTGTGCGTGGACGGCTGTCCACGTCGCAGGTCGTCATCGTCCATGGACGGCAGGTCATCATGTACCAACGAGTAGGCGTGAAGTAGTTCGACCGATGCAGCGACACGCAGGGCGGCCTGGCGGTCGGCGCCAAACAGAGTGGCCACTTCGACAGCCAGGAAACCACGCAGACGCTTGCCGCCGCCGAGGGCTGCGTAGCGCATGGCCTCAATAAGAACAGACTCGTCTCCCGGCACCATAGGCAGCAGGTTGTCGATCGTGCTTTCGATCTCGGAACAGGCGCGGGCGAGCGCGTCCTTCAGGGAAACAGACGTGGTAGGGGCATTCATCGGCCGGACTCTCCGGTATCGGCAAGAGGCTCCGTGCCTGTCGTGCCGTCATCGTTTTGCACGATGGCGCGGACACGCATCTCGGCCTCTCCCAGCTTCGCATCACAGTGTTTGCGCAGGGCAGCACCGCGTTCATAGGCGGAAATAGCGTCCTCGAGCTTCATCTGGCCGCCTTCAAGGCCGCGGACAATCCGCTCCAGTTCGGAGAGAGCATCCTCGAAAGACATGGCATCAATGGGTTCGGGCATGAAAAGCCTCAAGGCACACTTTGGAACAAGGTAGCGAGGGGATTACAGGCAGAAGACAGGTTTTGCCAGCCCCGAGCATGGGAACGCTGGAGTTTCTTCAGGACGGTGACGTTTCTGCACGTCGCCGGATCATGAAGGAAAGAACGCCTGCGGTGTCTGTAAACGCAATGAGCGCATGGCCGGTTTCGCGGCAGTAGGATTGGAAATCTGCCACGGATGCGCGGTCTGTCGCGAGGATACGGAGCTTCGCACCTGGCGGCATGTCGCGCAGGGCGCGGTTAGCCTTAAGGACGGGCATCGGACAGGCCAGACCGCGCAGATCAAGAAGTGTTTCTGTCGTGGGAACGCTCATGGGGCACTATTATGCGCCTATCTGGCAGGAGGGCCAAGGCGGCTTTTCCTGTGTCAGATGGTGGGTTTTAGGTTTTCGTTGATAAACGGCATGTTTGTTTCTATATTAATGGCTTAATGCCACAAAAGCGTTCCCCTCGGGGAGCGCTTTTTTTATTTGGGGGACGGCATGTCGGACAGGGAAGGCCTGGCAATCAGTCTGGCTGATGGAAATGAGAGACGGGCTTATACGCTTCGGATGCTTGAGGATCGGGTGCTGCGGCTGGAGACGATCGCAGGAGGGCTGTCGGATCGATACGAGGAACTGCGTACTGAGATGCGGCAGGAAATTTCGTCGTTGCGGGATCAGATGAAGTTGCTGGAAGCGAAGGTTGACGAGGGGAATCGTGTCGTCAACGGCAAACTGGACCGCCTGATCGGGGGGCGGGCGGTCATTACCGGGATCATCACGTTGGTAACATCCATTCTGGGAACGGGTATGGTGCATTTTGCCTTGTCCCTGAGCACAAAGTGAGGGGGGCGGCATGAGCGGAATTGATGTGGGCCAGCTCAAGCATTTGGTGGTTGCTCCGGCATTGGCGGCGCTGGGGCTTGATGGGGATGTTGCGGTCAATCTGGTGACGGGAACGGCTCTGGCGGAGAGTCGGGGCACTTATGTAAGACAGATTGGTGGGGGACCGGCTCTGGGACTGTGGCAGATGGAGCCCGCGACGCATGACGATTGCTGGGTCAATTTTCTGTGTTATCCGGCCGGAAAGCGGTTTGGACGGATTCTACAGGGGATGCTTTCGCAGGATCTGCCGAGGAGTGCACAGTTGGTTTCAAACCTGAGATATGCGTCTGCGATGGCGCGTATCCGGTATTATAGGGTTTCAGCGGCCTTGCCGGCGACGAGTGATCCGGCCGTTCTCAGCCGTTTTCACAAGCAGTATTACAATACGGCTGCGGGTGCGGCGGACCCGCTAAGTAATATTCCGTATTTCCGGCAGGCGGCCATGGTCTGAATATGGGGGAGCGGTGTCGGGGAATGTATGCATCACGCTCCCGACACCGCATGATTACTTAAATCGTTTCAATATGACCGAATAGTGGCAAGGGGCGTGGGAAATCGGATTGGGTCGGTTGGGGGGTTAGGAAAGGGATAGGGTTCGGATGGCCAGGTTGCCCTTGAACGTCGTGCTGCCGGTATGTGTCAGGGAAAGGCGGCGGTGTAGAGAGACGCTTCCGCCCATCGTGATCCAGCGTCGGCAGAACGCGAAATCTTCGGAAAGATAGGTACGGGTTTCAGGATCGATCAGGCAGTCGAAAAGAGCGTAGGCGTCTGAGGAGGGGACGTCCGGACTGCTGCCTTCGGTTCTGGCGTCGATGCGGCTGTAACGCGTTTCCGGATAATGGGTGATCATGTCGCGCACCATCTGGCGCGTCATGAGCATGAAGCCGGTGCCAATATAAGAGACGGCCGCTATTTCGCTTGGTGCACTGCCGTCGTGAAGCGCAGTGCAGTCGCCGACATAACGTAAGCTGGCCGTGGCGGCGGGTTCTCCAGCGGCGATGAAACGGTCCGTATCATTGTCCCAGTAATGGGATTTCAGAGGGTAAGTCCCGCCGATCAGGGGACGATCTGCATCCAGAAGGGCGAGAATATCGGTGATGGAAAAGCCGATATCACTGTCGATGAAGAGAAGATGGGACGCATCGGTCATGGTTACGAACTGATGCAGCAGTGTGTTTCGGGCCCGTGTGATAAGGGCATCACTTCCGATGGTCGAGAGCGTCAGTTGCAGGTTATGGGCTGGGGCTGCGGCCATGCAGCTGATCAGGGACTGCATGTAGTTTAGTGTGACGGTGCCACCGAAGCAGGGTGTGGCAATGAAGACGTGGCGGGGGGCGGCGGGGCAGGAAGTCATGACAGACAGCCTGCCCGGAAGTCATAAAGAAAGAGTTAAAACTGCATCTCGAAAGTAGTCATGCGCCCATGTGGGCCTGAAGGATCATGTAGAAGACGAAGGCGGCATCCAGGCCGAGAACGATGGGTGTCAGGCGTTGTAACTGGCGCGTGGCGATAGCGAGTGCGGTGTAGATCAGCAGGCCACATGACAGGCTCAGCATGAAATTCCCCGTCACACCTGCGATGAGCAGCATGGTCAGAGGCGGGATGGCTTCTGAGGGTGTTTCGGCGACCCGACTGAGGCTGCCGAGCATGTTCAGGCCCACAAGAATGAGCACGGGGGCCGTGGCAATGGCCGGAATAGCGGTGATGAGCGGCCAGAATACCGAAGACAGGGCGAACAGGACGGCGACGACCAGTGCGCTCAGGCCTGTGCGACCACCGGCTTCAACGCCTGCAAGGCTCTCGACATAGGCGGAGACTGTGCATGTTCCGAGCGAGGCACCAATGATACTTGCGGCACCGTCGGAACCAAAGGCGCGATGGTCCAGAGCGGGTTTTTCGACTGTTCCGTCCAGACCGGCGCGATGGGCGACGCTCATCATGGTTGCGGTTGCGTCGAAGAAATCACTTAGCAGGAAGTACAGGGTGATGGGGACGAGCAGTCCGAGATGGGAAAAATATTCGTGAAAATCGAATGGAAGGAAGAGGTTGGTCGGGTAGTGCGGCCAGTCCAGAAGCTGGGCGGGTAGATGAGTGATCGGGCCGGAAGGTGTCTGGATGAAAAGGCCGGCCATGGTGATGGCCAGAATGGCGATGAGCAGACCTGCCGGAATGCGCAGCACCACGAGGATGGCGCTTAGGACAACACCTGCCATGCTGAGTAGAACGGACGGGTTGTGCAGGGATCCAAATGTCAGGCCTTCAGATGAAGGGACGGCGATCCCGCCTGTTGTCAGGCCGATCCGGGCAATGAAAGCGCCGAGGGCGATCTGGATGCCGAGGACGATTGAAGGCGGGAAGCCGCGGATGATGCGCTGGCGGATCTGGCTGAGGGAAAGAGCTGTGAAGCACAGGCCGCTGAACAGAACGACCGTGAAGGCCGTGCGCGGGCTGACATGGGCCTGCTGGACGACGACCTGTGCGAACAGGACGTTGCTGCTCATGGCGGGAGCGAGGGCGATGGGCAGTCTGGCCCAGAGAGCCATCAGGAGTGTGCCGGCGACTGCGCCGGCGATGGTCGTCATGACCATGTCATGGCGGTCCAGACCCGCTGCCGAAAGGATGGCGGGATTGACGGCCACGATATAGGCCATGGCCCCGAAAACCGTCAGTCCGGCAATGATCTCACGTGGGATCGTTGAACCGCGGGCCGTGATATGAAACCAGCGGTCGAGTCTGGGTAGTAGCAAGCGGACGCTCCGGGGGCAGGTAATGGCTGGGCCAAGCTATAGTCAAAAAAGCCGTTCCTGCCACGGGCCGGATCATATCTTTTCATTTCGGATTCGATTTTTTTTCGGTTCTGGAGGGTTCGAAGAGCTCTCTGGTTTTTTTTGCTGTTGAAGAGTGGCTCGCTCGATTGAACGAGCTTGGTGATCTGCTCGCGTGTCGAGTATGTCTTTGCCGACTAGAAATCATAGACGGAATTGGTCGTCCAAACTGTCGGTATCACCCGGGCCAGCATGTATATTTTACAACATGCGCCGCCTCATCATGTTTGCGCTGTTCCGGAAGAGTGTTGCTTCAGGGCTGAGGGGGACGCAGCGGCATGAGGCTTCGTGGGATCAAGCCAGGGAAGGCCTGCGCGAGGCGTTCGGCGTCGTCGGGGGCAAGCATCGCAATGGCACAGCCCAGCGCGCTGGCGTCTGGCGCTGGCAGCCGGTCGATCCCCCGCAAAAGATCGGCAAGACCATGACCTTCCGCCGTCAGCACCATGAATGATGTCATCCGCGTGTAGAGTGCCGTAGTGGCGTCGATTTTGGTCAGAGCATGGTCGGGAATGGCAATCCGGATTTCTGCGCCACTGATGGGCGACAGGACCTTATTTTCTGCGATCATGACATGAAGCGGCACCATCGGCAGAAGCGTGGGCGAACCGGGAAGGGAAAGGTAGCGCCCGGGGAGTGGGTTCTCCGTGAAGAGGCAAGCGTTCCAGACATCTCCATCCGATACTTCGAGGGCCATGATCAGGGGATTGTAACGGCCGAAATTCATATCTCCCGCCCCGACAGACACGAGAGATCCCGTCTGCATGTCCTTCATCAGCTGCTTCGTCTGGCCGAGTGTGCAGAAATGGAACTGCGGAGGGGGCTGGCGGGATGATGGCGTGGAAAATTGTGCCGGTGTTAGGCCTAGATCCTGCAAAACGGACCGATCTGCATGAGTAACGGTGGCCTTGAGGTGCCAGTAAAGATCCGTCAGCGACGCCTGTACGACGGAAGAGGCAATTCGGCGGCTTTCCGGCAGCCAGCGGCTCGCGCCTGTATATTCGGCGTCGTTGCGGTCGAAATTCTGCCAGGCTTTGTCCGGCGTGGTGCTGGAGTTGCGCCGCAGGAAGCTTTCATGATCGCCAGCGGCGAAATGAAGGATACGACTGTCGGCCCAGGTTGCACTTTTATCAAGTGCTGAAAACGGATCGGGCAGATTGTTGCCGATTTGGCGGGGCTGAACGAGGTGCCGAACGATGCGATGATCAGGCAGGCTCAGCAGACCATGCCGTGTAAAGGTTTCAACCGGAGAGAAGGGGGATGGAACCGTGCGGCCTGACGAGCCAAACAGGCACCAGTTTATCGGAAGCATGGTGGCAGATGCGGCGGCAGTGAACTCGGCGACGGATCTGGCGGTTTCAAAATGCAGATATTCATCCGCCGCCAGGATCATCATCCAGTCGAATTCGTTTTTGCCCTGCTCCAGAGCCATTGCGTGGAAGCGGGTCTGACGGTCCAGCCGTTCGGTCAGGGTTGTATCGGAAGAATGGACGCGGATGTCGTAGAGTGTGGCCGCGTTAGACAAAATCGCGGCTGTTCCGTCAGTCGAATTGTCGTCACAGACGATCAGTGTTGAAAATCCGATGGTCGCATGATGTGCGAGCCACCATCCGATCGTGTCGACTTCATTGTGAACGAACAGGATGGCAGCGCTTTTCGACATAAGGCAGGGATCAGTCCATCTTCAGGGCAGCGAGGAAGGCGCTCTGGGGGATTTCGACTTTACCGAATTGGCGCATGCGCTTTTTGCCTTCCTTCTGCTTATCCAGAAGTTTGCGCTTGCGGGAAATGTCGCCACCATAACATTTGGCCGTCACATCCTTGGACAACGCGCCAATCGTCTCACGGGCGATGACTTTGGAGCCGATGGCGGCCTGAATGGCGATTTTGAAGAGCTGCTTGGGGATCAGATCCTTGAGCTTGGCGCAGATCGATCGGCCACGCTGCTCAGCGACTGTGCGGTGCGAGATGAAGGACAAGGCATCGACCGGCTCGTGGTTCACAAGGATGGAAATGCGGACGAGATCACTCTCTTCGTAGCCATCCATCTGGTAGTCGAACGAGGCATAGCCGCGGCTGATGGATTTGAGGCGATCGTAGAAATCGAACACCACTTCGTTCAGCGGCAGACGGTAGACGGCCATGGCGCGGTTGCCGACATAGGTCAGATCAACCTGGATGCCACGGCGCTCTGAGCACAGCGTCAGGACCGGGCCGAGATACTCGTCCTGTACCATGATGGTGGCTTTGATCCATGGTTCATCAATGGTTTCGATCTTGCTCAGTTCCGGCATGTCGGCCGGGTTGTGAAGATCTTCGACCGTGCCATCCGTCATATGCATCTTGTAGACTACGGACGGGGCTGTTGCGATCAGGTCCAGATTAAATTCGCGCGAGAGGCGTTCCTGGATGATCTCCAGATGAAGCAGGCCGAGGAAGCCGCAGCGAAAGCCGAAGCCCAGAGCAGCCGAGGTCTCGGCTTCAAAGTGGAATGACGCATCGTTCAGGCGCAGCTTCGCAAGACTGTCACGTAGCTTTTCGAAATCGTCCGCGTCGATCGGGAACAGGCCGCACCATACGACGGGAATGGACGGTTTGAAGCCCGGAAGAGCCTTCTCGGCAGGGCGGCGGTCAAGAGTGACGGTATCGCCGACATTGCAGTCCGCGACGGTCTTGATGGCGGCGTTGATGTAGCCCATCTCGCCCGGGCCGAGGCTGTCGACCGACTGCATCTTGGGCAGGAACACGCCGACCTGATCGACATGATAGGTCGCGCCGGTCTGCATCATGCGGATGCGGTCACCACGTTTGAGGCGGCCATCTTTGATGCGGACGAGAATGATGACGCCAAGATAGGCATCGTACCAACTGTCGACCAGCAGGGCCTGAAGGGGGGCTTCGGCATCGCCCGTAGGGGCAGGAAGGCGCTGGACAAGGGCTTCGAGCACGCCTTCGATATTGATACCGGTCTTGGCGCTGATTTCGACGGCATCATCGGCAGGAATGCCAACTACGTCTTCGATCTGGGCGCGGACGCGCTCGGGCTCAGCAGCCGGAAGGTCGATCTTGTTCAGGACCGGGACGATTTCATGGTTGGCGTCGAGGGCCTGATAGACGTTCGCCAGCGTCTGGGCTTCCACGCCCTGAGAGGCATCGACCACCAGAAGCGAGCCTTCACAGGCAGCGAGCGAGCGGCTGACTTCGTAGGCGAAGTCGACATGGCCCGGCGTGTCCATGAGATTCAGCGTGTAAACCTTGCCGTCCTTGGCCGGATAGGTCAGGCGGACGGTCTGCGCCTTGATGGTGATCCCGCGCTCCTGCTCGAGTTCCATCGAATCGAGGACCTGGTTTTTCATCTCACGCGCGGTCAGGGCACCACAGGCCTGAATCAGGCGATCGGCCAGCGTCGATTTACCGTGATCGATGTGGGCGATGATCGAGAAATTGCGGATAAGAGAGAGCGGGGTATCGGTCATGGGTGCTACATAAGGGATTATCGCAGAAATGTCAGTAGATCTGCGCAAAAGCCTGCCTTTGTGAAAAGGCAGGCGGGAGTGGGATCAGCGGTCCGTCAGACGGAATTCGATCCTGCGGTTTCTGGCATAGGCCGCCGGTGTGCTGGCAGCGTCCAGAGGCTGGTAGTCGGCAAAGCCTGTCGCGGCCAGATGGTGCGGGTCCACACCTTCGGCAATGAGCAGCTTGACCACGGTGATGGCACGTTCGGAAGACAGCTCCCAGTTGCTGGGAAAGGCGCTGTGGATCGGCTGGCGGTCGGCGTGACCGTCCACACGCAGAATCCACGGAAGATCTGTCGGAATCGTTGAGGCGACCTGTTTGAAGGTATGGGCAAGCGTCGTGATTTCCTTGCGGCCTTCCGGCGTCAGATCGGCACTGCCCTGCGGGAACAGGATTTCCGACTGGAAAACGAAGCGATCTCCCACGACGTTTACGCCCTTCTGGTTTTTCAGAAGGTCGCGCAGGCGCCCGAAGAACTCCGACCGGTAGCGCTTGAGTTGATTGACCTTGTCGGCAAGTGCAAGATTGAGCTTGTTGCCAAGGTCTGCAATCTGGGCGTCCTTGCCCTGTTCGGCCTTCTTTTCAATATCGAGAGCGTTACTGATTGCCTGAAGCTGACGGGTCAGTTCCTCGATCTGGGCCTGCAGGTCAGAGATCTTGCTATTCTGCTGTTTGCTCGTGTCATCAGCCGAGGCCAGAGCCTGATCTTTTGACTGAAGTTGCCCTGTTAGGGCGGCGATCTGGGTCGAGAGAGTCTGGAGCTGGACCTGATTGTGCTGCTTTTCGTCCGATAGGGTGGCAACGGTCGAGGAGAGGCTTTTGTTTTTGTCTTCTGTCATCGACAGCATGTGAGACAGCTCGGCCAGCTGCTTTTGCAGGGCGTCAAGCGTGTGTTCGCGTCGTGACAGCGAGACCGAAAGGAACTGCTGCCCCACGACGAACACCAACAGGACGAATGTCACGACCATCAGCAGGGTGGACAGAGCGTCCACATAGCCGGGCCAAGCATCGAGGGCGTTGTGAGATCCGCGTCTGCGCCGGGCCATGGATCAGTCCTGCCTGCCGGGGGGGGGGGGCGCGCTGCCAGAAGCCGCGGCGATCGTGCGGGCTAGAACACGGAGATCGTTGCGGAGCTCTCCGATCGTCTGGGCGCGACCTTCATGCAGTTCCTGGATCAGTCGGCTGAGATGCGTTTCAATTCGTATGAGCGCTGTGCCCTGCGAGCCCGGACCGTCATCGCCCATATGGCGCAGGAGGGCAGTCTGGGTTTCGGCGGTGCGAGTCATGAGCGTCTGGTTTGCAGCCAGAAGATCCGTCATGCCGCGCAGGCGCTCCTGGAGGCTGTCGAGCATGTGTAGTTCGCGGACGCGGTTTTCCTCGCTGCGGGAGACGGCGTTCTGGAGCGTTTCCAGATTTTCGGCGGTCTGTTCGAGCAGGGCCTGAACATAGGCCGGGACAGGTGCGCCGTCGCTGTCGATGGCCGTGCTGCCGCTGACGCGCGTGACACCGGCCAGCCATTCTTCCAGCTCGTTGAAGAAGCGGGTCTGGGCCTGACCGGCCGTCAGATCCAGAAAGCCGAGAACCAGTGCGCCGGCCAGACCGAACATCGAACCTGAGAACGCTGTAGACATACCTGCCAGCGGTCCGGCCAATCCGGTCTTGAGCTGGTTGAACATGACGTCCATATCGCCGCCGCCTGCGGACATGCCGCCGATGACGGATGCGATGGAGCTGACCGTCAGCAGAAGACCGTAGAACGTCCCCAGCAGTCCCAGAAAAATCAGGAGCTGCGTCATGTAGCGGGAGATTTCCCGGCTTTCGTCCAGACGCGAGGACAGGCTGTCGAGCATGGCCTGTGTCGTCTGGGTCGAAAGCGTCAGGCGGTCCGTGCGGTTGCGGGCCGCCAGCATGCTGGCCATGGGGGCGAGCAGGCGCGGCGCCTTGGGAGCGGCCAGACCGGCGCGGGGCTGACGCAGGAGCTCAACCCAGTGCACTTCCGGCATGAGGCGTTGGACGACATGCAGGTTCCACAGGATGCCCAGCAGGAGTACGCCGAGGATGATGGCATCAAGTTTGGGGTTCGCGTTGAAAGCATGAAGCAGGGTCGTGCCCATTGTCGCGGCCAGAAGGCCGACCGCGACAAGGAAAACGGCCATTCGGAGCAGATAGGTCGTAGGACGTGTCACGGCGTGTCTTTCCTGATGTTATTTTGGCAGGCCGTTTGCGGAAGGTGAGGGGGCTGCGGGATTTGTCTCGATGACAATATCCAGCCGGTCGGCAGGTGCGCTGTCTCCGGCGTCCGGACGTCCCAGCGCGCGGGGATAGAGACGGGTCGTGGCCACGCCTGCGTGAATGAAGATCGAACGGACGGTGAGCGCACGGGCCAGCGCGATGCGACGTGGCATGGAGACGTCATCGCCCGGCAGAGTGGCATGAGCGATCAGCACCACCCGCTCTTCCGGGTGATGGGAGAGTTCGGTTCCATAGGTCTGCAGCGTTTTGAGGCTGTCGGCGTTCAGCGCGTCGCTTCCGGATGCGAACAGAACCCGCAATCCACCGTCAGGCAGCGATTCCGTATGGCTTGCGGCATCGGCGACAGCTGTCACGTCCGCCGGAGGAACAGGCGGATGGAGCTGGACTGGAACGAATGGCGGGGGCAGCACGACGGGCGGCGGCGGAGCGGGGGGAACGCCCGGAACCGTCTCATGCGCCGGAGCAGATTTGACCGGAGTGGCTGCCGGGGCAGGCGTGGATGTCGCGGCAGGTTTCTGCGAGACCGGCTTCGTGTTGCTGTGTGCGGCGGAGGTGTGGGCCGTCTGTAGCGCCGCAGGCGGTTTTTTTGCTGTGGGAGCTGGCTTGCCCTGAGGCAGATCATCCAGATTGCTGGTGACCTGTGCCTGTGCGGCGGGCAGCGAGAGGCAGGCCAGAAAGGCCGCCAGAGAAAGGGAGGAGAGGATCGGCCTGTTCATGTCAGGCCGATCCTAGACGACGCCTCACGACTCCCGCAATGGGGCGTGAGGGCAGTTTCGTCAGCTCCGGTAGATCAACCCCGGTTCAGGGCCTCATGCACGAGCGCGCGCAGGGTGCCGTGCAGGTTGGTGTTTCCGGCAACGACATTCACGTCATCCGGCAAATCATGGAGTTCGTTGCCATCCGGGTCGGTCGCATAACCACCGGCTTCGCGGACGAGAAGCAGACCGGCTGCGCAGTCCCATGGTTTGATGCCGAATTCCCAGTAGCCTTCGTAGCGGCCTGCTGCCACCCATGCGAGATCGAGGGCAGCGGCACCGAAGCGGCGAATCCCCGCGACCTGCGGCATCAGGGCACCAAGAACGCGGGCGAACGGCAGACGGCTGCTGCTAGGGACCTTCGCAAAGGGAATGCCCGTTGCGAAAACGGCTTCCAGCATGTTGCGGCGACCGGAGACGCGGAGGCGACGCTCGTTAAGGAACGCGCCCACGCCCTTTTCGGCCCAGAACATTTCGTTGGCAGCCGGGTTGTAGACAACCGCCGCGACCAGTTCGACTGATCCGTCCGGCAATCTGCGCTGAAGGCCGATGGAAATGGCCCAGTGCGGAATGCCATGCAGGAAGTTCGTCGTGCCGTCCAGCGGGTCGACGATCCAGCGCCAGGTCCAGTTGTCCCCGCCCGAAGCGCCGCTTTCTTCCATCAGGAAGGCGTAGCCCGGCCGCGCACGGCTCAGTTCCTCGCGGAGGATGGTTTCGGCGCGCAGATCGGCCTGGGAGACGAAATCTCCTGGGCCCTTGATGCTGACCTGAAGCTGTTCGACCTCTGCAAAATCACGGAGCAGACGGCGTGAAGCCTTCTGTGCCGCGCCCTGCATGACGGCCATGTGCGGGGAGAGACGCATGGTGGATCAGTCCTTCGCGCGTTCGACGTAGGAGGCGTCTTCCGTGCGGACAACAATGCGCTCACCGGCTTCGATGAACGGGGGGACCAGCGTCTTGACGCCATTGGACAGGACGGCGGGCTTGTAGGACGAGCTGGCCGTCTGACCTTTGACCACCGGATCGGCTTCCGTGATTTCCAGGGTCACATGCGGCGGCAGTTCCACGCCAACCGGGTCGCCTTCGACCAGCTTGACGTTCAGCGGCATGTTGTCCTGAAGGAAGGCGAACTGGTCGCCGAAGATGTCCTTGGCGAGGATCAGCTGCTCGAACGTCTCCGGGTCCATCAGGACGACATTGTCACCATCCATGTAGGAATAGGTGTAGTCCTTGTCTTCCGTCATCAGACGCTCGACGGAGTCAGCCGTTCTCCAACGCTCGTTGGTCTTATTGCCCGTCTTGAGGTCGCGCATTTCGACCTGAATGAAGGCGCCACCCTTGCCCGGGGTGATGATCTGCTGCTTGAGAACCGTCCAGCGGCGACCGTCATGCTCGATGACCTGGCCGGCCCGGATAAGGTTGGCTTGCTGTTTCATGCTTGTGTCCTGATGACCCTGGGTAAGGGATTTTCTGTCACGTCTTGTGGGCTTCTAGCGCTGCACGGGGGCTGGAAGCAAGGCCAAGGGGCGCTGGACGGTTTGTGTCTTCAGGAAAGTGTGAAGGGTAGGGGGCTTGGGGCCGGGCTCCGGATAGGTCATGTCAGAATATGTCGCTGCCCTGATGGTCAGAGCGAAAGGCAAGGAGAAGCCGCATGTACGATATGAAGAACCTCTCGCGTATTTCTGATCTTGAAGCCAATTCCCCGAAGGGTATGGATGCGTTCTGGCAGTTCGACCGTGCCGCCTTCGAGGAAGGTGCAGTGAGCGCACTGACCAAGCAGCTCGCCGCCGTGGCCGTCGCTCTGACGACGCAGTGTCCTTATTGTATCGAGCTTCACGTCAAGGCAGCCCGCGAGGCCGGCGCAACAGATGCGCAGCTCTCCGAGATCGCCCTTGTGGCTGCCGCCATCCGTGCGGGCGGGGCCATTACCCATGCCACTCACATGTTCGACGCCAAATAAGGCGGTTTCATTTTATGAGGCGTGTCAGGTGAAGCTGCATGCCTCTCCGTCAGGCGTTGAGACCGTGCCCGGAGACGTAGAGTCCAGATATTCCGGCCCGATCGGAACTTTGCCCCGGCCACCAGGAATATCGAGGACGTAGGTTGGCCAGGCCAGGCCAGTCACGCGCCCGCGTAGCTGCCTCAGCAGAGCTTGCCCTTCCGCGACGGGAACGTGGAAATGTCCTGTTCCTGCGGCGGCATCGAGATGGTGCAGGTAATAGGGTTTTACCCGCGCTTTCAGGAATGCCCGCAGTAGAGCTTCCAGACTTTCAACCGTATCGTTGACCCCGCGCAGCAGGACGGATTGCGAGAGCACCGGAATGGCCCGGGACAGGACGGCTCGGATCGCCTTTGCCGCCTGCGGAGTCAGCTCTCTGGCATGGTTGGCGTGAACGACCAGCCACATGGCGCGGTCGGTTTCCATCGCATCCAGAAGGTCTTCTGTCATACGGGCCGGGTCGGCGACGGGAACGCGGGAATGGATGCGGATGGTTTCGATGTGCGGGATGCAGGACAGGGACTGCACGATATGCTTTAGCCGGCGTGGAGCCAGCATGAGTGGATCGCCGCCTGTCAGGATGATTTCGCGGATATCGGGATGCTGTCGCACCCAGTCGAGTGCGGCTTCAAGCTGTGTATCGCTAAGCAGTCCACCGCCGGGGCCGACATGTTCGCGCCTGAAACAGAACCGACAGTAAAGTGGACAGACCAGCAAAGGCTTGAGCAGGGCACGATCTGCATAGCGGTGCACGATGCCGGGGACGGGGGACAGGGCGTCATCGCCAATCGGGTCCGCGTCTTCGTGAGGTAGCGTGACGAGTTCGCGCGCATCGGGAATGACCTGTCGGGCGATGGGATCGTCCGGATGCGTGATCAGCTCATGAAAGGCGGGGGGAATGGCCATTGTGAAGCGTTCGCCCACCGCTTCGAGCGTTACGCGGTCGGCTTCCGCCGCCAGCCCTGCCTCGATCAGGTCGGACGGTGTGCGAAGTGTGTGACGTTTTGCAGAACGTTTCGCGGAATGTTGTGGGGCTGTCTTGACCATGTCATCCATGTGATGCCTCTAGCGGTGCGGGTCCCGGTTTTGCAACAGGAGCGAGAGACGTCATGACCGTATTGTCTGCTGATCCGGACCGGATTGCCGAGCGCCTGCCCCTGCTTGAGCGCCGTACGCTGATGGTCAGATCGGTCCGGACCTTCTTTGAAGAGCGCGGATATCTGGAAGTGGAAACGCCGTTCGCGGTTCCTGTTCCGGGCGAAGAAGTCCATCTGCGCTGTTTTAGGACGGAGCTTGAAGGGCCGGACGGCTCCCGTGAGGCGCGTTTCCTGCATACGAGTCCGGAATTCGCGATGAAGCGGATTGTCGCGGCGACGGGACGGCCGGTGTTCCAGATGGCGCGTGTCTGGCGCAACGGTGAGGCCAGCAATACGCATGCCCCGGAGTTCACGATGCTCGAATGGTATCGTCCGGGCGCGGATTTGTCGTCTCTCATGGATGAAACCGAATCCTTCCTGCGCGTGCTTCTGCCGCCCGTGGTGCATCGGGGGATGGATGTCATTGATCTGTCACTCCCCTTCGAGCGTTTGACGATGCAGGCTGCATTCGCCCGCTATGTGGGGGCGGATTTGCTGGGGACAGCGGGAAATGCCGAAGCTCTCGCCAGGCAGGCGCGTGTTGGCCTGCGGAACGGGGAGAGCTGGGAGGACCTGTTTTTCCGGCTTCTTCTGGAGCGTGTCGAGCCCGTGATCGGGCGCACTCGTCCGACGTTCCTGACGCACTGGCCTGCGGAACAGGCGGCGCTTGCACGCCGGGACCCCGAGGACGGGCGTGCGGCTCTGCGGTTCGAGCTTTATGTGGGCGGGCTGGAGTTGGCGAACGCTTTTGAAGAGCTCACCGATCCGGTGGAACAACGGGAGCGTTTTGCAACGGATCGTAAGCGTCGTATGGAACTGTCGCCGGATCAGGACTGGGCAGTGGACGAGGCGTTTCTGGCGGCTTTGCCGGATCTGCCGCCCTGTTCAGGGATTGCGCTCGGGTTTGACCGGTTGGTCATGCTGGCAACCGGAGCGCCGCGGATCAGTGACATTTTGTGGTTGGCCTGATCTTTTCAGAACTTGCAGGAGTTTTAATCCTTCTTTTGCGTCAGAAGGGCTAGAACGTGTCGAAAGAGGAACATGACCGCATTGCCGCGGCACAGTCGGGGAAAATGATGATGAAAAAAATTGGATTGCTGTCCGTCCTGGCGCTGCTGGGTCTTTCGGCCTGTGAAGTCCCCACCCTTCAGCAGCGCAAGGTTCTGGATTCCATGGTTGGCAAGTCCGAAGTGGACGTGCTGCGTCAGTTCGGTGTGCCCACCCGTAACTACGACGCTCAGGGCCATACGTTCCTCGCCTATATTGATAACCAGACCCAGTATTCCGGCGGTGGTGGCTGGGGCTGGGATGGCTGGGGAGGCGGCATGGGCGGCTGGGGCGGCGGCTGGGGTGGTATGGGCGGCTGGGGAGGCGGCTGGGGTGGCATGGGTGGATGGGGCGGCGGTTTCCCGGCGACCTATTACAACACCAGCTGTCAGACGACATTTGAGCTGGTCAGCGGCAAGGTCGTCGGATGGACCATGCGCGGGGATGGGTGCTGATTCGGCCAACCTGCTCTATGGTCGTTTCTCCCGCTCACAGGATGGTGCGATCAGGCATGGATGTGCGACTCGATGTTTTCTCGTCAGGATGGTTTCCGCGCTGGGGGAAGGGACTGAAACTCGGCGTGGGGCTTCTTTTGGGGGGCTCGCTCTCCGCTTGCGGCGATCCTGACTGGCAGGGTACCGACTGGACGAAGAACTACCAGGATAGCTTCGAGACCCAGATCAGTGCCCGCGCGGCCCTCATGCCTGGGAGCGCCGTCCAAGCATATCAGCCCAGCCCGGACGGCGCTCCCAACAGCCCGGTTGCCTATCATTCGCCGCCGATGCTGTCCTATGAGGACCGGCCGCTCAATGAAAACATTGCGGGATCGCTGGAACTTTCCGATTACGTCAAGGCCATGCAGGTTGCGAAACTCGATCCTTGGATCAGTGGTCCGGGCCCCTACACGCTCTTTGCCATTCCCAACGCCGCCATGGAGCGTCTGAGCGCCCGCTGGCCGGGTGGACTGCTTGCGCCCGCCAATCGTGGGCAGCTCACTCACATTTTGGGCTATACGATTGCATATGGGAAATGGGATGAGGCGGCTCTGCGCAAGGCCATCCAACGCAATCATGGTCGCGCTATCGGGCTAAAGACCCTGTATGGTGATCTGCTGGGCGTGCTGCGTTCCCCGCAGACAGGCGAACTGGTCCTTGAAAATACGGCAGGTCAGACCAATCGTCTGGGGAGTAGGTCTTTCCCCCAATCCAACGGCGTTCTCTACTTCACGCAGGATACACTTCTGCCTGTGCCGGTGCTGAAACCGGCGTCAGCCGGCAGCAAGAAGGGTCATCGCTGAAAAACGCTCAGCATCCTTGCCATCGAACTGAAGTGGGATGGCAAGGAAGTCGGCGCCTGCCGTAATGGCAGACGAGGCGTCTTCCGTATTTCGGATATTTTCGGCGATGACTGGTAGTTCCATGACGGAGCTCCACCATTTCACTAGCTCCAGATCGCCGGGCGGAAATGCGACGTAATCGGCCCCCGATTCGCCAGACTTCATGGCGTCGTCGCGATTGGTGCACAGACAGCCAACAGGCATGTCGCTTCCAACCGTCTTACGCAGGTTTACAAGCTCTTCGACGTTGGCTGCATGGAGTCCGTCACAGATCCCCAGAAGAGATTTTGGTGTGTCAGCCAGCGATCCCGCGACTTCCAGGATCATGGCGACACCATTAGCATGGAGTAGGTCCACGAGCTGTGAAAGCTGTGTTGCCTCCGGGGTCCATCCGGCGGGGATGCGAAGAGCCGTTATTGTGGGCAGCCCGAGGATGTCGCGGAGTACCTCAAGGGCAGCGTCCGTCTTAAAACCAGCGGGCAGAACGGGGTAGAGATCACAAGCTGTCATGGGGACGTTCTCGCAGATTGTGGCGGCAGGAGCTAGGCGGACGGAGAGGCAGGATACGTCCGCGATAATCATTATATGTTTCCAAGGCCCGGAACTGGGCAGCGCTGACCCGGCAGATGGCCCAGCCAATTCCTGCATCCAGTGCCTGCCGGGCAATTGTGGGTGATGCGCCGCAGTCCAGAATGGATCGTCCGGCCCATGATCTCACAACTTCAAGCCACCATCGGATGCCGAACGCGTTACCCGCACTTTCAGCGGAGAGGGCAAGAAACGGTTTATCCCAGGACAGAAGCAGTTGATCCATCTCCTGACGGGACGGAATTATGAAAACAGGGTAGTGAGCAGGTAGTGATGTCCTTGACCCCATGCCGGGATCGGGTCTTTCCTGATGGTCTTGCCGGAGCGGATCTGTATTGGGCATTTTAATCGGGCATTTACTGGCAGAATGAGTGCATGAACGGAAAGATCGTGGCGGTAAACGAGACAGATACAGATAGTGTGCAGGACGATAAGACGGTTGAACGTCTTGAGGAAGCGATGATGCGGATCGCCGCGGCATCCGAGCGTCATGTGCTAGCGAAGGAAGCCTGCGAGCGTGCGCTGCATTCTGCTCCGGATCTTTCGGAATTCGCGGCCAATATCGATGCGTTGTGCGCTCGCATTCAGGGCGTGCTTGACAGGAAGGAGGACTGACCGATGGGACAGGTATCCATTCGTCTCAATGGCTACGTCTATAATGTCGGGTGTCAGGATGGCGAGGAAGCGCATCTTTATGACATGGCTCGTCATGTAGAAGGCTGGCTTCAGCGGGCGCGGACTCTGGGTGGGGCCGCAAGCGAATCCAAGACGCTCATGATGGCCGCCCTGCTGATGGCCGATGAGATCTTTGAGCTGAAACGTCGGCAGATCTCACCCCAGGCTGAGGCGCAGATTCAGCAGGCCAAGCAGTTCCTTCGGCTTGAAGGGGCAAGGCAGGACCGTCTGGCACGTCTGGCGGGGCAGGCGGAGCTTCTGGCTGCGGAACTCGAGCGCACCCCCTAATTCTGCAACCTTTACATTGAATATCGGGCTGGGCAGTCTAATATAGGTGGTGGAGCTGCCTGGTGCGTCAGGCAAATCATCCCCCGGGCCGATAAGCATTCCTTAGGGAACTGGCTCTGTCGTGGCCCTGGTCACGTTAACCGGTGCCCACCTGCACTTGCAGGTCTAGGAGGGCTGAAAAGACCAACGGCTTTGGCGGCTCCACAGATTTCTGACCTCGACCTTTTAAAAAAAGACCTGCGCCTGAAAATGGCCCAGTTGCGGCAGGCCGCTTCTCCTGATGACGAGGCGGTATTGCAGAAATTCCTCTTGAGAGAAATTCTGGCACGCCCGGCTCGCAAGATCGCGGCGGTCTGGCCACTGGCCGGAGAAGTGGATCTCCGCCCCCTCTGCCATGGTCTTTCTGTGTCCGGACGGCAGGTTTTGCTGCCGGAAACCACGCGCAAAGGCTCCCCCCTGATCTTCCGGCGATGGACGCCTGCCAGCATCATGGTGGCAGGTCGCTTTGGTACATCGCATCCCGAGGGTGAAATCGATATTCCGGATTTGGTTCTGGTGCCGTTTCTGGCCTTCGATGTTTTTGGCTATCGGCTCGGATATGGGGGCGGCTACTATGATCGTACTCTGGCCATGCTGGATGTAACGGCAATCGGTTTCGGTTTTGCCGGACAACAGGTCGATCGTGTTCCCAGAGGTCCTTACGATATTCCGATCCCGACGATCGTGACCGAGCGCGGAATCATCAGGACCGATTTTTCCAAAATCACTATGAAAGACTGACTGTTGAGACTGTTGTTTCTTGGCGACATTATCGGGCGTAGCGGGCGTGAAGCCATTATCCGGAACCTGGCCGACTGGCGCCAGAAACTCTCGCTTGATCTGGTGGTCGCCAATGGAGAGAACGCGTCACACGGATATGGCCTGTCTCCCGATATTGCCAAGAGCCTGCACAATGCCGGTGTCGATGTGATCACGTTGGGCAATCATGCGTGGGATCGGCGAGACATGATCGGGTACATCAATCAGGCCCCTCACATCGTCAGACCCGCCAATTATCCTGCCGGAACCCCAGGGCAGGGGAGCCATATCGTCGAAATCAGTCGTGGGCGCCGGGCACTTGTCATTAACGTGATGGGGCGGATTTTTATGGATCCGCTGGATGATCCTTTCCGGGTCGTCAGCGAAATCCTCTCCCGGCATCGCTTGGGAGTGACGGTTCATGCGATCCTGATCGATGTTCATGCTGAAGCCACCAGTGAGAAAATGGGTTTTGGTGCCTATTTCGACGGCAAGGCTTCTGTCGTGGTGGGGACGCATACGCATGTTCCAACGGCCGATCACCGAATTCTGCCTGCTGGCACGGCTTATCAGACGGATGCTGGAATGTGCGGCGACTACGATAGCGTGATCGGGATGGGGAAGCCTGCGTCATTGCACAGACTGGTTCGTAAGATTCCTGGGGATCGGCCGCAGCCGGCAGAAGGGGAGGCGACAGTTTGTGGGCTGATGGTGGAGACAGATGATGCAACCGGCTTGGCCCGAAAGGTGGCTCCTTTACGGATGGGGGGGCACTT